>CAKZPA010000011.1 GCA_937138415.1 uncultured Nitrospiraceae bacterium | reverse complement strand
TACATGCCCGATCGTCCCTATGTTCGCATGAGGCTTTACCCTCTCAAATTTCGCCTTCGCCATTCTTCCTCCTCCTTACGTTGCTTTTTTTCTCGAGGCAACCCGCTCATCGTCTCTTCCGGAAGACGACCGACTCGGCTGCGCATGCTCTTCGCTTTTTCAGAGCCCATGACCGGGATTGAACCGGTGACCTCATCCTTACCAAGGATGTGCTCTGCCGACTGAGCTACATGGGCATATGGAGCGGGAAACGGGATTCGAACCCGCGACCCTCAGCTTGGAAGGCTGACGCTCTACCACTGAGCTACTCCCGCACTCAACGACAGTGAGTAGTGAAAAGTGATTAGTGGATGGCGTGCGGCATCTTAAAACCATGGCAATGTGTATCCTTCTCTTTTCACCTTCTCTTCACCATCCACTAAAAAACTAATCACTCGGAATTTTGCCACGCAAAATTCGTCTGGTGGAGAGGGGAGGATTCGAACCTCCGAAGGCTGCGCCGGCAGATTTACAGTCTGCTCCCTTTGGCCGCTCGGGAACCTCTCCCGTATCTTTCATAGACCTGGAGCCACCGAAGGGAATCGAACCCCCGACCCGCTGATTACAAATCAGCTGCTCTGCCTGCTGAGCTACGGTGGCCTCGTTCCTTCCTCTGGGCACTTTTAGGGCCGAAAAAGACAACACTAATCCCTTTGCATCAGAATTAAAATTTAACAATTTTTTCTACGTAAACGTCAATTAGAGAAAAAAGCCATACAGGTTCAAATATTCCTACTTTTCTTCAAATTGCTCCTTCTTAATCATTCTTTGTCTCAAAACCTCGAATGCAAAAATCGATGTTGCCGCAGAGACGTTGAGGGAGTTTACGCGACCAATCATGGGTATCCTTAGTACGACGTCGCAGAGATCCCGAACGGTCTTCCGAAGCCCTTCGCCCTCGGAACCGACGACGAGAGCTAAAGGGTGCGTGAGATCAGTCTCCCAGAGCAGCCCCGGCGCATTCGCATCGGTCCCAACGATCGTAACCGCCTCCTCGCGCAACGCGTACAGAGCGTGCTTCACGTTGGGGACCACCGCGATAGGGACATATTCCAGGGCCCCCGCGGAGGTCTTCGCCGCCTCGGCACCAGGCAATGCGGAGCGGCGGCTTTGGAGTATGACACCGTGAACTCCTGCCGCTTCGGCGACGCGCACAATCGCGCCCAGATTCCTCGGGTCTTCTATGCAATCCAAAACGAGGAAGAAAGGAACCTCCTCCTTCTTCGAGGGAATCGTGAGAACCTCCTCGAGCGACCACGTCTGTTTGGGCAGAACGCGCGCTGCCACACCCTGGTGCCCCTTCGGGAATCTCTTGTCAAAGAATGAAGCATCAACGAACGTAAACGGCACGTGGCGGGCGAGGGCTTCCCTCGCGATATCGGAAATTTTGTCGCGTCTGCCGGACGAAAGGTAGATCCTCGCGATGGCCCTCCCCGACATGAGTGCCTCGAGGAGAGGATTTACGCCGTAAATCCAGTCTTCATCCGACCCTGACCTTCCAGTCCGTTCTCCCCTTTTTATCTTCAAGGATGATTCCTCTCTCCTCGAGTTCATGACGTATTTCATCCGCCCGCCGCCAGTCTTTCTTGAGCCGCGCTTCCTGACGCTCCTCGATCCGGCGCCGTATTTCCGCCTCCGCGAGTCCGAGGCGCTTCACCTTCATCAGGGAAGCGTACCACTCCGAGGGGCTCCGCTGGAAGAGATGGAGGACACCCCCGACTTGCGCGAGCGATCGTTCCGCCGCCGCGACCAGCTCCCGGGCCCGACTTCCCCACGGCCTCGCATCGAGAAACCTGTTGAGCTCCCTGATCAACTCATAAATGTACCCGATCGCGAGGGCGGTATTGAAGTCGTCGTCCATCGCTTCTTCGAATTTCCTCGGGAAATCGGCAAGGTGCCGGGAAAAGAGTTCTCCAGCCTTCCGGAGAGATTCTCCCCCTTCACTCTGCTCTTCAAACTCACGAATCCTCAAGACCGTCGAATAATACTTGTCCAGCGAGACCTCGGCCTCTCTGAGCACAGCGTCCGAAAACTCGATGGGGCTCCGATAATGCGTCGACAGCAGAAAGAGCCGCACCACTTCCGGATCGAACCGATCGAGAATCTCCCGTATGGTGAAGAAATTGCCGAGCGACTTCGACATCTTCTCCTTATCGATCGTGATGAACCCGTTGTGGACCCAGTACCGTACGAACGGTTTGCCTGTCGCCGCTTCGGACTGGGCGATCTCGTTCTCATGGTGCGGGAAGAGGAGGTCCGCGCCTCCTCCGTGGATGTCGAAGCTCTCCCCGAGGTGCTTGATTGACATCGCCGTGCACTCGATGTGCCAGCCCGGTCTTCCCCTGCCCCAGGGACTTTCCCAGAAAGGCTCTCCCTCTTTGGACTTCTTCCAGAGGGCGAAATCGAGAGGATTCCGCTTGCGCTCATCGACTTCGACGCGCGCCCCCGCGATCATTTCCTCCTTATCCCTTTTCGAGAGCTTCCCATAATCCGGGAAGGCATCGACCGAAAAATAGACGCTCCCGTCTGCTTCGTACGCAAAACCGCGATCGACGAGATTTTTGACGATCGCGATGATGTCAGGAATGTGGTCGGTCGCCTTCGGCTCGATGTCGGCTCTCCCCACCCCGAGTCGGTCCATGTCGTTATAGTATTCGTCTGTATACTTCTGCGCGACGACATTCCAGGGCAGTCCCTCCTGCTTCGCCCTCTGAATAATCTTGTCGTCAATGTCCGTGAAGTTTCGTACGTACGTGACGCGGAAACCCTTGTACTGAAGGTAGCGCCTGATGACATCGAAGACGATCGCATTCCGCGCGTGGCCGATGTGGCAATAGTCATAGACGGTGACCCCGCAGGCATAGATCTTCACCTCGTTCGGAGAAAGAGGGACGAATTCTTCCTTCTGTCCGGAAAGCGTATTGTAGATCTTCATAGACTCCGGTGACCGGCAAAAAAGATTTGCTGTGACCGTCGTTCCGAACGCTGCGCACGCCGCCGCCGAGAGCATTCTCTCGGGAGTGGCGCGTTTCCGCCGGCATGACCGCCCGCGAGAATCACTCCGGAATTATACAACAAAGCTCAGCGGCCACGTTTTCGAAAATCTTTGTGCTATGATACCAAGCAGGATGGAGCACAGAGAACCGGATACGTTCGACATGCAGAAGATGATCGCCGATTATATGGAAAACGGCATGCTCGACAATATCGTCGATATGTTCAAACACGACAAAGGTCTCTATGACTACATCCCCGCTCTTCTGACGGATGAACGCATTCGCGTCCGTATCGGAACGATCGCGCTCCTCGAAGCCCTCGCGGTCGAGGATGGCGGCAACACACGCGAGGCGATCAGGGTCCTGCTCCCCCTCCTCGGGGAGAGCAGCCCGCTCGTGCAGGGTGATGCGGCGTACGTTCTCGGCCTGATAGGAAACGCCGAGACGATTCCCTACCTCGAAGAGTTGCTATCCTCCGAAAATTCGGACGTCCGTATGATCGCGGAAGAAGCGATTCAGGATATCCGCTCCCGACACTGACGGACGGATGATCACGCGTGCGGGCCGCTCCCCTCGTACCCTCATCAAAGTGACGTTTCGCTTACTTGACAAACAGCGGTTTCATCCTACATAGTTAGTCTGCACCGTGCGCGGCTTCGGGGATGAAAGACACCCGGCGCGACAATAACCGAAGGAGGAAGGATGAGTAAGAGGCTTTATGTAGGCAACATCTCCTTTAAAGCAACCGAGGAGGATGTGAAAAACCTGTTTTCCCAGGCAGGTGAAGTTGTTTCGGTGAGACTCATTAAAGATGCTTCGACCGGCAGAGCGAGAGGGTTCGGCTTTGTGGAGATGGCCACGGATGAAGGAGCCGAGAAAGCGGTGACTCAGTTGAATGGCAATACGTTCATGGAGAGGAACCTCGTCGTTAACGAGGCAAAACCTCAACAGGAGCGCAGGGAAAGAAGCCAGTTTCGGGAGAAAGGCGGTTACGGAACCCGGGGGGGGAGAAGGTAATCTATCCGCCGCAATCCCGTCCAGCCAAGAGAGAAGGACTCTTCAGGGTAACCACTCCTCAGCGCTAATCACGGAACTCGGGAGCACGCGCGCGCGTGTGCACCGTAAAGCTGATACGCGACGCGGGTACGCGCTCTTTCACGTCTTCGGCGAGGACTTCCCTTTCTCCAGGGATCGCGCCTTCTTTTCGATGTCTTCCGCCATCTTTTTCTTGTGCGCCTTCAGCCTCTCCGCGACTTTCGGATCTTTCCGGCCTATGATCTGAGCCGCGAAGAATGCGGCATTCCTCGCCCCCGCGGTGCCGATCGCCATCGTCCCGACGGGCACTCCGGGGGGCATTTGTACCGTCGAGAGTAGAGAGTCCAGCCCGTTGAGAGGGGACGAGTTGATAGGCACGCCGATAACTGGGAGCACCGTGTGGGCTGCGAGAACGCCCGCGAGGTGAGCCGCCATGCCGGCTCCCGCTATGATCACATCCACCCCTTCCTTTTCCGCATTCGTGGCGAGCTTTACGGCGCGCGCCGGAGATCTGTGCGCCGACGCGACCGTCATCGTGCATGGAATGTCCAATTCCTCGAGCACGTCGACCGCTTTTTCCATGACCGGGAGATCCGATTCGCTCCCCAAAATGATAAACACCCTCGGTGTCATACAGGCCTCCTTTCCTGCGGGATATTGTACCCAACGTCGTTGCTGTAGTAAATCCCGTCAAAATGAATGTTCCCGATTGCCTGATACGCCTTCTTCGCCGCCTGCAGCGGATCCGAGCCGATCGCCGCGACCGATAGAACGTCACCGCCGCGTGTCATGACACGGCGATCTTCGAAAACCGTATTGTGGTGGAATACGAAGACGTTCTCGGTCGCTCTGATGGCGTCGAGCCCCTCGATGTGGAGTCCACCCTCCGCGCGAGGTCCGCTGTCTTTTGAAAAAAGCGCGACGCAGACCACTGACCTTCCATCCTCGCGCATCTTCAGATGCGAAAGCTTTCCTTCCAAGGACGCAAGGATTATGTCGCCGATGTCTCCCGGCAGACCCGGCATAATCGTTTGCGCTTCCAGAGGAGCACATCCGAGATGGACGTCCAAAAGGCGAATATCTCCGCCCCGGAAAACGAGATCGGCCGAAAGCAAGCCTCTGAACGTAATCCCTTCGGCCGCCAATCCCCGGAGAATGGGGTATGCGACGTTTTCGAGGAGCGCATCCGTCTCCGCCTTACCGATGAACGGCACCGGCGAGCACGCCCCCGTGACGGTCACTTCCCGCAGCACTCGAGGACCCGTTACCGCTCGCCATTTGTATACGCTTGCCAGTGGGAAGACGAACTTCTCATCGACGACCATCGCCAGCGACATCCTCTGTCCATCCACATGTTCCCCGACGATGATCCGGTCTCCGCTTCCCCCGCGCGGTGATTCTTCGACGATGTATTTCAGGACGTCCCTCGCCTCCTCGAATGTCGTCGCGAAAAAAACGCCTCTGTCGCCCGACCGTCGATCCGACTCTATCACAAGGGGAAGTCCTTTGAGCTGGACATAGTCCTGCGCGAGGAGGTACGAAGAGAACACTCGGTACTCCACCGAGGGTATCCGGTGGCGCTTTATGAAATTTTTTGCGGCCTCCCTGCTCAGCGCTAAAGGAAAGGCAGATTCGCAGATCCCGAACACTTTGCGGCCCTCGCGCTCGAGAGCGGCGACAACGTGTCTCGCGAAGACCGTCGGCGCGCATAGAACGGTCACATCTATCCATTCGTACTTCACGAAATCGACGAGCGCACCGACGTTATCCGGGCTGACATCGATGCACTCCGCCAATTCGGAAATGCCGGCATTGCCCGGTGAGCAGTAGATGTTCGATACGTGTCTGCTCCGCGAGAGCTTCCAGACGAGCGCGTGTTCGCTCCCGCCCCCGCCAACGACGAGGACTTTCACAAATTCTCGTCCCCGATGACGCGCGCGAGATAGTCCGCGATCGCACCGTCGTATCGAGAGGTACGCCGAAAAACCTTTTGCGCGAGCTTCAACCTCGTCTCATACGAAAGGTTCCCGCCGCGTTCTCTCATTTCCTCGAGGATACGCCCGTAATCGGAGGGATCGACAACCACGGCGACATCCCGAAAGTTTTTGGACGCCGAGCGGAGCATGGCGGGACCGCCGATGTCGATATTTTCGATCGCCTCTTCGAACGTGACACCGGGCTTCGAGATCGTCTCTTCAAAAGGGTAGAGATTGACGACGACCATGTCGATCATTTCGATATCGTACTTCCTTATCTCCTCCATGTCTTTCGGGTTATTTCTCCTCGAAAGGAGACCCCCGTGAACCCTCGGATGGAGGGTCTTG
The DNA here is from genome assembly GCA_937138415.1 of uncultured Nitrospiraceae bacterium. Classification (GTDB taxonomy): domain Bacteria; phylum Nitrospirota; class Thermodesulfovibrionia; order Thermodesulfovibrionales; family SM23-35; genus JALHSV01. Next base: position 74,782 of record CAKZPA010000011.1, on the reverse strand, counting down.
ACCCTGCCGTCCAGCATCTCGGGTGATCCCGTATGTTCCGACACGTCCTTTACGCGTATGCCCGCATCTCGCAGTGTCTTTGCCGTACCCCCCGTCGAGAGAATCTCGATCCCCATGCTCTCGAGTTCTTTTGCGAACTCTACGATACCTTTTTTGTTCGAGACGCTTATGATCGCCCGCTTCATTCTTGCCATACTTCCTCCTTTCTCTCTATAAGAACCCTGCACCAGGAGCGGAGGGAGTAACAATCAAACACCCTACGTTCATCCTCCGGCTTGCCCACCCGCCGGTCCTTTCGAAGGGGACCGTCGGATCCGGTTCTTTTCTCCCGATTGCCCGATCAAGTCGGGCGGTGACGACATGAGGGTGCACGATACATGATGCACCATACACGTTCGAAAATAGCAGAGACCCTAATCCATCGATAACCTGAAATTGAAATGTCGTGATTGTCATGATGAGCCCTTCGGCAACGTCAGGGCAGACCATGACGGAACATGATAATTGTATCATCCTTCGACAAGCCCAGCGCGACATGGTATCGGTACATTGAAGCGTATCGTTGGATTCGACGATAGTAATACAACCTGCTCGAACGTGTAGATCATGCACCTTTTATCGCGCAGCTACCTCTTGATATACCCTTCCTCCGCCATGCTCGTATACGCATTGTCGCCTATGATGACATGATCGAGAACCCGTATCCCGACGATTTCTCCCGCATGGACGAGCCGCTCCGTAGCGACGATGTCCTCGCGGCTCGGGCGTGGGTCGCCGCTCGGATGGTTGTGGACGAAGATGACCGCCGCCGCCGACTCTCTTATGGCGTCCTTGAACGCCTCGCGCGGATGGATGAGTGAATTCGTCAGGGTTCCCTCGGAAACGAGGCAATCCTTCCTTATCCTGTTTTTCGCATCCAGCATGGCGCAGTAGAAGACTTCCTTTTTCATCTCTCTCAGGCGCGGATGATAGTATGCATACACGTCCGCGCTCGACGCAAACGCGGGTCCACGTCTTGCAGGCTCCCCGAGGAGCCTTCGGCCAAGTTCGAACGCGGCCTTCAGTTGGGCGACCTTCGCGGAACCCATTCCCTTGAACCTCGTGAATTCGGTCTGGGAGGCACTTTCGATTCCCCTCAGGCTCTCAAAACCGTTCAATAGCTCCATGGCAAGATCGAGGGCGCTCCTGCCGCCACCGCCCGTGCGGAGGATAATCGCGAGGAGCTGCGCATCCGAAAGGCGATCGGCGCCGAACCACAAGAGTCTTTCGCGCGGCCGTTCCCCTTCGGGCCACGTCTTAATACTCGGTTTTGGCATAGCGTGGAACATTTTAGCACTTGCATGAATTGTTAGTAAAGGAATGATGCCGGCGGGATGGAATATGCGTGATTCAGGATACGCGATGTTCGTTACATAACGTGCAATGATCCATGCATGATTCTGCACGGTCTGCCCCGAGTTGGCCGAAGGGCTCGCCATGACAATACGGGAATACGCAATCAATGATACCGCTGGATTTGGGTAACGGCTATGAAATTTGGAAGCAAAGTTATATAATTTGAGTGAATCTGTTTTGAAAGGCCATCGAACAGCGTGATGCTTTATTTGGTTTATGTGTCGCAGAAGATCATCAGGGATCATATGTCGTACATCATGCGTCGTGCATCTTCATGAGGAGGATATCGAATGAGCAATGAAGGAATGAAAACCTCTATCAGGAACAACCGGGGATTTACCCTTGTCGAATTAATCGTCGTCATGGTGATTCTCGGCATGCTCGCCGCCCTCGTCTTCCCGAAACTCATCCCCAAAGTGGGGAAAGGGAAACAGTCGGCGGCAAAGACTCAAATAGAGCTTCTCGGCCAAGCGCTCGATCAGTTTCGTCTCGACACGGGGAGATATCCGACCACTTCGGAAGGTCTAAACGCTCTCCTGACTGATCCCGGCGTGCCCGGCTGGGACGGTCCCTACCTGAAGAAGGCAGCGCCCAATGACCCGTGGGGACGCCCCTACCACTATGAATCTCCCGGAACGCACGGGGATTACGATCTCATCTCTTACGGCGCGGACGGTTCCCCCGGCGGTGACGGCGAGGCGAAAGACATCAACAGCTGGGAATAGACAGTCATGGCTGTCAAGGAACGCTGGGGAAAATCAAAGCCGATACCTTTTACTACCGATAGAGCGATCTCCCTAATTCTCCCTGTTTTAGAAAGCCATCCGCACGTTCTTGGCGCGTATCTTTTCGGTTCCCGAGCGCACGAGGGGGAGACATCATCCGACGTAGACATCGCATTTTACACGTCCAAAGATTTTACGTGGGAGGATTATTACCGACTCTATGGAAAGATTTCACAAGCCATCCGCTCAGACAGGATCGATCTTGTCTGGCTCAATGAGGCAGACCCTATCCTCAGTTTTGAGGCAATTAAATACGGGAAGGTTTTGTTCTACAAAGATGCCGAGCTACTGAACGATTTTGAATTGAAGAACAAGAAAAAATATTACGATCATGTTCTGTATTTAAAGAAGCACAGGAGAAACAGGGAAATTGGTTTATAGAAGGGAAAGCCTCTTAAAGAGAATAGAAAAATTGAGGGAGTACCGGCACGACCTTCAGCAATTGTCCGGAATTCCCTTCGAGCAGTACGTAAAAGAGAAAAACGTGAAATATTCTACGGAGAGGCTGCTCTTTTTGATTTCAGAAAACATCCTGGACTTCCTCGATCATATCTTATCCTCCCGGTTCGAGATCGTAAGCGATAGTTACGAAGACATCATCGAGAATGCTAAAAAGAAAGATGTGATCGATGACGTGCTGTATTCACAACTGCGGGGGCTCGGTGGTTTCAGGAATATTCTTGCCCATGCATATCTGCAGATTTCCGATGAAGAGGTTTACAGGAATCTCGAAAAGATGCTTCAGAGTATTGACAGCATCATTGATGCATTTGAAAAGGTTATTGAGTAACCCGCCTCAGATGACTCCAGTATGAGAGATCGCCACGCTCCCGTCGGTCGCTCGCGATGACAGCACGGGGAAGTGACCATCGCTGAGCTAATTTTGAAAGAATGTCATTGCGAGTCCCGCGAAGCGGGACGCGGCAACCTCGTCGTTGACTTTACGCGCTATCCCTGCGTTCTCCCCTCTGACATTTTCCGTCAGCGAAACCTCACCAGAGGGCCTTAGTTGCAAGGCGACGTCATGGTGCGGATGCGGGTCATCCATCCATCTTTCCCCTCCACCATCAGATTCCTCCTTATGTTTCCGTGTCTTTTGCAAAGCCACACATATTTTCAAGGATTGGCACAGCCCTTGCTTCTTCATTCTGCAACTGAAGAAATTACGAGAAGGAGGTGATGCACGGTTGAAGAAGCAGTTGACGGTACACGGTAGGCAGTAAACAGGGAAAACACTGTAGCCGCTCGGAAGAGCGAGACAATCAAAAGGAGGAAGACACAATGTTCAAGACAGTTGCACAGATGAAGAAAAGGGACGAAAGAGGGTTCACCCTCATTGAACTCCTGATCGTCGTAGCGATTATCGGTATCCTCGCAGCCATCGCTGTGCCGGCATATCTCGGCCAGCAGCAAAGAGCTAAAATTAGGTCCATTCAAACTTCTGTTGATCAGTCGTCAAAAGATCTTCGCAGCTGGATGGAAACCGTACTGAAACAGGAGTCTATGACGACTGACTTCGATGGAAACGGAATTTTGACTGCTGCTGATGATGAAGCAAGACCGGAAACCATCGAAGCTATTCCTGCAGCTTATATGGCCTTGATGTGCACTCCCGGCGGCAAGGGTGACACAACTTCTCCGGGTTATGATACCAGGTCACCCTGGGGTGGAGACTTATGCCTTTTTGATGCCGCTGCTGCTGCTGGGTCGGGCCAGATAATCATAACGCTAGCTGATGCAAGCACACTTCTTATTCAGGGATTCAGCAACAAGGAAGATGATGGTGTTGTTGCAAGTAAGACCGTAAGTATCGAGTAAATTTGAAAAAAGGAAGAGGGGGTCCCCCCTCTTCCTTTTTTAGCAGTTTAATCAATCATACCTTGGTGGTTATAATAACGTGAAAAATAACATTTCTATTATATCAAACAAAGGCTTTACCCTGGTGGAACTTCTTATCGTCGTTTCTATTCTCGCAACCCTATTGGCAATCGCGGTGCCTACCTATCTCGGACAACAGAAAAGGGCAGCCAGAGCCGAAGCACTTAGCAACCTTCAGAATCTCAGATTGCTTGAAGAACAGTTTTTTGCTGATAATGGCGTATATACTATTGATTTAGGAACCTGTGCCGCAGATAATCCAGATAATATAGACGCCATACAGACTGGCAATGGTGATCCAAATAATGCACTCAGGGGCTTCAAGCCGGGCAATGACACGAGCTACAGTTACTGTGTGGAGCAAAATATCAATCTTGATGGTAATGCTCAAACTCCCTGTTTCAGGGCGTCAGCATTCGGCAACACAGGCACCCGGGTCGCGGGTGACATATTCATGATCGACTGCAACAATAACCGGAACTTTTAACGTCTAACGATTTTGCCTCCATAAAGGCACGAACGAATACCGGTTGTTTCGTGCCGGTGAGTTAAGCCCACTGAAGTTCCGCAGAACTTGAACGAGACGATCGATGTGCGGTCTTCACAACACCCCTCTGTCGAGCGTCCGGTACTGAATCGCCTCCGCAACGTGGTGCGCATGGATATCCTCGGCTCTGTCGAGGTCCGCGATCGTCCGGGACACCTTTAGGATTCTCGTATATGCCCGCGCTGAAAGACCCAGTTTCTGCATCGCGGTATCGAGCAGCGTCTGCGCTTCGAGGTTCAGGGTGCAAAATTTCTTGAGGTGCCGCATCTTCATCTGTCCGTTGGCATAGATCTTCTTCTCGCTTCTGTAGCGTTCGAGCTGTCTCTCCCGCGCGGCAACCACCCGCTGCCTGATCCTTTCCGAGGGCTCTCCCGAATACTGACTCGACAGCTCCTTATACGGCACGGCGGGCACTTCGATGTGGATGTCGATCCGGTCCATGAGGGGGCCCGAGACTTTATGCCGGTAACGGTGCACCTGTCCCGGCGTGCACGTGCACTGGTGGCGCGTGTCGCCGAAATACCCGCAGGGGCAGGGGTTCATCGCACTCACGAGCATGAACGATGACGGATACGTGATCGACGCCACCGCCCTCGATACGGTCACCTCGCCGTTTTCGAGCGGCTGACGGAGGACTTCGAGGACATTCCTCTTGAATTCGGGAAGCTCGTCGAGGAAAAGGACGCCGTTGTGCGCGAGACTGACTTCCCCGGGTTTCGGCGTCTGGCCGCCGCCGATCAAGGCGACGTCCGATATCGTGTGGTGAGGGCAGCGAAACGGGCGGATCGCGAGGAGCGACTGCCCGTCGGCGAGCAGTCCGGCGACACTGTGTATCTTCGTCGTCTCGAGCGCTTCGCCGAACGTCATGCCCGGTAAAATCGTGGGCAGCCTCCGCGCGAGCATCGTCTTGCCGGACCCCGGCGGCCCGATCATGAGAATATTGTGGCCTCCGGCGGCCGCGACTTCAAAGGCCCGCTTCGCGTGCTCCTGCCCACGGACGTCCATGAAATCGTCTTCGTAGACGGAACTTTCGCGCATCGCCGCATTTACATCCACTTCGTAAGGATTTCGCATGTTCCCGTCCCGCAGGAATTCGATGACATCGGGGAGACTCTCCATGCCGAAGACCGCGACATTCCTGACCACCGCCGCCTCGGGCGCGTTCTCTTTCGGGAGGATCACTCCTTTAAAGCCGAGTTCGCGCGCTCTAACCGCCATGGAGAGGGCGCCGCGCACCGGCTTAATGGCGCCGTTCAGCGAGAGTTCCCCCGTAAAGAGGTATCCATCGACGGACGACGCTTCGAGGACTCCCTCCGCGATGAGAATCCCGATGGCGATCGGCAGATCGAACGCGGAACCTTCCTTCTTCAGGTCCGCGGGCGCGAGGTTTACCGTAATTTGTTTAAGCGGAAAATAAAAGCCCGTATTCTTGAGGGCAGCCCGCACCCGATCCTTTGATTCCTTCACCGCCGTATCCGGGAGCCCGACCATGGAAAAGTAGGGCAATCCTCGTGATGCGATGTCCACCTCCACGTCGACGATGTGCGCATCGATGCCGATGATGCTCGCGCTGAGCGTTCTCGATAGCATACGCTTAATTATATTTCCTGTGTGTCGAAAAAGCAATATGGTAAAATAACGATTGTTTTTACCCTAACGAGGAGATTTCATGGCAAAGATACCGATCAGCATCGAAGAAGAAATGAAGGGGTCCTATCTCGATTACGCGATGAGCGTCATCATTGGCCGGGCGCTCCCCGAAGTGAGGGACGGCCTGAAACCGGTGCAGCGGAGAATCCTCTACGCGATGTTCCGGGAAGGGCTCCTGCCGGGCAGAAAATACTCGAAATCGGCGGGCGTCGTCGGCGAAGTCCTGAAGAAATACCACCCCCACGGAGACACCGCCGTCTACGACGCGCTCGTGAGACTCGCGCAAGATTTCAACATGCGCTATCCGCTCGTGGACGGCCAGGGGAACTTCGGCTCGGTGGATGGCGACCCGGCCGCCGCGTATCGGTACACGGAGGCTCGGCTTGCGCCCATCGCAGAGGAGCTGCTCGCCGACATTGACAAGAATACGGTCGACTTCATACCGAATTTCGACGAGACGACAGAGGAACCGCTCGTCCTCCCGTCGCGCATTCCGAACCTTCTCATCAACGGTTCCTCGGGTATCGCCGTCGGCATGGCGACGAATATTCCGCCGCACAATCTCGGCGAGATCATCGACGGCCTCGTCGGGCTGATCGACAATCCCGACGCGACCCTGAAGGACCTCATGCAATCGATCAAGGGTCCGGACTTTCCGACCGGCGGCATCATCCACGGCGTTGACGGGATTATGCAGGCGTACAACGAGGGAAAAGGCCTCATTAAGGTCAGGGCGAAGGCGAGGATCGAACGCGAGCACCGCGGCGGCGAAAACATTATCGTCACGGAACTCCCGTACCAGGTGAATAAAGCCCGCCTGATCGAGAAGATCGCGGAACTGATCCGCGACAAAGTGATCGAGGGGATATCGGAATTGAGGGACGAGTCGGACCGCGACGGGATACGGATCGTCCTCGAGCTGAAGAGGGGTGAGATGGCGCAGGTGATTCTCAACAACCTCTACAAGCATACACAGATGGAGTCGACCTTCGGCATCATCCTCCTCGCCCTCGTGAACGGTCAGCCGCGGATCCTCACCCTCAAGCGGCTGCTCAACCACTTCCTCCAGCACAGGCGCGATGTCGTCTTGAGGAGAACGCGCTTCGAACTGAAAAAAGCCGAGGAAAAAGCCCATATTCTCGAAGGATTAAAAATTGCCATCGATCACCTCGATGCGATCATCGCGCTCATCCGGAATTCGAAGACCCCGGAGGAAGCGAAGAAGGGGTTGATGTCGGAGTACCCCCTGTCGGAGATACAGGCGCACGCCATTCTCGATATGAAGCTCCAGAGACTGACGGGGCTCGAGAGAGAAAAAATCGTCAGGGACTATACCGACACGCTCAAGGAGATCGCGCGATTGAAGGTGATACTCGAAAGCGAAGCCCTCGTCTGGCAGATCATCAAGGAGGAACTCCTCGACATACGGGCCCGCTACGCGGACGAGAGGAAGACCGAAATCACTGCGGAGACGAAAGAGATCACGATGGAAGACCTGATCACCGACGAAGAGATGGTCATCACCCTCTCCCACCAGGGATACATCAAGAGAAATCCTTTGAGCGCGTACCGGAGTCAGCGGAGAGGCGGGAAGGGACTCATCGGCATGGAGACGAAAGAGGAAGATTACGTGAGCGAGCTCTTCATCGGTGCCACCCACGACTATATGCTCTTCTTCTCGAACCTCGGCAGACTCTACTGGCTGAAAGTGTACCAGATTCCGGAGGCAGGTCGCGCGGCGAAGGGGAAGGCGCTCGTCAACCTGCTTGCGCTGTTTGAAGGAGAACGCATCACGACTGCGCTTCCCGTACGCTCGTTCAAGGAAGGATATCTCGTTCTCTTTACAAAGAAGGGGTTAGTCAAGAAGACGGCCCTCGAGCGGTACAGCAACCCGCGTGGGAAAGGAATCATTGCGATCACCCTCGAGGAGGGCGATGAACTGATCGCAGTGAGGAAAACTGACGGCAAGAGTGATCTCATCATCGGCACAAAAAAAGGCCTCTCCATCCGTTTCAACGAGGAAGACGTTCGCGATATGGGCCGCGCCGCGAAGGGAGTCAAAGGGATCCGTCTCACGAAGGGCGATGAGGTCGTCTCGGCCGAGGTTGCAGCGGAGAAGACGGCGATCCTGACGGTAACGGAAAAAGGGCTCGGGAAGCGGTCAAAGATCGAGGAGTATCCCGTCCAGAGTCGCGGCGGAAAAGGCGTTATCTCGATCAAGATCACCGAAAGAGGCGGCAACGCCGTCGGCCTCATGCAAGTTCGGGACGAGGACGAGGTCGTAATGATCACCGGTGCGGGGAAGCTTATCAGAACCGTCGCTGGCAATATATCCCTTCACGGACGGAACACGCAAGGCGTGAAGCTCATGGACGTTGAAGGCGACGATAAAGTCGTCAGTATCGGCAAAGTGGCCGAGCGGGAATAAGCGGTCCGCGAACGGATGCAGAGGCAGAGGCAAACCGTCCCTTCAGGCGTTCAGCTCGACGATATCTCTGTCTTTTAAGACGTAGCTCTTTTCCACCCGCTGGCCGTCGAATTTCGCCGAACCCCACACGCGGGCATACTTGAGATGAAACATGAAATCCTTGTGGATAAAGCTCGCGAGATCGAGAATGGTGGAACCCGTCGGAATGGTAAAAGGCATTGAAAGATCCGGGTCTTTCCCAGGGGGCTTCGCATAGACCCGTATCACGCCGGAAATGTCAAAGAGGGCTCTCTTCAGTTCTTCGAGATGTTCCTTCTTCTTCGCCGACACACCGATGCAGGGATATTCCTGTCCGTATCGGTTTTCCAGCGCAGAGAATGATCGATCATTAGGATCGAGGTCTCTCTTGTTCGCGGCGATCAGAGCCTTTTTCGACACTCCGGCCGGACCGCTCCGCACGGGACCGCCGGAGTCGGTTTTCGGCACGAGATGAATATTCCAGCTCCTGAGCTGGTCTATGAGGAGTTCCACTTGGATATCGGGGTCTTCCGTGAGATCGACCACGAGGAGAAGGGCATTGGCATACCGCAGGATGCCGGAAACCCAGCCGTCGGTCGATTCATTCCCGATCGGCGGGAGGTCGACGAGCTGCAATTGGATATCCTCGAACGGCATCATGCCCGGCAGCGGCGTCACCGTCGAAATCGGGTAGTCCGCGATCACAGGATTGGCATTCGTCAGGCAAGCAAGGAGAGATGATTTCCCGGAATTCGGAAACCCGACGAACGCGATCTGTGCTGCTCCCTCTCTCTGGACGACGTAGAGATCGCTCCGCCCGCTCTTTCTTCGGCTGACGGCATCTTTCCTGAGCTGGGAAAGCCGCCTGCGGAAATCGGCCCGCAGCTTGTCGGTCCCTTTGTGCTTTGGAATCGTCGCGAGAAGATTTTCGAGCGCGGCAATTCTTTCTTGGAGAGTTGCCGCCTGTTTGTATCTCTTTTCTGCCTCGAAGTATTCGGGCGGAAGATTGGCCGGCATGACTCCATTATATCCAATGCATTCCGGAAGAAAAAGATCGTAAGGGGGAAAAAGATGGTGGCAGGATGCACACGCCCCTGCCACCATCAGTGGGGGGAGCTACAATAAAAAGATGATAGTATATTAGCAGACGCTAATTATAAAGTCAAGGTCCGGGAAATAAAATGATTCCGTGCCGCCCACTATTCTTCAACACGCGCATGCGGATGCCGGAGAAACACTACGGCGGTACCGTGTAAAATAATCAGCGCCTGCTTTTACGATGAGGCGTATGAGCGCCACGGGAATCCGCCCGTCATCGAAACGAGGCGTGTCATGCAATCGACTCGTCGAATCATGGTGTTTACGGGGCATCTAGGCAGATCGGTTCTCTCATCTTGGGGGAATGACGGTAAATTATAACTTCTTAATGCACTGGCTGACCCGGTAGTATTTCACGTCTTCACCGGGCGGGCCAGCGCTTACGATGGGCTCTTCGACATCGCTCACGAGAACGGTCAGGGCATCCCTCACGATAAATTTCCTGATCGAAAAACCGCGCGGCGTTCGCACGAGGACCGTGTTTCCATTCTCGACGCTCTTTGTCGGTTCGACCAGAAAGAGATCGCACATGTCGAGTCCGCAGCAGGAGAGCAGTCCCTTCCGGGTTATGTAAAAGGCGTTCGGATCGTCGGTCGCCGCATACTCGAATATGTGCGAGGTCACGGAAGGCACCGTCGTGTCCGCTTCGGCCGACCACTCACGCAGCTGTGCCTCATGGAGCACCGGGACTTTCCTCGGTATTTTTGTCGTCAACGAGATGTCGGACTCGATCATGAGGAGACGCTCCGGAGGAACCTCGAGCGCTTTCGAAAGTTTCAGGAGCGTTTCCCTGCCGGGCTTTCTGATGCCCGTGAGCAACTGACTGATATAGGCGCAGCTCACGCCCATTCGGCGTGCAAGCGTGACCGCCTTCACTCCCTCGGCCTTCATGATATTTCGCAGTTCTTCTCCGAATGACATACGGCTCTATTATACTACATTTCTCAAAAAGTCTTAAGCATATGATAAGAGCTGAAAAAAAGTTAAGATGCTGCTTTCTCTACAAACGCTCGCCGTGCGGACGCCGTGGAAATCGGCCAGACCCGCCATGGCGCGAGCAATGACCACTCTGTTCCCGTTTACAGCACCATCCACTGCTGCGGGAGGAAGAGCCGCTCGTACGTCATCAAAGCGAATCTGTCCGTCATCCCGGCGATAAAGTCGCAGACCATCCGATGCTCGTTCAATTTTTCTTCTCGGGGGATGTCGACGAACACCTCTTCCATGTGTTCGAGGTAGTATGCGTACAAATCGCGGAGAATCTTTCTGGCTTTGCGAAATTCCCCCTTGATACGTTCGCTCTCGTAGACCCTCTCGTAGAGAAAATCCCTGAGACGCACCGTCGCTGCCAGGATCTTTTCGCTCATCAGGATTGCTTCGAGTTTCACCCGCAGGGATTGATAGACGACGTCTTTCACCATCGTATCGATCCGCAAGGCATGGGAATCGCCGAGCGTCCGCACTACCATGCCGGGGATATCGCCGTGCTTGATGACACCCGCCCTCATGGCGTCATCGAGATCGTGATTGACGTAGGCGATGATGTCCGAGACGCGCACGACCTGTCCTTCGAGGGTCGCCGCCCGATCGGACTTCTTTTCCGGTATGATCAACCCTTTGCCCTTCGAATGTTTGAGGATGCCGTTCCTCACCTCGTAGGTGAGGTTCAATCCCTTCCCGCCTTTCTCGAGAAAATCCACGACCCGAAGGCTCTGCTTATAGTGGTCGAACCCTCCCGGGTGTATCTCCCGCAGGATGTCTTCTCCCGCGTGGCCGAACGGCGTGTGACCCAGGTCGTGCCCGAGCGCGATCGCCTCCGTGAGATCCTCGTTCAGCCGCAACGCCTTCGCGATCGTCCGCGCGATCTGCGCGACCTCGAGCACGTGCGTGAGACGCGTCCGATAGTGATCGCCCTTCGGGGCAAGAAACACCTGCGTTTTGTGCTTGAGCCGTCTGAACGCTTTCGAATGGATGATCCTGTCCCGGTCGCGTTGAAAACACGTCCTGATCTCTCCCTCTTCCTCGGGCTTGACCCTGCCCCTGCTCCGGGAACTCAGGCACGCTTTCGGGTGAAGAACGTTTCTCTCGATCTCCTCCGTCTGTTGTCGGATCGTCATAGCATGCGCACCCGCAGAACTCGGCATATCCTCCTCACGAAAAAAAAGAAAGGTCAAGTGCGGTCTCATTTTAGCCTGCTTCGACCGCGGATGTCCATCTTTCAATGCGCGGCGTGGAATGCTAAAATGGGTGAGCGGGTCCATTGTTCGCGTTTGCGGTCGAGTAAGGAGGAAGCCGGATGAAGAAAGAGAGCACGATCACCTGTCCTAAGTGCGGGGCGCAGATCAACGTGAACGAAATCCTTTATCACCAGTTGCACGAGGAATTAAAGAAGGAATTCGAAGCGAAACTCGCGAAGAGAGAGCGCGAGATGGAGGCAAAGTTCAAAGAGATCGGCGAGAAAGAACGAGCGCTCGAGACCGCCAGGGAGAACCTGCAGGAGCAGATTGCCGCAGCGGTGCAAGAGCAACTGAAGACCGAAAGGAAGGCGATCGAGACGAAACTGAGGCAGCGGATCGAGACCGAAAAGCTATCGCAAATCGAGGAGCTGCAGAAAGAACTCGAAATCAAATCGAGTCAAATCAAAGAGCTGAACAAGGCGAAGGCGGAGATCCTTCGATTGACGCGCGAAAAAGAGGAGCTGAGGGACCAGATAACGCTCGAGAAAGAGAAGGAGCTCACGGAGAAACTCGCCGAACAGAAGTCGAAGGTGAAAAAGCAGGTGGAGGAGGAACACCTCCTCACCATCCGGGAGAAGGAAAAAATCATCAACGACCTGCGGGAGCAGCTCGAGGAGGCGAAGAGAAAGACAGAACAGGGCTCTGTCCAACTGCGGGGCGAGGTGATGGAGCTCGAGATCGAGCATCTGCTCCGCGAGTTATACCCTTTTGACGAGATCGAGGAGATCAAAAAGGGGCAGCGCGGCGCCGACGTCCTCCAGACGGTGCGCACCGCGCACGGGATACAATGCGGGAAGATTTACTACGAGAGCAAGCGGACGAAAGAGTTTCACGGGGCCTGGCTGAAAAAACTCAAGGATGACAACCTCGCCGTAAAGGCCGATATCCTCGTCCTCGTGACGGAGGCCTTGCCCGAACATATCGATACATTCGGGAACATCGACGGCGTGTGGGTCTGCTCGTTCCCGGACTTGAAAGGCCTCTCGATGGTCCTCCGGCACGGACTGATCCAGGTCCACCATGTGCTCCTCACCCACCAGGACAAGGGAACAAAGATGGAACTGCTCTTCAACTACCTCACGAGCCCCGAATTCAAAGGCCAGTTCGAGGCGATCATCGAGGGGTTCAAGAGTTTGCAGGACTCGTATCAGGACGAAAAACTCAAGATGCAGAAAATCTGGAAAGAGCGGGAGAAGCAGCTCGAGAAGATTCTGACGAATGCAGTCAATTTTTACGGTTCCCTCAAAGGGATCGCCGGCGCATCGATCCCGCACATCAAAATGCTCGAGGGAGCCGAATCTCCGCCGACGGAGTGAGAGGGGTCCGGGCACCGCCCGCCGTCGCTGAAGCGCCGCGCATTTCGACGGTTCACGATGCGTGCCTTGTAACGCTCACGACGCACCGGCCTTCCTGAAATACCAGATGAGCACTTTTTCGATGTTCGCGGCGATACTGTCCTTCGCGTTGACGATGAATAGTCTGTCCTGAATCTGGAACAGCTCCTTTTCCATCCTCACGATTTCGGGCGATTCTCTTTTTCTGCCTCTCCATTCCTCTTCGAACATCGGCACGATCTTGTCCTTCATCCTGAGTTCGGTATCCACGAAAAAAATGCTGATCTCCGGCGCGAGGTCGCCGACTCTGTCGAAAAAAGCGGCTATTTCGTTCTGGTAGATCTGCTTCGGCGGCGACGATTTGATCTCCATGTACAAAATGGAGCCGTCCACCTTCGCGATGAGATCGTAATCCCCTCCGACCTTCGGCCGCTTGAAGCGGACGCCCCACATCGCTTCGGTCGCGAATTCTCTCCTGAAGATCTCCGCGACAAACCATTCGAGGGTCTCCCCGAAGCTCTTGATCGGTCCCGGCACTAACTGAAATCCGTCCCCGAGCGGAACGACAAGCCCGACTTTCCTCAGGTACGCGATATACTCCTCGGTAACGGCAGCCGTGGCGTACCGGGTCACGAGCGCAGGCGTGAAAAAGGCTTGGTGCTTGATGACGTCCCGGAGGAACAACCGGAAGGAGTATTTCTTGAGCGTCTCGTAGTAATCGTCGAGGAAGCGTTTTTCCGGCAAGAGGAGATCGTCGGCCGGTTCCCGTTTGTAAATCCTGAAGCCCCTCCGCTTGAGGAGCACGAAAAGGGGAGGGGTAAGTTCGGAAAGCGATTTCCTGAGACGCCGTATTTCTCTGTGGAGGGAGAGGACGTCCTCGGAAAGCGAATCCGAGTTCATCGGAGAAACGTAACCGCCACTCTCCTGTGCCGAGGTCCGTCGAACTCGCAGAAGAATATCGCCTGCCACGTGCCGAGGACCAGTTTGCCGTCTTCGACGATCACCTGAACCGACGTGCCGACGAGAGTGGACTTGATATGCGCGTCGGCGTTGCCTTCTCTGTGGAAATAATTCGCGTCATGAGGGACAAGCCGGCTCAGCGCCTGAACGATGTCTCGTTGCACGCTCGGGTCAGCCCCTTCATTGATCGTGATCCCCGCGGTCGTATGAGGCACGAACAGGCAACACACCCCTTTGACGATGCCCGACTCTTTCACGACGTCCTGAACCATGTCGGTGATGTCGATGAACTCGTTCCTCGTCTTGCTCTTGACATTGATGTACTTGATCATGTTCCCGTCCCCCGAGAAAGAATCTCCGGCAAACGGTCACCGTGCCGGGATTGGATGCTCAACGATCGCACCTCATGCCCTCTCCATGACGAACGGAACTTCTCGTTTCTGTAACCGCCCGAAGACGTCATTGTAGAACGCTCTATCGGTATCGAAGACGATGCGCAGGGCGACGATGTCGGGCAGCCCGAAGCCTTCGAGTCTCATTATATCCTTTTCGGTCGTCACAATCCAGCTCGTTCCCGTCTCCCGACTCCTCTTCAGAATCCGCGCCACGTCGGCCCGTCGATACCAGTGGTGGTCACGGAAGACGATGAACTCCGCGCACTCGATCGCGAGCGATTTCAGGGTCTCCCGAAAGGAGGCCGGGTTGGCGATGCCGCAGAACGCGAGGACGCGTCTCCCCTGCACCTCGGAAAGTGGAACCGTTTCACCCGCCGATGTGACGAACGAAAGCGGTCGATGCCGCGCGCGATAGAATCGCGCAGAGGGCGCGTACCGCGCGAGTTCACCGACGACGTCGCTCGGCAATCCCTCCGCGGAAGTCGCTGCATCGGATGCGTTCGTGAGGACAACAATATCGGCTCTCTCCATCGCCGAGAGCGGTTCCCTGAGGGGACCGGCAGGGAAGAGTTTCCCGTTGCCGAAGGGCTGCCGGCCGCGGACGAGCACGACGTCGATATCCCGATGCAGCTTCCAGTGCTGGAACCCATCGTCGAGGATGAAGAGAAGCCGCGATCGGAGTCTCCCGTCCACGTTCGGGAGATGTTCCAAAGCGAACAAGCCCGCTTCGTACCTGTCCGCCCCCTTCACGATGGGGACACCGCGCAAGGTTTGCGCCATGAGGAACGTTTCGTCACCTGCCTGATGGGGATCTATCAGCGGTCCTTCCCCTCGCGTGACGAAACAAGGTCCCTTCGCCGCGCCCTTATACCCCCTCGACAGAATGCATGGATAGAACTCTCTCGCCAATGCCTCCCGGGCCACTGCCATCGCCGCCGGCGTCTTGCCCGTGCCCCCGAGCGTCACATTCCCGATACTCACGACGGGGCACGGGAGCC
This sequence comes from uncultured Nitrospiraceae bacterium, assembly GCA_937138415.1. Classification (GTDB taxonomy): domain Bacteria; phylum Nitrospirota; class Thermodesulfovibrionia; order Thermodesulfovibrionales; family SM23-35; genus JALHSV01. The sequence continues at coordinate 59,059 of CAKZPA010000011.1, read as the reverse complement.
TTTTCCGGTTGCGGAGTGCGAAATGTTTTTTTACGGTATAGCCGAGATAGTACAAATACTCTGGAAGCGTCATGCCAGGTGTCAGAAAAGCCCGGACATCTTCAAGAAAAGTCCATGAGAGGGGGAAGAACGTTCATGCGCAGAGTCCGTTAACAGGAAAAGGGCATTTGGAAACGGGATGTGATGCGTCGGTCTCGTCCGCTCCGCCCAAGCGGAAGCCCTCGCCATACTTTTCTCCGGTCATCCACCAGTCGCCACTCCTCTCAAACGTTTTTTCAATGCCATTTTCACGAGGACGTACGAGAGCCCGGCCAAACAGGTGCCGAGCACCAGCCCTCCGATCACGATCGGCACGATATAGTGGCTCACGTAGTCGATATCGCCCGTCATTCTGATCTCAAGAAACGAACCGTTGAGGATAAGACTGCCGACTTCCGCGCTCAGAAACAACTGCAACGGGAACGTGAGAGGGTTCGACACCTGCGTGCTCAGGAGAACGATCAGCGTATTCACCCTCAAGAGCGACGCGAGCGCAATCGCGGTAATCGTGTGCGAACCGATGAGGGGGATGAAGGCAACGAAGATACCGACCGCGACGCCGAGAGAGATCTCCTGCGGAGTCAACCCTTTCCTGCTTAATCTGAAAATATAGTCTTTGAGTCTCACAAAATACTTCATGATCCCGCCCCGACGTATCTTTCGACGATGCGCATCGCCCGCGTCACCGCTCCCCTGTGCTGCCGATAGACGTTCCGGGCGTTCGCTCCGATTTCTTTCGCCCTCTCCGGCGAACGGAGCAATTCCCTCACCGCTTTGGCGATCCCTTCTTCATTTATGCGAATCGCGCCACCAGCGCGATAGAAATCCTCGATCACCGGAAAATTCTCCATGTGAGGACCGCAGATGACCGGGATCCCCCAGTAGGCTGGCTCGAGGGGATTCTGTCCGCCGTATCCCCTGAAGCTTTTGCCGATAATGGCAACGGACGCGCTTTCGTAGACAGACGGGAGTTCGCCAACCGTATCGAGCAGGATAATTGTACCACGTATGCATTCCGTTTTTTGTCCTTCCGTCAGGGCCGAGCGTTTCACGTAACGCATCCCGCGATCCCTGAGCATCTCTTGGACACGGCCGCAACGATCCGGGTGTCGCGGAGCGATAACGAGATTCAGTTCGGGGAACTCCCGCAGGAGATCGCGATACGCCGAAACCATGAGCTCCTCTTCGCCTTCGTGCGTACTGCCTGCGACGACGACCGGCCCGGCGACCGATCGAAGCCACGGGAGAGATGTGTGAGCCGGCTCGGCATCGAATTTGAAGCTGCCCGTTACCTCGATCTTCCTCACGTCCGCCCCGATGTATTTCAGCCGTTCCGCGTACTCCTCCGACTGCATCCCGAAGACGTCGATCGCCTCGAGAACGCTCTTCATGAAAAACGAGACACGCCGGTACCCCCGCATCGACTGTTCAGAAATCCTCCCGTTCAGGAGCACAACCGGCACACCGTTGTCCCTGAAAACCCTGATCAGGTTCGGCCACAGCTCCGTCTCGATGATGACGAGCAGCTCCGGTTTCATCTTTCTTGCGACCGATGCCAATATAAAGGGGACGTCGAACGGCAGGTAGACGACATGGATCCCTTCCGGTACGTTGTCCCGCGCGACCTTTTGCCCCGTATCGGTGATCGTCGAGAAGACGATCCTTTTCGACGGATAGGCCTCCTTCATCTTCCTCAGAAGTGGAAGGGCGGCCATCACCTCGCCGACCGACACGGCGTGAACCCAGATGACGGTCTGGGAACGCGGGATGGTCGCGGGATAGCGTCCACATTTCTCTTTCAACCACCTCTTCCGGACATCGCGAGGCCTCTTGAAATACTCAAAAGGCAGGATGAAAATGAGCGCTATCGCGTAGAGAAGACTATAAAGAGCGTGCATGATTCTCTTTCCGGTTATAATCTCCTCCTGCTTTGCCTCTCTTCACGTGAGAGCCCGACCGCGATTCCCTCCCATACTTGATCCTGACGATTCGTTCCTCGCGGCAGATCCACATCGCCGTCCACGGAGCGTATGGACTATGGAGGAACGTCACGAAGAGGCTTCGGCGCGCTCTTTCCCCTCTGCCATCTCCATCACGATCTCCGCGACACGTTTCGACGCTCTCCTGCCGGCAAACTGCTTGATAAGGTCATCGAATGCATCGACCATGGTTTGCCTGAACGCTCCGTCGAGCAGAATCTTCTTCAGCTCCCCGAGGGTTGCCGAGGGATTCGCGTTTTGCTGGAGGAGTTCCCGGACAACCTCCCTGCCCGAAAGAATATTCACGAGCGATATGTGCTCCACCTTCACGATCCTCTTCCCGAGCGCGTACGTGAGCGGAGCGAGCTTGTAGATGACCACCATGGGCACGCGGAGGAATGCCGCCTGCAGGGTCGCTGTTCCGGAGGCAACGACCGCACTCTCCGCCGCGGCAAGCACGCGCACCGATTCCCCTCGCATGATCACCACACCCTCCGCCCGAAGACGATCCAGGCGCGTGCGGTACGGCTCCTCGTCCGTGTTCGGAGCGAGCGGGACGCAGAACTGGTACTCGTACGCCGCCGGGATCTCCGGGTCGCGTTTAAAATGCCGAACGATCTCTCCGACGAGAGGGAGATGCCTCTTCAGCTCGCTCGGCCTGCTCCCGGGAAGAATCGCCAGGAGCGGCCTTTCCGCGTCGAAGCCCAGTAAAGACCTATACCGTCGCCGGCGTTCGGAGAGAGACGCACAAAGCGAACCATCGCCCGCTCCTCCGCGTGCGACGTTTGGCTCTTCGCACCAGATTTCTCGCGTTCCGAATCCGGCATCCGTTCCCAATAGTGTCTCGATCTCCTCGAGAACCGGATGGCCGACGAACTCACACGGGACACCGGCCTCCCTGTAGAGCCGCTCTTCGAAGGGAAGGATGACCGCCATTCGATCGACCAGGCTGGCGATTTTTGTTATCCGGCCGTGCCGCCATGCCCACACCTGCGGACTCACATAGTAGAGAATGCGCACGCCGAGACGCTTCGCGAAAGAGGCGATTTTCAGATTGAAATCAGGGTAATCGATCAGCACGAGCACGTCCGGTCTCGCGGCGGAAAGGGCGTCCTTCGCCCTGCGGAATGCCGTCTTGATCCTCGGGAGGGCAGAAACGGCCTCGACGAGGCCGAACGCGTCAGAGACGTGTGCGAGGAGTTCCACTCCCGCTTCGTCCATCCTCTTTCCTCCGATGCCGACGAGGCGGACATCGGGGAGTCTCCGCCGCAACGCCCGCGCTAGGAGAGACCCGTACAGTTCTCCGGAGCTTTCACCGGCCAAAATCATGACAGAAATCATCGGCTCAGGCAATTTTCAGAGGAATGTCTGCACGTTTCGACGATGGCGATGATAGCCCTTCATCGCATAACATCGGGCATTATGAGCAGTCCCCGGTAACGAGGCATTGAAGCTCCCGATGACGAAAAGAGAGTGCCGCGACGTTCACGCCCTCTCAGCGACGCCCGGACAAGACGCACACCCCGCTTCGAACTCCCTGCACACGGGTATCGAGCGGCGATCTCTCAATCGCCCGATCGGATGATGCTCTTGACCGCCCCGCATATTTTCTCGATCGTCTCATTATCAAGTTCCGGATACATGGGAAGCGAGAGCACATGGCGCGCCGTCCTTTCCGCGACGGGGAAGTCGCCTTTCTTGTATCCCAGGAAGCGCAGAGCCGCCTGCAGATGGAGCGGAACAGGATAGTACACGACCGATGAGATCCCTCTCTCCTTCAATCCCTGCTGTAGCCTGTCCCGCAGCGGACTTCTGATCGTGTACTGGTGGTACACGTGGCGAGCGCCGTCTTTCTCGACGGGACAGCGGACCGCTGTCTTCAGCAGATCGGTGTAGAGGCGGGCATTTTCCCTCCTTCGCGCGTTGTACCCTTCGATCCTCGCGAACTTGACGAGAAGTATCCCCGCCTGCACTTCGTCCAGCCGGCTGTTGTATCCGACTCTCCTGTGCCGATAGGCACCGATCGAGCCGTGATTCCTCAACTGGCGGATCAACGCGGCGGTTCGTCCGCTTCTGACCGTTACCAAACCGCCGTCCCCGAAGCCTCCAAGGTTTTTGCTCGGATAAAAACTGAAGCAGCCGGCGTCCCCGATGCTGCCGACGAGTTCACCTCCGATGCGGGCGCCGAAAGCCTGCGCGCAATCCTCGACCACTTTCAATCCGTGTTTTTTCGCTATGCGCATAATGCGCGGCATATCGCAGGGGTAGCCGAACAGGTGCACCGGCACGATCGCCTTCGTGCGAGAGGTAATGTGCGCCTCTATCTGCGACGGATCGATATTCATCGTCTCCGGATCGATATCGGCAAAAACCGGCGTTGCACCCCTATAGAGGATCGCCTCCGCCGTGGCGAAGAAAGTGAATGGCGTCGTAATGACCTCGTCGCCCTCGCCGATACCGAGCGCGTCGAGCGCGAGGTGGAGCGCGTCCGTCCCCGAGGCCACGCCGATCGCATCCGCCACCCCGTGGAACGCGGCAACGGCCCGCTCGAACTCCGCCACTTTCGCGCCGAGTATGTACTGCCCGCTCTCCAGGATGTCGGCCAGGAGCGAAATCACCTCGTTCCTGATATCCTGAAACTGTCTCTTCAAATCGACCATCGGAACCATGTACGATCCCCTACAGTTTTATTTTCTCCGTAATTTCCATGACGACTCTGAGCGCGTTCCGCCCTTCGACACCCGAGACCATCGGTCTCTTCCGCTCCATCACGCAATGGACGAAGTCTCTCAATTCTTCTTTGAGAGATTCCTTCCTCTCGGGCTTCACGACATCCATGCTCATCCCTTCCGCGCTCTTGCGGTACCGTTTGATCTCCGAAGCCTGGTAGTCGATGACGATGTACGCGTCTCGCTGCGATACCTTCAGTTTCCTCTGCTTCTCGGGCGAAAGCCGGCTCACCGTGGCGAGAGCCGTGCACCCATTTTCGAACTCGAGCCATGCCTTCGCGACATCGAGCTTATCGCTCAAGACGCTCGCTCCGACTGCCCGTATATCCGTGACCGACCTGCCGACCAAGCTCAGAATGATGTCGATGTCGTGGATCATCAAATCGAGCGTAACATCCACATCCGTTCCTCTCCCAAGAAACGGTGAAAGCCGTTCCGATTCGATGAAGATCGGCTCTTTGATAAAATCGGACGCGGCGAGGACGGCGGGGTTGTACCGCTCGAGGTGCCCGACCTGAATGATGCACCCCGCCCGTCCAGCTTCGCGGATGAGATGGTCGGCCTCCTCGACGGTAACCGTGATCGGCTTCTCGACGAGGATGTCCTTCCCGGCTTTCAGGCAGTCGAGGGCGATCGGATAGTGGGTCGTCGTCGGCGTGACTATGCTCAGTGCATCGACCGCATCGAGGATCTCCCGATAGTCCGACACTGCCTCGCAGCGGTACTGCCTGGCGATCGATTCCGCCCTCTCTTTCCGGACATCCGCGACACCGACGAGGTGCACGCCTTCTATCTCCGCGTAGATCCTCGCGTGGTGCTGCCCCAGGTATCCAACCCCGATGACTCCGACCTTAATTGACATCGAGACTCCCCTGCACTATCTCCATGGCCCCATCAGAGCGCATTGCTCACCTTCCTGACCTCATCGAGTTTCCTCGCGGCCCTACCCGAATCGATTGCGTCAGCGGCCATATCCGCCGCCGTGCGGATATCGTCCGTCTTCCCCGCTACGACAAAGGCGAGCGCCGCATTCATCAGTGTAATATCCCGCTTCGGGCCTTTCTCCCCGTCGAGAATGGCCCTCGTGATCGCTGCGTTTTCTTCGCTGCTCCCCCCGCGTATCTCATCGACCGAGCTCCTCCAGAACCCGAAATCCTCCGGTGCGATAGAGAAATTTACGACGTCTCCGTCTTTCAACTGCGATACCTTCGTCGCATCCGAAATGCTCACTTCGTCGAGTCCGTCGTTGCCGTGCACGACCATGGCATGAACGGCACCGAGATTCCCGAGAACGCGCGCCAGGGTATTGGTCAGCTTCTCGGCGAAGACGCCGAGGACCTGCCTCCTCGCACCAGCCGGGTTCGTCAAGGGACCGAGAATATTGAAGATGGTTCTCACGCCCAATTCCCGGCGCGGCCGGACAGCGAACTTCATTGCGGGGTGGAAGAGCGGCGCGAAAAGGAACCCGAACCCTGTTTCGAAGAGACAGTGCTCCACTTTTTCGGGTGGGAGGTCTATTTTCACCCCGAGGGCTTCCAGGACATCCGCGCTTCCCGATCGGCTCGAGACCGAGCGGTTCCCGTGTTTTGCGACCGGGACACCCGCCGCCGCGACAACGAACGCCGTCGTCGTCGAGATGTTGAACGTGCCCGCCATGTCCCCGCCCGTGCCGCACGTATCCAGCACGCCCTCCGGAGCCCGTATGGTGGTCGCCTTCTGACGCATGATCCTCGCCGCTCCCGTAATTTCCTCTACCGTCTCCCCTTTCATCCTGAGCGCTGTGAGGAATGCGCCGATCTGCGCGTCCGTCGCCCTGCCCTCCATGATCTCCCGCATGCACTCGGCAGTTTCCGACTCGGTGAGACCGATGTTGTTAACGAGAATATGTATCGCTTCTTTGATCATCTATGCCCGGGGTGTCCGATACGCGACGCGCAGGGCACGATGCGGCAAACGCAACGGCCGCCCTGTCCATGGTTTCTTATCGTGCACCCTGCGTCGTAATGCGTAAAAAGTTCCTCAAGAGGTCTTTCCCCGCGACGGTGAGAATGGATTCGGGATGGAATTGAACGCCTTCCACCGCGTAGTCCCTGTGCCTGACCCCCATGATCTCGCCGGCATCCGTCCACGCCGTGATCTCGAGACACGCCGGAAGGGTTTCCCTCTTGATCACGAGCGAATGATACCGGGTCGCCTCAAAGGGATTCGGAAGACCGGTGAAGATCGTCTTTCCGTCGTGAAAGATCAGCGATGTCTTCCCATGCATAAGCCTCGGCGCCCTGATGATGTCCCCGCCGAACGCGGCACCGATCGCCTGATGCCCGAGGCAGACGCCGAGGAGCGGGATCTTCCCGGTAAAATATCTGATGACGTCCACAGAAACCCCCGCTTCTTTCGGCGTACACGGTCCCGGCGATATGACGATTCGCTCCGGGTTCAGCCGTTCGATCTCTCGCACCGTAATTTTATCGTTCCTGAAAACCCTGATTTCCTCTCCGAGTTCCCCAAAGTACTGAACGAGGTTGTACGTGAAGGAATCGTAATTGTCTATCATCAGTAACATAAAATCACCAACGAGTAACATTCCACATTCTCAAATCTAGATTCTAAAGAAATGCACATACCAAAAATTCTAAAACTGTTTGGAACTTCCGTTTTCCTTTCATTCTATTTTAGCGATTGTAATTTGATCATTGGCCATTCTAACGTAACTCTTCCTCCGCCATATCGACCGCTTTCATCATCCCCATGGCCTTGTTCACGGTTTCCATGTATTCCTTCTCGGGAACGGAATCCGCGACGATGCCGGCTCCTGCCTGAACGTACACTTTCCTGCCCTTTACGATCAACGTCCTGATCGTGATGCAGGTATCCATATTACCGGAATAGCTGAAGTACCCGACCGCGCCCGCATAGGGGCCTCTCCGAATCGGCTCGAGCTCTTCGATGATCTCCATCGCGCGGATTTTCGGCGCGCCGGTCACCGTGCCCGCGGGGAAACACGCGCCGAGGACGTCGAACGCATTCAGCCCTTTCCTGAGCATTCCCTCGACATTGGACACGAGGTGCATGACGTGGCTATAGCGCTCCACCGCCATCAGCTCGGTGACTTTGACAGAACCGGTTTCCGCAACCCTCCCGACGTCGTTCCTCCCCAGATCAACGAGCATGATGTGTTCAGCGATCTCTTTCGGATCGTTCTTCAGTTCCTCTTCGAGTGTACGGTCTTCATCTTCGGTCTCGCCCCTCCGTCTCGTCCCCGCGATCGGCCTCAGGAGAATTTTCCCGCCTTCGAGCCGCACCAAAATTTCCGGCGAGGAACCGACGAGCTGGGCATTCCCCATATCGAGGTAGTACATGTACGGGGACGGATTGATAACGCGCAGCGCCCGGTAAATATTGAACGGCTCGACATGCGTCTCCCTCTCGAACCTCTGCGAGAGGACGGCCTGGATGATATCTCCTGCAACGATGTAGTCTTTGCAACGCGAAACCGCCCGTTCGAATTCATCTTTTCGGTTGAACGAGGACGCGAAACCGGAAACCGTTCCCCCTCCCATCAGGATGCGCGGAGCCCCTTTGGCGCCCCCACCCTCCGTCCTCTGGAAAGACGGGGGAGACGAGGTGGATTTCCTCCTCTTCACGCTCGATTTCTGCAGCGTCTCGATGATCGTTTCGATCTTCTCCTCGGCTTCCCTGTACGCATCTTCGGGCGCCGTGTCCCGAAGAAACGCGTTGGACACGACCTTCATGATTCCCTTCAGGTTATCGAAGATCAACACGGTATCCGTATGCATGAGAAAGAGGTCCGGCATGCGGAGGCCGGGTTTTCTCGCCATAGGCATGTGCTCGAAAAATCTGACCATATCGTACCCGATGTATCCGACGAGGCCTCCGTAGAACCTCGGCAACCCCGGCACCTGGACCGGCCGATACGAGGCGATTTCCCTCGCCACCGTCTCCAGAGGATTGTCGACCTCCGACTTCTGCACGCCGGCTTTGGCGTCCCGGATCTCGACGAGCGAGCCCTTCGCCTTGATGATGCGCGAAGGACGCGACCCGAGGAAGGAATACCGCGCCCACTTTTCTCCGCCGATAACGCTCTCGAGCAGAAAAGAAGGAGAACCCCCGAGTTTCATCGCCGCCGACACGGGCGTATCGATATCGGCGAGAACATCGCGGTACACGGGGATAAGATTGCCCTGGCTCGAAAGGTTCTTAAAGCTTTCTAAATCGGGATAGAGCATATTGACAAAATGTGATCTTCCTTAGTAGTATTTTCAATAATAACGAACATTATAGCCTATCATTTGCCGATAAGTTAAGGGGCGACGCATCATCTTCGGACGAAAGACCGCGTCGCGACAAGCTCATGTGCGGGAATAGCTCAGCTGGTAGAGCACAACCTTGCCAAGGTTGGGGTCGCGGGTTCGAGCCCCGTTTCCCGCTCCATCTGACTACCGGTGAGGAGTGAACAGTGCAGAGGTAAAAGTTTCCGGCTGTCTTTTCGACTCTTCACGTTCAGCTTTTGACTTCTCACTGCAGTAATGGCGGCGTACCCAAGTGGCTAAGGGAGAGGTCTGCAAAACCTTTATGCAGCGGTTCAAATCCGCTCGCCGCCTCCAGACGTGCATACGCCCCATTTTTACAGCTCTTTGAAGACCTTCGCGAGACTCTCACCGCCGACGTGGATCCTGAATTCGTTGAAGTATCCGAACGGCGTGCACAAAACCGTATATCCTCCCTCGCGAAGCCGGGCCGCGGTCGATTCGATGAGCTGTTGCGAAAACTCCGGCGATGCCTTGCTGGCAGACAGGTGATTGAACGAGTGGATGACGACGTTCTTTGTGCTGAACTTGCCGGCGATCCATTTGATGTTCTTCACGATTTTATCGAGGAGGGGCTTCCCCTTCTCCTCGTCGTCCTTCTCGGCGTGAAAAAAAACGACGACCGTGTTTTCGATAGATTCCTCGCGCTCGCAATCAGCCACGGAGGGCAAGCTCTTCGAAGCGGTCTTGTACCACCACGTGTGCGCGTAGAAGAGGAGGAGCTTCACGGCACCGTCCCCTTCCTGATGGCGTCCGCAGCCTTTGCAACCTTTACCATCTCCTTTACGTCGTGGACACGGATGATATTCGCGCCGTTGAGTATCGAAAGAGCGACCGCTGCTGCGGTACCCTCGAGACGCTCATGTGGCGGCGCCCCTCCCAGGATGTGTCCGATGAACGCTTTCCTTGACACGCCCACCAGAACCGGCTTCTCGAGGAGCGTGAATTCACGCAGGTGACGGATGATGCTCACATTGTGACCGTACGTTTTCCCGAAACCGATTCCGGGGTCGATGATGATCCTGTCCTCCCTGATCCCCGAATGACGGGCGATCTCTATGCTCCCCCTCAGGGAATCGAGGATCTCCGGAATGAGCGCTTCGTAGCGGGGATCCGCCTGCATATCTTTCGGCGTGCCTTTCATGTGCATGACGACGACCGGAACGTCGTGTCGGGCCACGACGCGGGCCATCTCGGAGTCGAACCTGAGCCCGCTGATATCATTGACGATCGACGCCCCGGCTTCGAGTGCCCGCCGTGCGACCTCAGCCTTGTACGTATCGATCGATATGGGGATAGTCACTTTTTTTGCGAGTGCCTCAATGACAGGGATCGTCCGCTTCAGTTCTTCGGATAAAGGGACGGGGTCCGAACCCGGACGCGTCGACTCGCCGCCGACATCGATCATATCCGCACCGTCCTCCACCATGCGGAGAGCCCGTTCCACGGCAGCGGAACGATCGAGATAGAGGCCCCCATCCGAGAAAGAATCCGGCGTCACGTTGAGAATCCCCATAACGTAGGTCCTCTCGGACACATCAAAGGAATACTTTTTCCAACTCAGTTTCATCGCGCGTCCCGGAAAATGCACCGTAAAAGGGCAGGCTGTCCAAAGAGTTTCTCTTTCGATACCTCGCCGTACGCCAGATCTGGCAGCATCGCGACCACGTCCATCTCCATGCCGCTGGGACATCCCGCGCTGGTATCATCGCTCAACGTCTTTTTTCGGACAATGCCTTCACGTTTCGGGTCAGTCGGGACCAAACGGCGAAATACTTTACGAAAAGAGTGTTCGGAGGAAAGAGTGGTATGAACGGCGGAACTTCCCCTGCTACGCCGGCACAGCTCTCGCTGACATCGCTTGCCGGATGAGGGCATCGATCTCCTCGCCGTCCATCGTTTCCTTCTCGAGGAGGGATTGAGCGAACATGTCGAGCAGATCCTTATTGGCGGTGAGGAGTTTCTTCGCCATCGTGTACGCCTCGAGTACGATGCGTTTGACCTCCTCGTCGATCTCTACCGCCGTCTTCTCGCTGTAATCCTTATGGCGCGCGATCTCCCTCCCGAGGAAAATCTGCTCGTCCTTCTTGCCGAATGTCAGGGGGCCCAACTTTTCGGACATGCCCCATTCCGTCACCATTTTGCGCGCGAGTTCCGTCGCCCGCTCGAGGTCATTCCCTGCACCTGTCGTCATGTGGTTTAGCGCAATCTCCTCCGCAGCCCGTCCACCGAGCAAGACGGACAGGGCCTTCTGGAGATAATCCTTCGAATAGGTATATTTGTCGTCTATCGGGAGTTGCTGAGTCACACCAAGCGCCCTTCCGCGAGGGATGATGCTCACCTTATGGAGCGGATCGGTCCCCGGCGTAAGCTTGGCGACGAGCGCATGGCCCGCCTCGTGGTATGCCGTATTCCTCTTCTCCTCATCGCTGATAATCATGCTCTTCCTCTCGACGCCCATGAGCACCTTGTCTTTAGCCGCCTCGAAATCGGACTTCTCGACCTTCGACTTCGCTTTACGGGCTGCAAGTAACGCAGCCTCGTTGACGAGGTTTTCGAGATCCGCGCCCGAAAAGCCGGGGGTGCCGCGAGCGATCTCCTCGAGGTTAACCCCCTCGTCGATCGGGATATTCCTCGTATGGACCTTCAGAATTTCGAGCCTCCCCTTGACATCGGGCTGCGGCACGACAACCTGACGGTCGAATCTCCCCGGCCTCAAAAGGGCGGGATCGAGAACGTCCGGCCTGTTCGTCGCAGCGATTATGATGACGCCCTGGTTCGATTCGAATCCATCCATCTCGACGAGGAGCTGATTGAGCGTCTGTTCCCGCTCGTCATGCCCGCCGCCGAGCCCGGCGCCCCGATGGCGCCCCACGGCGTCGATTTCATCGATGAAGATGATGCACGGGGCGTTCTTTTTCGCCTGGTCGAAGAGATCCCTCACGCGCGAAGCGCCGACACCGACGAACATCTCCACGAAATCGGAGCCGGAAATCGAAAAGAAGGGGACTCCTGCCTCCCCTGCGATCGCCCGCGCGAGGAGCGTCTTGCCGGTGCCGGGAGCGCCGACCAGCAGGACGCCCTTCGGTATTTTCCCGCCGAGCTTCTGAAACTTCTGGGGATCCTTGAGAAAGTCGATGATTTCCTGGACTTCGCCCTTTGCCTCTTCGATCCCCGCGACATCGGCGAACGTAACCTTGACCGACTTCTCCGAAATCATCTTCGCCTTCGCCTTTCCGAAGGAGAGCGCCTTATTGCCGCCCGTCTGCATCTGCCGCATAAAAAATATCCATATAACGACGAGAAAGATGATAGGACCCCACGAGAAGAAGAAGTTCCAGTACCACGGATTCTGTTCCTCCGGCTTGACGGTAATCTTCACTTTCTGCTCGCGGAGCGTTTGCACCAACTCCGGATACTCCGCGGCGTACGTTCTGAACTTCTTGCCGTCCTTGAGCTGCCCGGTGATCACGTTGCCCTTGATGAGGACCTCTTCGATCTCCCCGGCGTCGAGCTTCGCCATGAAATCGGAAAAGATTATCTCCTGATCGGTCTTCTTCGGCACGTTCAGCACATTGAAGAGGAGGATCATCATGACGCCGATCATGAGCCACACAAAGAGACCTCTGTATGCGTTAAATTTGTTCATAGACGATATTCTCCTCTCATCAGCGCCGGCACGGAAACAATTCAGGATACAATACTCCCTCCCACCCTTTGAGCGGGGCGGAGACAGCGCTCGACTGCTACTATTTTATCACATCGAAAGCGATTTGCTGAAACCGACGAGACTCTCATCCACGTGCTGCTTCTGGAGGGCGATGAGCGCGTCAACTCCTTCCCTGGCAAGTTGGATCAGCACGTCGAGCGTCTCCCGCGAGAAAGGGGCTCCCTCCGCTGTTCCCTGAATTTCGACAAAGTTCCCGCCACCTGTCATGACGACATTCATGTCCACCTCGGCCTGGGAGTCCTCGGCATAGGACAAGTCAATCATCGGGACGCCCCCGACGACGCCCACGCTCACCGCCGCGAGGTAATCTCTCAGCGGCGATTTTTCAAAAATGCCGTTCCTCAGGCCGAAGCGAACCGCATCCGAGAGGCAGATGAACGCACCGGTAATGGAAGCTGTCCTCGTGCCACCGTCCGCCTGGAGGACGTCACAGTCGATCCAGATCGTCCGCTCGCCGATACAGGATAGATCGACGACGGACCGAAGCGCCCTTCCGATCAGCCTTTGTATTTCATGCGTTCGGCCGCTGATCCTGCCGACCGTCGATTCCCTGATCGTCCGCGTCTGGGTAGCCCTCGGAAGCATGGCATATTCCGCCGTAATCCACCCTCTTTTCTGATCCTTCAAAAACGGGGGGACCTTCTCCTCGATCGTCGCGGTACACACAACCCGCGTGTTCCCGATGGAAATCAGAACAGATCCCTCCGCATTCTCGATAAAATTGCGCTGAATGACGACACGTCGCATCTCGATTGCCTTCCGGCCATCAGGTCTCATACCGTGTATCCTCCACTCTATGTTCCAACGATGATTTTCTCGATGTGTTCTATCGGGTGACCGAGGAACCGTTCCCCCACTTTCAGGAATCGCTCGGGAGAATCGGTCACGTAAAATTCCCTGAACGTCGTATCCCCCGCATCGCGCTTCATGCCGAGTTTCTCCAGAATGCCCTTGATTTCGATCGAAATTTCGATCGCCGAATCGATGAGCTGCACGCGAGCTCCCATGACATCCCCGATCACCTTTTTGAGAAGGGGATAGTGGGTACACCCAAGGACAACGGTATCGATATCTCGATTCTTGAGTCCCGCGAGATACTCTTCCGCGACCAGCTGGGCAATCCGTCCCTCCGTCCATCCCTCTTCAACCAGAGGAACAAAGAGAGGGCAGGCGACCCCGTAAACGTCGATGCCACCGTCGAGCGCTTTAATCGCTTTCGCATACGCGCTGCTTTTGATCGTCGCCTCGGTCCCGATAACCCCGACCTTTTTCGTGCGCGTCGCCAATGCCGCCGCCTTTGCTCCGGGTTCGATCACCCCGACGACCGGGATAGAAATCCTGCTCCGTATCGCGTTAAGGCTCACGGAAGATGCTGTGTTACAGGCAATCACCAGTATCTTGATGTCTTTCTGCGAGAGGAATTTGGTATTTTCGAACGAGTAGCGGATCACCGTCTCGGGGGAACGGATACCGTAAGGGACCCGGGCCGTATCCCCGAGATAGATCGTATTTTCGTCCGGCAGGATGCGCGCAATCTCTTTCAGAACGGTCAGCCCGCCGATGCCGGAATCGAAGATGCCGATCGGCCTGTTCTTGTGGTCACTCTGCACGCGACACCAGATCCTTCAGCGGCTGGGAGAGCGAGAGATGGCCACCGAGCGACTCCAGCTCTTTCCCCTCGATGAGGAGCTTGACGTCTTGCACGTCCTGAATGTTCGCGATGAGACTTTCATAGATGCCCTTCAGCAGGAGAAACTCCGCGAGTGCATCGCCCTGAAAATTCCTCCGGAATTCATCCGAAAGATCGACGTAGAGTACTCCATCCGTCCCTCTGTAGACACCGAGGAGCCTCGCGCCGCGGGGGAAAAAGGAAACCGTCGCCACCGCCGATCCCCTCAGATATTCCTCCACGATAGCTTCGGCCACCGCCGTCGAACCTTTCCGCCGGGGCGGCCGCCTCTCTTCCATCTGGAGCTGGTCCCCTACCGGATAGTAAATCCTCAGAGAGTACAACTCTTCGGGCGTGCTCGCCAGGGGTGCGACCACGGAAGGACTCTCTTCGCGCCAGACGATCTTCGCAAAATAAAGGTATCCGGCGATGATGCCACCGACAAACAAGAAACCAAACGCGAGAACGCCGAACGCTCGCTTTCTGTTCATCAAAGATCCTCTTGCCATCCCTGCAGAATCAATTTAAAGACCGTGCGCGAGAAGTCCCGAGACGATGGCTTGGACCAATCGGGTTTTCTTCTGCTGATCATAGGCCGCAACCTCGGAGAAGGGATATTCGAGAAAAACCGCGGGAGCCCCCGCGGACTGCACGAGCGGCAGCGGCAAGCTCCGACGGATAACGTCCTCCTTCAAGCCATCCTCGATCGCACGTTCGAGGTTGTCCGATAATGCCTTGCTTTTCGCCGCGTATCGCCTTTGATTCGCGTCAACCCGATAGTCATCGAAGCCCCGCTCCTCCAGCAGTGTCTCATAGAGTACGAAAAAGGGCGACTGAGTAGCGTGAATACTGATAAAGACATCAGGGGCGACCTGGTTCACGAGCCGAATTCGATCGCTCATGGGCACATACTGATCATCCTTCCTGACGAAAAATACCTTTTTCCCTTTTTTCGCCAGTGCCGCGCCCACGTCCCGAGCGAGCGAAAGATTGAGGTCTTTTTCGCGAAGGCTCCCCGATGTGACACCGAACTCGAAACCTCCGTGCCCCGCGTCGATGACGATCCTGCCGGACTTTCCGGCGGGCGTTTGCTGCTCGCCCGGTTTATCCGTCTGTTTTTCGGGGGTCACCCCTTCTTGCTTTGCGGACTCGCGTTCCTTTGTCTGGATATCGAGCACAAAACGCGGCGGATCGGGGAGCCGAAAGAACTTGAGGTCGAATTGCCCCCGCGGAGTGATAACGACCGATTTTTCGGATGGCACGATTTCAAACGGAAGATCCTTTTGGGATCGCAGGTCGATAGGTCCGGGAAATTCCATCTTGATCTGGGAAGACGAGGTCGTCACCTTAATCTTGCTGATGAACGCCTCTTCCCCCTCGAACACGACCCGAAGGAGGCCGTTTTCTTGATTGAATTTGAGCAAAACCGTTCTCTTTTTCTCCACAGCGTGCGAAGCTTGCGCGAGCGAGAGGGATATCGCTATGCACATGGCAATGATACCGTGAAAGAATAGAAACACGCTCCGACCCGTTACCATTTCATTGATAATTCTCCCGATATGATAGCAGAAAAGAGGAGGCATTCAGCGTTTGCCGACAAATACGGGAGGAGAATCCGCCAGGCGCGGAACGCAATGTAATGGTGGAGGCGGCGGGAATTGAACCCGCGTCCGAAAGCACTACTCTCAGGACTCTACATGTGTATCCCGGCTACTGCATTCGAACACCGGGCTGCCGCCAGGCGGGCGTCCCGGCATCCTATCTCCCTGCGTCTCGCTCCGGGATCGGGAGAACGTCCCGAAGCCAGCCTGCTGACCGACGCCGATCCCTGAAGCACAGGCAACCTCAGGGGAGCGTGCCGCTCAGTTAATTAAGCGGCGAGTGCCAGTTCGTTGTTGGCGTTTGTATGTGTTTCCGTCTTTTTCCGTGGTGACGGAGCCACGACATGCATCCTGATCCTCGTAACCCCCGTCGAGCCCTTTCGCCCCCTTTCTCCATTACCTATTATATTATTATTTTAGCCGAAAACGCGTTTCAAGGGGCGGATGCCACGATATCGATGAGTGCTCGATACCGCACAGGTGTGACTCTACCCGATGGAGCCCTACCGTTTTTTTAAGGCCTTTTCTATTTCTCTCTTCGCGTCCCTCGCTTTTATCGTCTCTCTCTTCTCGAAACTCTTCTTGCCGCGCGCGAGCCCGATCTCGACTTTCGCATACGAATCCTTGAAGTAGAGCTTCAGCGGCACCAGAGTATACCCCTTCGCTTCAATCTTGCCGCGAAGCCAGTCTATTTCTTTGCGGTGGAGCAGGAGCTTCCTCGTCCTCAGGGGTTCGTGATTCATGATATTCCCGTGGCTGTACGGGCTGATATGGCAGTTCATGAGATACGCTTCGCCCCCCTTGACTGCGACATAACTGTCTCTCAGATTCGCCCTGCCTTCGCGTAAAGATTTCACCTCCGTGCCGAGGAGGGCGATTCCCGCCTCGAGGGTATCTTCGATGTGGTAGTCGTGGTACGCTTTTCTATTTTGCGAGACAACCTTCATGGCAGAATTACAATTCGCCGCCGACTATTGTTCATTCGCAGGCTGTAGAAAAGATCCAAGCATAGCGATAATCATCCCTCCGACCCGTCATCCTTGTCATTTGAGGTCTCCTCAAACAACCGAGCGATCACGATCTCTGGCTCAGTATCATGTCCTTTCGGGCTCTCGAGGCTCTTTTGCTATGCTCAGGGTGAATCGAACAGAAAGAACTTCCTCGGCAGCCTGCCAGTTATTCGGCTATCGTTTTATCCTCTTCCCACACCGACGTAGTGGAACCCTTTCCCCTTGACTTTCTGAGGGTCGTAGACATTCCTTAAATCGAAGAAGTAGTGACCTTTCATGAGTTTCTTGACGCGATCGAGTTCGAGATTTCTGAACATGTTCCATTCCGTCACGATGACGAGCGCGTCGGCACCTTTCGCTGCGTCGTACGCGTCGCTGCAGCACTTCACCCCGGGGAACGTCTTCGCCACTTCCTTCATCGAGACGGGATCGTACGCCCTGATGGTCGCCCCCTCGTCCGCGAGCGACCGAATGATGGAAAGTGAAGGCGCATCACGGATGTCATCGGTATTCGGCTTGTACGACAAGCCGAGCAATGCGAGCGTCTTCCCTTTCAGCGACCCGACGGCACCTTTTATCTTTTCGATCATCCGTTGCCTCTGGTACTCGTTCGCCTGTACCGCCGCATCGACGACACGCAGTTTCACGCCGTGCTGCTCGGCGATCCTCAGCAGGGCATGGGTGTCTTTGGGGAGGCACGATCCTCCATACCCCGGTCCGGGATGGAGAAATTTTGGCCCGATCCGCTGATCGAGCCCCATCCCTTTCGCGACCGTATGGACATCCGCGCCCACTTTCTCGCAGAGGTTCGCCATCTCGTTGATGAACGAGATCTTTGTCGCGAGAAAAGAGTTCGAGGCGTATTTGATCATTTCTGCGGTCTCGACATTGGTAATCACGAACGGCGTCTCGATCAAATAGAGAGGCTTGTAGAGATCTTTCATGATGGCGATCGCCTGGTCGCTGCCCGCGCCGATCACAACCCTGTTCGGCCGCATGAAATCTTCGATCGCCGACCCCTCGCGCAGAAATTCAGGGTTCGAAACGATATCGAAATTGGTCTTTGCTTTTAAGTGCCGCGAGATAATATCACGAATCTTCTGGCCCGTACCCACCGGCACCGTGCTCTTCGTCACGATGACCTTATAGCCGTCCATCGCCCGCGCGATTTCCTCCGCGACTTCTTCGACGTATTTCAGGTCCGCGGAGCCATCCCCTCTGCGTGGAGTCCCTACCGCGATAAAAATCACGAGCGATGACGCGACCGCCTTCTCTATCTTTGTAGTGAAGTGGAGCCTGCCCTGTGCGAGGTTCCGTTTCACCAGCTCCGTAATGCCCGGCTCGTAGAATGGGACCTCTCCCTTCTTGAGCATCCGTATTTTTCGTTCGTCTCTGTCGACGCACGTCACGAACAACCCGAACTCGGCAAAGCAAGCACCCGTGACTAAGCCAACGTAACCGGTCCCAATAATGCCAATATGCATGGTTCCTCCAAACCGATGCTGTAATGAAAGCGTGACTTCATTATAAACTATCGCAGACCGGTTCACAGCGGCAGAGGCAGGAATTAGGCAATTGTGGTGCCACAGAATCTTCACTATCGGACCAGCCTGACCGATGAACTGTGAAATTCACGCCATACTTTACATACCTTTTTTACCCATCCTTATTTAAAAAAGCACATGTTAAGCGGTATTCAGTACTGGCACTACACTTGCTAATACCATCATGACAGTTCGAGAGATAAGAGAGGTGTCGACTAATGATGACAATGCGTGGAAAGGCGACGACATATGTGACACTCTTGGCAGTGGTTCTTTTTTTCGCAGTGCCCTATCCTTCGCACGCCACTCAAATGCAAGATTATTGCCTGATCCCGCCCTATGTGATGCGGGGCGGCGTTCCGCCGAACATCATGATCGGGTACGAAAAAGGGAACGCCATACAACAAAGAGCCTATAAGGGCCTGGTCTATGATTCCAGCCACCCATATTTCGGTTTTTTCGAGTCGAACGCGAATTACGCCTATAATGCAACGAGCACTCTTTTCGGGGTCAAAGGATATTTTGAAAAATCGACGACGTGTACCCCGGCAGCAGGCGCCAACTGTATCCCCGGGAACATCCTGAACTGGGCGACGATGAGCGCGCTCGACCTTTCGAGGAAGGCGTTGATAGGCTTCGGCTGGCCGAAATTGGGCGGGCAGCCGGATGCGGGCGTAGTATTCACATATTTAGGCGACCTGGTGAGTTACGGGCAGTGGGATGATTCGTCGGATTCATGCGTATCCGGGACACATGGCGGCATCCTGTACTCATTTAGTCTTACGAAAGGGTCAGCCTCGCCCTCACAGGTAGAAATCAGGACGGGCACCTCCAACTGTAGTGGAGGGACACTGATAATGGCAACCAATAAAGGCGCCAACATCAGCGTGAAACACCCGAACCCTTCGAGCCTGACTGACGACGCCAACATAAGCCTGAGAATCGGTCTGATCCAGAAGATCGCCGATAAAAACAGAGACCTGCTCTATGACGAAGACGCGCCACGATTTGGCATCAAGAGATGGCAGGCGAGTACCGCATCGGTCGACAGGCAGAGGGATATCCTCTGCGACAGCAGGGGAGGCAATTGCACGTCGACGAGCAAAGCACCGCTTGTCCCCGAGCTCCTGAATGCCATATCCAGGGAACCCGGTGTCGATGGAGCCATCCCTCTCGGGACGATGATGGAAGACATATCGAAGTACTTCAGAGGCCTATCGTCCACGTACGAGGACAAGGATAACGCGACGACGCAATCCCCCTATAGTTGGGCCACGGATCCCCTGAAAGCGTGCAGGAAAACGTTCGCCCTCTACATGACAACCGGCACCGATTTGACTGGAGCCTTGTCGACGCTCCCATCCGCGTGCGCGAACCTGAAGTATCCGAGCGGAGCGCCCTACGAGGGCGCGGGGATCGCTGGGGCATCTGTTACGGATGTCTTCCCGAGAAATACCTGCGCGGCCTACAACAAGGACCACTATCCCGCTGACGGTCCTAGGCCGAGACAGAACATATCCACGTTCGTCGCGCACACGACGTTTTACGGCAGCGGGACCTCGGCGGTTACCAAAGCGAAACTCCAGTATGCCGCATACATAAGCGACGGCCTCTATTACGAAGTCGATAAACCCGAAGAATTACTCGCGACGCTCGAACGAGCCATCCTCGAAATGCTGAGGCGCGCATCTTCGGGGACCGCGGCCTCGGTGCTCGCTTCCGGCGAAGGCAGCGGTGCGAACCTCGTACAGGTTGTGTTTTATCCGGAAACGCCAAGAAGTCCTATCGGAATATTCGACACACGACTAAGCTGGATCGGGAGACTCGTGAACTACTGGTACTTCGTGGATCCTCTCTTCAAAGGGAGCACCATTCTCGATGACAGCGGCGCCGGATCTTCTAAAGTTCTCGATCTTTCGAATGACAAAAAAGTGACGCTGCGGTTTTCCCATGAGGATGATATGACGGTCGCGGACCGCTATGCTTATGGGAGCACATCGCTCATCGAAACGATCCCCTTCGAGAGGACCGTGAACCTGTGGGACGCGGGCGTGGAACTCTGGAAACGGAATATCGCTTCGGATAAAAGAAAGATTTACACGACGATCAACGGCACGAGCTTTCTTCCCGGGAATTTTTCCCAGGATAGCAATAACGGAGACACCGACAACGCGGCCACTTTGTTGCCGTATCTGAATCTGACGACAGCTCCCGCGGATGACCTCAACAGCAACGGCACCGTCGGGGTCGACGATGCGCGTATCCTCATCAGATACGTCCACGGCGAAGATTTTCATCTCGATCCTTTGAAATACAGTTTAAGACCAAGGACCGCGGCGGTCGACCTTAACGGAGACGGAGACGCGACTGACGAGGGGGAGAGCGCAAAGGTCTGGAAACTTGGAGATATACTCAATTCGACGCCGAGAATCGCCTCCTGGATGAAATTGAATACGTACGATGAAATCTACGGAGACACG
The DNA here is from genome assembly GCA_937138415.1 of uncultured Nitrospiraceae bacterium. Lineage (GTDB taxonomy): Bacteria > Nitrospirota > Thermodesulfovibrionia > Thermodesulfovibrionales > SM23-35 > JALHSV01. Next base: position 37,950 of record CAKZPA010000011.1, on the reverse strand, counting down.
ACGTACAAGGCCTTCGTGGGATCCAATACGTACAAGAACAGGGGCATGGTCTACGCCGGCGGCAATGACGGCATGCTCCACGCCTTCAAGCTCGGCACATTAGAGTTAAAATGGGACGGACAAGGCTCGAATCAGCACGCAAGGGTGTCGGGAAACAATCTCGGGAAAGAAGTGTGGGCGTTCATTCCGAAAAATGCGCTCCCGTACCTGAAATACCTCACGGAGATAGAGTACTGCCATGTCTATTCGGTCGATCTCACGCCATACATTTTCGACGCGAGCATTAACGGAGAACCCAGCGATACAAAAACACAGAATAGCTGGCGGACGATTCTCATTGGAGGAATGAGATACGGCGGAGCATGCAAGAACAGGTCAACGACGTGCTCGAGCTCGAATACGATCGACCTCAATGGCGACGGCACGGTCAATAACAGTGACTGCGTAAGGACGCCGGTTAACGGTAATGGTTATTCTTCCTACTTCGCCCTCGATATCACCGACGAAAACAATCCCCAACTTCTGTGGGAGTTTTCGCCAACCGATTCGAACGGGGACTCTCTACTCGGCTATGCAACGACGGGGCCGACCATAGTGAGAATTAGCGCAAGAGACAGCGAAGGTCATCCGGACAAGGAGAAGAATGGTCACTGGTTTGCGGTCATTGGTTCCGGCCCGACCGGACCGACGACACGGGTGCCGGAGTATCAATTCCTGGGCAGATCAGATCAGCCGTTAAGGCTTTTCATCATTCCGTTGCGGGCCACTCCCGGGCTGCCTACTATAACGGTCATCGACACGGGGATAGAAAATGCCTTTGCAGGCTCGATGCTCAACACGAATTTGGATTACGATCTGGATTACCAGGACGACGTCGTCTATGTCCCGTATGTGAAGCGCGGGGATGGCACATGGAATCAGGGTGGCGTGCTTCGGCTTCTCACCAAAGGAGATCCATCACCAGCCAACTGGGTCTGGAGCCATGTCGTCGAGGATATCGGTCCTGTTACGTCCTCTGTCGCGAAATTGCTGAACAAACACAAAGGAATTTTATGGCTCTATTTCGGCACGGGAAGATACTACTTCGAAATGGGGAGCGCAACGGACGACGCGACATCCCAGAGACGACTGTTCGGCGTGAAAGATACGTGTTTCTCTTCATCCGGTTTTGCAACGCCATGTCCTTCAGCGCTCGGTATCAGCGCGTCGAACTGCCCGGTCTCCGGGTCTGTTTGCAACGTAACCGATATCAACAGTGTGCCTTCGGAAGACGCGACCGCCTCCCCGAGCTTTACCGGGTGGTACATCAACCTCGACCAACCGGGAAACTATCAATACAAAGAGGGCGGTGAAACCTATACCCGTTCATACAGAGCGGAACGGGTCATTACCGACCCGCAGTCTGCAACGACCGGCATCGTTTTTTTCACGACGTACAAACCGTATAACGACATCTGTGCATACGGCGGCAAAAGTTTCATCTGGGCATTGAGGTATAACACGGGCGGCGCTCCCGGCGACCTCTTGAAAGGAGTTGCGCTCTTGCAGGTATCGACAGGGGCTATCGAGCAGATCAATCTCGCGAGTGCTTTTACTCCCGAGGCCGGCGGTGAGGCCGGCGGGCGAAAAACGTCGGCACTGGAAGGCGTTCCACCTGTTCAGCAGGGTTTGTCGTTGATGACGACGCCACCGCCTGTGAAGCGGGTCGTCCACATAAAAGAACGATAAGGCAACAAAGCAGGGATATGCGATGCACAATGCAGGGCATTTGATCAATAAACAGGACGGCATAACGTTGATCGAACTCATTATCGTGGTTTCGGTCATTGCGATCCTCGTCGTTACACTGGGCTTCGAATACCGGAATTGGATGGGGCGCTATCGGGTCGAGAATCAGGCCAAACAGATGCATGCCGACCTGATGAACGCACGGGCACGGGCGATGACGATGAACAGGACCCACTTCCTTGCATGGACCACAGGGTCATACACGATCTATGAGGATACGAATCCCGCGCCGGATGGCAACGGTACGCTCGAGCAGGACTCTGACGTACCCCTGCCGACATACCCGAAGACCGTCGAATATGCCATCGACTGGAAAGGATCCGGCACCCATGTGAGTTTGGACAGACGCGGCATGATGACTCCCGAAGGCAGCATGCGCCTGACGACCACGAACGACGCCGACTACGATTGCCTGACAATCTCCCGAACACGGATAAACATGGGGAAGTGGAATGAAGATGGAGCGTCGTGTGTTGAAAAATAACAAAGGGCTCACTCTGGTCGAAGTGCTGATCGCCATGGTGGTGTTCCTCCTCGTATCCCTCGCCATGATGCAGACCGCTCTCGTCGGAATCGACTCGAACATGGTCAATATCCTCAGGTCCGAAGCCGTCAGTATCGCGGATGAGCGCATGTCCGAAGCACGAAACTTGCCGTTCAACGACTACGTGGACCTCCTGATAAACGACGAATCCGACGAGAATCTCAATGAGGCGATCTGTCCCGGGGCCTTCATCGAGCAGTTCGGAACGAACGGCGAGCATGTACAAAGGACTTTCAAGAATATATCCACCCTTGACTATTGCACGAACAGAGATGTCGTGCAACTGGATAATGACAATAAACGAGTCTCTATCACGGTCGGCTGGAAGTGGAGGGGAAACGATTATATCCACAGCATCTCGACAATCGTGAGGAAACAATGATGTTCATCCGGCTATCGAATGACAGCGGAGAGGGTACCGAACGGGAAGACGTTGGTGTGAAGAAGAGGCTTATTCAGTTTTCCTCCAACGCGTTAGAAAGCCAAAGAGGATTTACCATGGTGGAACTCCTGATCACCATGGTTGTCTTCGTCTTCGTCATGGCCGCCGCCTCTCAGATATTTTCCGGTCTGTTGACTCAATTCAAACAGCAGAGCAAAATTGCGGAGACAAACATAGAGGGGATGGTCGGCCTCGACATCCTGAGGCGCGATATCGAGCACGCGGGGTACGGATTGCCGTGGTCCTTCCAGAATCCGATCAACTACAGCGAAGCGACAGAGACGCCTGCCAGCAGCTACAACGACGCACCCGCCGATCCGCCGCGGGGGATCGTAAGCGGTGACGGTGTCGTACGTGGTTCGGATTATCTTGTCTTGAAGGCCGTCAACGTCGTGGGGAGCGAGACGGCAGGCAAGTGGACCGCCTTACTTTCGACGCCCGAGCCGTTTATCGAGACGTATAACCCACGCCAATGGTCACCATCGGGCGATAATCTGGCGAATGACGATAGGGTCATTGTCATGGCAATGGGGGGATCGACAAATCAAAGAATGTTGGTTGTACGTGACGGCGCTTTTTGGGATACATACAGCAATTTAGCATCCTGGGCTCCGTCGACGGCGTCCGATATCCGGATCGTCTACGGGGTCGACTCCGCGAGTGATCTCGTGAGCCCGTTCAACAGAAGCGACTACTTCATATCGACCGCGAACGTACCGAGCAGATGTGCTCCCAACACGGGTGTCCTCGTGAAGGCAATACTGAACCACGACAACGTGGGAAGCTTCACCAGCCTCCCGCTGCTCGACTGCGTCGCGGATTTCCAGGTGACCTTCTGGCTCGATACGAACAATGACAACGCCATCGATTGGCCTCCGCTGGACGATATATCGGGATTGACCGCCCAGGAGATAAGAGAACGCCTCAGAGAAGTCAGGATATACGTCGTCGCTCACGAAGGTCAGCGAGATGAGACCTATGATTTCTCCATGAACGATACGCGAACCTTTTTATCCGCCACGGAAATCCTTGGCAGCACCTCGAGATCTCTCGAGTTCGCTGACCTCAAGGAGCTCGTTGGAGACTCCGATTATAAACGTTACAGGTGGAAGCTCTCCACAGTGGCCGTCAGGCCGTTGAATCTGAGGTAACTTTATGAACTACTCGTTAAAAGCGAAGAGATGTCAAACAACTATTCAAAGACCGATTGATCATATGTGGAGCGTCCCAACTCATAGAGCAGCAGTGCAAAACGAGAGAGGCGTGGCGCTTGCGATGGTTCTGATCCTCTCGGCAATCATCCTTGCCGTCATTGCCGGACTCATATATATAATCACGTCGGGGACGCAGATAACCGGCATGCAGAAAAGGTACAAGACCGCCTTGGAAGCCGGCCTTGGTGGCAACGATGTGATGTATCAAGTCATTTCCCTCAGGGGGGACGTGCAGTCGCTTGACTCCCTGAAAGAGAGTTTATCATCGCTTGACCTGGAGGTCGTGACGCCGAGTACGTGCGTGACGCAGCAGGCAATACCAGACTGCACCGCGATCGGGAATTACACCGGTTTGGCGGCGAAACTCAATCTGCCCACGCGTTGTTGGTCAAACTGCGATTCGTCATTGACAATCGATCCGACAAACAACCCGTTCTCCTACGACGTGAGCCTGCAGCTCCCCGGTTCATTCACGACCCCGACGTACAGCGTATATGCGAAAGTGGTAGATACCGTGTTGGGCAACTCCGGCGGCGAGGAAGGTTTGCTCAAGCATGGAGTGGTCAGCTCCGGTTCCGGCGACATCACAGTCGTAAGCGTACCCTACCTGTATACCATTGAGGTCGAGGCCGAAAACGCCGACAACCCGAGCGAAAGGGCGAAGCTTTCCGTACTGTATCAGTACTGATGAAAAGAGAAATTGCTAACCCGCATCCGCTCGAGCCGGTTAAGGGCAAAAAGGTATCGACCACGAATGTGTCTATGAGAAGCTCTGCCCCTCGTGGTTTGAGATGGTGTCGGCGGGTTACTTTCACTAATCATTTTTAGGACAGTGACAGATGACCCATTTTCATATGAATAAGGTGATATCGACTATCGTACTCCTTTTTCTCCTCTCCTGCTCGTCTGATAAAACCGATGTCGGTAAACTGCAAACCGTGGGGACGGATATCGGAACCGGGACACCCCAGGCTGATAGTTCGGTGACGAGCGCTTCTCATTCACTGGAAATAGCGCCGCTCAACGCCACCAAGGCGTCGCGGTTATACGTGGTGCCGCATGGATTCGATCTCTCCGGCGCGAAGATCGAATGGCTCGTGAATGGCATGCCGGCGCCGAACCCGAGATCCTCCGAATTCGATGCCTCCACGGCAAAAAAAGGCGATAGCGTCCAGGCCAGAGCGGTCATAGACGGGAAGGAACTCGTCTCGAATGTCGTGCAGATACGGAACTCTCCACCGGAGATCAGCAGGGTGAAGATTGTTCCGGAGGTTTTAAAACCAGGCGACTTCCTGGGCGTTGATGCCGCCGGCACGGATATCGATGGCGACGACGTCACGTTGTCGTATCAGTGGACGAAAAATGGAGAATCAGCGGGAGAGGGCTGGCAACTGCGCACGCACCTCAAGAGAGGCGACAAGATCTCGGTGACGATAACCCCATTCGACGGTACGGACTATGGGCGAGCGGGAACCATCAAGAGGGAGATCGTGAACATGCCACCGACCATATCGGATGACAGGAAATACCTTTTTGACGGGAAACGATATTCTCAGCAGGTCCACGCCACGGACCCCGATGGCGATGACCTCGCTTTTTCGCTGAGGAACGCTCCAGCGGGTATGAAGATCGACCCTTCGTCGGGAGACATTACGTGGGACGTGCCGAATGAATTTATCGGTAAGGCATCGTTCACAATCGTGGTCAATGATGGGCACGGCGGAGAGGCAACCCAGCTCTTTACCCTCGAAATAAAACAAGAGCAAAAAGAGTAATCACTCTTTGCCTGCCGGTTTACGAAGCGGAGACTGATTTATTCATTAGCTAAATACTCTTCCCCCCTTTGATTGCAGCATTGCCTACCACCCTTACGTAAGCAATACCCTCCTCGTTCGTAAAAGAAAGTTGCTTTTTTATATTATATATTTATACTGGATTCTTCGTCCTCGCGATACACTGCGGGCCAAATCGTTGGACAAAAAATATCTTGCATTGTCTGTTAGCATATGCTAATATACACCAACTGCGGTTCCCCAAGAATAGGTCATTAGGGCATACGACGATGAAGACAAGCTCCTTATTCCACGCACGTCATGTTGAAGGGCTTACTTTCATAGAACTGATTATCGTACTCGCGATCATGAGTATTCTCGCCGCTCTCGTGGCCATCGGCCCGGGTTTTACCGGTACGGAACGGCTGCGCAGCTCTGCCCGGGAGCTTCTCGCGGACCTCCAGTCGATCAGATTCTCCGCGATGACACAGGGGCCGGATCCCGCATGCGCCGTCTTGCGGGGAGCGGGCATCCGATTCGAATCAAAAAGACGGTACCATCTTTTCCGGTTCAACGACGCAAACCGCAATTTTGCGTACGATGGCATAGGTGAAGAACGACCGCTCACCATCGGAAATCGAAAAACCGGGTTTCGTGATCTCGCACCGTCTGTCGAAATGAAGATCAAAAAAGGTGGGACACTCGTCGACCCCGACAATGCCGTCCTCCTCTTCGACCATTCGGGGATACCGCGGCAAAAGAACTTCGGGTTCCAGCAGATGAGCATCGTGTTTCACCATTCCGATCAGCGGGATCTCCAGAAAAAATGCGTCAGCGTGAGCTTCAACCGAGTTCGGGAGGGCATCTGGCATGAAAATGAGTGTCGGGAGCAATAGCGGGTTCTCTCTCATCGAAATGATGACGGCGCTCGCGGTGATCGCGCTCTCTCTCCTCGTTCTCTCCGCCACTCTCATCCACGCGATCAAAGTGAACGTGCAGAACGATCTCAGGGATACCGCAGTCCGGCTGACAAATCACACGGCGGAAGTCCTCCTCGCCGTTCCGTTCGAGGCTATTCGCACATGCGGCGTAACTGCCGACCCCGATCTGGAACACTTCTCGGACACGTATCGTTACGACAACGGCAACGCGTGTCTCACCGTCACGCCCGATGATTACCTAAAATATCCGAATCCCGTCCAAACTATCAAGGGGTTCCGGCAGAGATTCAACATAACGTGGGAAGTGTCATCTCTCGGCGAGAACCTCAGGCAGGTCATCATCAATGTTGCCTACAGAGAAAGCAACGAGAGTCACGTACACAGTGCGGTTCTTTACAGGCATCGAAAACCCTGAAAGACAGGGGTTACGGATTCGAGGGTGAAGGATACCTATAAGGTGTTCATAGGCAATGAACGAGGTACAACGCTGACGGAACTCCTCGTCTCGCTCGCAATCTTTCTCTTTATCATGACGGGCGTCTACGCGTTATACACGGCGTATGCGAATCACGCTTCGAGAGAATTCCGGCTTGCGCAATCCGAAATCGAGATCGTGATCGCGAGGAACGTCATCGAGCGGGATATCATGATGGCAGGTTACGGACTGGCGGATGACTACGGCGGCCTCACGTTTACCCCTCCGGCCGTCTCCCTCGGAGCGACAGATAATATTTCCCCGGGCAGCACAGCCAATCCGCTGGGCGGGAAATATCCCTCCACGGGGCTCGCCGGCGCCGACGCCCTGTTCATGATGGGGACCGCGCTCGGCATCTATTCGAGGGCTTCCCAGAAATGGAGCTACCTCAAGAGAGTCGCACCGAACGAAGCTCATATGTGGGAGGATGCAGGAGAAAACATTCAGACGGACGACAGGGTCATCTACATCGAACCGATGACGAACTCCCTCATTGCCGACGGCGCGACGTGGCGGTTCGTTTATCCGTCAGGTCCCGGGAACGCGCAAAAAGGGATGCTCCTCTACGGACTGACGCGACCGCCACAGGGAAGCGGATCAGAAATCCCGAGGCCCTATTACCTGGTTCAGTACCGATTAGGCGGGGCATCGGCGGACATGCCAAAAGTGTGCGCTCCGGGGACGCGGAGTCTCCAGCGGGTCGAAATAAGTCACGGTGAATCGATCGAACCGCTCCTTGCGTGCGTCAGGGACATCCAGGTCGCTTTCGGCCTCGACACTGGTTCTCCGGGCGACGGGACGATCGATGTGTGGGACAACGGCGGCCAAATCGCATCCGCTTACGATAACCCGACGCTGAGGCGCCGCCTGAAGCACGTGAGACTCTACATCCTCGTGCAGAACGGCAACAGGGATACCAATTATCTCTACGCGAATCCGGACAACCCGGCACAACCTCAAAGAGTGAGGGTCGGCGACGCGAAGCTCGGCATCGGGCGAGATGTCTCTCTCACATCGGAACAACGACGGTATCGCTGGCGGCTCGTCGTCCTGACCGTGACGCCGAGAAACATTCGATGAACTGAGCAGATGGGAAAAGAGAAATGGCGGGCACAGAAAAACGAATGATCCATGCGGACCACACAACTTCAACCGGAAAAAGGTCGAATAGACCACAGCCACCGCCGGCCGCCGGCCCCCCATTCCGTAGAGGGTTTTGCTCTCCGGCACCGTTCGATGAGAGAGGCATCGCTCTGGTCACTGCCCTGGTCATAACGCTTGCCGTCATCGTTCTCATATCGGGAGTCCTCTACGTCGTGACCCAATCAACGGTGATGTCCGGCGCGGGGAAGCGCTATACCACCGCGTCCGAGGCGGCCGATGGCTCGATAGAAATCATGAAAACCGCCATCCAATCGATTGCACGCGGAGAAGATATCGCTTCGCTCCCGATCGCAGACTCCACACCGCCATGCCTCGCGGACGCTATTTTGTTCAGCGACAATACGCCCTGCTCCGCGACGCTTACATTGCCTTCTTCCGATCTGTTTTCACGGTATTCGGCATCGGTCACCGTCACGCGGCTCTACGCCTCACCGCTCACCGGGAGCCGCATCGAATTTCCGAAGGCATACGGCGGGCCGGCGACCACCGCAATCTACTATCGGATCAATGCGGTTGTCACCGGGGAGGGCAACGCAAAGGCGGAAACATCGGCGCTCTATAGACATGTTTTTTAAAGACGTTCACGCATCTGTCGCGTCGTCGCTCGGCCGTATCGGGTAGCCTCCGTCTACCCGTTTGGACGCAACCGGCGTCAAAGAGCCGCGCCGTTCGCTCTCCCAAAAAACATGGGAGCATCGTATGCACTCTTCATCGAGAGAACTTGTCTCAGGATAGAGGAGGGTCACAGATGACAAAAAAGATCACTTTGCTTCTCATTCTCAGTGCACTGATGATCGCGTTCCCTGCTTACCTCTCCACACAGACGATGTTCGACTACTGCAGCGTTTCCCCTTTCGCGACGAGAACCGTACCCGCCAATCTCACGGTCATCATCGATAATTCGGCCGCGATGCTCCTGCCAGCGTATCCGCCTGGCGATCGCTACGAAAATTCCCGGCAAACTTCCTATCTCGGGTATTTCGATCCTCTCGGCTCCTACTGTGCCCGGACGGATGCATTCTACGAGACGCATGGCAGATGCAGAGCCGGAGAAAGAGGGCCATACCCTGGCTCGCTCTTGAATTGGGCGACGATGAGCCGGTACGACCTCATGATGCATCTCCTCATAGGTGGAGTCGGCACGCCGGACCCCCTGTCATCGGACCTTATCGGCAGAAGTCCACATAGCGGCTGGACGAAAACAACGCCGCATCATCCACTCTGCGACTTTACCGTCGCCGATCAGTCTTTATTCATTACAGGCGAAGGATGCGCTCTCGAGAACCCGGGCACCAAAATCGTCATTCGCGGTGGTCGGAAGGAAAAAGGCTTGATTCCCCTGCTCGTGGACAAAAACAGTGATGGCGTGTGGGATAAATCCGCGCCGCGCATCTCCCTCGTGAGGTTTCTGCCGTCGCACGGAGACGTCTCCGTCGGTCCGTGCATGAGCGAGGCCAATCCCCCTCGCGCGCTCTTTCGGGCGATCGCGGACATCGCGGCGGATGAAACGTATACAGAGAACCGACTCGGCGAGGCAATCGAGCAGGCAATAGCGTTTTATGCGCAGAGCTGCCCGCAGCGCACGACCTGCGAGGACCCAATAGATTCGATCCCTTGCCGGAAGAATATCATTCTGGTGATCGGGAGCGGCGAGGCCACCGACATCCCACACCCGTATACGATGACATATCTCACAGCGGAAATCGGAAAATCGCATACCCGGGATATCCGCTCTGACCGGGTCGGATCGCAGACGATCAGCTATTTCGCTGTCAACATGTTCGGGAGCTCCATCGGCACGCATATCATGATGGACATCTCGAGATATGGCGGGTTCCGCGACATGAACGGGAACGGAATTCCGGACCTCGCCGCCGAGTGGGACAGAAATAGCGACGGGGTACCGGACACCTATTTCTCTGCAAGCGAACCCTCGGCGATTCGACCGGTTCTCGAGCGCACGTTCGTCGAACACACCGTCCAGTCCGCCTCGGGGACCGCGCCCTCGTTCCTCCCGAGCGATGCAGGCGGCGTGCACGGAAATGTGCACGCCTTTTTCGTGCCCCGCCAATCCCCCAACCTGAGCGAAGTCACCTGGACAGGGCATCTGCGGAATGTCTGGGTTGATCAGAGTGCACATCTCAGAGAGGATTCCATCCATGACTTGAACCTAACTCTCGACCAGGATCGAATCATGATGACCTTCTCGCCGGGCGACGGCAGTCCGCCTAAGGTTGCGCTCTTTTCCACGCTTTCCGACGGAACAGGGGGAACCTTCTCCACGTGCTCCAATCCGCACATCAAGGATCCGTCGGAGATCGTGCCGCTCTGGGACGCGGGCGAAACCCTGGCCATGATGGCTCCTTCCCAGAGGATCATCTTCACGTCGAAAAGAATTCTGAGGGGCGACAGGGTCGTGCACGCGCACCCGGAGAGCCCTTATCCAACGTTCCAAACAGGCATGAATCCGGTGATAGCACGAGCACTGAACCCCGATTCTTTTCTGACAGCGGACGTTATCGTTCGCTACGTTCGGGGAGAATGTCTGGAAACAGGCGTGAGCGGCGATACGGAATGCGGCAACGACCGCAATCCTGCGTTCAGGGATCGACGGATCCCCATTAACGGAACCCTCCGAGTATGGAAGCTCGGCGACATTATGAATTCTTCGCCGACGACATTGAACGGTTCGCCGCTCAACGCCTACCATCTCGCATACGCGGACCGCAGCTATTACGACTACATCGCAACCGACCGCTATCGGAGCCGATCTTCGATCGTCTTCGTCGGTGCGAACGACGGCATGCTGCACGCTTTCCGAGGCGGCTATCTGCAGGAGCGAGGTCTCACGGGCAGAATAAAAGCCATCCTTAAAACCGCTTTTGGCATCGATGGGCCAGCCGATCGCCTCGGCGATGAGATATGGGCATTCATCCCGTTCAACGCCTTCCCGTACCTCAAATACCTCGCCGCACCCGACTATTGCCATATCAACTACAGCGACCTCGCCGTGAAAGTGGTCGATGTCAGCCTCGGCGGAGAAGCCGGTGCGGCGAGGAACCTCAAGAGCTGGAGGACGATCCTGCTCGGCGGCATGCGCCTCGGCGGCGCTTGCGGTCCCGGAGGCGATCCCCCCGCGCCTCCCCGCGGAACGCCGGAGAACGTTGGGTATTCTTCATTCTTCGCCATCGACGTCACCATACCCGAGAAACCCGTCCCCCTGTGGGAATTCTCCGACGATAACATGGGTCTCGCCACATCGCTCCCGGCCGTGGTCAGGGTCGGCGACAGAACGCAAAACGGCAAGTGGTATGCGGCCTTCGGATCCGGATCGAAAATCCTGCCCGGTGCCGGAACCGATATCGGACGAGACGATACGGGCTACATCTACATCCTCGATCTCGGCACGGGCGACCTCGTCAAAAAAATCGCCCTAGATCACCACGGGATCGTCGGCGACGTGCTTGCTGCAGATGCGGACGGGAACTATGAAACGGAGAGAATTTACTTCGGAACCGCGCACAAGAGCGGAGCAGCGTGGATGGGGAAAATCCTGCGTCTCGACGTGCTGTCGGCTCTCGCGCATTCGGACGTAGAAGTATCATGGAATGGTTCCCTGGGGATCACGCTGTTTTCCGGTCCGTACCCGTTCACCGCGTCGCCGGATGCGGCTCTCCTCCCCTATGGGAGCATCTGGGTGTATGCCGGATCGGGCAAATACTATAGCGACGTCGATGAAACGGATTCCTCGAGGCAGATCGTCGTCGGCCTTCGGGATCACGGCACAAAGATCGGCGAGGGCGCACTCTTCGACGCGACGAATGTCCCGATGCGCGGAGTTGTCACAGAGACGGAGAAACTCTGCCTCTATGATCCGGAGACGGATCGCTTCGGCCTTCAGAACGCCGTGACCTCCGTGAAGCCGGTGTCCGAAACGTACGTGAGTGCTGTCAACGGATGGAAGATCTCCCTGTCGCACGGTGAACGGGTTATCTCGCGCCCCGCGGCGATCGGCGGTCTCGTCGATTTTCTCACCTATAGGCCGAGTGAGGATCCGTGCAGTTACGGCGGAGATTCCTTCCTCTACTCCGTGAACGCCGTGACAGGGGTCGCTCCTGCTCGACTGGCGATCCGATCCCCGGCGATGACGAGCGGAACAAGCGGCGAGGTGGTCGTTCATAAAAGCATCCGGTTGGGCAGCGGTGCTCCGCCAGCAGGCAATGCCATCCAGTTCCTCCAGCCGCGAGACGGAGCGGAATCCATCGAGAAACATGTCCAAGTCGGAACGGGATCGATCGAACACGCAGAAAACCGCCCCCTCTATTCGATCGTTTCCAAGATCATCCACTGGCTCAAGAAATGAGGATGGCAGTATCCGCGGGCCCGAGGGAAAAGGACTCGAGGACCCAGAAGGCCACATGGTTGTGCGTACGGTGCCGGCAGAGTACGGCCGTCGCGGTTTTACTTTTTTTATTGTTTGTGCTACCGTTAGTATTCGTCGACTATGGAATCCCGTCTCTCGTGGGATGAACGTTTGAAACAGAGGTTACCAATGACGAAAAAAATCGTGCTCGCGTACTCCGGAGGACTCGATACGTCCGTCGCCATCCACTGGCTAAAGAACAGGTACAAGGCGCGGATTATCGCTTTCTGTGCCGATCTCGGACAGGGCGAGGACCTCGCTGCACTCAGGGAAAAGGCGACCAGGACCGGCGCCTCGAAAGTGTATATCGAGGATGTCCGCGAGGAGTTCGTAAGAGAGTACGTCTTTCCGATGCTCCGGGCGAACGCGGTCTATGAAGGCTCGTACCTGCTCGGGACCTCGATCGCGCGTCCCCTCATCGCGAAGAGACAAATCGAGATCGCGGTCGGCGAAAACGCCCAGTTCGTCGCACACGGCGCGACCGGGAAGGGGAACGACCAGGTGCGGTTCGAACTCACGTACTTCGCCCTCAAACCGGATATCAGCGTGATAGCACCGTGGAGGGAATGGCCCTTCGATTCGAGGCAGTCATTGATCCGGTACGCGAGAAAGCACGGCATACCGGTGACGGCGACGAAAGAGAAACCGTACAGTATCGATCGGAATCTCTTCCACATAAGTTACGAGGGCGGGATTCTCGAGGATCCATGGCAGGAGCCGCCTTCGGATATGTACACGTTGACCGTTCCGCCGGAGAAGGCTCCGGACAAGCCGACCTATGTATCGATCTCCTATGAAAAAGGGAATCCCGTGGCGATCGATAATCGGCGAATGTCTCCCGCCCGCCTCCTCGAAGCCCTCAACGGTATCGCGGGGAGGAACGGAATCGGGAGAGTCGATGTCGTCGAAAATCGTTACGTCGGGATCAAGTCGCGCGGCGTGTACGAAACGCCCGGCGGAACCCTTTTGCACACGGCCCACAGGGCTCTCGAATCGATCGTCCTTGACCGGGAAGTGATGCATTTGAAAGACTCCCTCGTGACGCGCTACGCGGAACTCGTCTACTATGGCTATTGGTTTTCACCGGAACGAAGGGCTCTCCAGCACTTCATCGACGAGACGCAGAAAAGCGTGACAGGGACGGTAAGGCTCAAGCTCTATAAGGGGAGTCACATCGTCGTCGGCAGGAAATCGCCGCATTCCCTCTATAGTGCGGATCTGGCGACCTTCGAAAAGGAAACGGTCTTCGATCAAAAGGATGCAGCCGGTTTCATCAATATAAACGCACTCCGTCTCAAATTAGGAGCTTCTCAGGACGTTACACTCCGACGATAGCCGCCGCCGCGTCAGAGAGAACAGAATGACGGATATCAGATACTGGATTGCCTTGTCGATGCTGCCCGATATCGGACCGGTGAGCGTGAAGAAATTGCTCTCTGCATTCGGCGGGCCGGAGAAGATTTTCGACGCGACCCCCGATGAACTGCTCGACATCGAGAACATAGGTCGCCTGCGGGCGGAAAAGATCCGGCAATTTTCCGCATGGAAAGAAGTCGACACTCTCGCACGCCGCGTCGAGCAGAAAGGGATCACGGCAATCCCGTTCGACAGCCCTTCTTACCCACCGATGCTCAGGGAGGTCGGGGATGCCCCTGTCGTTATCTACCAGCGGGGGCATTTCGCACCGCAGGATCAGTGCGCCGTGGCGGTCGTGGGGTCACGGCGACCGACTCACTACGGTGCGTCGACAGCGGCTCGCGTTGCCGACGACCTCGCCTCCATTGGGCTCTCCATCGTGAGCGGCATGGCGCGAGGCATCGATTCGATAGCTCACCAGAACGCCCTCCGGGCGGGAGGGAGAACGCTTGCAGTGCTTGGCTCGGGCATCGACGTCCCGTATCCCCCGGAAAACAAAGGGTTAATGGAGAAAATCGTCGGCTCGGGATGCGTTATCAGCGAATTCCCCCCCGGGACTCCTCCGGATAAAGAACACTTCCCGCGACGGAACAGGCTGATCAGCGGACTCTCGCTCGGCGTACTCGTCGTCGAAGCGACACCGGAGAGCGGCGCCCTCATCACCGCCCGCTACGCGACGGAGCAGGGGAGAGAAGTGTTCGCGATCCCCGGGGCTGTGCATTCCATGCACTCCGCCGGACCGCACGATCTCATTCGCAAGGGGGCAACACTCGTTCGGCACGCCCATGATATTATTGAAGAGCTGGCGCCTGTGCTGAAAGGTTTTCTCAGACTGACCGGCAGGACCGAGCGGGACGTCACGGAAGAAGAGGAGAATCTCTGCCGTCTCCTCTCCGGCGAGCCGAAACAGATCGATGATATCTCGAGAGAAAGCGGATTGCCTCCGTCAAAGGTCCTCAGCGTTCTGCTCGGTCTCGAGATGAAAGGCGCAGTAAAACAAATTTCAGGAAAGAGGTTCTATCTGGCATGAGCGCTCTCGTCATAGTGGAGTCGCCCGCAAAGGCGAAGACGATCCACAAGATACTCGGGAAAGACTACACGGTAAAAGCCTCCGTCGGTCATATCAAAGATCTGCCCGAAAAGGAGCTCGGCGTCGACGTGGACAACCATTTTGCGCCGCAGTACGTAATCATCCCGGGAAAAGAAAAAGTGATCAAAGAATTGAAGAAAGCTGCCCGCGATGCGGAAACGGTCTTCCTCGCACCGGACCCGGACAGGGAGGGCGAGGCGATTGCGTGGCACATCGCGACCGAAATAGTTGAGAAGAGGTCTCCCGTCCCGAACGAGAAGATTTTCCGGATCGTGTTCAACGAGATCACCGAGAAGGCGGTGCGTGAAGCGATTCGCATTCCGCAGAAAATAGACCTGCGGAAGGTAGAGGCGCAGCAGGCGAGGAGGATCCTCGACCGTCTGGTTGGGTACAATCTCAGCCCGCTCCTCTGGCGGAAAGTGCACAGGGGATTGAGCGCGGGGAGGGTGCAATCCGTGACCGTCCGCCTGATCGTCGACCGGGAGCGCGAAATCGAGGCCTTTCGTCAGGAAGAATACTGGAGCATAAACGCAGAGTTCGAGGGTTCGGAGGCGCCCCCTTTCTGGGCGCGCCTTTCGAAGATAGACGGTGTCACTCCACCTCAAGACCAGAGGTTCCTGATACCCAACGAGACGGCCGCACAAAACATCGCGGAAGACTTAAAAAACTGCGAGTTCATGCTGAGGTCGATCGAACGGAAGACGCGGAAAAGAATGCCGTCTCCGCCGTTCATCACGAGCACCCTCCAGCAGGAAGCGGCCAGAAAACTGAAATTCACCGCGAAGAAGACGATGCAGGTGGCACAGCAGCTCTACGAAGGCGTCGAGCTCGGGGACGAGGGCTCGGTGGGCCTGATCACCTACATGAGAACGGATTCGCACCGGGTGGCTGCGGAGGCGCAGGCATGGGCCCGCGCACTCATTGGGGCCACGTTCGGCAAAGACTACGTGCCGGAGAAGCCGCCGGTCTACAAGAGCAAAGCGTCCGCACAGGAAGCCCACGAGGCAATCAGGCCGACCTACAGGGACAAGAATCCGGAGATGGTCAAACGGTTCCTCTCGAAAGAGCAGTACGCCCTCTATACGCTCATATGGAACCGGTTCCTTTCGAGCCAGATGTCGCCGGCACAGCTCGAGCAGACGACGTTCATCATCGGCGCTTCATCGCAGGGGAAATGGGACACCGCCGAAAGAACGCGCGATACCCTGAGACCCAGCGGATATGAATTCCGGGCAACGGGGACCGTCATCCGATTCGACGGTTTTATGGCCCTCTATACGGAAGGCAGAGACGAGGGGGAAGAGGAAAACGGGGGTCTCCTCCCCGCACTGCGGGAAGGAGAGCCTCTGAAGCTGCTCACTGTGATGCCTAAGCAGCACTTTACCCAACCCCCGCCGCGTTACACCGAAGCGACGCTCGTGAAGGCCCTCGAGGAGAAGGGAATTGGGCGCCCGAGCACATACGCCACGATCCTTTCGACGATCCAGGAACGAAAATACGTGCAGAAGCGGGAGGGGCGGTTCCATCCGACCGAACTCGGCATGGTCGTCAACGATTACCTCGTCGAACGATTCAAGGAGCTCATCGACGTGCGGTTCACCGCGAAAATGGAAGATGAACTCGATCAGATCGAAGACGGAAAAATGAAGTGGGAGCGCGTCATCGAGCATTTCTACAAGCCATTTCAGCGCGACCTCACGAAAGCCATGACGACGGTCGGCAAAGTGAAGCCGCAGGATATCCCGACGGATGTGGTCTGCGAGAAATGCGGTCTCCCCATGGTGAACCGATGGGGAAGACATGGCAGATTCATGGCGTGCACGGGATTCCCCGACTGCAAGAATACGAGACCGCTCCCGAGGGATGGAGAGGATGGAACCGGTCAGGGCGCGACTCCGGATCATCAGCAGGCGGAGCAACGGTGCGACCAGTGCGGAGCGCCCATGGTGATCAAATCGGGGCGGTTTGGAAAATTCCTGGCCTGCGCCCGATACCCGGAGTGCAAAAATACGAAGCCGATCCCGACGGGTATCCCCTGTCCGAAAGATGGCGGTGACCTTGTCGAAAAGCGCTCGAGGAAAGGAAAACAGTTCTGGAGCTGCGTTAACTACCCTCGGTGCACATTCGCGACGTGGTACAAGCCGGTCGCGAGGAACTGCCCGCGATGCGGAGCCGCTTTCCTCCTCGAGAAGCAGAACAAGAGGGGAGAGACGATTGTGTTCTGCCACAAGAAAGAGTGCGGCTTCAGGGAAACCGAAAAGACGGAGGCGGCCGAAGTCGTCGGGAGCGGTATCGCATGAGATGAGACCGGTGATCATCGGCATCGGAGGCAGTCACAGCGGTGCCGGGAAGACACAGGTTGCGACCCTCGTTCTCAGGACGTTCCGCGGATGGGGAGCGATAAAGTACACAAAAACAGATTTCTATGCTTCGATCGTCGACGATGAACGGGTCATTGCCGAGGAGGGCAAAGATACGAGAAAACTCCTCGAGGCGGGCGCCGGCAAGGTACTCTGGGTGAAGTCGCCGTTTTCGGAGCTGAACGAACTCATGCCGATGGCGATTTCCATGCTCTCGCATCTCGAGGGTATCGTGATCGAGGGTAATAGCGCCGTCGAGACGGCACGGCCCGATATCGTCATTTTCGTGTGCGGTTCCGGGAAAAGTGCGAAGGAGAGCGCGCAGAGAATACTACGCTCGGCCGACGTCGTCATTTTTGACACGGAAAAACCCCCGGGCGTTCCCCGGCGCGCCATACTCCTCGGGAGAGACAATCTCGGTGACCTCCCCCGGTGTTTGTCCGGCCTCGTCAAGAGACGCGAGAAGGCAGCGCCGAGAAGCCATTGAGAAAAGTGGTGTGGACATGAGACGACATTCGATCCATGCTCTCCTCATCGTCATCCTGCTGCTAGAGGCCGCATATGTGGGAGCTGCCTCTTCAGCTCTCGAAACGGTGAAGGGACGCGTCGGGCAGGTCCTCGACCTGCTTCGCGATCCATCCCTCAAAGGGCCGGCGGGGGAAATGTCGAAGAGAGAGCGGATTCGTGCCGTTTCGGAGAAGATGTTCGATTACCTCGAACTGTCGAGGAGGACATTAGGCCCGCACTGGAATAAATTTATGCCCGAGCAACAACTCGAATTCGTCGAACTGTACAAGTCCATTCTCGAGGGAGCGTACATCGACAAGATCATGTCCTACACGGACGAGAAGATTCTCTATCATCGGGAAAATCCGTTGACGGAAAAGACTGTCGAAGTACAGACCACCGTCGTCACGAAGAAAGCTGATATCCCGATCTCTTACCGTCTCATTCAGAAAGCAGGAGACTGGAAGGTTTACGACGTCGTGATCGAGGGGGTAAGCCTCGTGGGTAATTACCGGACTCAGTTTTCCCGTATGCTCGCAAACGACTCGCCGGTCGGTTTTCTCGAATCCCTCCGGAAAAGATCAAGCACATCGTAAAGCGATGCGAATTTTGCCGGCATTGCTCTTCATCGCGACGTTCCTCCTCCTCGGTTCCATAGAGGCCTCCGCCGATACCGGTCCGCGCGAGGGAGAACTCTTCGCCGAACAACAGGACGAAGCGAGAACCGACATTGACAGAGCGCCGACGCGTGATCCGGGAAGGGGCCAGCCCGGGGAAAGCGAGCATGGGGAGTCCTTCGACGAGGAGGATGAAGAACCCCTCCGGATCGTCGATCCCTTCTACCCGTGGAATAAAGCGATGTATCACGTTAATGACAAATTCTACTTTTGGCTTTTGAAACCGGTGTCACAGGGATACGCTGCTGTTTTCCCGGAGGACGTCAGGCTCTCGGTCCGTCACTTCTTCGATAATCTCGCGATGCCGATTCGTCTGGCGAGCAGCCTCCTCCAATTGAAAATCAAAGACGCGGGGAACGAACTCTTCCGCTTCCTCTACAATTCGACCGCCGGCGTGTGCGGCCTTACAGACGCGGCGAAAGCGGATCTCGGCATCGCGCGAAAGGATGAAGATATCGGGCAGGCACTCGGGCGGTACGGGGTCGGACACGGGATCTATCTCGTCTGGCCTTTCCTCGGCCCATCGTCTCTCCGCGATACGGTCGGAAGGATCGGCGATCGTCTCCTGAGCCCCGTCAACTATATCGATCCGGCGGGAACGTCGGTTGGCGTCACTCTCTACGAGCGGGTGAACGAGACGTCTCTTCGGATCGGCGACTACGAAGACCTCAAAAAATCGGCCGTCGATCCCTATTTAGCAATTCGCGACGCGTACCTCCAGTTCCGGAAGAAGAAGGTCAGCGAATAACTTCTCCCGCTCGGTTCAAAAGACCGCGGTGAGCCTCTCGGTCGCTTTACGAAGTCGGACGGCAAGCGTGCGGATGAATCCTTTCAGCAACTTGATCCCTATCGCCGGTTGATCCCTCAGCAGGGCTTCGCATGCATCCTTCCGAAGGACGAGGAGAACGCTATCTTCGACGGTCTCGACGGTCGCCGAACGCGTATGCCCGTCGAACAGCGACAGCTCTCCCACGACGGCCCCTCTCGTGAGAATCGCGATAATCAGTTGATTCCCCTTGAATTCCGTCTGCTTCTTCACCTCGAGCCTCCCGGAGAGGACGAACCCGACGAATTCGGCGGGGTCCCCCTCTCTGAAAATGACCGTTCGAGCCGGGAACGTCGCGGTCTCGAAATAACAGGCGATCTTCGCGAAGTCTTCTTCGCTCAGGAAAGAAAAGGAGGTCTCTCCTTTGAATGCGCACAGGTGTTCCCGCGTCGCGCTATCCGTCATGGCCCCCTTACCTCTCTGCTTTCTGCTCGAAGATATATTTGCTGATCAGTTCTTCGATATCGACGGCCGATTCCGTTTCGGACAGCACGCCATTCGGCGGAATGTACTCTTCCGCACCCCCCGGCGAGATCTTGATGTACTTGTCTCCGATAATGCCCTGCGTCCTGATGCTCGCTATCGCATCCTCCTGAATCTTTATCCCGCGGTCGATGAGGAGCTCGACGAACGCCTGATAGTTGTCGAGCGAAATGCGGGACACCTTGCCGACAGAAACCCCGGCGATTTCGACACTCGATCCTTCTTTGAGGCCGGAGACGTTCGCGAAGCGTGCTTTGACAACGTACCGGTCCGATCCGAAAAGGTGGACATCTCCGAGTTTTACGGCAAGGTATGCCAGACAAGCCAAGCCGAAGATAAGAAAGAGACCGACTGCGGTTTCGATGCTCAATCGATTCATGGGGTAGCCTCCATTTGTTCACTGTCGTAGATATGACCCATCGTTTTTTCGACGAAATCCCTGATGATATCGTTTGTCGACGTCTGAAAGTCTTCCGGCGTCAAACAGTCCTGAACAACGCCGTCATGGAGCAGCGCCACGTAATCGGCAAGCTTGAATATTTTCGGCACGTCGTGACTGACGATGACGGCAGTGTACCCAAGCTTGGCCTGCGTCCTGTAGAAGACGCGATATATTTCGTTACTCTTCGCCACATCGAGTCCCGTGGTCGGTTCGTCGAAAAAGACGACCTTCGGGTTGAGCACGAGCGCCCGCGCAAGACCAACCCTTTTTCTCATCCCGCCGCTCAGCTGCGCCGGATACTTCTCATCACTATCGGTCATATCCATCAGCGCCAGCGTCTCGCCCACGATTTTTTTAATGTCCGCCTCCGATCTTTTGGTCCGCTCCCGCAAGGGCAGGGCGACGTTGTCGAACACGTTCATCGAGTCGAAGAGAGCCGCATTCTGGAAGAGGACTCCGAAGTAGGACCGGATTTCTTTCAACTCCTTCCTTCCAATAGCATTGATATCTTTCCCGAAGACGAGCACCGTGCCCCCGTCCGGTCTGACGAGTCCGAGAATGTGTTTCAGGATGAGACTCTTCCCTTTGCCGCTTTCGCCGACAATGACGGTCGTCTTGCCCGCATATATGGCGAGATTAACGCCTTTGAGCACTTCCTGGGTGCCGAACCGCTTCCGAACGTCGATGAGCTGGATGAGGGGATCCATCGTCATCAAAGAAGAAGCGATGTGAGGATGTAATCGAAGACGAGGACGGCGACCGAAGCGAGAACGACCGCGTTCGTCGTCGCCCTGCTCACCCCTTCCGCTCCGAATCCCCCCTTTCTCTCGAGGTGCACGAAATAGCCTTTCGCGGTGCAGATCCAGACGACGAGAAGTCCAAAGCAGAGGGACTTGATGAATCCCATCGAAATATCCGCATACTCGACGTTTTGGTACATGCTCTGGAAGTATGCTCCCTCGTTCGCACCGAGGAGAACGACGCCGATGAGGTATCCGCCGAAGATACCGACAACGTCGAACACCGCCGTGAGCAGCGGCATCGAAACGATTGCCGCTATGTATCTGGGCGCCATGATGTACTTGTGGGGATCGATGGCCATGCATTCGAGGGCGTCGATCTGTTCGGAGTTCCTCATGATCCCGATCTCGGCACAGATAGCGGAACCGGCCCTGCCCGTCACCATGAGTGCGGTCAGCACCGGTCCCAGTTCACGGATCAGGCTCAGCGCGACCGCCGATCCGAGGAAGCCTTCGGAACCGAACTTGCGGAGCGTCGTATAGCCCTGAAGACCAAGGACCATTCCCGTGAAAACCCCGGTAAACGCGATCACGAAAATTGAGAGAGCGCCGATGAGGTAGATCTGCCTCGTCACGTAGGAAATCTTGTAGTACGGCGGTTTCACGACACTGACGCACACGAGAGCGAGGAATATCCCCATTCTCCCGATCTGATTGACGTAGTACAGGGTACGATCGCCTAGTGTTTCTATGGCATTCATGACGACAAATTGCGGGTTATGATAGCCGAGATGTACCTTCTATAACACCAAAAGTGCTGCGGGTTTCACTGCTGACAATCCCGATGAAGACGACGAGTTTTTTGAAATCAAACGTCCTATCGCCGGTGCCCTGCCATCGTAAACGTGGCCACCCGTTCGTATTTTATTTTATAATAATCCTCACCATCAGGATGCCATGGATTGATGAAAATCAACTGTTACCTGTCTCGAACGTGCGGCGCGGAAGACGAACTGCGCGAAAACATCGCGCGCGTGCTCAGGATCGAACAGGTTGAAGCGGACGTGAACTTCTTCCGGATCGACGATGCGGAGGCCGCTACGCTCGGAGTGACGGGGTCGCCGTCGGTCTTTATCGACGACGAAGAAGTGCAGCCTCAGAAAGCCGTCGGACTGTATTGAAGGATGTTCATGGATGAGTCCGGGAGGCTCACGAAGGTGCCGACCGTCGAGGTGCTCCGCGCGTCTATCCGGGCGCGCATGAAGAAAATCGGGTAATTTGGGAATCGAATCCTTGCCAGAAGCTCGCCCAACGGGCAGACGCTCAATTGAGTTTTCGAAGTCCCATGAGGTAATATTTCAATTAATACAATGTTCCGCGGGTGCGCGAGGGACACGGCAGATCACGTGCCGCGGGGACGAGAAGGAGCGAACCGTACCGACCTCTCTCCCCTTGCCATGAAGGAAGAGATCAAGAAAGAAATCGAGAAAAAGGCGAAAGACGGGAGACTCCCCTGCGCGACCGCGAGGAAAATAGCGCAGGACCTATCCGTCCCCTATCGTGAAGTCGGCAAAGCCGCCGACGAGCTCCAGATCAAGATCACGAACTGCGAGCTCGGTTGCTTCTGATGGGGATCATCCTCTTCGAACTTGCGCTCACCTTCTACTTTGCCGCTGCGCTCATCGGCCTCACGGAACTTTTCAAAGAGTCGAAAACGACTTCGCGAATCGCTTTCCTCTCCACGATCGTAGGCTTCGCTCTCCATACGGTGAGCATCGTGCACCGATATTCGACGGCCGGGCACCTCCCAATCACCAACCCTCACGAGGCGACGTCTTTCTTCGCCTGGTGCATCGTCCTCATTTTTTTCGTCCTCCAGTACCGTTACAAAGTCAGCCTCCTCGCCTCCTTCATCATGCCGATCGTATTCCTCCTGATGCTCTCTTCCTCCATGCTTTCCCGTGAAATCAAGCTGATAAGCCCGATCCTCCAGAGCAACTGGCTCGGCGTGCACACCGTCTTCGCCTTCCTCGGCAATGCGGCATTCGCTCTCGCGTTCGGGATCGGTCTCATGTACCTCGTCCAGGAACGATACGTCAAGAAGAAGCACCTCGGCAGCCTCTTCGGGAGATTGCCGAGCCTCCAGACCCTCGACGAAATAAACTATCGCCTGATCACGATCGGGTTCCCTCTCCTCACGATCGCGATCATAACGGGCGCCCTCTGGGCCGAAACCGCATGGGGGAGCTACTGGAACTGGGACCCGCGCGAAACCTGGTCGCTCATCACCTGGTTCATCTACGCGATCATCCTCCACGCCCGCCTCGTCGCGGGGTGGAGAGGGAGACGGGCCGCCGTGCTCTCGATGATCGGCTTTGTCACAATTCTCATAGCCTTTTTCGGGGTAAAACTTCTGAAGAAAGGCCTCCACGTCTTTCTATGAAGATTCTCGTCATAGGACTGAACCACAGGATCGCCGATGTCGAGGTCCGGGAGAGACTCGCGTTTCATGGCGGGAAACTGGAAGAAGGCCTCCTCCGTCTCAGAGAACTCCCGGGGATCGAAGAGGCCATGATTATCTCCACGTGCAACCGGGTCGAACTCTACGCCCATAGCCAGGATGCGGGGAAAGCCGCTGAATCCATCAAATCGTTCCTCGCGGCTTTCCACCAGATCGACAGGGCGGCCCTCGATCGTTCGCTCTACGTGTACGACGACGTCGACGCAATACGGCACATCTTCAGAGTCGCCGCGAGCCTCGACTCTATGGTCGTCGGCGAACCGCAGATTCTCGGACAGTTGAAGGACGCCTTCGAAGTCGCCCTTTCGAAGAAGACGACCGGGGTTCTCCTTAACAAACTCTTAAAGAAAGCCATCTCCGTCGCTAAGAGGGTGAGAACGGAGACGAAGATCGCCGAGAACGCGGTTTCCGTCAGTTTCGCTGCCGTCGAACTCGCAAAGAAAATTTTCACCGATTTGTCGAAGCGCGTCTTCATGCTGCTGGGCGCGGGCGAAATGGCGGAGCTGGCCGCGAAGCACCTCATCACCAACGGCGTGAAGGATGTTCTCGTCTCGAACAGGACCTATGAACGGGCGTGCGACCTCGCCCGGGAATTCAACGGCCGGCCGGTGAAATTCGACGAATTCATCAACGAACTGGTGAGGACTGATATCATCATCTGTTCGACCGGCGCGCCACACTACATCCTCACGAAGGCGCAGATGCAGAAGGTCATGCGGGAACGAAAACACCGGCAGGTCTTCATCATCGACATTTCCGTGCCGCGGAATATCGATCCGGCGATCAACGATCTCGACAACGTCTACCTCTATAACGTCGATGACCTCCAGGAGGTCGTCGATGCGAATATGTTCGAGCGGCGCAAAGAGGCGGAGAAAGCGGAGAGGATCATCGACGAGGAGGTGGAGACGTTCCTCCGCTGGTTGGCATCCCTCGATTCGGTCCCGACGATCATCGCGCTGAGGGAAAGAGCCGACGAGATCAAGCGGGAGGAACTCGAAAAGCTCTTCGGCAAGCTCCAGGACCTCGGACCGAAAGAAAGGGAGGCAATCGAGTACATGGCGACGGCAATCACGAACAAATTGATTCATCCTCCGACGGCAGCGCTCAAAGGGGATACGGAGAACAAGGAACAGCTCGTGGCTGCGATACGCCGGCTCTACGGGATCGACGGGGAGAGAGATGAAGAATAACCGGCTCACGATCGGGACCCGGGGGAGCAAGCTCGCCCTCTGGCAGGCCGAATTTGTGAAGGCACAGCTCATGACGTACGCTCCCCGTCTCACGATCGATATCCTCAAGATAAAGACGACAGGGGACAAGATTCTCGACGTTCCTCTCGCCCAGGTGGGCGGGAAAGGACTCTTCGTCAAGGAAATCGAAGAAGCACTCCTGAGGGGCGAGGCGGATATCGCCGTCCACAGCATGAAAGACGTCCCGACGGAATTCCCGGAGGGTCTTCATCTGGCCGTCATCTGCGAACGCGAAGATCCGCGGGATGCCTTGATAATGAATCGAAAGCTGGCCACCAAAAGCAATGACCCCGTCAGGAAAGGTCCGCGACCGGACATCGAAACGGCGACGCCACCTGCATCGCTCCTCTTCTCCCTTCCCCCGGGTGCCCGTATCGGGACGAGCAGTCTCCGACGTTCGTGCCAACTGCTCAACCTCAGGCCGGACCTGAGGATCGCGCAGCTTCGAGGCAATCTCGACACGAGGCTCCGAAAACTGGATGAGGATCAGTTCGATGCGATCATCGTCGCCGCTGCGGGGATGAAGCGGCTCGGTCTCGAAGAGAGAATAACGGAGGTTCTACCGCCGGATGTTTGCCTCCCCGCAATCGGCCAGGGTGCGATCGGCATCGAGTGCAGGGTGAACGACGCACGCATTCACGATGTCATTGCCGCTCTCAACCACGGTGAGACGTCTGTGTGCGTGCAGGCGGAAAGGGCCTTCCTCAGGAGACTCGAGGGCGGATGCCAGGTGCCGATTGCAGCCCATGCACACCTGCGCGGCGGCAGAATTATTCTGCAAGGTCTCGTCGGGAACCTAAGCGGTAAAGAAATCATCAGGGGTGCGAGACATGGCG
Source organism: uncultured Nitrospiraceae bacterium (assembly GCA_937138415.1). Classification (GTDB taxonomy): domain Bacteria; phylum Nitrospirota; class Thermodesulfovibrionia; order Thermodesulfovibrionales; family SM23-35; genus JALHSV01. The sequence continues at coordinate 12,036 of CAKZPA010000011.1, read as the reverse complement.
AACCGGAAGAAGCGGAATCGCTCGGTATCGCGCTCGCGGATGAAATTCTCGAAAGAGGCGCGAGGAACATTCTCGATGACGTGTATAAGCGACATTCACCTCAAGATAATCGACCAACCACCCGTTGACCCCGATTATTCGTACCGTTTCGACGCAACCCGAAAAGTGCGGACGTCGCCTTCGCCTCGGGCAGTTCGCGGAAGAGGCTCGGGAAGCGCGCATCAGCCGCGGAGGAAATCCTCCGAGACCCCTGTCTATATCGTGCCTCGCGAGGGTTCCGTCGCATCGGTACCGGGCATCCGGTGATCGAACAGGGAATCCGAAACCGCACCCATACCTTGTTCTATGGGTTAGTGGGAACATGCAGTCGACGAAAGGTTCGATGATGGCGTCCCCCCTCTTGGCCGAAATCGATGCGCAAATCGAGAAGATTACTTACCATAACGCGGAGAACGGTTATACCGTCGCGAAGGCGCTGGTCGGCGGGCGTCATGAACAGATCACCGTCGTGGGACACCTCCATTCGGTCAATCCCGGAGACGTGCTGAGGCTCGAAGGGCAATGGCAGCGACATCCGAAATTCGGAGAGCAGTTCCTCGTCACATCGTATAAACCCACGATCCCAAGCACGGCCAGGGGCATCGAGCAGTACCTTGGCTCGGGACTCATCAAAGGCATTGGTCCCGTCATGGCGAAAAGACTCGTCTCCGCCTTCGGCCTCGAAACACTCACCATCATCGAGACGAATGTAGAGAAACTCCGCGAGGTCGAGGGAATCGGCGAAAAGAGACTGGATATGATACGCACCGCCTGGTCCGAACAGAAGGAGACACGGGAACTCATGCTTTTTCTTCACGAACACGGCGTGTCCGCCGCGCACGGAGTGCGAGTATTCAGGCAATACGGCAGGGACTCGATCAGAATCCTTCGCGAAGAGCCCTACAGGCTTGCGACGGATATTGTCGGCATCGGCTTTCTCACGGCGGATCGCATCGCCGAAAAAATGAACATCCCGAAGGAGTCCCCTTTGCGAGCGGAAGCGGGAATCCTTTACGTGCTTCGGCAGTTGTCGGAAGAGGGCCACGTCTGCTACCCCTACGAGCGTTTAGTGAGCGAGAGCGCGTCGTTTCTCGGCATCGACCGGCACCTGGTGGAGACGGCGCTCGCGAAGCTCGCATCCGGAAAGAATATCACGATCGAATCCTCGGGGAACGAATTCTCCGGGGCGTCGCAAAGACTGGTCTATCTGACGCATCTCTACGTGAGCGAAGTGACCATAGCGCGCAGAATACAAAAACTCCTCCGATCTCCCAAAAAAAAGATTTGTGCTGGCCCCGAAGACGTCCTCCACTGGGCGCAACGAACGCTGGAGATACAGCTTGCCGACCGACAACGAGAGGCTGTCAAGGAAGCGCTCGACAAAAACCTGCTGGTGATTACGGGGGGACCAGGCACCGGCAAGACGACAGTCATACACGCGATTATCAGAATTTATGAGAAGGGGGGAAGACGCGTTCTCCTCGCCGCGCCGACCGGGAGAGCCGCGAAGCGCATGACGGAAGCGACCGGTCACGAGGCAAAGACCATCCACCGTTTGCTCGAATTCAGTCCGAAGGACGGGACGTTCAAACGGAACGCGGATAACCCGCTCGAGACGGACCTCATCATCATCGACGAGGCATCCATGGTCGATATGACGCTCATGAGCCACTTCCTCAGTGCCGTGCGGGACGGCACATCGGTGATCTTTGTCGGTGACGTGGACCAGTTGCCCTCGGTCGGCCCGGGAAACGTATTGCGGGATGTGATCGATTCCGGGGTCATTCCCCTCGTGCGCCTGACGGAGATCTTCCGCCAAGCGAGGGAGAGCCTCATCGTGGTGAACGCTCACCGGATCAATGCGGGCGAGATGCCGATCATGACACAGGAGTATCGGGATAGTCAGGATTTCTATTTCTTCCCCGCGGAGGATCCGGATAAAATCTTCGAAAAGGTCATCGAACTCTGCCGCGATAAAATACCTGCGAAGTTCGGTTTCGATCCCCTCGAGGATATCCAGGTGATGACCCCGATGCATCGGGGGGTGATCGGTGCGGTACGTTTGAACGATGCCCTTCAGCGACATTTGAATCCTGAGACCGGGGAGTTCGTGCGCCGCGGCAGGATCTTCAAACGCGGCGACAAAGTCATGCAGATCAGGAACAATTACGAGAAAGAGGTCTTCAACGGCGACATCGGAAAGATCGCGGTCATCGATAGGGAAGAGCAGGAGGTTGTCGTTGACTATGACGGCAGGATGGTTCCGTACGATTTTCAGGAGTTGGACGAGTTGGTCATCGCGTACGCGATAACGGTGCACAAATCGCAGGGGAGCGAATATCCGGTCGTGGTGATGCCGATCCACACCCAGCACTTCATGCTCCTCCAGCGCAATCTTCTCTATACCGCAATTACGAGAGGGAAAAAACTGGTCATTCTGGTCGGAACGAAGCGGGCCATTGCGATAGCCGTCAGCAACGACAAGACCCAGCAACGATATACGATGTTGAAGGAGAGATTGCTGGCAGAAGAGACGTCGCTGTGAGGATGCGGGGGATGTGCCTCTTTCGCTACCTCGCCGACGGAGGCCCAAAAACACCTTTGCAATACGAGAGATAAAGGCACGGAATGCCGTGGAGGATGCCATAGGAGGTGATCATGGAAATTAAAGTTGAAAAACCGACACCGGAGTACCTTGAGGAGCGCAATGTAAAGACTTGGGGAATTTGGGAAAAGGGGGTTTCCCGATTCGATTGGCACTACGATATGACTGAGGAATGCTACATTCTCGAGGGAGAGGTCGTCGTCGAGACGCAAGATGGTAAGAAAGTCCGCTTCGGCACAGGGGACTTCGTGACGTTTCCAAAAGGATTGTCCTGCGTGTGGGACATCAAGAAACCTGTTCGGAAACACTATAACTTCCCGTAACGTTACCGATGAAGTCTCGAACGCCCGCCATCAAAAGGAGGTTGCCATGAAATGATCCTGTCGATCGAAGGTGTTTATGGGGTATTCAGGCATATCGGGGTTCCTCTGCTCGATACGTATGGTTTCGAGAAATGGCTTCAGTCTTCGCGTCAATGCGCGTCACGCTGATCCCCGTGCTCCCCGATCCTCAATCGTTATGGTATGATAACGCATCACTAGGTTCTTGCAGCATCTCATGGGACTCCGTAACGTAAAAAAATACCTGTCCTCGCGCATCTTCTTCGGCACATTCATCCCCGTTGTCTGTCTCAACGCATTTCTTTCGATGATCATATCTTATCCCCTCCTGGATTTCCTCGGAGATCAGCGGTTCGTGCATTCTTTGTTCAGCCTCGTCGCCTTCGCCGGACACTACTTCTTGCTCAATCTCGTCGTGGGGCTCGTCGCGTACTGCTTCTTTTTTTTCCTGCACGAGAAGCTCGCTTTGGCGGCTATGATTTCCGCCTTTTCGATCCTCCAGCTCGTCTTGATCGCCGACACGAAAATCTATGCTCTTTTCCGCTACCACATCAATCCTCTCGTCCTGAACGTGCTGACGACCGAAGGAGCAAGTGACTCGATCACCATCGGGAAACGAACGATCGGCGTCCTCCTCCTGATTATCGCGGGTATTCTCTTTGCCGAAATAGTTATCCATCGCTCTCTCATGAATCCCGCGGCAAATGCCGCGGGGAAGAAACCCTCGCTCGCGAGTATGGGGAAACTATTGTTCTGGGCCGGTCTGTTCCTTGTCGGGACCGAGAAAGCCATTTTTGCCTACGGCGATATCGTCAATAATACGGCAATCACCCAAAACGCGAGACTGTTTCCCCTCTACCAGCCCATCACCGTGAAGAGGTTCGTCTCGAAAGTCTTCAACGTGCGCATCGATCGCGATGACACGGTCGCGGTTTCCGCGTCCCGGGCGACGGTGCGGTATCCGAAGAACGCCATCCTCTTCGATCCCTCGGCGGCTCGGAGCCCGAATATCCTTCTCATCATCGTCGACGGCCTCCGTTTCGACATGCTGAACAAAGAGACGATGCCGAACGTATGGGAATTCAGCAGGGAAAGTATCGTCTTCACGAATCACTACAGCGGCGGGAACGGAACACGGTTCGGCGTCTTCTCCCTGCTCTACGGGATAAACGGAACCTACTGGCACAATTTTCTCGCCAAGGGGGTGTCGCCTGTGCTCATCGACTCCCTCATCGAAAAAGGCTACGAGTGCAAAGTCCTCTCGAGCACCCGGCTCACGTTTCCCGAATTCAGAAGAACGGCCTTCCTCAGAATACCGGAGTGCATAGAGGACGCCTTCGGAGATGCGACAGCCACCGAGAGAGACAAAATCATAACGGAAAAATTCATCCAGTATGCGTCGCGCGAGGCGAGGAAGAAACCGTTCTTCGCCTTCGTATTCTACGATGCCTCGCATCAACCGTATTCATATCCTCCGGAATTCGAGAAGTTCCGGCCGGCGGGCGAAGGAGAAATAAACTATTTCAAGGATATCGGAAAGGACAAGATCCACATCCTGAGAAACCGCTATAAGAATGCAGTTTACTACAACGACCACCTCATCGGCCGGATCATCGAAACCCTGAGAAAGACTTCCCTCCTCGACGACACGGTGGTCGTGATCACGGGCGACCATGGAGAGGAATTCTTCGAAAACGGCTACTTCGGCCACACATCCGCGTTTAACGACTATCAGACGAGAACCGTTTTTGTCCTTCACTATCCCGGAGCCGGGCACTCCGTGGTCGAGCGACTGACCGGTCACGCGGATCTCGTTCCGACGCTCATGGAATCACTGGGATGCGTTTCCCCCCCGGAAGACTATTCGCAGGGCCAATCCCTTCTCCGCAGCGGAAAACGCGCCTATATCACATCGGCCAATTGGGATACCGCCGCGCTCATTGACGACGAATACGTCACGATTTTTTCTACCGAAATGTACAAACTACAGTCCCTCGAGGTACGGCGGAAAAGCGACTACACCCCCCTCGCAAGTCCGCGAGACGCCATCAGGCAGAGGAGGGCGAATCTCCTCGATGTCTCGCTCAAGATGGCCGAATTTTACCGATAAGACATTCAGGCGCGCGACAGTGGCGATTGGTCGCGCTCGATCGTCGCTCCGCTCTCAGATCCGAAGGCGACGAGAAGGGCGGTGACAAAAGCGGGCGCAGGGCCGCGGACGTTTCACGCATCGTCGGATATTTCCGTATGGCGGATCATCTTGCCTTTACACATGTAAATAATCATCTCGGCGATGTTGGTGGCATGATCGGCAATCCGTTCGAGATACTTCGCAATGTAGGTCCTCTTCACCGCTAAGGGAATGATCTTCGGATCCTGGATCATGAGTCCGAGGAGTTCCTCGAAGTTTCTCACGGTCAACGCGTCCACTTCGTCATCCCTCTTGATCACTTCATACGGGAGGCGCGAACAGCCGGTGACGAACGCGTCGAGAGCGTCCCGCACCATCTGTTTTGTGATCTCGGCCATCATAGGGATATTCTTGAAAGGCTTCAGTTGGGGCTCCGCGTTGAGCTCGATCGCCCGCTCCGCGATGTTGCCCGCGAGGTCGCCCATTCGTTCGAGATCCGTCGTGATTTTCATCGCGGTCGTGATCAGCCGCAGGTCCCGCGCCATCGGCTGCCTGAGTGCAATCAGACGGACACACTCCTCGTCGATCTTGACGTCGAGCGCATTGATGAGATGGTCGCGCTTAATGACTTCCCGCGCGAGGTCGCTATCCCGTTCCACGAGCGCTTTCACGGAGTCGTGTATCGCGTTCTCGACCATGCCGCCGAGCTTTAGCACCGTTTCGCGTAACGCCCTGAGTTCGTCGTCAAATATTCCCATTAGCCGAATCTCCCTGTGATGTATTCTTCCGTCAGCTTATTATACGGATTTACGAAGATCGTATCCGTCTCCCCGAATTCGATGAGTTCCCCGAGATACATGAACGCGGTATAGTCGGATATCCGTGCCGCCTGCTGCATATTGTGGGTCACGATGACGATAGTGATCGTTTTTCGCAGTTCCTGGAGGAGGTTCTCGATATTCGCCGTCGAGATGGGGTCCAGAGCCGATGTCGGTTCGTCGAACAGAAGCACCTCCGGTTCCTGCGCGAGAGAACGGGCTATGCAGAGCCGCTGCATTTGCCCCCCGGAAAGACTCATGCCAGACTCGTGGAGCTTGTCCTTCACTTCTTTCCAGAGATCGGCCCGTACCAAGGCGTTTTCGACGATCTCGTCGAGTTGACTCTTCTTTTTGATTCCGCGGATCCTCGGACCGTAGCAGACGTTTTCGTAGACGGAACTGGGGAAAGGATTCGGTTTCTGGAACACCATGCCAACCCTCTTTCGCAATTCAATCACGTCGGTATCTTTCCGGTAGATATCGACTCCGTGGAAAAGGACCTCTCCTTCGACCCTCGACGTGAGAATGAGATCGTTCATCCGATTCAAGGAGCGCAGGAGGGTCGACTTGCCGCATCCGGACGGACCGATGATGGCGGTAATCTTACGGGCTTCGATCCCGAGATTGACCGATTTCACCGCCAGGAAATCTCCGTAGTAGAAACTGAAGTCCTTCAGCTCGAATATGTTTTTCCCCGCTACCATGCCCTCTTCTTTCGTTGGCGGGATCGCAGAATGATACCGAGCAGATTCATGCCGAGAACGAGCACGATGAGCGTGAGGGCCGTTCCGTACTGGATAGGCCTCGTTTCTTCGATGTGCGTGCCGGCGGTCGCGAGGACGTAAATATGGTAGGGAAGTGCCATGACGGGCTCGAAGACCGATCTCGGGAGACCAGTCGTGAAGAACGCTGCGGCAGTGAACATGATCGGAGCCGTTTCCCCGGAAACCTTCGCCGTTCCGAGAATAGCGCCGGTGAGAATACCGGGGAGCGCCGTCGGCAAGATCACCTTCCTGATCGTCTGCCACTTTGTCGCTCCGCACGCGAGCGAGGCTTCCTTGAAACTGTACGGCACCGCCTTCAGGGCCTCCTCGGACGTCGAGATAATGTACGGCAGAACCATTATCGCGAGCGTGAGAGAGCCTGCGAGAAGGCTCATCCCGAAATTGAGGGTAACGACGAAGACAGCGAGACCGAACAGGCCGAACACGACGGAAGGGACACCGGCGAGCGTATAGATCGACATCATGACAATCTTCAGGAGCAACCCCGGTTTCGCATATTCGGAGAGGAAAATTGCGGTCGTCACGCCGATCGGCATGACGACAATCATGCAGAGCATCGTCAGGAGAACCGTCCCGACGATGACAGGGAAAATCCCTCCCTTCGTCATCGCGTCGAGAGGCGGCTGAGTGATGAACTCCCAGCTCAATATGTGGATGCCGTTGTAGGCAACGAAAAAGAGAATAGCGAAGAGAATGAGCGCGCCGACCGAACCGAGGAGCCGGATGAGGGACAGGAAGAATGACTCCGTCAGGTTGCGCCCCCTCTTCCTCAATGCGTCGATCGGTGCCCGCGCATCTCGAAAGGTCTCCGTCATATTTTCTCTCCGATCCTTACCGAACGGTATTTTTTCGAGATAAAGTCGGAGAGGAGGCTGAGGCCGAACGTGATAAGGAACAGGATCGCTCCAATGCCGAAGAGAGCATGGTAATGGAGGCTCCGAAATGGTGCTTCCGCCATTTCCGCGGCGATCGCAGCGGGCATCGGACGTGCGGCGTCAAAGATCCAGTACGGAATGACAGCGGCGCCCCCAGCGACCATCAGGACGATCATCGTCTCCCCGACGATCGTACCGATCCCGAGAATGACCGCGACGCTCAGCCCGGAAACGGACGAAGGGATGACGACCCGCCAGATCGTATCCCATTTGCCCGCCCCGAGAGAATACGATGCCTCCCTGTACGTCCGGGGAACAGCGGTGAGCGCGTCTTCCGCTATGCTCGAAATGACGGGGATCGCCCGCGCCGTCAGCATGAGCGCCGCTGTCGAGATGTTCAGGCCGGAGGCGATGAAGAGTTTGTCGTAGAAGAAATCTGCCACGGTTGTGGAGAGCAAAGGGATGCCGGTGCTTCGTAAAAGTTCAGGGATGTGCTCCGAGAGAATCGGGGAAAGCCAGTTCGAGAGAATCGGCGCGACCACGACCATGCCAAAAAAACCGAGGACAACCGAGGGGAAACTCGCGAGCATCTCGATCACCGGCTTCAGAATTTCTTTCACCCGGTGATGGGCGACCTCCGCAATATAGACCGCAGTGGCGATGCCGAGCGGGATAGCTAAGAGCGACGTAAGAATGGTGACCGCAACGGTTCCCATGATCAGCGGGAACATCCCGAATTCGGGGGGTTCGTACGTCGGATACCATGCCATTCCGAAGAGAACCTTCATGACGCCGATTTTATAAAAAATGAAAAAGGCTTCCTTGAAAAGGAAGAAGCCGATCAGGAGAAGGACGATGACGGAGAACAAGCCCACCGCGCTCACAATCCTCTCGACAGCCTTCTCTTTCGTCTGCCATCTCAACGCAGCCCGATCCCCCGTTCTCTTGAATGAACCAACTTGTTTCCGATTAATAAAGAGGCAGGTCGCGGGTAATCACGCGGCAGGGGTTCACCCACGCCTGAATCGAGATCCGAACCCTTCGATCACGCGAATACCCGCCTTTCGTCCGATTAGTGGATACTGACGTATTTTACCTCGTTGACGATCTTTTGTCCTTCTTTCGAGAGCATGAAATCGATGAACTTCGCTATCACGCCCGTGGGCGTCCTGTTGGTGTACATATAGAGAGGACGCGCGACCGGCCACGAGCCATCGCGAATTGAAGCATCAGTCGCTTTTTTGCCGTCGACTGAAAGCACTTTCACCGACTTATCGATATACCCGACGCCAATGTAGCCGATAGCAAATTTATTTTTGGCAACAGTCTGCACTGCCTGCCCGTTCGACGCGACGAGGAGAGCGTCGGCCCTCACTTTGTCGCCTTTCAGAATCTTCTCTTCCCATACCTCGTAGGTGCCGGAACTGGTATCGCGGGAGACGACCGAAATGGGTCTGTCCGGGCCGCCGAGTTCCTTCCAACTCGTGATCTTGCCGTTATAAATATCCCGCAATTGCTGCGTCGTGAGATCGCTGATCTTCATGGAAGGGTGGACGATCGGCACGATGCCGTCGAAAGCGATCTTGTGACCCGTCAACGTAACACCCTTCTCCTTACCGGCCACGACCTCCTTTTCTTTCGCTTCCCGTGAACTGGTCGCGATGTGCGTCGTTCCGTCGATGAGAGCCTTGATCCCTGTACCGGAGCCGCTCCCCGAAACAAATACCTTTATATCAGGATACTTTTTCATGAACACTTCCGCGGCTTTCTGAGCGATCGGAAGGACCGTTGTCGAGCCGTCGATTCTCAGGTCCTCCCCATAGGAAAGGCCTGCGACGGAAAAGACAAAAATCAGCGAACACAATAAGGCAAACACTTTCTTCATACGTTTCCTCCTTCTACGTGATACCTAAAGATACAGAGCCATGGTTACAGGAATGTTACAATTCCGTTAAATTTGTGTTACAAGGCTATCCCATGTCTCACCCCCTTGTCGCAGCGCGTTTTCCCCCGCTCGCACGCTTCCCCAAAAGTGAGTCAGTCGATCGTTGCGACGAACGGGCATGTCATCATCATAGGCGTCTTTTGTTACAGGAATATTACAGAGAAGTTAAATTCGCGGTCGGCGAGAGCTGGATTGCCTTGTCGAACTCATTGAGCGAGGTATGGGCCGCAAAAAACGGGCATTTGCGATGGCTTTTCCGTTTGCAGTACTCTTCGATCTGGAAAGCACTGGGGAAGTAGACGTTCTCCGTCGCACGACAGCTATGCAGAATCCACTTGTTGAGATGCGGACATTTCACGTCGCTTCTCCCCTGATCAGCTTCTTCACTTTCGGATCGAGTGTTATTTGACGAATATAATCGAGGATATCGATCCTATCCGGCTCGTAGACGATCACGATATCCCCTTTTAAAGGATTGACTTGGAAATCCTTGATGGCGGGGGAGAGCGAGAACGGAAGGGCTTTCCTGAAATTCAGGAAAAGATAGAACCAGGAGAGGTTTTTCAGAGACGGAACACTGAGGCGGATGTACCCCTTTTCGTGATAAAGAACGGTGTACGTTAACCCACCGCTCCGTTCGATTCCTTGATTCGATGTGATCATAGTGATAGTAAAGCAGAGGTTCATTACGGGAGTATGAAGAGAATGTTACGCCCCGATGAAATTATCGGCGGGTGGGTTGTTTTAAATGCCAATCATTGGTAAAAAAATATGGACGTGGCGGAACAGAGAGACGCCCGAAGCCGAAGACCCGGAACCGGAGGACGTCCACCGCATTATAATTGTGCGGTATCCTTAGGCAAAGCCTCACCGAGGAGGAAACACGTATGTGCATCCCAAAGAACGGTCTGCTTCCCGCAAGCATTCTCTCGCTCTTTCTCTCGGTACTGTCCGTCGGCACCGCCTATCCCTGGCACGATGAGACACATCTCGCCATAGCGAAGGCCGCGGGATACAAAAAGTGGTACAATGCAGTCGGCGCGGACATGGCCAAAATCAAGGCCGACCGAATCGAAAAGAACAACCACTACTCAAACAATCCGAAAGGAGGAGAGGTGACGCCCGAGTTCGTTATGGCGCAGATCGCTCGGTACGATGATCCTGCCGACACCGATGGGCACCTGTACGGTGCGATCATCGCCTCCCTGCGGGAATACCGCAAGACCCTGGAAATGGGTAAATACGCGGACTACCACCTCGCTTTCTGCACCCACTATGTCGGTGACCTGTCCCAACCCCTGCACAACCACCCGAACGACTTATTCAATTTGCTCCGCCATCACTCCAACGATGGCGTCGTCGAGAACGAAGTACTCGGAAATACTGCGAAGATTACCCAGCAGATGTACCCGATCGTTCTCCGGGAATCCGCCTTCGAAGAAGATCTCGCGAGAGAAATCGCGCGGATTGCCAACATATCCCGCAGACTAGGCCACACGCTGAGAGCGGAAAAAAGGGACATGACGAAGGAGGAAGCGTACAGGCAGCTAGGCCATAGTGCCTCCCTCCTGAAGGCGATAGTGAAGCACATCGAGTCCAAGAGGAGGTAACCGAAGATAAATTTAGGAAAAAGCTTTCCGGCTGAAGAGTGGTCGCCCGCAGCCGCCACCAATCCGGGGCCGATCTCCAGGATGAAGCGTTCTATTCGTCCACGTCACCGACTCGTGAGTGCGGTATCGTGACGTACCTGCCCATCACAGTGCTGGAGTATTCCGGGAGTCGAGCAAACGAACGCCCGCGGTCGTTTCTCTTCGAGGGAGAATCGCTCACCATTGTCGAAATTCTCGACAGGTGGATCGAGGAGAATTACATCGATAAGACGCGCAAACGATTTTTCATCGTCAAAACGCACAACGGCCGGCACTACAAGATATTCTGCGATGAAAAGACATCGGAGTGGCGCTGCACGAAAGAATGCGTCTGAGAGATCGTCACCCGATGCACCCTGAATTCCGTCGCGGGCAAGATCGCGAATGACACGAGCGATTTGGCAGAGACGGGCTGAAACGGAAACAGTGTAAACTTGACTGTGTGAATTAGAGAAGGGGGTAAAAATAAGGGCGCACCTCTTCTAGAATAGTCTGTTATGCCGAATAACAGATATCAAAAGGGGGAGCACCCATGGAGATCAAGATTAGCGCACCAGGAGTTGTAGGTTTAATCAAAGAATTGCAGGTGAATCCATGAGGATATTTGAGATGGCCATGATGATATACTGCGACCCTGGGATGATCAAAGCGGTAGCGGCAGTGTTTCCCAAGTCACTGCGTCTTCGCTGCTGGGTGCACCGGATGACGAATCTATCACAGAAGGTGCCGCCTATGGCCTGAGGTGAAGGCTGAGATTGTCGAGATAAGGGATGCATCGAGCTACAAACAGGGCAAACAGTTGGCAGAGAGTTTCATTGAGCGGAACGAGAAGCTGTATCCGTCACTGA
>CAKZPA010000010.1 GCA_937138415.1 uncultured Nitrospiraceae bacterium | reverse complement strand
TTTCATGTTGTCATTCCGGCGCAGGCCGGAATCCAGGAAAGGCCTTGAAAGCCACTGGATACCGGCTTCCGCCGCTATGACGAACAGGGGCGCTAGATACCGGCTAGAGGTTATCCCGTACACAGTATGGGACCGGTATGACGGCATCCAACGTCTTTTGGATAGCAGCGGCTACCTGAGGAGAGATCAGTAGAATACATTTTATGAAAGAAAGTAATTTCATTAGGTTATTTCTCTTGAAGAGAGGTTTTCAGAATAGTGTTGACCGTGGTGAACAATTAATGAATTCAATAGGTTGGCTGCGTCTCATTTCACTGCGATACCCTTTGAATAGGCCACGTCGGCGCCTATTTCTGCATAACGGGTTCAACCAACACGCCGTCTATTTCCAAATCGAATTTCAGGCGTTTGGCGGCCTCTTTCGCCTCGGCGACGTCGTTGAAAGGACCGGCGATGACGCGGTGGATGTCGTTCGTCGATATCACTCTCGCCGGTATGGGCGGGCCCTGGTGGTTGATGATGGCGGCTAATCTCTGCGCATCTTTTTTGTCCCGGAGACGCGCCGCGAGGACATACCACGCATCGTTTCTCAGTTCCGGTATTTCCGGCTTGCCGTACAGTTTCGGCGGGCGGCTCACTTCGACGATCTCTCCGATTCTCTGCACGCTCCCTTGGCTGATCTCCAGGATCGGCACCGGGATCCCCTTCGCTTCAGCTACTACAGCACGCACCTTCGACCAGTCGAGCGTCCGCCCGGATTTTTTCTCGATATCCTTGAGCTTCGCATACAGCCTTTCCGTCGCGGCACGACCGACGTCTTTGTCGGGAGTATGAGCCTCGAGGTACACGACGCCGTCACGTTTTCCGATGAGGTACGGCCGGTTCACGATGGTTACGGGCGTCCTCAACGGCGCATTTTCATAGAGCTTCTTGATATCCTCCGGGTAAAGTCTTATGCACCCATTCGTTGCCCTGAGACCTATGCTCGCCGGTTTATTCGTGCCGTGAATCAAATACCCCGATTTGCTCAAATAGAGGGCATAGTCTCCGAGAGGATTGAGCGGTCCCGGCGGTACCGTCGCGGGGAGGGGGTCGCCTTTCTTCCGGTGATCCTCGGCAATCGAGGCGGGAACAAACCATGTCGGCCGGACCTTCTTTCGCTTTACATACATCTGCCCCAAGGGGGATGAACGTTCTTTCGTCCCCACGCCGATAGGGTACGTCGATACCTTGCCGCCTCCCCTGAAATGGAAAAGCCTCATCGTGGCCAAATTGATTACGATACCGCTCCTCGGCGCATCGGGAAGAGTGAAGCTCGTGGGCAGGAGCAGGCGATCTCCCGCTTTTGGTACCCATAGATCTATTTCAGGATTCGCTGCACTGACAGCATTTATCCCCAGGCTGAAGTGCCGCGCGATATCCGGGAGCGAGTCGCCCTCTTCGATTTTGATAATCGTCAGACGGCCGATGACATCTTCGTCACTCGAGAAGAAGAAATCATTTCGTTCAAGCTTTTCCTCCGGATAGCTCGGTAAGGGAGGATGTTCTCTCTTGGTGGTCTTGTAAGAGGCACAGCCAGATAATCCGACGATGAAGACGAGCAGCAGCGTGATATGATATCTGAGGAACTGGAGCAACAGATGACCGACCCCGTGCGTGCTGCCGGGGCAGTCTATTCTACGCGAAGAGGGCAAATGACTCCCCGAGATATTTGTTATATGTCGCCCCCGAGCGAGCGGTGTCGCACGGGGCCGGGCGCACCATCAACCGTGCCATGTCTCTCCAGTAAAAGGCGTTTGCTGCTATATTATTATAGAATAGATTATAGAGTATGAACTGGCATTGCCGGATGACAACGTAAAGGAGGTATGCATGAAACGAAAAACCTTATTTCTCGCGATTTCCCTCTCGTTTCTCCTGTGCACGGCGAATGCACGTGCCGCGGTCGACGTAAGCATCTCTGTCGGGGTGCCGCCGCCAGTGGTGTTCACAGCACCGCCTGATGTCGTCGTAGTACCGAGCGGTCCAGCCTATGTGTATTTGGTGCCGGGTAGGCCTGGCCTCTATTTCTACAACAATTTTTGGTACCGATTCCATGGCGGACGCTGGTACTGGGCTCACTCGTACGACGGCCGCTGGAGGTACATCGAGACGCATCTCGTCCCGCGATATATCATCGATGTGCCGACGGATTACTGGCGCCGCCTGCCGCCCGGTTACAACAGAATACGTTACAACGATCTTCACAGACATTGGTACGGGTGGGAAAAGAACCGTCACTGGGACAAGTACGATTGGTTCAAGCGTGAGCAAAAACGTCGCCACGCAGCGGAATTTCGCCGCGATTGGGACAGGTCTCTGCCCGATAAATCCCGAGAGTTCAACAAAGATCGGATGAAGCAAAAGAGTCGAGGAAAAGAGAAAAGACACGAAGGCGATGGAAAGGGGAGGCAGGATCGGTAGCGCATACTCCTATCGGAGGACAGGGCTTCCTCTTCTGCGGGCTTTGACGCCACCCCCGCGAAGCGGAGTCTGCCACACGTGCGCGCGTAACTTTCTCCCGGTTTCTTCAGACGTCTTTTAAAGAAACTGGCGGGTTTATATTTTTTTCTCGGAGACCAGCCGCGCAAAATGCTCGAAAGACCTGTCGTATGTTCGCTCGGCATCTTTGGGGAAGCAGCAGGCGGGAAGCTGGCGGCTCCGTAAGTGATACATCAGACAGTCGCAGCAGACCCCCTTTTTTTCGCAAGGATGATAACTGCAGTTGCATGATTTAAGATTCTTTTCTTTCTTGCACTCCATGACAAGCCCTCGGCGGAATTCGAAGATGAATAAAGTGTCCCCTTCTTTCGTCAGAAGGGGGACGGAAACACGTTCGACTGCTGATAGTATAGCAAAAAAGGGTAACGGTCTCTAAAAGCCGCTGTCGAATATCAAACGGTGGGCGGTTGGAGCTCGCCACGAGCCGCGGGGGCATCTTCCCACGATTGCGGCTTTGCCCTCGGCGCGAGGATCAGTTTTTCCGCCTCTTCCGTATTGAGCGGGTGGGCAAAGAGAAATCCCTGTCCGAACTCGCAGCGCATGTTTTCCAATGCCTTCAGGTTTTCTTCTTTTTCGATTCCTTCTGCGATCACGTTCAGTTTCATATTGTGCGCCATCGTGATAATGGACTGGACGATATCGAGATCTTTCCCGTGACCGACGAGACGTTTTATGAATGATTGGTCAATTTTCAGCATGTTGATGGGGAATTGCTGGAGGTAACTGAGGGAAGAGTAGCCGGTACCGAAATCGTCGACGTGGATTTTCACCCCGACGTCTCTCAGCCGCGAGAGGATGGCGCCCATCTGCTCGGTATTTTCCATCATCACGCTCTCTGTGATCTCAAGCGCCACTTGTTCGGGGGTCATCTTCGTCTCCCGGAGAATGGTTAAGATCTGATCGACGAATCCGGGATGTTTGAAGTGGACGGGGGATACGTTGATGCTAATGATGAGAGACGGATCCGAAGCCGGATCGTCGAGCCATTCCCGCATCTGTCTGCACGCTTCCCGAATGATCCAGACGCTCAGCGGTATGATGAGCCCCGTCTCTTCCCCGAGAGGAATGAACTCCATGGGCAGGAGGAGACCGCGCTTGGGGTGATTCCAGCGGACGAGGGCCTCGAACCCGATGACGGACTGGTCGTTGAGAGAGAGAATCGGCTGATAGTAGAGGACGAACTCCTGGCGTTCGATCGCGTGGCGCATGTCAATCTCAAGTTCGAGACGATCGAGCGCATTCACGTGCATCGATTTATCGAAGACGAGGCAACACGATCGCCCGCGCAGTTTTGCGTGGTACATCGCCGTGTCGGCGTCACGGAGGATCTCTTCAGGATGCTGATAGTCCGGAGTGCTGATTGCGATCCCGATGGACGCGCTCACGTACAGTTCATGGTGCTTGAGAAGGAATGGTTCCGCCAGGATGTTGTTGATCCGTTCCGCGATTCTCATCGCATCGTTCTCCTCCCGAATGCCGTTCAGGAGCATGGCAAATTCGTCACCGCCGAAACGGGCGATCGTATCATCTGGGCGCATGTGTGTTTTCAATCGTTTCGCGACGAGGACGAGCAGTTCGTCACCTGTGAGGTGTCCGAAACTATCATTGATGTTCTTGAACCGATCGAGATCCAGGAAAAGAATAGCGAAGAGGTGGTCTTTTTTCCTCCTCCCCCGTATGAACGTCATCTGGAGCCGGTCCATGAACAGGGCCCGGTTCGGGAGTCCCGTCAGGGCATCATAAAAAGCGTTCCGAATGAGTTGTTCCTCAGTTTTTTTCCGTTGAGATATGTCCGTCAGAGATCCTGCCATGCGAGTGCTCACGCCGTCGTCATCCCGTACGGCCAGCCCGCGACTCAATACCCAGAGATATTCGTCTTCCTTGTTTCGCAGCCGATGTTCGTTCTGAAAGTGCGGCGTCATGCCGTCGATGTGGTCCGCGATATCTTTTTTCAGCTTGTGGATATCTTCCGGATGGACGCGGTGAAACCATTCGTGCAGAGTATTTTCTATCTCCTTCTCGCTGAATCCGAGAATCGACTTCCACCGGGGTGACAGGTAGATCTCGTTCGTGAGAAGGTTCCAGTCCCAGAGCCCATCGTTCGAGCCCCGTGCAGCGAGTTCGTAGCGTTCCTGCGTCTCCTGCAATTCTTTCTGTACCGCTGTCCGGTACGCTACTTCATCCTGAAGCCGCGCGTTAGCGATCGAGAGGTCGGCAGCCTTTTGGTCTATTTGCCTGCGATAACGAAAGAAGAGCAGGATCGCGCACAGCAGGATCGTCATGCTCCCGAAAAGCATGTAGACGGTCAGATCGCTGAAGATGGGCAATGTGTATTCAGTGGCCGCGAACGCTGTCCCGGCTATCGGTGTGTGGGACAAACCACCGAAAAGTGCCGTCGGCGCCGTCTTAAAGGAGCATGACGATTGGTTCCCGTGCAGTGACGTCGAATGTGCCGTGCCGATTATCTCGTCCATTTCGTTACTGTCGCTATGGGCAAAGCAAAGCAACTTCTGTGCCTCGATGAGTTCTCGCCACTATCCGAGAATCAAAGGACAAAAAGAGCGATCCGGGATCGGCGTCGTCCCTTCGCGACAGAATGCGTCACGCGTGACGACTATCTTCGGCAGTCGGGGTCGGGAGCATGGATCGCCGGAAGCACCTATGTCGTCGATGGCGCACGTCCCCGGAAAGTATCTCGCGGGGCTACGCGAGATGGCTTGCTGCGATCTCGAGGGCTTCCCGTCGGCTGTGAGATCGCATCGTTTCAAACAGCTCACGACACTGGGAAAGAGAGAGGCGATTCACGAATCGCGTCACGGCTATTTCATTTTCCAAATGTGGGGCACGTACCGCACGCGATGGGAGCATTTCGTTTTTTTCGAGCAACATGATGTAGATGAGACTCCTCGCGGCGAGCAATCGCTCGAAGGATACGTTTTCTCTTTTTCCGAAGACGTAATGGAGGGTCAGGATATCCCCGGGAGCGAGAACATCCTGCTGGCCCGTCAGGCGTTCGTATTCCGGTGTCATGAGCGTCTCCACGCGCATCGTCCATCTCCCCCGACACAAGTTCCGCAAAATCTTGACGAGAAACCGATGGATCCCGCCTGTCTCGATGTAGTATTTCTTTTCGTCGCGGACGAGATGTGCGATCGCGTGTGCTCTCATCGTATCGCGAATGCGGAACCGCACGGCATCGCTCGTCGCAAAATTTCTGACCGATTCGATCACCTCGTCAAACGGCGCCGTCATGGAGGCCTCGTAGTAGCGAAACAACGCTCGCGTAGCCTCTCTTTCGGCTCGGTAAACGATATTCAATGACGGGCTCTGTTCGATGTCTGACGGTTGTTTCCCTTCGGCGAAGAGCGTATGGATGCAGATCAGTCTTTCCAGATAGGGTTCGACTTGCACGATCTCCTTGCCCCGCGCGTGAAGGCTCCGGAGTAAGCGATAGTAACGCTTCGAAAACTCAGGGAATTCGAAGCCTTCTTCCAGGATATAGGTATCGACCGACATCTTCTTTTTCAGCAGGGGGAGGAGATTTTCATTGGGAGCTTCTTCGAGCACTATGACGTCATGTTGTTCCATGAATGGCAGCGCGAAAGGGATGGTCTCTGCACGGTGCGAGGTGAAACAGACGGTAACGACCGGTGTCATCGGGAAGGAGGGTTCCGGGCAATGAGGAGATGACGAGAGATGCGTCATCTCCCCGTTCCCGCAGGGGGTCTTCTCTATCTATTTCTTGACACCATGCTCTTTATACCCCGCACCCTCTTCGACGAACATCGATTTTGCCGCGCCGCACACGGGACACACCCAGTCATCGGGCAACTGCTCGAAAGGCGTCCCCGGCTTGATGCCGGAATCCGGATCTCCCTGAGCGGGGTCGTAGACATAACCACAGGCCGTGCAGACATACTTTTTCATAATTCCGTTCTCCTTTTTTATTTTCTATCTCGCAAAATGGGACGCTCCTCGGCTTCACGAGCATCCGCGATCAGTCGTGCCGAAACAAGAGGGGGCGCTCCGACGTCACGCCCCCCGAGGTACAAAGACTTTTCACTAACAGGAACTCTTGCATTTGCAGGTCAATGATACTCTCTTCGAAATCTTCGTGATCTTCACGGCGCATACCTCCTTTCGTAGGAGCCTCTGGGCTTCATGCCCGAGGTTGTTGAGTCGCTTCGCACGCTTCTACATTTTCAGTCTACCACGCCAGCGCCATTTTGTAAATTAATTTTTATATATATTGTTGTCGGTTGTCCCGGCCGTCCTTTTCCATGTGAATTGCCCGGTTGTCCATTCGTGGATTCGAGCCGCACGGTAGATGAAGATATCTTCAAGCTGTGCTTTCACGAGTGCCCTGTGCGCGAACCGACCGAGAGTCCCAAAAGGAAGTCGGTACGTCACAATGTCCACCATGCGGGTGCCCTCCGTCACTTCTTCGAACGTATGGAGATGCTCCCAATAACGGTAAGGGCCCTGCACTTGTATGTCGGTGAACCGCACGGGAGGGTTGTATCTTATGATTCTGCTCCTCCACCGTATTTTCCATAACCACGGCAACCATCGAATGGTGTACTCGTATTCAGCACCCTCGAAAACGGTTGCCCCAGCGTCAGGGTCGATCATCCTGAAATCGAGCCAATCGGGAGTAAGCTCGGAAAGGTTTCGTGGATCCTCAAAAAATGCGAAAACCTGACGTCGCGGCAAAGGCAGAATCTGCTCTGTTTCGAGCTGATGGGTGTTCGGATCGATTGTTCGGAATATCATGCCGAATCCACGGAACGTGCACTGTTCTATTATAAATGTAATGATTCCCGGGGGAGAGGAGTTCCCCATTAGCGGAAGAACTGCAGCAGGGCGATGACCTGTCGCTCGCACAGTGCACGGCAGTTAGGGTTACCCTCTCCGGAGCACTTTGGCGAGAAATATCGGACAGTCATCATACCTCTCCGTGCCGCACCGCGTCGCTATCAAGCGGTGATCCAAGGACATCGATGAGAGGGACGCGAGGCAGGTCGATCCCCCGACAAACGGACAGCAACATTCCGTGCGGTCATGAGGAGCGTGTGCTTCGTGTATCGTTCTGTTCATTCTGTACCTCCTTTCCCATCAACAATAGCAAACGCATGTTACATGATGATGAAGGTGCCGTTACATTTCAGGTCGAGCGAGCGGCCGTTCGTGCGCATTCACGGTCCGGAAACTCATGCGAATCGGGTTCTGATCACATGGGCGAGTCGGTGTGGCCAGGACCAGAATCCCGTTTCAGGAAACGGGTACAAACGCGATTCTTTGCCAATAATGTAGCGATTCCCCCGCCAGACGACCGTCGTGCTCACGAACGGGACGAACCACATGAACCCGATAACCATGTCCTTGAGCGGTGTGAGGACATACCAGAGCGGATGCACCGAGCGCGGAGCGGATGTCGACAGTCCATCCCGTTGTTCAGCGATGCTGTTGTTCGCTCTCGCAAGCATTTTCCCTATCCACATATCGCTCGCGCTCTTCACGGCGCTGACGAAAGCGGTGAAAAAAATCGTCGTACGCGAGATCTCGAGGAAGAGGAGCGGCAGGAGAGAAACAAAGACGGGATTCGCGATCAGTTCGGAGAGATAGGAGAGCCCACCGATCTTCCATCTCAGTTTTCCCCACCGGGAGTGTCGGTTGAGAAACCTCCTGATATCCCAGTGGTCATTGACGTTTCTGACGAGGTGGTGAGAGAGCACCACCTTCTTGCCGCCCTCGCGCATTTTCTTGCCGATGAGGTAATCTTCCGCGAGAACGTCTTTGAACTCGTGCAGGCCGCCTATCGCCTCGAGATCGCTCTTTTTCATGAGCATCGACTTCCCCACGACGCAGGGCATCTTGAGAGTTCTGTTGAGAAAACAGACACTGCCGATGACGAACGAGTTGAGATGGAGGTTTTCCAAAACCGCTCCGAGAGAGCGCCCTCCCACCCCAACAATCACGTTGCTCACGAGGCCGACGCGGGGATCGGCGGCCTGCGAAGCGATCGCCTTCAAATAGTGCCTGCTGACGTGAACGTTGCTATCGCTGATGAGAATCTGTTCGTACTTCGCGCGCCGACATGCCGGTATCAGATTATTCACCTTCGGATTGAGGCCGTCGGTGCACCGTGCGATGAGTATCGTGATATCCTTCCCGGGATACTTCTCTTTCACTTTCTGCGCGACTTTGTGTGCCGGGTCGTTTGGATCCTGGAGAGCGAAAATCACCTCGTATGCCGGATAGTCCTGCGCGCAGATGCTCTCAAGATTATCGAAGAGGTTGTCGTCGAGACCTTTCAGAGGCTTCAGGACCGAAACGGGCGGGAAACGGACACCGTCCTCAGCGGTGTCACCCGGGAGAATATTGTCCTTTCGGGAGAGGGTCTTGTGCACGGCCCAGACCTGTGCTGCGCACGCGGCGAGACCGACCAAAGCGATACAAAAGAAGATAGACGATAGTTCCATGCGTTCTCCTTCCTCAGTTTCTGAACAGGGTGATGGCAACGCCCCTGTTATGGCGTATACACTGCTTGACCGACTTGACGGTCTTCTCGCAGTTCAGTAATGTCTTCCATGAATAGATGTGCCTCGTCCTGTGGAAGTCGCTGTTGGCGACATACGGGAATTTCTTGAGGCTGATGACGTTGAATACGTCGTCCCTGTTTGCGATTTCCCACGCATCGATGTACTTGGCGTACTTGTCGCGGTTATTCCAGAGGTAAAGGGTGTCGCGGCTGAGGGGTTCGGAACTGTGGTGCGGATGGCAGGCGACGATGAGCGCATCCTGCTCTTTCGCCGCCAGGAAAATCTTCTCGTAGCTCCAGCACGCGGGGATGAATTCCTTGACGTCGATGAGAAGGATGTGCGCCGATTTTTCTGCCGAGAGGTAGTTCTTGCTGATCTCGACGCCCGGAATGACGAGCATGCCGTACTTGTCGCGGGCCCGCATGGACTCCTCCCTGATGGCTCCGATGTACGTCGAAAAGTTTCGCTCATTGATCGAGTAACGGAAGCGATGAGCGAGCTTGCCGAAGGAGCTATCCCCGTTGACGACGTGGTCGGTGATCGCGATGACGTCGAATCCCGCCTGACCGAAGAGGTCGACCGTGCGCCGGAGTTCGACCGATCCATCGGAGTAGGTCGTGTGGATGTGGAAATCGCAGAGTAACATTAATAGAATGATAAGAATTCTTAATTACATGACGATGACAAAACGATGAAATGTTCGTTAAAAGCGGCGGCTTTTGATGAGGTAGGAATAGTAGAGTGCCGCCTTTGTCGGAATCCGCTCGAGGGATGAAAAATCCACCCTGTAGAGACCGAAGCGGGCATCGAGACCCCGGAGCCACTCGTAGTTGTCTATGAGCGACCAGTAGAAAAATCCCCTCACGTCCATCCCGTTCTTGATGCACCGCTCCAGCACGTCGATATGTCCTTTCATGAATCGGATTTTCTTTCTGTCGTTGCGCGTGGCGATACCGTTTTCGGTGATGATGATGGGGAGGTTCAGCTTCGAGGCGTACCTGAGGACCTTCTCGAGGCCGTGGGGATGGATCTCCCACCCCATGTCGGTGAGACCGTACCCTTCGATGTCGTGGTGACGCAATTCCACGCCCATTTTCTTGAGGGGATTGAACCGGATGTGGATCCGCGTGTAATAGTTCACCCCGAAAAAGTCGAGTTTGTTCTTTACCGGAACGCTGATGTGGTAGGTTCTGCCGAAGGGGAATCGCACCTGCAGGTGGCCCGTAAGGAAGGCATCGAGCAGGGAATGGTTGTAGAAATACTTCGCGATTCTGGCGAGCAGCCTGTCGAGTGGGTTCCACCTCTTCCACGGGGCGAGGGCGGCCATGTTGTGCGCGACGCTGACCATTGCCCCGGGGTCGCGCGCATGGATAGCGTCGTACGCCTTCCCGTGGCAGGTCAGGATGTTTTGGAGCGCCGTCACCGCGAGGGAAACGTCCCGGAGGCCCGGCGGCATGCACCCTTCGAGGTACCCGCCGAGCACGAGCACGTACGGCTCATTGAACGTGATCCAATACCGCACGTTCTTGATGGAGGCAAGCAGCTTTTCCGCAAAGAAGAGGAACTTCTCGACCGAAGCCTTCGTGTGCCAGGGGTATTTCCTTATGAACCAGAGAGGGTGCGTGAAGTGGTGGATCGTCACGATCGGCTCGATGTCGTTCGCTTTGAGAATATCGATGATTTCTTGGTAGTGCGTCACGGCCTCCTCGTTCCACTGGCTTTCGTGCGGTTGTATCCTGCTCCACTCGATCGAGAAGCGATACGCATTGACACCGAGTTCTTTGAGGAGCTGGAGGTCTTTTTTATAGAGGTCATAGTGGTGGGTGACCTGTGGCGCTTGCGTGAGGATAGAATCCCAGGAAGCCCAGTCAGCGTGAGGAGAGCCCTCGAGCTGAAATGCGGACGTCGCGACGCCCCAGAGGAACGGTTCTTTCATGTCGTTTCCAAAAAAGATGCCCTCCCGCTGGCACGGGAGGGCGGAGGGGTCAACAGTGCTCTCTATCTGGCCTAAAGAGCAACCTGCAGGGTGAGCTGGATTCTCTGATCGTCTTTCTTGGTCGGGTCTTCATAGTTCACGTGGTCGTAGTCGAGGACGACCATGTTCTTGTACCGTTTGTCCAGGTGATACGCGGCACCGATAATGTATCTCGTATTCTCGTCATCATCGCCATCGGTATCGGGGTCGAAGCGGTCGTACCGTCCGATGATGCTGACCTTCTTGTGGGGTTTCACCTCTGCGAAAATGGAGTACCCGTCCTTGTCTTTTTCGTCATCGCCCGCCTGATTCCCTTTGCCCCAGTAGTACTGACCGGTGAGCACCACGTACTCGTGCTCGAAACTCGCGAAGCCCAGATTCGTCGTCCAGTCGGGCTCAGTGTCCTTATTGCCTTTGCCTGTGATACCGAAGTAGGAGAACTGGAGGCCCGGGATGATGTCAGGGAGGGGTCTCACGGTCAGCCGCCCTTCGAGCACTTTGTTCTCGTTTTTCTCCGAGGCGTGATACCCCCCGCCGTTGTAAAGCCCGACTGCCATGCTCCCGTAGCGACCCGGATAATAACTGTTGACGTTTTTCTTGTAATCGTCGCCCATTTCGCCACCGAACAGCGAGATAAAGGTGAGCCCGAAATCTGCGGAGTTAAAGGTGCTATTTCGTTCGATGAACATTGTATCCTGACAGCGGTACCAGTTCACATGCTCTTCGTAGTCGAGCCACGGCATATGAACGACGCCGAACTCGACAAACGGCTTTGTGAAGAAGGCGAAGTCGGGCAGTTTCATTTTCGCGTACGCGTACTTTATCCTCACCTGGACCGAGTCTGAAAGCTTGCTGTCTTTGATCGATGCCTGGGTGGTGTCGAACGTGATGTGGGCATCGAACCACGGCATGAGTTCCTTGGTAAATCTGAAATAACCGCGCTTGATCGCGAACTTGCTTCGATCCACGCCGTCCCCCGCACTACCGCCCACGTCTTTCCCTTCCCCGTCCATGTAGGACAGATACCATAAGAGCCCGAATTTGATCCCCTTCAGTGCCTTTACGACCTGTTCGATGTCCTTCTGCGATACCTCCTGATCGGCTGCCAACGATATCCCGGTAAAGGACAGCAGCCAGAGCAGACTCACAACGATGGTGAGTGCTTTTTTCTTCATAGACGCCCTCCTTGTAAAAAGTTTTCTTGATATGTAGCAATCAGAGGATTGCAATCCCGGTTGTGCGCACCTGTTGCTTATTGCCGCAAAAACTTTACCGTGTGAATGTTACAGAATTATTAAGGGCAGGTTAATTTTCGGTTAAGAAATCCGGCTCCCGTGACGCCGGTTCACTCGTGCGGGCATATGATTCGGATCGTGGTGCCCTGGCCTTCGACGCTCTGGATATCCATTTCCCAGCCATGGGCTTTCACCAGGTGTTTGACGATGGCAAGTCCGAGACCGGTGCCGCCCAGTTCCCGTGAGCGCGCCCTGTCGACACGGTAAAATCTCTCGCCGAGGCGGGACAGATGTTTTTTTGGTATCCCGATGCCGGTGTCCTCTACCGAGAGGACAACAAGAGGCCGGGCGTTTTCGGGGCCGGCCGGTTCAGCAGGTGCGAGTGGGCCTGTTTCGCGCGTCACGCGGACCGTCACGCCACCGCGTTCCGTGAACTTAATGCCATTGTCGACGAGATTGATGAGAATCTGGATGAGGCGGTCCTTGTCCGCTTTAAAGTCTGTGACGTCGGGGGAGATCTCCTTCCTGAGAAAAAGTTTTTTCTCCTGGGCCTTCTCCGCCAAGACGGTGAAGACGGTATCGATGATATCGCCGACATCGACGACGTCGGACTGAATCACGACATCCCCAAGCTCGATGCGCGAGAGGGTGAGAAGATCGTTCACAAGGGAATTCAGTCGCTCACTATTATTCTTGATGGTCGCAAGAAAACGGCGGGCGTTCTCACGGTCATCGATCGCGCCATCGAGGAGGGTCTCGGTGAATCCCTTAATGGCGGTAATGGGCGTTTTGATTTCGTGGGAGACGTTTGCCACGAAATCTTTCCGCATCTCTTCGAGGCGTTTCAGCCGGGTGATATCGTGGAACGTGAGGACGATCCCGCTCAACTGCCCTCCCCTATCCTGGGCGTAGAACGGCGCCGCCGTCACCATGAGGCAGAGATCCCTCGGGTGGGTCACCTCGATCTCCCGGGAGATTTTCTCTTTGTTGACGGTCACGTGGTCTATCATGTCCATGAGTTCGGCCTTCCGTATGGTCTCCATGATCGTCTTTCCTTCAACGCCCGAGGGCAGATTAAAGAAACGGGCGACGGCGTCGTTGCTGAGGATAATGTTCCCTCTGAGGTCGGCGAGGATCAACCCATCCGACATATTCCTCAGAATCGCTTCAATCTTCTGTTTCCCTTCCTCGCTCATCTTCAGTTTCTCGTGGAGCTTATGAGCCATCTCGCTGATATTTTTCCCGAGTTCTCCGAGTTCATCTTTTTCCTTTAGGAAAAGGCTTCTCTTGGCATTTCCGGCCGCGGCTTCCTTCGAAAAGGCCATGATTTCCTCGACCGACCGAGTAATGCGCCTCGCCTGGAGCAATGCGAGGAGGATGGCAATGGATGAGACGCTCACCACAACTGCGACGATCTCAATCCTGACGCGATTCACTGCCTTCTCGATGTGCTCGAGGGGGACCGCGAGTCTCAGGAACGTTCTCTCGGTGTCGGGCGCGTATGCGATCGCGAGATAGAAGAGATTTTTTTGCACTGTCGCGCTGAAGCGTATCGCCGAACCGACCCCCGCCAAATCCGCCTCCCTGATTTCCGGCCGGTGTCTGTGGTTCTCTATCTGCGAAGACATCTCGTCTGAGTCGCCGAGTACTTTCCCGGAAGCGTCGATGATCGTCACCCTTGCGCCTATCTTTTCTTTGTATTCTCTGCACAACTGGTCGAGGTCGCGGTTACCAGATGCCGTGACGAGCTCCGCAGCAAGTCGTGCCTGGACGGTGAGATGCCTTTTGAGATTTTCGATATAATTTTTCCTGAGGGTGCTGGAGAGGTACAGCTCAAGAATGCCGAGGGAGAGCGCCGCGATCACGAGGTACCAGAGGACGATTCTCCTGAAGAGCGTGCGCTTCATTCCTTCGCATCGAAGAAGTATCCGATACCGCGCATCGTCTTGATATACCGAGGCTGTGCGGGATCGTCCTCGATCGTCGACCGGAGTCTCCTGATATGAACGTCCACGGTTCTCGGCTCCACGAACGCTTCATCCCGCCAAATCGCGTCGAGGAGCTGATTTCTGCTGAATACCTTCCCCCTCCGTTCCGCGAGGAAGAGCAGAAGTTTGAATTCGGTGGCACTGAGTTTGACGGGTCTCGACTTGACAAAGACGACGTATCGCTCCCTGTCAATCCGCAAATCGCCGATCGTGAGTATGTGCTCGCCCGTCGGCTTCCCTTTCGTTCGTCTGAGCACGGCTTTCACTCTCGCGACGAGTTCTCTCGGGCTGAATGGCTTTGCGATGTAATCATCGGCCCCCATCTCGAGACCGAGTATTCGGTCCACTTCTTCTCCTTTTGCGGTGAGCATGATAATCGGCAGGGAAGAGGTCCTCGGATCGCTCCTGATAATTCTGCAGAGCTCCATCCCCTGGATACCGGGAAGCATCAAGTCGAGGATGATGAGGTCAAAAGCGTCTTTCCGTACCTGTGCGAGGGCCGTTTCTCCGTCGGGAGCCGATTTGACCAGAAACCCTTCTTTCCTGAGGTTGTATGCTACTAATTCGACGAGATCGGCCTCGTCATCGACGACGAGGATCTGTTTGGGGGTTTCCACAATAATACTTATAGCATTAATCTTTTCGGCAATGCAACACAGCCTAGCTCGATCGTTGCCTCAAGAAGAAATCGCACTGGTTGACAGGAGAACAATTTTTTTATAATCTACTTTTGCCTCAAGAGGAAGGTAATGAAAATTTTCCCCAAAGAGAGCGACTTTTTCACGATTTTTGAGAAGGCAGCCGCGAACGTGAGCCATGCCGCGACCCTCCTCGTCGGAATCATGGAACACTTTTCGAACCTCGATGCGTGGGCGCGTGAAGTGCACGAACTCGAACAGGAAGGCGACGTCTATACTCACGACATTATCAGGAAGCTGAACAAAACCTTCGTGACGCCGATCGACCGCGAGGATATTCATGCCCTCGCGTGCACGCTCGACGATATTCTCGACCTTATCTGGGGGACCGCGGACCGGCTCACCGTTTTTAAATTGAAGGAGGCGACGAAGTGGGCGGTAACGATGTCACGGGATCTCCTCACGACGGTCGAGTTTGTCGAAAAAGCGATCAAGAAGCTGAAGGAGAAAAATTACGCGCACATTCAGGAGTACTGCATCGAGATCAATAAACTCGAAAACAGATTGGACAGGGGGTTCAGGGATGCGCTCGGCCACCTCTTCGACGAGGTGCAGGACCCCATTCTCATCATTAAGTGGAAAGAAATCTACGAACATCTCGAGGATGCGTCGGACAAGTGTGAGGATGTTGCCAATATACTGGAATCGATAGTCCTCAAGCATGCCTGAAATTGTCGTTGCAACCGTCGTTCTCGCTATTCTCTTCGATATCAGCAACGGGTACAACGACGCTGCGAACGCAATCGCCACCGTCGTCTCGACGAGGGTGCTCTCGCCGGCCCAAGCGGTTCTCCTCGCCGGATTGATGAATGTCCTCGGCGCTTTCCTGACGACCGCCGTTGCAAAAACGATCGGGAAAGGCATTGTCGACCCGGCCGCCATCACGGAGCGGGTCGTCATGGCCGCTCTCGCATCAGGGTTCATCTGGAATACCCTCATGACCGTTATCGGCTTGCCGGTGAGCGCGTCGCACGCTCTCATCGGGGGGCTCATCGGCGCCTCCGTCGCGCACGGAGGATATCACATTCTCAATATCGCGGGATTGAAAAAGATATTTCTGTCGCTCGTCATTTCGCCTCTCTTCGGGATTATTTTTGGGTTTCTCTTCATGAGCTTTCTCCTCAGGCTCTACGGGAGGCTCCCGGGATCGACGATCAACAAATATTTCGGCAAACTCCAGATTCTATCCGCGAGTTTCATGGCATTCAGTCACGGCTCGAACGACGCCCAGAAGGTCATGGGCATCATCACGCTCTCCCTCGTGAGCGGAGGATACCTTCACACTGTCGAGGTGCCCTTCTGGGTGATTGTGATATGTGCCCTCGCGATGGGCTTCGGTACGGCAATGGGCGGCTGGAAGGTCATCAAGACGATGGGGGTGAGCATGCTCAAGTTGGAGCCGGTTCACGGGTTCGCTGCGGAGACATCCGCCACGGCCGTGATCCTCGGCGCGAGCCACCTGGGGCTCCCCGTCAGCACTACACACGTCATCGCAACCGCGATCATGGGGGTGGGTTCCACGAAGCGTTTGACGGCTGTGCGGTGGGGGATCGGGAAGAAGATTGTCAATGCGTGGATCGCGACCCTGCCGGCATGTGCGCTCTTCGCCTGGGTTATCTCACTGATCCTTCACTCTTTGCTGGGATGAGAGGAGTGCGCGCCCTACGCGGGCTGCGTCTCCGCCGCCAGAAGGGCCCTCAGAGCATTTTTTGTGATGCTCCTCTCGATTCGCACTCCCCCGACACGCACGGGTAGTACGCAGGTTATTTCACCGGCAACCGCTTTCTTGTCGAGTTTTATCGAGGCGAGGATGTCATTTGCGGAGATACCGTGCGGAATGCGTGAAGGGAGGGCGAAGGCTTCGATCAGCTCCCTGATACGAAGCGCGTCCCGTGGCGCCAGAAACCCGAGCATCTCCGAAAGGCGCGCTTCCATATGCATCCCGATCGCGACGGCTTCGCCATGGAGAAAACGGGTGTACCCCGAAACGGTCTCGAGGGCGTGCCCTATCGTATGCCCGTAATTGAGGATTGCCCGCAGTCCCGATTCCCGTTCATCCTTCGCGACGACATCGGCTTTGATGTCGCATGACCGCCAGATGATGTGTGCGAGCGCACCGCTCTCCAGGCGGAGAATACCGTCCCTTTTGCCTTCGAGAAAGGCGAAGAGATCCTCGTCGCGTATCACGCTATACTTGATCACTTCGGCGAGTCCCGCCCGTAGTTCCCGCTCCGGGAGAGTCGTCAGCGTATCGGTGTCGATCCAGACCATGATAGGTTGCCAAAACGTCCCGATCATGTTCTTCCCGAGCCGGTGATTGACCCCGGTCTTTCCACCGACCGAACTGTCGACCTGCGCGAGGAGGGTCGTCGGCACGTGCACGCAGGGAATTCCCCGCATATAGGTCGAGGCGACAAAGCCGGCGATGTCGCCGATGACGCCGCCCCCGAGAGCGACGATTGCGGACGACCGGTCGAGTCCAAATTCGAGGAGACGGTCATAGATATGCTGCGCCCACTCGAGGGTCTTGAACTCTTCGCCGTCCGGGATTGTGACGGTGAGGAGATCGAATCCCGCCCCGCGGAGTGAACGCGCGACCCGCTCGCCGTAGAAGGAGAAAACGGTGGGGTTGCTGACGACGGCGATCTTCGGACTGAGCGGGAACGAGACGAGCCTTTCTCCTATCTCGTCGAGGATCCCGCTCCCTATGTAAATAGAGTAACTTCTCTCTCCGAGGTGAACCCGTACCGTGTTCGCAATCATTTTTTTCGGTCTCTCCTTGCGCGACAGGAACGCGATATGCCGGTGAACGCGAAGACCACGGAATGCGACAGACCGCTCGGTTAACGCGCGCCTTCTACCTTCTCCAAAATCTCCTCCGCTATCTGACGCGGGGTCTTCCTGTCGGTATCGACGATTATGTCCGCTTTTTCGTAGTACGGCATCCTTGTCCGTAAGAGTTCCTTTATCCGCTCGATGGGGTTCGCGACGCGCAGCAAAGGTCGCTCGTCGCTGTCCCGCACTCTCGACAAGATCGTCTCCGGAGACGCCGTGAGACAAACGAGGATTCCTCCCTTCCTCAGCGCATCGACGTTTTCTCGCCTCAGGACGGCCCCACCCCCCGTCGAGATGATCGCGTTTTCCGCGCGCGTGACTTTTCGGATCATGTCTGTTTCCAATTCCCTGAATTTCTCTTCGCCGAATCGATCGAATATCTGATTGATGCTCATCTCTTGTGCTTTCTCGATCTCGGAGTCCACGTCGATGAGCACCCTTCCCATGAGGCGGGCGAGTTCCCTTCCGACCTCGGTTTTCCCTGTCCCCATGAAACCGGTGAGCACGATATTCTTCATCATCGAGAATCGTTTCGAAGTGAACAGCTTCCCATTCGAAATCGCTTGGGATATTCTATGCTCTCCCGTCCCCGAGGTCAATCTGGTATAGTCGTATTGTATGGCGAAGGTTATCGTGGGAATGAGCGGGGGCATCGATTCTTCTGTCACCGCGCATCTCTTGAGGGAACGGGGGTACGACGTCGAGGGGGTCTCCCTCCTCATGTACGAACCACGAAAAGGGGAATCCGCACGGTGCTCTCCGAGAGCGATTGACGAGGCAGCGGGGATCGCACGAAACATGGGGGTACGTCACGAGGTCATCGACGTGAGGGAAGAGTTTGCGGCGCAGGTCATCGAGCCGTTCCTTCGCGCATACCTCTCGGGGGTCACGCCGAATCCGTGCATTCTCTGCAACCGTTCTGTTAAGTTTCCCGCCCTCCTCCGGCGAGCGCTCAGCGCGGGGGCGGACTTTATCGCCACGGGGCACTATGCGCGGCTGGAAAGGCAGAGGCAGTCCGCCGGCAGCGTTGAGGACGTAGGCGCGGATTTCCCACGGGAGGCAGAGGGGGTCCCGCTTCTCAAGAAAGGCATCGATCAAAAAAAAGAGCAGTCGTATGTGCTCTACGCATTGTCGCGGGAGACCCTCTCGGCATTGCTCTTGCCATTGGGCAATTATATGAAGCAGGCCGTCAGGCGGTTGGGAGCCGAGATCGGTCTTCCGCTTTCAATCTGTGCCGAGAGCCAGGAGATCTGTTTTCTGCAGGGCAAAAAGTACCTGACATTTCTCCGGGAGGGATCCCGGGCGATGATGGAACCGGGGCCCATTGTCGATCAGGAGGGAAAGGTCATCGGGAAGCACACGGGCATCTATGGGTATACGATCGGTCAGCGGAAACGACTTGGCATAGCCTCACAGCGGCCTCTGTACGTGACCGGTCTTTCCGTCGGGAGCAATACCGTATTCGTGGGGTACCGGGAGGCTGCGGAGACGAGGGAAGTTCGTGTCGATGAGCTGAACTGGCTCATCGACATGGAGACGGCTCGAGAGGGAGAAGCGGCGACGTCGTTCAGAGCGACAGTGAAAATCCGTTCCACGATGCGGGACAAGCCGGCAACGATTACCCTGAGATCGCCGATTTCTTCTCCGAAAGCACGTGAGGAAGGTCTCGCCATTCGGCGGCGCGTCATTGCCGACATTCTTTTCGATGAGCCGCAATGGGCGCCAGCGCCGGGACAGAGCGCCGTCTTCTATCACGGTGACACCGTGATCGGGGGAGGAATCATTCAAGAGCGGATGCCGCCGTAGAGTGGCCCCCGGTCGGACCGATCATGCGCTACCCGCCACTCAGCACATGATAGTGAGCGCGTCAGGAACGACCTCGATTGTGGCAGGCGTTTCTCCAACGTAGTCGCCGTCTATCTGGACATCGGCTCGACCACCCACGTCGATGCGTTCGGCTTTGAGATACTCGACATCCCGATAGCGCAAGTGGGTCCCCGTCACCACGCCGAAGACGTAGCGGAGGATTGACATTCTCTTCCTGCTCTTGAAGATGCAGAGGTAGAGAAAAGGGCTCTGCAGATCCGCATGCGGCGTTACGCTGAAGGGGCCGCCGTAGAGTGCCGCATTCCCCGCGACGCCGGAATATCCCTCGTATGTCCGACCTTCGACGGAGAACGTCAGGAGAGATGGACGGAACATCATGAGGGATTTGATGCCACTATAGATATACGCCGCCTGACCGGTACTCTTTTTCAACGATTCGCTCGTCCCCCGCACCGCCGTCGCATCGAACCCCATCCCCGCCATGAGGATGAAATATCGGGAAAAAGGGAGACGTGGACCCGTGAACGTGATTTTCCCGAGAGAGACCCTCGTGGCGTTGCCATGCGTTGCCTTTTCCATCGCGGACCGGACATCAGGGGCGACCCGCAATTCTCGGGCGAGAACGTTCGTCGTGCCGAGCGGGAGGATTGCCATTGGGACGTCGCTTCCCGCTAAGGCGTTCGCCACCTCATTGAACGTGCCGTCTCCGCCGCAGGCGACGACGAGAGAGGGCTTCCTGCTCAGCGCCGCTCTCGCAAAATCTTCCGCATCTCCTCTCTTTTTCGTGAACACTGCTTCGGCGTGGTACCCGTTCGACTGAAGATAGGAGGATGCCGCTGCGACTTTCTTGTGCGACGCCTTCTGCGCTGCGGGATTAGCGATGAGGATGACCGAGGATTTCATCGATCGAGCGTGTCCCCCGGCACGGAGCGATGATCCCTACCATGACCGGGATGGTTTCAAGATACGCGATGATGTCAGCGACATCCGCTCCGTCACGCACGAAGAAGACCCTGCCGCCTTCCGAACTGCCTCTTTCCTTCATGTGCGGGATGCGAGTGTACCCGAACGTTTTCGTCGCGATGTAGCCGGTGGGGTAGCCGGGATCATCGGAGACGCAGTACTCTGCAACGATGTCGTCGTGGGAGATGACTTTTGACGCGAGGGTCAGCGCTTCTTTCACCCGGAGCGTATTGATACCGTAACGCGACAGCCGCCGGGAGAGGAGCGCTGATGCCGTTGCGGTCATGCCGAGGCGTGAAACTCTCACCCCGCGCTGTCTGTCTGGATCGACGCGAATCCCGGTGCCGGCGCGTATGAGTGCGGCTCCCCTCATTTCGCCTTTCTCGATGACCGAAAAACCCCTTGTGATCGCCCTCGGGCAAATCCCGAGGAACGAAAGCATTTTTCGAACGATCCGTCGGCTCTCGTCCGGCGTGCGGGAACGGAGTGTGCATACCGGAAGCGAGGATATCAATCGTGGCCGTCGCGCGATCCGTTCGAGTGTCACGACGATCTTCCCGGGCATGCCTTTGGGATGCGTCAACGCGCGGGCGACGTAACCGCTGATGACCTTTTGCATCTCCGACGCGGGGTAGAGTCCTTCGGCGCCGGAAATGTGGACTTCGGTTGCCCCTCTTGGCACGGTGCGCGGTATACCATCAAGACGCGACGCGCGCATCCGAATGCTCCAATACGATTTCATCCTGCGTTGATTATAACGGCCGGGGAGTGCCTTGACAATTGTCTGCGCGGGGAGGAGTCCCGATCAGTCGAACAGCGATGCGAGCGTCGATGCCTTCTCTTCTATGTGCCTGGCGACTTCGTCCTGCTGGCTCCGCAACTTGAAGAGTTCGTCCGCAATGTCGAGAGCGGCGAGAATGCTCGCCTTTACGGGAGTGATGTTCGGTACGGCGTTATAGACCTCCTTCAGCTTTTTGTCGACGAAGGAAGCCAGTTCACGTATGTACTCTTCGGGTGCATCCCCCCTGATCGTATACTTCTGTCCGAGGATGTAAACTTCCGTACTGCCCATCGTATCAATCAACCTCGAGCGTCTCGAGTTCGCTGAGGAGTGATTCGAGTTGATGTCTGATCGCGTTCTTTTCCGCCCTGAGCAGTTCCACTTCCTGGCTCTTCTCGTCGAGGAGTCGCTCGAGTTCGCGGATCTTCCGCTCGAAGAGCGATTTTTCCTCTTTCAGCGTCTTTACCTTTTCTATGGCGACCGAAATCTTTTCTTCGAGGCTTTTCAGTTTTTCCAATGGCTTGACCTCCTTTGCCCCGTCTTTCGACGTATCTCTGAGCTGGTCGTCGTCAAAGAGAGATTTCCTGAAAACCATCGTACCTAACATACCAAAAGAATCCGCGGTGAGCGCGGATCGATAAGGGATCGTTGGCGTACCTTTTTTTATACTCGTAGAGGCTCGCGAGCACCCTCTTGACGTACTGCCGCGTTTCCATGAAAGGGATGTCCTCGATGAACTCGTCTGCCGATCTGTACTTCCCCTTTTCGAGCCACTTTCTGACCCTCTCCTCGCCCGCGTTATACGCGGCGATCGCCTGCGGGTACGAACCAAACTCCCTGAGGAGCGCGCGGAGATAGTGTGCACCGATATGGAGATTTTTCTTCGCATCGGTCAGGTCGTGAGAACGGTAAATGCCGATGTTGAGCGCACGGTCGAGTCTCATGGCCGTCGGGGGCATGAGCTGCATGAGTCCTATCGCGCCGGCCGGCGAACGCGCGTCCTCGTCGAATCTGCTTTCCTCCCGGGCGATCGCGAGGACGAGGAGCGGGTCGACGTCCCGCTCGGCAGCCGCCGCGTCAACAAGATCTTTAAACGCGTACGGGTAGAGGAAGTGGGAAACCTGCGCGCTCTGGGGAGCGGTTGCCGCCAATCTGATCGAGTACTTGTATGCCCCTAATTCCTCGAATTTGGCGCAGAGCAGCGCGAGTTCGTCCAGCGAGCCCGCATTTTTCGAGAGCTGAACCATTTCGGTTATGGCCTCAGCGCGGAAACCGAGGTCCACGAGGTGCTCGACGCGTTCGATTGCACCTGACGATGCGGGCGTCGCACGAACGACATTCACTGGCACCGATCGGCCGTCGCGCGGCGCGTTCCCGGCTTGCAGGGAGCGATCGACCGATCGAATATCCAACAGGATGCGGTAAAAGTTCACGGCGCCCGAAGAGGTCTGTGCATAGTCGGCGGATGCGTCATCCCCCAACGATTCCACGCTCCGTATTTTCCAATAGAGATATTTGGGATCACCGAACGCCTTGTAGAGGGCGGAAAAGATTTCAGCCGCTTTCCGATACTCGCCCGCGAGATAGTAAGTCCAGCCGATACCCCACCGGCACTCTTCTGTCTCGGACGGATATCGCTCCATGACAGCCTGGTACAAGGAGAGCGCGTTGTCGATCTTGCCGTCGCGTCTTCTGTCGGAAGCCATCGCAATGAGGACGGATGCGATCCTGCTGTCGCCATCGGCAAGGAGGTGGTCGATCGACGCCTCGAGCGTTGCGCTCTCGCCGGCACGGTAAAGAGAACGGACGTGCCAGTAACGATCTCCCGCCTGCAGGTAGACGGACGCCGCATCGCGATATTTCTTCTGCTTGAACAGCGAGAGGCCGAGTTCTCTCATGATGGCTGTTCTCATGCGGCCGTCATCTCTCTCCAGCGCGGACCTCAGAACGGACTCCGCCGTTGCGTAATTCATGGAGGCGATAAGATTCGACGCGTGCCTGAGCATATCCTCCACGGCGATGTCGGACGGCTCCAGCTCCCGTAGCGCTTCACCGGACAGCCCCCCGGCAGCGATATAGACCTCTTTGAACAAGACTTTTGCCTTTTCACGCTGGCCGTTCTTGTTCAGCCACCTCGCAAAACGAAGTTTCATCTCCCGGTCGGACGGGTAATCTTTCGCGTACGATTCATACAGGGTGCGGGGGGACTCCTCCGGAATTTCCAGCGCTGCCTCGATCTCTCTCCCCCGCGCTTTCTGGGCGAGAGGAGACTGGGGATACCGCTTGAGGAGTGAGCGTACGGATGCGAGCGCGCGAACGTGGTCGCCCAACCGGAGGTACGCCTCGGAGAGCCAGAGGAGGGCGTAGTCGCCGAGGAGCGGAAATCCCTTTTCGGCCGTAGAGAGACTCAAGATGGCATCGTCATACTTGCCAGCGACTAGTTCTTCACGGCCTTTTTTCAGAGCAGTCTTCCCATCGCTGTTTTCCCCGCGAACGGGAACACACAAGACGAGGATCAGTATGACGCCCACGACGAACCGCATAGTCGTATCATAGCGAAAACCGCATGTTTCGGCAATCGCCGGCCGAGATCACAGGGAATGCGCCCCACCGGAGCGGAGCATCTCCATGAAGCGGAGAGAGTTTTTCACCGCGTAATCGCCGTAGCAGTTGTTGAACATGACATAGGTCACCTTTGTTTTCAAAGAGAGTTCTCTGACGGGCCTCAGGAGCGCTTGCAACTCGTCGTCCCGGTAAAGGTAGGCATAGCGGAGCGATGTCTCGACACCTTTCTTGAGCCAGTTATCGCGATTCCTCCCATGGAGCCTGAGATAGGCAATATCGGTCGTGGCGTGCGGGAGAAAGGGAACCGTCACGAGGCTGCCGAATTGTGGTTCGTCCGCAGTGACATAGGTGATCGCGTGTCTTTCAAGGAAGTCGAAAACGCGGTTGCGGCTATCGTCGGTGAGCCAGCTCCCGTGTCTGAACTCCACCGCAATACGGAACTGACCGAAAAGCTCCTTGTGGTGCAAAAGAGCGTCCAGATTCCGCGTCCCGTAGCGAAACCACGGCGGGTACTGGAAGACGATCACCCCGAGTTTGCCGGCGCGACGGAGTGGCTGGAGTGACTCGCCGAATCTTTCTGCGATGGCCGTCACGAGATCCGCATCGTCAAGATAGACGCGATTTTTCGATTTTTCTGCCGGCGGGAGCGCCGCGGCGATGTCTTTCGGCAGCGTCTTCGGGTCGACACCGTGCCCTGTCAAGGCGCCGTACGCTTTTACGTGAAATACGAAGGTCTCGGGAGTCCTCTCGACCCAGAGTGCGGTCGTTCTCCGGTCGGGGATGGCGTAGTAGGTTGCATCAACCTCGACGGTGTCGAAGCGACCGGCGTAGAACCTCAGTCGCTCTTCCGCGGTTCTCACGCCCTGGGGATAAAATGCGCCGCTCTCCACGAGGGTTTTCTCCGTCCACGAGCAGGTCCCCACGTGGACCTTTTCGGAGATGTCATCCGCGAGATTTCCGGCTCGCACGCCGCCCTGCTTGTTCGGTTCTTTGTCCATCGCAATGGCATCCTTCGGGTGTCTTTTGAGGATCATTATACGCCATGCCTCTCTGTCGAGGGTATGCCCCGCGTGATGTAGAATAAAAGAGAGGTGGTGTTCCCGCTCGCCCCGTCGCTCAACGGCACCTGTTGAATGGGTTGAATTCACCTCGGGCCAACGGAGAACGCGTGCGATCGCGAAAATATGTCCAGTCGACTCGACAGCATGAAATGGGTTCGCAGAAAAATGTCGGTGTTCGAGCAAGAGAGTTTCCCGCCTCTTTTCGCGGCGCTTCTCCACATATACTTCGGTAACCTCACACTCCACGACATCGCTGACACGGCCGGCATCTCGATGGAAAATCTCCAGTCGCTCAGGCAAAACCCCCGCTTTTTTCGGTTCGTCGATACGTTCAAGAGAGAACTGTCGCAGGAGATTATCGAAGACATACTCGTCAATACGTACGCGGCCGAAGATTACGACCGCCTCGCCTCCGATTTCTCCCTGTTCGACGAGCTCCTGCAGATGCAGATACGGGTACCTCTCTTTACCCAGTTGCGCAACATAGCGGATTTCATCAAGAGCAAGACGAGGTACAAGTTGCCGATCGACACATCCGAGCACAGGCTCTTCTTGAGGCTGTTCAGTTTCTTTGTGCTCGTGGAGAAATATACCCCGACCCTTCTGTCGAATGCGCTCCGCGACATGAAGGCGACCGCTCGCAACGTGGTCTGGCCTGCTCTCGGGCTCGAGAGCCGTGATGTGGATTGCTTGCTCGAGCGTTCCCTCCTGCCGAGGCAGGAACGATTGCAGGAACTGAAGGAGAGGCTCGGGGCTCTCTCGCACGGTCAATGACCCTTCATCCCCCTGTGACAGAAGGGGATTGGAGAGAAAAGAGGACGTTTCTAAATTGGCTTGACAAACCGAATGAGCGCACTTGACATATTTTTCGCTGAGAACCTATACTTTATATTCACATTATGGGTACCTACACGACATACCACCCACATAATAGGAAACGGAAGAAGACGCACGGCTTTCGGGCAAGGATGAGTTCTCCCGGCGGGCGGAAGGTTCTCAAGAGGAGGAGAGCCAAAGGGCGAGTCAGACTGACCGTCTGATGCAGAAGTGTTCTCTGCGCTCTCTGCCGAAGAAAAGGGATTTTGAGCTTGTTTTCAAAGGCGGTTCGAGCGCTGCGGCACGATACTTTATCGTACACGCTCGGCCGAACGATCTCCCCTGGAACCGTCTTGGCCTATCGGTGGGGAAAAAGATCGGAACGGCGGTGGTCAGGAACAGGATCAAGCGCCTCCTGAGGGAAACTGTGCGAAGGCTCTGTGCGGACTTTCCGCGCAAATACGATTTCGTCATCGTCGTGAAGAAATCCGCTGCGGAATCGAAACTGGAACAGTTGATGAGGGATATGGAACGGAGTTTGCCGGAGATCGTTCGTGAAAAATAGCATTATCGCGCTTATCAAGCTCTACAGATACATGCTTTCCCCGCTTCTGCCTGCCTGCTGCAGGTTTGCGCCGTCCTGCTCGGCGTACGCCATTGACGCGGTGCAGAAGTACGGATGTCTGAAGGGGTTATATCTATCCGCACGTCGGCTTCTCCGATGCCATCCCTTCCATCGCGGCGGGTACGACCCGGTCAAATAACGTTATGGAAAAAAGAGCTCTCGTCGCACTCGCACTGTCCTTCCTCATTCTGATCGCCTATCAGTTTCTCTTTGTGAGATCTGACCAGAAGCGGCCGGAATCCCATCCCCGAACCGAAGAGCAGAAGACGGCTCCAGAGACGCGCGAAGCCCTTCCCGTGCCCCAGCCGCCGGTGTCGGAGCAGAAGAAGAGTCTTCCCTCCGAAGAGCGGGTGGTCAGGGTCGAGACCGATTTATATACGGCCGTGTTTTCTTCGCGCGGTGCGACGCTCCGCTACTACGAGCTGAAGAAGTATCGTGACAAGGAAGGGAAGAACGTCGTCCTTCTCGAAAATCCCGGTGCCGTTGCCCCGCTCGGGATCGGATCGGGAGAAGACCTTGCGCTCTCCCAAACGCAGTTCCAGACGTCGGGGCGCGATCTTGCACTGAGTGCCGCGAATCCATCCGCTTCCCTCGTGTTCACGTACGCGGATTCGTCGATATCCGTGAAGAGGACGTACACGTTTTTTGCCGGTACGTATCGGATAGACATAAAGGATGAGGTGACGGGAGCGCCGGATTATTGGATCACCCTGGGGTCCGACTTCGGCATTTCGAACAGGGCGGATACGTCATCCCACATCGGTCCCGTCCTCCTCAAGGAAACGGATCGGATCGAATTCAGCCACGCCAAACTCAATGGGGAGAAACGGTATTCCCAGGGACTGAAGTGGCTGGCACAGGAAGACAAATATTTCTTCGCATCTCTCGTTCCGGTCACCCCCGTCGAGGAAGCGAAGATTTGGCAGCAGAACGAATCGGTCGTTGCGGCATTCAGAGGGGGAGGAAGCGCACAGGCATTCATCCTCTATGCTGGACCGAAAGAGTACGATGTCCTCAAGACACTCGGTGTCGGGCTCGAACACATCGTCGATTTCGGGTTTTTCTCGATCATCGCGCTGCCCCTCTTCTGGATACTCAAGCTCTTCTATCGGCTTATCGGGAATTACGGATGGGCGATCATCCTGCTCACCATCATTGTGAGGATACCCTTCATCCCGCTCGTGAACAAGAGCCAGAAGTCGATGAAGAAAATGCAGGAAATCCAGCCTCGGGTGGCCGAAATCAGGGAAAAATACAAGAAAAATCCCCAGAGGATGCAGCAGGAAATGATGCAGCTCTACAAAACGCACAAAGTCAATCCTCTGGGCGGTTGTCTGCCGATTCTGCTTCAGATACCGGTGTTCTTCGCGCTCTACAAGATACTCCTCATCGCTATCGAACTGCGCCAGGCTCCGTTCATGTT
This sequence comes from uncultured Nitrospiraceae bacterium, assembly GCA_937138415.1. GTDB lineage: Bacteria > Nitrospirota > Thermodesulfovibrionia > Thermodesulfovibrionales > SM23-35 > JALHSV01. The sequence goes on along the minus strand of CAKZPA010000010.1, from coordinate 3,599 downwards.
GTGGATAAAGGATCTGTCCGCTCCGGACACGCTCTTTGGACATCTTCCTCATTTCATCCCCCTTATCGGCGGTTTCGCGGTCGGACCGCTCCCGATCCTGATGGGTGCGACGATGGTTATCCAGCAGAAGATGACGCCGACGTCGCTCGACCCCACCCAGAATAAAATCATGATGATCATGCCGGTCATCTTCACGTTCCTTTTCCTCAATTTCGCCTCCGGTCTCGTCCTCTACTGGTTGATGAACAACGTATTCAGTATCGCACAGCAGTTTTACGTCAACCAGAAGCTCGCGAGAGAAAAAGCAACGGGGGCAGCCGCGGGATAGCGGTACAGGGCGAACCGTTCGTTCCTTTCGTAGCGCATGCTCGCGAATGACGACACGATAGCAGCCATCTCGACGCCGCTTGGCGAAGGCGGTATTGGGATCGTCCGGGTGAGCGGGCGGGATGCCATCGCTATCGTCGAGAACATCTTCCGATCTCCGACAAAGAAGCAATTGGGCCAGGTAGGATCCTATCGCCTCACATATGGCTATATTGTCGATCCGGTCACGGGCGAAAAGATCGACGAAACGATCGTCTCCGTGATGAAATCCCCCCATTCGTATACGAGAGAAGACGTCGTCGAGATCAACTGCCATAGCGGTACAGTGACATTGATGAAGATTCTGAACCTCACGATCCGACAGGGTGCCCGTCTCGCGACGCCCGGCGAGTTTACGAAGAGGGCGTTCCTCAACGGGAGGATCGACCTCAGCCAGGCTGAAGCGGTGATCGACCTCATTCGCTCAAAGACGGACGAGAGTCGCCGGATCGCGCTCGAACAACTCCAGGGCGGGCTCTCAGAGAAGATTTCATCGGCCCGCAACAAGCTGACGGATGTCTGCGTTGCGATAGAGGCGTACATAGATTTCCCGGAAGACGAGATTGAGGTCGGCCCTCTCGAGGAGTTCGTTTCCACGATCGAACGCATTCGCCAGGAGCTGCGCTCACTCGTCGAGACGTATGACGATGGACGTCTGTTTAGAGAGGGGCTTCTGACAGCGATCGTCGGCAGGCCGAACGTCGGGAAATCCTCTCTCCTCAATGCGTTGCTCCGGAAGGACCGAGCGATCGTGACCGAATTTCCCGGAACAACGCGCGATGTCATCGAGGAGTACCTCAACATCAGGGGACTCCCGCTCCGGATCCTCGACACCGCTGGGATACGAAAGGTCGATGATGCTGCTGAGAGAGAAGGTGTCAGGAGGAGTCTCCAGAGCATCGAGCATGCGGATCTCATCCTCGCGCTGTTCGATCGGAGTGTGCCGCTTCAGGAAGAAGATTATGAAGTTCTGAGAACAACCGCAGAGAGAAATACCCTTTTTATCCTGAACAAATCGGATCTTCCGCCGGCACTCGATGCCGCGTCGCTCTCTCCCTGGGCCGGGGATACGTCACGCTCGGTACTCGCTGTGTCAGCAACGAGAGGCGACGGCATCGACGCATTGAAAGAAGCGATCTTTCATGCGAGCGTGAAGAACTGGAGGGAGGGGAGAGAAGGTGACATCGTCACGAACGTCAGGCATAAAAATGCCCTCGAAGCCGCTGCGGACGCTCTCGCGCAGGCACAGGCGGCGCTCTCTGATGCGCAGCCCCTCGAAATCGTCGCGCTCGAACTAAGAGAGGCCCTCGCCAAGCTCGGAGAGATCGTCGGTTTTGTCACGACCGAAGACATTCTCGAAAGAATATTCAACGAATTCTGCATCGGTAAGTGAGACTGGCCGCGCCTCAGGCGTGCGCGCCTGTCGTGCAGGCGTCGAATGACTTGATGCGGTCTCGGTGGTTTTTTTGGCTGGACTAATGTATGATGTCGGCGAGGGATCTCATGGTCGCTCTGATTTTTTATGTAATGCTGGCTGCCACCGTCGTCGCGGTCGTCATGAGCATTATCTATTGGATTCAGGAGAGAAAAAACCGCTTCTGACGAGCACGTGACGGTTCATCCCGGCTTCTGCGCTGATATCGCGATGAAAAGGCCTTCCCCGTGGCCTTCTCTCACCGGTTCCAAGGCGGAAATTGTCTCCGGCGGGCGGAAGAGAGTCTGCACAGATCGAATTTTTTGAAATGTCAGTCGGGTAAGCCATGCGATGACCTGCCCCGCGGAATAGAACGTCGCGTAGCGGAAAAATGTGCTCCGGTCTTTCATTTTCTCGTATATCTTGCCCTGCGGGCTGTCCCTATCGAGCATGCCTATCACAAGAGTTCCCGCGGGGCGGAGAATTCTCAAGCTCTCGTGGAGGGCCTGGAGGGGATCCTCGAGGAAACAGATGACGGTCACCATCAGAACGAAATCATACGAACGGTCATCGAAAGGAAGATTTTCCGCCTTTGCTTCGTGCACCGCGATGCCCCTGCCGCGGGCAATTTCGGCCATTGACCGCGACGGTTCGACGCCGGTCTTGATGCCGAAGGGGAGGGAAAATCGGCCCGTTCCTGCCCCGATGTCGATGCTTTCACCGTGCAGTGGGAGGAGCTTTCTGACCGCTTCCACTTCGGAAAGGTAGACATGCATATGTTCATCGAACCACGCGTCGTACTGCAGTGCGTGGTCGTCAAAAACTCGGACGTTATGGCTTGTCTCTGTTCCTGACATCGCATCCTTCCACACGTCGTGATGCGAGAATCTATCGTTTCACCGCTCCCGAATGTGTTGTCCGCACTCTGACCGTCTAAAAAGCGATGACCTTGTCCGCTTCCGCAACGAGTTCGTAGAGATCGTTCATGTATCCGATAGGGCATACCTTCGAGCCCGCAAGACCGTGGGCCTTCATGCAGACGCCTCAGACGTACATGTTCCCCTTGTACTGCTCGACTTGCTCCTTAACATTAAACTGCTCATTGCCGATTTGCTCGAATAAGACGCCTTTGCCGAGCATGAAGACACTCACATCGTCTCCTTTCCCCACCGCGACATTCGCAAGCCTCATCGCATTATAGACGGTTTCGGCATCATTCGTCGAAATGATGAAGAGAACGTTCATCATCGCCCTCCTTTTACGAGAGATTATGGTGTAGTTCACTGTAGCTCAATCACCGGACGGAGTCAACGACAAAGGGCGTATCGAGCGGCGCTCTCTCGGGCAGGAAGAGGAGAGGACGATTGCGGAAGAGCAACCTAATGCTTTACAATCAATCGGCGCCGGTGTGGTGGAATTGGCAGACGCGCCGGACTCAAAATCCGGTGGGGGCAACTCCGTGTGGGTTCGACTCCCACCACCGGCACCAATAAAATCAATGGCTTACGTTCTTTCTAACCCATGTATCGATTCCTCCAAATTGCCTATTATGCCTATACCTGTCCACAAATAAATTTCTGAGACAGCATATGTACCCAGAGAAATCCTCTTCTATGCGCGGTGTCATTACGGGCTTGACCCGGAATCTAGCGACTTCGGCCTTCGCGAAGCACCTGAACGTCACCGGATACCGGATGGGGGTTACCCCGTGCTTGATACAGGGCCGGTATGACGGTATCCAAGGGGATACCCTATATTTAGTTGACCTGTGAAGGAGTGGCTCCCCCGTGGCATAATCCACGGTAATCCAATAATTCAA
>CAKZPA010000009.1 GCA_937138415.1 uncultured Nitrospiraceae bacterium | reverse complement strand
CTCCGAACAACGCGCCATCGCCCACATCCTCGGCACGCTGGACGACAAGATCGAGCTGAACCGGCGCATGAGCGAGACGCTCGAGGCCATGGCCCGCGCCTTGTTCAAATCATGGTTCATTGATTTCGAGCCTGTGCGTCGCAACGCCGCCCGGGCTCGAAATCAACCCTCATCCCCCGTCCCCTTCTCCCAAGGGGAGAAAGGGCGGCCAAATTATCGGGGATGGTATGACTTTGCAGGGTTGGTGAAAACGGTCCGAGAACTGCGCCGCAAACAAATGTCTGCAGAAGAACTTTTTTGGGAGCTTGTTCGTGATCGGCGCTTCATGCAGCTGAAGTTTCGGCGCCAGCACCAAATTGCGGACTATGTTGTAGATTTTTACTGCCATGAACATCGGCTGGTTGTGGAACTGGACGGTGGCGTTCATGCCGAAAGGCGAAAGAGAGACCACAAACGGGATGCTTGGTTGGAATCACAAGGATTCAGAGTCCTGCGTTTTACGAATGAGGAGCTTTTCGAAGACCCGCAGTCCGTACTTACCCGCATCGTCGACGCACTACCCCCCTCTCCCCCTGGGAGAGGAGTTGGGGGTGAGGGTGTGATCGAAAGCTGCGCTTTCGATCACTTGTTCCCCGCCCGGCTCGTTGACTCCGAACTCGGCGAGATCCCGGAGGGGTGGGAGGTGGGTACACTTGGTGAGCTGGCCGAGATAACAAGTGGCAAGCGGCCCCAAGTAAGGTTCACCGAATGGTCCCGCGAGGCACCAATTCCTCTCTGGGGCGGCAACGGACCCATGGGTTACGTTCACGAACCGCTCACCAAAAAGCCTATTCTGCTTACGGGGAGGGTAGGAACACTTGGTTCTGTGTTCAGAATCCCTACACCATGTTGGCCCTCGGATAACACACTAATTGTTCGCTCGAAACAGCCTTTTGCGTTTGAATACCTCTTTTTCCAACTACGTTTCATTGACTACGACTCACTCAACAGAGGTTCTACTCAGCCACTTCTAACTCAGACAGACCTGAAGTCTCACCGTATGATTGTTCCAATACGCCAAGTATTGGTTCATTTCAGCCGATTTGCTGGCAGTGCGTATGGACGCATCGACTGTATTGAGGAAGAATCCCGCACCCTCGCCTCCCTGCGCGACGCGCTGCTGCCCAAGCTCATCTCGGGCGAGATACGGGTGAGGGACGCGGAGAAATTCCTCAAGGAGCGCGGCCTGTGACCTACGACCCTGAACGCCACCACCGCCGTTCCATTCGCCTGAAGGGCTACGATTACACCCAGCCCAGCGCGTATTTCGTCACGATTTGCACGCAAGATCGCACCTGTCTGTTCGGTGAGGTGGCGGATGGGAAAATGCGGATGAACGAGGCGGGGTTGATGGTCCAATCGGTCTGGGATCAATTGCCGGCGTTTTATCCTGGTGTAGGCACCGACGCATTCATCGTCATGCCGAATCACGTTCACGGCATCGTCGTCACCGAACCCACACCGGTAGGGGCAGGCCTTGTGCCTGCCCATAATGGTATAACCCCCGAAAATAGGGCAACCACAAGGGTTGCCCTTACGGTTGGGGATGTGGTCGGCGCATTCAAATCGCGGGTTACCGTTGCATATACGCGTGGCGTCAAAAAATCAGGCTGGCCGCCGTTCCCCGGGCGTTTTTGGCAACGTAATTATTACGAACACATCATTCGCAATGACGAATCTCTGAACCGCATCCGTCAATACATCCTCGACAACCCTGCCCGCTGGGCATTCGACCGGGAAAACCCGGCGGTAACCGCACCCGAACCGGAGGACGCATGGTTTGTCTGACCGAATCCTTGGTTGAAGATGCTGCTCTTTCATGGCTTGAGGCTATCGGCTGGGCAATCAAGCATGGCCCGGAAATTGCTCCGGAGACTCTGTTTGCCGAACGTAGTGACTACAGCCAGGTTGTTTTGGAGCAGCGTTTACGCGATGCACTTCTCCGGTTGAATCAATCATTGCCTCCAGAGGCTTTGGAGGATGCCTATCGAAAACTCCTCCGGCTCGAAGGGGCAACCCTTGAGGCGAGAAATCGCCAATTTCACCAACTTCTTGTTGATGGGGTAACAGTCGAGTACCGAACAAAAGATGGCGAAATCCGTGGCGCGCAGGCACAAGTGATTGATTTCGATAATTCGGAGAATAACGATTGGCTTGCGGTTAACCAGTTCACAGTGGCCGAACGTAAGGGCGAAAAATATTTCGCCCCAACCCGGAGGCCTGACATCGTTCTTTTTATTAATGGTCTCCCATTGGTGATTCTGGAACTGAAGAACCCTGCTGATGAGACTGCCGATATCTGGGCTGCCTTTCAACAGCTTCAAACTTATAAGTCCGAACTCCCCACTCTATTTAGCTTCAATGAATTACTGGTTATATCGGATGGCTTGCAGGCTCGTATTGGAACTTTGACTTCAGGTCGAGAATGGTTCAAGCCATGGCGGACGATTTCGGGTGAGTCAATCGACGATACCCATACGCCTGAACTCGAGGTGATGATTAAAGGGGTTTTCGATAAGCACCGATTGCTCGATATGCTCCGATATTTTGTCGTTTTTGAGGATATGGGAGGTGGTAAATTAGAGAAAAAGACCGCAGGCTACCACCAGTTTCATGCGGTCAATGTTGCTTTGACCGAGACACTTCGGGCTGCAAAATTGAGGGAGTATCTTGTGGCTGAAGAGGAGGGCCGCTATGAGGCAGGCCGAAGACCTGGTGGTAACCCTGGTGACCGCCGAATTGGTGTCATCTGGCATACTCAAGGTTCAGGTAAAAGCTTGACCATGGCTTTCTATGCAGGGCGTATAGTACGCGAGCCCGCTATGGAGAACCCGACGATCGTTGTGATTACTGACCGAAATGACCTCGATGACCAGCTCTTCGGCACCTTTGCCCGCTGTCAAGACCTTTTAAGACAACCGCCAGTTCAGGTTGAGAGCCGCGCAGATCTCAGAGAAAAACTCCGTGTCGAGACCGGAGGAGTTATCTTTACAACCATCCAGAAATTTTTCCCCGAAGAAAAGGGAGATCGGCATCCTGCCCTTTCCGATCGCCGCAACATCGTGGTGATTGCTGACGAGGCCCACCGTAGCCAGTATGATTTTATTGATGGTTTTGCCAGACATATGAGAGACGCCCTGCCCAATGCCTCCTTCATCGGGTTTACCGGTACACCCATCGAGCTAACCGATAAAAACACAAGGGCCGTTTTTGGTGATTACATAAGCATTTATGATATCCAGCGAGCAGTTGAAGATAAGGCAACAGTTCCTATCTTTTATGAAAGTCGCCTGGCTAAACTCGAACTCGATGAGAAGGAGCGGCCGAAGATCGATCCTGAGTTCGAAGAGGTAACCGAAGGTGAGGAGATCGAGAGAAAAGAGAAACTCAAGACCAGATGGGCACAGCTCGAAAAGATCGTTGGTGCTGAAAAACGGATCAAGCTGATCGCAAAAGATATTGTGGATCACTTTGATAAAAGGCTCGATGTGCTTGATGGCAAGGCCATGGTCGTTTGCATGAGCCGTAGAATCTGTGTGGATCTCTATCGAGAAATAGCGAACCTCCGTCCTGAATGGCACAGCGAAGAAGATGAGAATGGAACGATGAAGATCGTCATGACAGGGTCAGCAAGCGATCCCATTGATTGGCAACCCCATATTCGAAATAAGCAACGCCGCGAATTTTTGGCAAACCGCTTTCGAGATTCAAACGATCCTTTTAAGGTAGTCATTGTGAGGGATATGTGGCTTACGGGCTTCGATGCGCCCTCCCTCCATACCATGTATATTGATAAACCAATGCGCGGCCATGGACTCATGCAGGCTATTGCCAGGGTGAATCGCGTCTTCCGAGACAAACCTGGAGGTCTGGTTGTGGATTACCTTGGGTTGGCTCACGAACTCAAGGAGGCTCTGGCTACCTATACAGAGAGTGGGGGCACTGGGAAGACGGCCATTGACCAGGCTGAGGCCGTTTCGGTCATGCTGGAAAAATACGAGATTTGTTGTGGGCTCTTTCATGGGTTCGATTGGTCCTCGTGGATAACCGGAAGCCCAGAGGAGCGACTTTCGCTTCTTCCTTCGGCCCAGGAGCATATACTGGCTCAGGAAAATGGCAGGGATCGGTTGTTACAGGCTGTTCGGGATCTCTCACAGGCTTTTGCTTTGGCAGTTCCTCACGAAGAGGCGCTAAGAATCCGGGATGATGTGGCCTTCTTTCAGGCTGTGAGGGCAGTGTTGGCAAAAAGGGCACCTGGGGAGCCAAAGCCAGAAGATGAACTCGATCATGCTATTCGCCAGATCGTCTCTAAGGCGATTGCCCCGGAGGGTGTGATTGACATCTTTGCTTCTGCGGGTCTTAAGAAACCGGATATTTCGATCCTTTCTGAGGAGTTTTTGGCAGAAGTGCGCGGGATGCCCCAGCGAAACCTTGCCGTCGAAATGCTTAGAAAACTTTTATCTGGAGAAATCCGGATCAAGCGACGGAAGAACATCGTCCAGGCTAGATCTTTTGCCGAGATGCTTGAAGAAGCTATCAGACGTTACCAGAATCGAACGATCGAGGCGGTGCAGGTCATCGAGGAATTGATCGCTCTGGCGAAGAGGATGAGGGAGACCGATGCCCGCGGTGAAGAACTTGGTCTTTCAGAGGAAGAGGTTGCCTTTTATGATGCTCTGGAGACCAATGACAGTGCGGTGAAGGTGCTTGGCGATGAGACGCTACGAACTATCGCCCGAGAGTTGGTTAGGACGGTGAGAAATAACGTGACCATCGACTGGACGATAAGAGAGAATGTGCGGGCTCAACTCCGAGTGATGGTGAAGCGGGTTTTACGAAAATACGGGTATCCACCCGATAAACAGGAAAAAGCAACCCAGACCGTCTTGGAACAGGCGGAGGTACTTTCTGCGGAGTGGGCAGTGGCATGAAAGAGGGTTCTCTATGAAAAAGCATCTAGCGGATGCGCAACGGGATGAACGGCCACAAACATGCCCTCAGCCGGCCACGCCAAAAGGAGAATTATCATTGTTTTGATATGTCGGCTTCGGCCTTGACATTCGAATGCCAGCTCCATATAGTACCGCTTATCGGTAGAGAAACTTCATCAAACCACACCGGGAACCAGACCGGGGAAAAGAGGATTACCAATGAAAAAGAAATTTTTCGCGTTCGTGTCGGTCGGCCTTATGGTCGCCATGTTGTCCGGTTCCGCAACGGCCTGGGAAAGGGGAACGCACGCCTTCATCGCTGACGCGCTGAAGAAATCCGGCGGCCCGTACAATATCGAAGAAATGTACGGAGCCATGGCCCCGGACGCCTTCAACTACCTTTTCACGGAACCGGGCTTGTCCTACAGGGATTACCTTTACGACCAGACGCATCACTCTTTCATGAAGGTGCGGAATGCCGTTCGGTGGGGCTACGAGAAGTCGAGCGCGTACGGTTTCCTCAGCCACAATGATACCTGGGGAGCCGACTCGACGGCCCATCGCGCATCGAGGACGCTCCTCCCGGACGAGGGCTATGTCATAACGAAGGCGAAGATGCTCAACGCCTGGCTGATGACGTACGTCCCCGAGTATGCTGCCCTCCTCGGAGGCTATCCGGATGTCGCCGTGGAAATCTGCCACAACATCATCGAAGCGGCCGGCGACATCGTCCTCGCCCGCTATGACTCGTCCGTCGGAGCCAAACTCGAGGAGATCGCGCTCCTGCCCAAGCCCCACATGCAAAACCTCATGGTCCGGGCGTACGCCAAGGACTTATCGGATTTCTCCGCCCTCACCTCGTATCCGATGTCGCGCGTCGAGGCGGAACAGTTCATTCGCGCTGTCGAGACGGACTTCAGAATGTCCTGCATCTCCTATGGCTATCTTCTTCAGCAGGATGAAGCCGTCATCCTGGCGAATGTCATCGAGCAGTTCAAACAGCTCGCGCAGGTATATCTATTGTCCGTTGGCCTTCCCGTTCCGGACGACCCGACGCTCACCGCTCTCCTCCAGGTGGCCTTCCAGGTGGCGGACTCGCTCATTGCCGACGATTACATGAATGAAATTCAGGCGACGATCCACATGGTCAAGAAGAACATGGTCAAGAGGAGCATCGTCAAGAAGGGCAGGTAGCTCCGAGGATAAACCGTCATAAACATGATTTTTCGGCATGATTCTGACCGCACGCTCGAACAGATTGAGGCGGTTGATCATACGATCAGTCGGTTTCGTTAACCTCATTGCGACTGCAAGTCTGGCCTTTGCGATAATAGTGTCCGCCGCTCCGCAGGTCCCGGGCGATTCGAATTACGAACCTCGTCTCCAAACTGCCGGAAACCAGCCGCCGTCGAACCTGAAACAGAACGATGAGTATGACCTCGTCCTGGAAAGAATATATCTGTCCGGTGACGGATCGATTTCCCTCACCATCCACAATGCGGGGAAAAAGTGGATCCCACACGATATCAAGCCGCACATCTTCGTGAGAATCATCTCGGGCGAAATTGAACGGATCCTCCCTTTGTTTCCAGCAGAGAGAATGACTCCGCTGGGCGGGCAAGAACAGTGTCTGGACCCGAAATCCGTACTCGAGCACCCTGGCGCGAGGCTGGAAGTACGCAGCGGCGTCACAGTGACCCGATCGAAAGAAATCACGGTGGAAATAGACAGCGGCGGCAAGCTGAAGGAAAGTAACCTGGCTAATAACAAGGCAACCGCGATCCTCTCCCCCGCCGGGAGAAACGTGCCCGGGATAGCAGACAGCGCGTCGACCTTGGAGGTGACGAGAAAAGTGTCGGATGTCTTGAAAAAAACCCTCTCTCGCGATGAAGAGACGCGCACGAGCGGGACGAACCAGCAGGCGTCCGCGCAACCATCGGGTGGAAAGCCCGATCTCGTCATCGAAAAGGCCGAGATAATCGCAACCATCCCCCCCGTTTTCCATGTGGTCATCAAAAATGCAGGCTCGGGCGATTTTCCGGACTCAGTCTTTATTGTGCTTTTCTGGAAAACTCTCCCCGACGATCAGTGGGAGTTCGCCGGGGTTGGCCTCGTTAAAATCATCGAGTCCGGAGCTGCGGTCGACGTCGAAGTTCCGATCAGCGAAAGCATGATCAGAGCAATGCTCGATTCCGGCAAAATCAAGCCCGGATCTGCACAAGAAGCGCGTTTTGTCCTCGAGCCGCAGGGGAGCGCGGCCGCTTCGGAACCGAAAGAAAATAACGAAGCGACTCTGCGTTTTTACTGGGACCCGCCGCTCAATGAAATGTGGTCGACCACCGTCGGCCATGAAAGTCCCGAGTACCCCATGTCTATCCGTTCGGCAGGCGACGGAAGCTGGCTGGTTGCCAGCGCGGCCACCGAAGGCCCGACCCATCTCTGGCTGATAAAAGGCGATAAAACCGGAAATGTCCTCTGGCAGAAGTCGTATCGGCCTCCGGAGCCGGATATCATTCTTGAGCCAATGGCCATGGAGATGCTGGAAGATGGAACCGCGGTCATACTCTCTCGTCATAGCGAAAAAAACAAACACTCTGCGCTCGTTCTGAGAGTCGATCCCGAGGGAAAGCTCCTCTGGCAGAAGATAGTTGCCACCGACAGGGACTGTTACCTGACCACTCTGTTCAAAGACCGGGACGGCAATCTGTGGCTCGCCGGCCATACCAATGGTCTTGGTTTTACGGAGTGGCACGCGCTCACCGTTGTGATCAACTCTGATGGGAATCCTGTCTGGGGTAAAACATATCGGACGTATCCGGACGGCGCGGAGGAATACGTCAGCAAGGCACGGTCTGATCGGGCCGGCAATGTGTACATGATCGGAAGCCGTTACTTGAGGAAGGAAAATGCCATGCAGGAGATTGCGCTGGTCTTGAATAAGCAGGGGCTGCCCCTAAAAGCCGGCACGTATAAGCTCAAAGCTCCCGACGCGATAAAAGCAGATTTCAAACTCAAGGATATCACTGATGACGGCAACATCCTGGCTTTCGGAACCATGACCACCCAGAGCGGCGTCAGGGATTTTCTGAGTATCTTCACCGTGGAAGGCAAGCCCATCTGGGCGCGTTCTTTCGCCTGGCTTAGAACCAGTTGCCTGAAAGCAGAAACTGGTTCGGGTATCCTGGCGGGGACCGGATCCCCGGGAGTCGGCACCGATATGCTGATCATGAAAATAGATTCCAACGGCATGCCCGCATGGGGCAAATGGCACGGCGTCCGATCGAATGCCGCCTCACACAAAACAAATGCCGTGGTCGATTTGAGCAGGGCGCCGGATGGTGGGCTTCTGGCTCTGGCGAGGGCCGATATGTTTGCTCCCTCGAAGTGGGAAAATAACGAATGGGTCAGGTGGCCAGACGTGCTGGTCATGAAACTCGACCGACAGGGTGAAGGAACGCTGAACCTGTGGAACTGGGATAGTTCGAGTCAGGATAAGGGAGCCCTTCATATTGCTTTTGAGCCTCAGGAATTGGAATTCAGGGCGGGGCAGGCCGAGTGCGTGTTCAAGGAGGCGAACCTTACGGTCAGGGAGACGACCGCTAAAATCTCAAGCTGGGGCAAGCGACGCTACAGCTGGTAGCGATAATTCGGTCTGGCGGCGCACAATGTGTACGAACGTATCTTGCGCACGGGAAAGGCATCGAACGCACTATCGGACTACCTTGTCTAAAAAATCTGGCATTACGTGACCTGGAGAGAAAGGAGAGGCGTTCACATTTTTTTCGCTCTGATATAAGCTGCAAAAACCATATTCTCCACCCCTTCTCCGAAGTTCCACGCCCTGATGATTTCGTCACTGTTCTCTTTAGTTGTGATGGCGATATCGATAAATCCAACTGCTTCGAGCATCCCTTTGAGTTCCTCAACGGGAACCGCACCGGTAATTCAGCCACTGTATGCCTTTTCATTCCGTTTTATGGCTTCTGAGAATTCTCCCTTTTGCAAGATATCCGAAATTGCAATGCGTCCTCCCGGCTTCAATACTCTGAACGCCTCCCGGAAGACGGCTTGCTTTTGTGGGGAGAGATTGAGCACGCAGTTCGATATGGTCACGTCGACGGAATGGTCATCTACGGGGAGATGCTCGATATCTCCGAGTCTGAACTCAACGTTATCGACACCGAGGGTTTTAGCATTCTCCCTTGCTCTTTCGACCATTTCCGGAGTCATGTCCACCCCGATGACGTACCCGCTTCCCCCGACTTTCATTGCGGACAGGAAGGCGTCAAATCCAGCACCGCTTCCAAGATCGAGAACCGTCTCTCCTTCCTTCAGTTCCGCTATAGCAAGCGGATTCCCGCATCCCAGCCCAAGGTTTGCCTCGCCAAGCCCGATCTTCAGTTCCTCCTCGGAATATCCTAAACGTTTTCCCGTCTCAAGGAGGTTCGTTGGGTCGATCTCCGGCGAACAACAAGTTGCGGGCATGGCACAGCATGAGCCTCGTGCGGCGATATTCGAATATGTTCTTATGACAAGCTTTTTCAGTTTCGACTGCTCATTTTCCACTGTCGTTATTTCCTCCTTCTGGTGAAGACATTCGTGACGGCACTATTTCTTAAAAGCGAACGTCACTTCATACTAATAATGATTCCTGCGATGAAAGGGATTCCCAGGTAGATAAATACGCTCTCATCGATCTTCCCGATTCAGCCATTCCTCAGGTCCTCAACGAGGGTTTTTACCCTCTTCTCTATGTCATCCCGAATCCTCCTGAACTCGTTCATGATCTCCTCTTCCGTTCCGGTTGCCTTTGCCGGGTCTTCAAGCGGCCAGTGGATTCTCGTTATCCCGGGAGGCGTCCAGGGGCATGACTCGGCAGCGTTCCCGCACAACGTGATAACGATATCCATCGTGCCGAGCAGGTCTCCATCGATGGATTTCGACGTCTGCCCGGAAATATCTATCCCGATCTCCTTCATCACGGCAACGGCACGGGGATTCACCCCCTGGGGGCTGAGACCCGCGCTGTGCACTTCGAGTAGCCCCTTGCCGAATTCTTTCGCGAAGCCCTCCGCCATCTGGGAACGGCAGGAATTGCCGGTACATAAGAACATGACTTTTTTCATGGCCTACCCCGCTTTCTTCGAACAGCAGATGTCTCTATCCCGCGGCGATACACCAGCGCCTTTCTGTTTTTTCGCCTCGGAGAAAGCTTTCAATCTCTTGTGATCCTCTTCGACAACGCGAGAGGACGTTCTCTCCAGCACGGTCAGCAGCAGAAATCTTCTGAACATATCCGAATCGTCGAGCCGGTAATGTGTCCACTTCCCCTGTTTTCGATCTTTGATAAGGCCTGCCTCTTTCAGCACCGCGAGATGAAAAGACACCTTCGGCTGTATCAGATCCAGTGCTGCCACGATGTCGCAGACGCATAATTCCCCACGCTCGAGGAGCTTGAGGATTCTCAGTCTCGTCTCCTCGGACAAGGCTTTGAATACCTTCATGAGATCCTGCATCTTACAAATCCGCCCTTATCAGATCTTTCACCTTATCAAGGTTCGGCAAGGGTTTCCCCGAATGTCTCAATTTCCCGTTAATCACCAGTCCGGGCGTGGACATCGCGTATCTCATGATGTCTTTAACGTCCGTAACCTTCTCGATCCTTGCTTCGATGCCGAGTTCTTGTACTGCTTTTTTGACCAGCACCTCGAGCGCGGTACAGTTTGGACAACCCGGCCCCAATACTTTGATCTCCATCAGCCTACCTCCTTAGAGAAGTGCGTTGAACAGATAGCCCACTGTTATTATGGTTGCGGTCATGATGCCGGCAAATACCCCGAGCAGCGGGGTCTTGAGGACCTTCCTCAGGATAATCATCTCGGGCAGTGATAATGCCGTGACAGCCATCATGAATGCCAGCACCGTTCCCATGCTCAACCCTTTCCCCACCAGCGCATACACGATCGGGACGACGCCCGCGGCATTTGCATAGAGAGGAACGCCGAGCAAGACCGCTATGGGGACGGCAAAAGGGTTCTTCGGACCCGCGTAGTTCACGAGAAAGTCTTGCGGCACATATCCGTGGATGAAGCCCCCGATGCCGATTGCGATGATGATATAAAGCCATATCCTCCGAAGTATGTCTCTCGTATTGTCTCTGGCATACCGCAGTCTGTCCGTGAAGCTCTGTTCGACAATCTCGTATCGCCCTCCGCTCTGAAACGCATAGACATACTGTTCAACCCATTTTTCAAGTTTCAGTTTCCCGATTGTCAGACCGCCAATGATCGCGACGACGAGACCCGTGCCGATATAGAGGGCGGTCACCTCCCAGCCGAACATGCCGAAGAGCAGAACCACAGCGATCTCGTTTACCATGGGGGAGGAGATGAGAAATGAGAACGTCACGCCCAAGGGGACGCCTGCCTCCACGAAGCCGATAAACAAGGGAACCGCAGAGCATGAGCAGAATGGCGTCACGACGCCGAGCAGCGCCGCGAGGACATTTCCTATCAATTCTTTTTTATGCGCCAATAGCTTCCGCGTTTTTTCGGGCGGGAAATAGCTCCGAACGATCGATACGACAAAAATGATGATTGAAAGGAGCAAAAAAATTTTCAATGTGTCGTAAATGAAGAAATTAAGAGCATCAGCAAGTCGACAGCCGTGTTCCAATTTCAGCACGCTGAAGGTTACCAATTCCGAAAACGTCTTTAGCATAGTTCCACCCGATGAATAATATATAAACATAATTTGATTAATGTCAAGGACGGGAGCGACGGCGATGCGGGAAGGACGGCACGGGAGAATCCCAGAAAATTATGTATCGATTCCCCAGAGAACCGTGAGGAAATTCGAGCAAATGAATGCAGTTACCGGTGCCCTCGCCATCGGAACCTCTTGCAGAGTTGACCCAGCAGCGCGATGAGCACGAACGCATCACCCGCAATGAAAGAGACGCGAGTGTACCGCGGGGCTACATGAGATCCCAATGGTGCGCGGCGTCGACCCCCGTCGCAATGCGAAAAATGATTTGCTATAAAAGCAAGAGAAAAAATAAAAAAAGCGCTTAGGGGGTAACCCTACCACGGCGAAGGACGTACGCAAAAAGAGAGGAGCGAGACGATGAAACACAATTTCAAGAAGGGCAAATCGATCTATGAGTGGTGGCCTGATCTCCTCAGGCTCAACATCCTCCATCAGCATTCAGAAAAATCGAACCCGATGGAGGAGAATTTCGATTACAGAGAAGAGTTCAAGAAACTCGACTATTGGGCGCTGAAGAAGGATCTCCTCGACCTCATGACACAGTCGCAGGAATGGTGGCCTGCCGATTACGGTCACTACGGGGGGCTTTTCATCAGGATGGCGTGGCATAGCGCGGGCAGCTATCGATCCCTGGACGGACGGGGAGGAGCCAATACCGGCGCACTCCGCTTCCCTCCGCGGAGTAGCTGGCCGGACAATGTGAGCCTCGACAAAGCCCGTCGTCTCCTGTGGCCCATCAAGAAAAAGTACGGCAAAAAGATTTCATGGGCCGACCTGATGATCCTGGCCGGCAACGTCTCTTTGGAGTCCATGGGCTTCAAGACATTCGGTTTTGGCGGAGGGAGAGCGGATATCTGGGAGCCCCCGGAGGACGTCTACTGGGGTCGCGAGGAGATCATGCTCGGCGACGAGCGGTACACCGGGGAACATGAACTCGAGCATCCGCTGGCCGCAGTGCAAATGGGGTTGATTTACGTGAATCCGGAAGGGCCGAGGGGCGTGCCGGATCCGCTGGCATCAGCTCGCGATATCCGCGAAATTTTCCGCCGCATGGGAATGAACGATTACGAGACGGTCGCGCTGATCGCGGGCGGACACACCTTCGGGAAATGCCATGGTGCGTGCCCCGCGTCGTACGTCGGGCCCGAACCGGAAGCGGCCCCCCTCGAGGAACAGGGTTTGGGCTGGCGGAACAGCTTCGGGACCGGCAAGGGTTCCGACACGTACACGAGCGGGTTGGAAGGCGCCTGGACACCGACGCCGACCACGTGGGACATGACGTACCTCGAGACGCTCTTCGCATATGAATGGGAGTTGACGAAAAGCCCTGCGGGCGCTCATCAATGGAAACCGAAAGGAGGCGCGGGCGAGGGGACGGTGCCGGACGCACATGACCCGAACAAGCGCCATGCGCCCATGATGCTGACGACCGATCTCGCACTCCGTTTCGATCCCGCTTACGAAAAAATTTCTCGCCACTTTCTCGCGCATCCCGACGAGTTCGCCGATGCCTTCGCGAGGGCGTGGTTCAAACTGACGCACCGTGACATGGGGCCAAAAGCGCGCTACCTCGGTCCGGAGGTTCCGGAAGAAGACCTCGTCTGGCAGGATCCGATCCCGCCGCTCGACCACAAGCTCGTCGATGCCGATGACGTGAGAACTCTGAAGGCACAGGTTCTCGCCTCCGGCCTTTCCGTGTCGGAGCTCGTCTACACCGCCTGGTCTTCCGCATCCACGTTCCGCTGCTCGGATTACCGCGGAGGCGCCAACGGTGCGCGTATCAGGCTCGCTCCGCAAAAGGACTGGGACGTCAACATGCCCGGGCAACTATCGAAGGTGCTGAAGACACTCGAAGGCAAACAGAAAGAGTTCAACGAAACCGCCTCTGACGGCAAGAAGGTCTCGATGGCCGATTTGATCGTCCTCGGCGGGTGTGCCGCCGTCGAGGAGGCTGCGAGGAGAGCCGGATTCGATCGCGAGGTGCCCTTTACGCCGGGGCGGACGGATGCGTCCGAGGACCAGACCGATCCCGAATCCTTCGCGTGGCTCGAGCCGTACGCCGACGGGTTCAGAAACTACGCGAAGCCGAACCTGCCGTTCAGTCCAGAAGACCTCCTCGTCGATAAGGCGCACTTGCTGAATCTCACCGCTCCGGAGATGACCGTCTTGATAGGCGGCATGCGGGTGCTGAACGCGAATTTCGGTGGTTCTCGGCACGGGGTTTTCACGAAGCGGCCGGAGACGCTGACGAACGACTTCTTCTCGAACCTGCTCGACATGGAAACAGAGTGGAAGCCTGTCACGGCAGATGCGTACGTCTTCGAAGGCAGAGACAGGAAAACGCGAGACCTCAGATGGACCGCGACCAGGGTCGATCTCGTCTTTGGCTCGAACGCGCAACTGAGGGCCCTCGCTGAGGTCTATGCGAGCGATGACGCGCAGGAGAAATTCGTGCGCGACTTCATCGATGCCTGGAACAAAGTGATGAATCTCGATCGTTTCGACCTGCAATAGTCTGTGTAGGAATATCCGGGGCCTGACCCATGAATTAAAAACGGCGTCAGGCCCCGCCCTCTACGAGTCGAACAGTCCAATCTTTGTCTACGATGCGCTCCTTCCGACTCCTGCACGGAAAGCAGAAGACCATCTCCATGGATGGAGAGGCAATAGAATATAGATCTTTTTAACGCGCTTTTTTATAGACGTCGAGTCCCTTGACAGGACATGCTCTTTTCGTTCATTCTCGGTCCCGATCCGCATCGGGCCCTCCGATGGATTTTTTGCCTCTTTATCACTAAAGACATTGTGCCTGAATATCGGCAAAACAAATCCGCTCAAATAGCATGTCCTGTCAACCTCCGATGGCATCAATGAACAAAAAAGGTTTATCCGAACCCTCTCCTTTGTGGGCAGAGTCGATGGAATAGCCATTTTGGTTGTCCCCTCGCCCTTGAGGGAAGGGCGATAGGGGGTGTCCATCCTTATCGCATCTTTTTCGTGGAACGCCGTTCCTTGAAGAGAGAAGCGATGGAATATACATCTTCGGTTGCCGCTCCTTTAAGGAAAGACGTGATGGACGATGCATCCTTGATTGTCCCCTCTCCCTTGAGGGGAGAGGGGAGGGTGAGGGTGTGCAATGAATGATTCCCACAAGCATTCTTGTGCACAGCGCTCCGAAAGGACCCGACGGACGCCGAGAGGTTACTGTGGGGACACCGCAGAGCGAGACACGTGGAGACCTACAAATTCAGGAGGCAAGAGCCGGTTGGTTCCTTCATTGCTGATTTCGTATGTCAGGAAGCGAGGCTAACTAGTGAGGCGGACGGGGATACGTTGCATTCTTGCCTTTCTCTCGACTCCCGTCTGAGCGATCCGAAAGGCGAATAATGTAAACTTTAGATATCTCTCTCTACAGGAGGTTTCGATGGAGGAACAGGCAGAGCTTTACGACGTGATCATCATCGGAGGCGGTCCCGCAGGGCTCGCCGCCGGCCAGTACGCGGCGAGAGGAAAACTGAAAACCGTCATCCTCGACAAATCGCCGACGGCCGGCGCCCTCGCCTACTCGAGCAAGATCGAAAACTACCCAGGGCTCATGCAACCAATGCCTGGCAAGGAACTCCTCGATCTCATGAGAAGGCAGGCGATCGGTTTCGGAGCCGAGTATGTCGAGACGCAGATCGTCGGAGTACAGCTCGCCGAGGAGATAAAAGAGGCGATCGCCATGGACAGGTCGTACAGCGGAAAGACGATGATCATCGCGACCGGCTCCATGGGCAGAAGGCCGAGCATCGCGGGCGAAGGCGAATTCCTCGGGAGGGGCGTCAGCTACTGCGCGACCTGCGACGCGGCTTTCTACCGCGGCATGACCGTCTGCGTCATCGGAAGCTCGGAAGAAGCCGTGAAAGAAGCCGGCGTCCTCTCGCGGTACGCAGCGACCGTCTATCTCATCTCTCCGTCGCGAAAGGTACACACGGAGGATCACCCCGTCCTGCAGTTGCCGAACGTGAAAGTACTCCTCGGACATAAGGTCATAGCCGTCGAAGGCACGGATCTCGTGGAAAAGATCAGGATGCGCGACGCCGACGACCGCGAGTCCGAACTCCCCGTAGCAGGCGTCTTCGTCTACCTCCACGGGAACAAACCGGTCGTCGACTTTCTCTACGGAGCGATCGAGACGGGCGAGGACGGCTGCATTCCCGTGAATGCGATGATGGAGACATCCATTCCGGGGGTATTCGCCGCGGGAGACGTTACGTGCACGGAGATCCGACAGGTGGTGGTTGCGGCGGCACAGGGATGCATCGCGGCCTTATCGGCGGAACGATACCTCTACAAGAGGACGAAAGTCCGCTCGGACTGGGGCAAGTAGCTCACTTCCCTTTTTTCTGGAGCAACTGGACGAGTTCCTGCGCGTTCTTCGGCGCGTATCCCATGGCGTCGTTGTTGAAGTAGACATAGACGTCTTTCTTGTCCCTGAGGTATGCCTTGATCTTCCGTGCGTCCTCTCTCAGGAACTCAGAGCTGTAGCACGCTGTATGGTCTCCCTCCGCGCCGTGCCGTCTCACGTAGACGAAATCCGCGGTGGTCGGGAGATCGCTGAGGAAATTTGGGTGATCCGCGATGCACAGGGCGGCGTTCTCCTTTTCGAGCAGTCCGTAGACCTTCTTCGTGACCCAGGTCTTGTTCCTGAATTCGAACGCGTTCCTCATGCGGTAGGGCCTCAGGGTCTCGAGGAACTCCTGAAACCGATCGAGGTCGAGAACGAAAGACGGAGGGAGTTGCCAGAGGACCACATCGAGCTTCTCCTTGAGGAGCGCCGCTCTCGAAAGAAAAGCCTCGAGCGGCTCCGCGCAGTCCTTGAGTTTCTTCACGTGGGTGATGAACCTGCTCCCCTTCAGCCCGAACGCGAAATCCGCTGGGGTGGAGGCATACCACTTCGAGAAGGTTTCACGCGTGGGGAGGCCGTAGAAGGTGACGTTCAGTTCGACCGTCGTGAAGATCGAACAATAGTAGGAAAGCCACTGACTCCTCGGAAGATCTTCCGGATAGAAGGCACCTTTCCAATGATCGTAGAGAAAGCCGCTGCACCCTATCCGCGGACGCGCCATGCCTGGCCTATTATATCACACTCTCTGCCGGGTACCTATCGGCTCACTTTGAGGACACCCTCGAGCTGAGCGATCTTCTGGGTAAGGCCCGAGAGCTGGCCTTTGTCTGTCACCTCGAGGATGAACGTGATGTGAGACTTCTTGTCTTCCGTCGAATTCACGGTGGCATTGCTGATGTTCACGTTGACCGAAGAAATGACCGAACTCAGGCTCGCGAGGATTCCGGGCTTGTCCACCGCTTCGATCAGCAATTTGACCGGCGATGTCGCATCGGGCGACGCCTTCCACTCCACGTCGACGAGCCGCGCGTCGTCGAACGCGAGCCGGTCAACGTTCGGGCAATCCCGACGATGAATCGTCACGCCCCTTCCCCGCGTGACGAATCCGATGAGGCCGTCGCCGGGGATCGGGTAGCAGCACCGCGCCGTGTGGTAGAGCACGTTGTCCGTCCCCTTGATGCTAATGCCCTTGTGTTCCTTCGGCGGTTTCACCGCCTTCGGAACCGGCGCCTCTTCTTCGGGCTTCTCGGGGAGCAACTTGTTCACGACCTGGTGCGCGGAGATCTTTCCGTGACCGATGAACGAGAACAGGTCCTCGAGCGAGGAGACCGAGAGGAGCTTCAGCACCCGCTGCATCTCCTCGGACTTCAGAACGGAGAGATTCAGATCGTGCCTCCGGCACTCCGCCTCGATCAGCTTCTGTCCCAGTTCCACGCTCTGCTTCCTCTCCTCCGCCTTGATCCACTGCTTGATCCTGCCCTTCGCCCGCGGCGTCACGACGAATTTCAACCAGTCCCTGCTCGGACCCTGCGTCGGCGACGTCAAAATCTCGACGGTATCGCCGTTCCGGAGCACGAACCGCAGAGGAACGATCCGCCCGTTCACCTTCGCCCCGACGCACTTGTTCCCGACTTCCGAGTGAATGCTGTAGGCAAAATCTACCGGCGTGGAACCGACCGGCATCTCTTTGATCTCTCCCTTCGGCGTAAAGACGTAGATCACCTCCGGCACGACTTCGCCTTTTACCGCGTCGAGGAAATCCTTCGCGTCGCTCAATTCCCTCTGGGCCTGGATGAGTTCCCTCAGCCACGAGATGTAGCGGTCGCTCTTTTCGTCCATCTTGCCCTTTTCCTTGTATCTCCAGTGCGACGCGATGCCGTGCTCTGCGATCATGTTCATCTCGGTCGTCCTGATCTGGAACTCGACGCGTTCACCTCCCGGGCCGATGACCGTCGTGTGGAGGGACTGGTACATGTTCGATTTCGGGACGCCGATGTAGTCTTTGAACCTTCCGGGAACGGGGGCCCAGAGCGAATGGATCATCCCGAGTATCGCGTAACAGTTTGCCTTCGTGTCCGTGATGATCCTGAGACCGAGGACGTCGTGCACCTGCTCGAACGGGATCTCCTGCTTCTGCATCTTCTGGTAGATCCCGTAGTAGTGCTTGATCCGCCAGGAGACCTTCCCCGGGATCCCTTCTTCCTTCAGTTTCTCGGTGACGATCGAGGTCACCTCCCTGAGGTAACTCTCCTGTTCTTCCTTCCGTTTCGCCACTTTCCTCACGAGGTCGTTGTACAGATCCGGCATGAGCGCCTTGAAGCTCAGATCCTCGAGTTCCGTCCGGACCCATCCAATCCCGAGACGGTTCGCGATCGGGGCGTAAATTTCGAGCGTCTCGGAGGCGATCCTCTGCTGCTTGCCCTCGGGCAGGTACTGGAGCGTTCTCATATTGTGGAGTCTGTCGGCGAATTTGATGAGAATAACCCTGAGATCTTCCGACATCGCGAGGAGCATCTTCCTGAAGTTCTCCGCCTGCGCCTCCTCTTTCGTCGAAAACTCTATTTTGGAGAGCTTCGTCAGCCCCTCCACGAGAAAGGCGATCTCTTTACCGAAACGGTCCCTGATCTGCTTGGCGGTGATGTTCGTATCCTCGATCGTGTCATGGAGAAGACCGGCCACTATCGTCGGCACGTCCATCTTCATATCGGCCAGAATCGACGCGACAGCGAGGGGATGTTCGATGAAGGGGGACCCTTCGATGCGTCTCTGGGTACCGTGCGCTTCGTTCGAAAAGATATGGGCCTGTTTGAGAAGTTCGATGTCCGCGTCGGGAGTATAGGAGAGGACTTTCCTGATGAGAATGTCTATATCTACAAGCTCTTCTTCCATGATTTATTATATAATGGTACGAATGTCCCGTTCGTCAATGGACGGAGGGGCCGTTTCGCGCTACCGGCTCGGGCGGAGGGCCTTCAGATGCAACTGGAGATACCGGGATTCGGCCCATTCGTGCACCAAGGGGGTGAACACGGCGTCGACGGTCCGATCCGGCGCAAGATCCTCGTAAAGGGGAGCCATTTCGAACCCGATCGCCTCGATGGACTGATTCCTCTGGCGGAGCCGCATCTTCAGGTGATTGTCCCCGACGATTCTGGGAGAGAGGATCTCGAGGTCTTTCGATCCGAGGAGAGGCTCCGGGTTGCCGCAGCCGAACGGCTCGAGGGCCCCGAGCGCCTCCGTAAGTTCAATGGTGATCTCGGACAGATCCACCTGCGCGTCGATCTCGAGCACCGGGAGTAAATCCTCTTCCTTCAGTACCGTGTGCGCATGGCGATTGATCCGTTCTTCGAAGAGCGGCATATCCTTCACGTCGAGCTCGACCCCGGCCGCCTGCGCATGGCCGCCGAACCTCCTCAGGAGATCCCGGCACGAGGAGAAACCGGCGTTCAAATCGAACGCGGGTATGCTTCGGGCGGACCCGCAGGCGAGGTCTCCTTCTATCGAAAAAAGGATGGCGGGGCGGTGAAACTGCTCAGCGAGTCTCGACGCAACGATCCCGATCACCCCCCCATGCCACCCTTCGGCACCGAGCACGATAACCGGCGGAACCCCTTTCGAGCGGACCATGTCGAGCGCTTCCTGATAGACCTGCTGCTCGACGCGCTGCCTCTCGGCATTCCGCTTTTCGAGGAGCGACGCGATATCGGTCGCCTCCTCGATCGAGCCCGTCAGGAGGAGTTTCACGACGTCGTTCGCGTCGTCCATTCTGCCGGCAGCGTTGATCCGCGGAGCGATCGTGAAGGCAACGAGGCCCGCTCTCATTCTCTTCCCATCGATCCCCGCCACGTGCTTGAGGGCGCGAAGACCCGCCCGTTCGCCGGCAGCGATGCTCTTCAGGCCTTCTTTCACGAGGCAGCGATTTTCTCCGATCAAAGGGACGCTGTCCGCGATCGTGCCGAGGGCGGCAAGATCGAGGAATTCTTCGGGAGCGAAGCCGCCCGCGAAAAAGAGGGAGAGCGCATGCGCAAGTTTGAAGGCGATTCCCGCACCGGACAAGAAGGCGAGCGGCGTCGTTCGATCGGTCACCTTCGGATTGATCACGGCCGCCGCATCGGGAAGGACGTATGTATCCGACACGCCATCAGCGCCTCCCAGGGCCGGTTCATGGTGGTCGGCGACAATGACGTCGATCCCCGCCCGGCTGCAGGCGTTCACCGCCTCGAAGGCGGTAATGCCGCAGTCGACCGCGATGACGAGGGCGGCCCCCACGCGTTTTGCCGCCTCCACCCCGGGCGAGTTGAAACCGTACCCGTGCGCTCTTCTGTGCGGTATCCAGTACCCGCAGTCCGCTCCGAGCGCGCGGAGCGCGCCGACGAGTATCGCCGTTGCCGTAAGGCCATCGGCATCGTAATCGCCGTGGACGAGGACCCTCTCGCCCCTCTTGACCGCGGCGGCGATCCGTTCGACAGCCATCCTCACGCCCTGCATCTCGAGCGGATCCGTCAACGTTGAAAACCCCGAATTCAGGAAGGAATCGATTTCTTTCGCCGTCTTCAGTCCTCTGTTGATCAATATCTGCGCGAGGACGGGGGGAATCGACGCCGACGCGCAGAGGTACCGGATATACTGCGGGTTCGTCCTGTTGACAAACCAGCGCTTATGCATGCGAGGGGAAAGGGTTCAGCGGTTCAAGGCCTCGAGAGATCATGGGGCAGGAATAATCGGTTCTCTCGCGCACGGATATCGTGGCCCCCGAGACCCGTGCATGATTCACTTTTTCTTTGTAAAGAGCTTCTGCCCGCCCCATAAGAGAACGATGGGGCTTGCCACGAAGACTGAAGAGTAAGTGCCGACAATGACGCCGAGGATGATGGCGAGAGAAAAGTCATGGAGCACCTCGCCGCCGAAGAAGAAGAGGGAAAGGGCGGTCATGAGCACCGTGAGCGACGTGATGATCGTCCGCGAGAGCACCTCGTTGATACTGTTGTTAATGATGGTTTCGACACCCTCTTTCTGCCGAAATTTGAGATTTTCGCGTATTCTGTCGAACACGACGACCGTATCCGTGAGCGAATATCCCGCGATGGTGAGGAGGGCGGAGACGAGGATGAGATTGATCTCCCGCCCCAGCAGATAGAAGATGCCGAGGACCGCGAGCACATCGTGAAACGTCGCGACCGTCGCTCCGACGCCGAACTTGAACTGAAAACGGAACGCGACGTAGATGAGGATGCCGATGACTGCAACGGCAATCGCCTTCGCCGCATCCGCTCTGAGCCTGCCCCCGACCTTCGGTCCTATCACGGTCGTCGCATCGACGACGTACGGGTAGTCAGGCAATTTCTGGCTGATCGCGGTCGTAATCGCGTCGGAGACGTGCACAAGGTCCTGCTCCGTTTTTTTCACCCGAATGAGAATCTTGTTCTCGGTTGGGAGGTCCTGAAGATCGAAATCCCTGAGGCCGCTGCCCTCGAGCGCACCGCGGACATCGTGGAGCGAGACGCTCTTTTCGAATTTCAGCTGTACCGCGGTCCCACCTGCGAAATCGATCCCGAGGTTCGCCTTTCCCGTCGCGATCTGCACGATGGCGAGGATGCCGATCGCCATGAAAATACCCGAAATGACGAACGCGATGTTGCGTTTCCCAAGGAAGTCGATGTTCGGTTTCTTGATCAGCTCGATCATGACGTTGCCTCTCCCTATATGCTCAACCGCTTCAGTTCCCGCTTGCTGTTGATGACATCGAAGATCGACTTCGTGCCGACGAGCGCGGTGAAGAGATTTATTGCGACACCGAGGCTCAGGGTCACGGCGAACCCCTTGATCGGTCCCGTCCCGAATTGGAAGAGGACGGCCGCGGTGATCAGCGTCGTCACGTGCGAATCGAAGATCGTCCAGAACGCCTTGTGATACCCCGAATCGACGGCTGCGCGGGGGGTCTTCCCCGCCCGCAGTTCATCGCGCATGCGCTCGAACATGAGCACGTTCGAATCGACCGCCATGCCGATGGCGAGGATGATGCCCGCGATACCCGGGAGGGTGAGCGTTGCATTGAGCGACGCCATCGCCCCGAGGAGGAGAACGATATTGAGGAATAGGGCGAAATCCGCAATGAGCCCGGACAGCCTGTAGTAAAAAATCATGAATGCGACGACCGCGATCGTTCCGATGATCCCCGCAATCTTCCCGGCTTCGATCGAATCCCGCCCGAGAGACGGCCCGACCGTCACATTCTGGAGCATCTTCATCGGAGCCGGCAGCGCGCCCGCACGGAGAACAATACTCAGGTCTTTCGCCTCCTCCATCGTGAAGTGGCCCGTGATCTGCGCATTGCCCCCGGCGATCTTTTCCTGGATGACGGGCGCCGAATAGACCGTGTTGTCGAGCACGATGGCGAGCCGCTTCTTGACATTCGCGGCCGTTACCTCTTCGAAAAGCTTCGCGCCGGCTGCATTGAACGAAAGAGAGACATACGGCTCGCTGAATCGCGAGTCAAGACTCACCTTCGCATCGCTCAGGAGGTCGCCGGTAAGGGCGGCCTGCTTTTTCACGAGGATAGGACTTTTCCGGACAACCCCTGTTTCTCTGTTGACCCTCTTCTCGAAGAGGATCTCCGTTCCCTCAGGGATCCTGCCAGCGAACTGTCGGAGGAGTTCCTCCTCCTCACCGGGGGCGATCGCCTGCGGCAGTTCGGCCGCGATCGGCGATTCATCGTCCACGAGCTTGAACTCTAACTGCGCGGTCTTCCCGATGAGATCGATCGCACGCCTCGGATCCTTCACCCCCGGCAACTGGACGACGATTTCGTTTTCGCCTTGCCGATGGATCGTCGGCTCCGCAACGCCGAACTGGTCGATTCTGTTCCGGATCGTCTCGAGCGCCTGGTCGGCGGCGTTGTCCCGTATTCTCTTCGCTTCCCTGTCGGAGATTCTGTAAACGAGCCGCGTTGCGGTCTCGACGGGTGCGAGGATAGGATAGTTGTCTTCGACGACTTTCCTTATCTCGGTCGAGGAGGGGCTTATCGAAATGGCGAGCCCGGACGAACTCACTTCCGCTGAGAGATTCTTCTTTGCGAGGAGCTCTCTCAACCGTGACGCGATTCTTTCCGTCGTGATTTCGACAGCCTTCTCTCCTTCCACCTCGAAAACGAGGTGTAGGCCTCCCTGAAGATCGAGGCCGAGGACGATCCCCCGCGAAGGCATGGTCTTCTTCCACCATTCGGGCATATGGGGGAAAAGCGGGGTGTTCGGAAGGAAGAAGACGAACGCGAGGAGGAGGGTCACTCCGATGAGTATGAGCCTCCAGAGAATTTTTTTCTTCATTCAGCCTCCGCTATGGGAAAACCCCGATGTCCTCCGTCCAACATCGTGAACGCTCCGGCGTTCCGCGACGAGGACGTAGTATACCGGGCTACTGCGAGCATATCGCCGAACAAAATACCCTGGCGCGCCGCTCTGATCCCATCCGTGCGGTTCTTCACAGCGTTTGTCCTGCGCCAAACCACGAGATTCTTACCGCCTCGGTCGCCCCACGCGACTCGCCGAGAGAGCGGATCCGCTGTGGAGAGTACTCGCTCGGAATGACGGGGGGCGAAGGATTCGAAATGACAAAAGGGAAGGTCCACGGTTCGGTTGTCGCGCATTCTTGCCTCTCTCGGCACCCTGTCAGAAATTGGACTAATCTTCGTCAGACGATGCCCTCAGAGCGGCCACGTACGCTTTCCCGATCTTGACCTTTGTGTTCTCAGCGACCTTGAGCGTGATCGTGTTGGTACCGACCGATTCGATAACCCCGTAGATCCCGCCCGATGTGATGATCTTGTCCCCCTTTTTGAGGTTCTCGATCATGGTCTTGTGTTCCTTCGCTCTCTTCTGTTGCGGCCGAATGAGCAGAAAGTAAAAGATGACAAAGATGAGGACGAGAGGGACGAGACTGGTAATGAGACCCGCCAGACCTCCTTGCCCGGCGCCTCCCTGCGGTGCTGGTCCCATTGCATGCGCTATATCGATCCAATTGAATCCCATGGATCACCTCCGGAAATTTACCAGATACTATACCCTCTCCGAACTGAATTTGGCAACCATGGGCGGGCACCTCTCCGCGGCGGAGAGTTCCTCCTGCTCGCTCCATCGGCCGCGACGAAACTCGTTGCAACTTTGGGAAATACATTCTATAATTAGAAGCAGTTCGGGGAGCAGGGAACTTCGCCGGACAAGAGGCAGCGCCCGAGGAACTCGGTCAATGCCGAGCCTCGTCTTGGGCATTGTCATACGGAAATGGGACGAGGGGGAGAGACACACGGTTGCAATCTACGCTTTTGTGCGAAGGGAGAAGGACGGAAGATAACCACGTGAGAAAGGAGGTCTCAATGAAAGACGCAAAGAGACTGTTGATTGTCGTGTCACTCTGTCTCATCGCGCTCATGCTCTTTTCAGGGTGCGGAGGGAGAGTCTATGCGCCGCGCGACGGCAGTGCGATCTGGTACTACCACCCTGAACTGCCGGAGGCGGAGCGCGCCGTGACGGACGCGCAAAAGGCCGGGAAAGATCGACTCTGCCCGTCGGAATTCCAGGCCGCGCAAGACCGCATGGAAGAGGCGTACCGCGCTTACTGGGCGTGCCTGACGGAAGAAGGGATCAGGAAGGCCAAAGAGGCAACAGCCATGGCAAAGGCACTCTGCCCGATACCAGCAGCCTGCACTCTGACGGCATCCCCGGCACAGATCGAGGTCGGGCAATCATCCACCCTTACGTTCAAAACATCGGGGACGGTCGAATCCGCCACGCTTGACGGGGAACCGGTTCCGGTCACCGGTACCACGAAAACAGTGAGCCCTAAGGTCACGACAACGTATACCGGCCAGTGTACCGGAGTCGGTGGGACACAGAAAGCGACGGCTACCGTGACCGTCGTATCGCCGCCGCCTCCTCCTCCGCCTCCGCCTCCGCCACCGCCACCGCCAGCCCCGGCGAAACCGAAGGTTATCGACAAGATGACGCTCAAGATAAACTTCGATTTCGATAAGGCCACGATCCGGAAGGCCGACGAGGCAGAACTGAACAAAGCGGTCGAGTTCGTGAAGAAGTATCCCGGCGCGAAGGTGAGAATCGAAGGACACACGTGCAATGTCGGGTCCGAAGCGTACAACCAGAAACTTTCCGAGAAGAGGGCGATTGCGGTAAAGAATTATCTGATCGCGAAGGGCGCCTCGAAAGAAGCGGATATCGCGACGGTCGGGTTCGGGGAATCGAAACCGGTCGCATCGAACAAGACGGCGCAAGGAAGAGCAGAAAACAGGAGAGCGGAAATCCTCATTTTCGAACAATAAAGACCTTGAAGGACAGAGCGTGAACGTGTAGAAGGTCATCGTCTGCTCTGTCCTTCTTTTTTAGCGACGCACCCATCATGAAACGATCGCTCACTGCGTTTCACTCGTGGAAAGCACTCAAAGCGCATTACAGAACGATGCGCAGGCAACATCTCCGCGACCTTTTCGTGGGTGATCCCCTCAGGGGCAGGCGATTCGCCCGCCAGGCGGCCGGCCTCTACGTTGACTTCTCGAAACACCGAATAACTGAAGAGACGCTGAGGCTCCTCGTCTCCTTAGCCCACGAGAGCGGTCTCCGGGAGAGAATCCGCGCCATGTTTCGGGGCGATAGAATCAACGTCACGGAGGACCGCGCGGCACTCCATGTCGCCCTCCGCGCACCGAACGATCACACATTCTACGTCGACGGCGTGAACGTGGTTCCATCGGTCCACGACGTATTGAGGAAAATGGCGTCTTTTTCGCGTCGCCTCCGGAGCGGATCGTGGAAGGGGCACACCGGCAAACCGGTCAGGAATGTCGTCAATATCGGGATCGGCGGCTCCGATCTCGGTCCGCTTATGGCGTATGAAGCGCTCCGGTACTATAGCGATCGCCGGCTGAGATTCCGCTTCGTCTCGAATGTCGATGGGGCCGATTTTACCGAGGCGGTGCTGGACCTCGATCCCGAGGAGACGCTCGTCATCGTCTCGTCGAAGACGTTCACGACGCTCGAGACGATGACGAACGCGCAGACGGCGCGCCGCTGGATCCTCTCGAGACTGAGAGACGAACGGGCAATTGCACGACACTTTGTCGCCGTGTCGACGAACCGCGAGGAAGTGGTGCGGTTCGGCATCGATCCGTCGAACATGTTCGAATTCTGGGACTGGGTCGGGGGTCGTTATTCAATGGACTCGGCGATCGGACTTTCGACGATGCTCGCAATCGGCGAGGAGCATTTTTCGCGTATGCTCGGAGGCTTTCACGCGATGGATGAACATTTTCGCAGGGCGCCGTTCGATCGCAACCTGCCGGTCATCATGGGGTTGCTGACCGTCTGGTACACGAACTTTTTCGGCGCCGAGACGATGGCGATACTCCCGTACTGTCAGTATTTGAAGCGCTTCCCCGCATACCTGCAGCAACTCGTCATGGAGAGCAACGGGAAATCGGTCACTCTCGACGGCGCAAAAGCGACCTATGCCACGAGTCCGGTCATCTGGGGGGAGCCCGGGACGAACGGTCAGCACTCCTTCTACCAGCTCCTCCATCAGGGTACCCGGCTCGTTCCCTGCGATTTCATCGGTTTCTGCCAGCCATTGAACGATCTTACGGATCACCACGACATACTCATGGCCAACCTTTTCGCGCAGAGCGAGGCTCTCGCATTCGGGAAAACCGCAGCGGAAATCCGTGCCGAGGGCACGCCATCGTGGCTCGTTCCCCACCGTACCTTCGACGGCAATCGTCCGTCGACCGTCATCCTCGCAGACCGGCTGACACCGGAGACCCTCGGCAGCCTCGTCGCACTCTACGAACACAGCGTCTTCACGCAGAGCGTCATATGGCGCATCAATCCGTTCGACCAGTGGGGGGTCGAACTCGGCAAGGTTCTGGCGAAGCGCATCGGCGATGAACTGAAAGGCGAAGGGCGAGTCCGCTCGCGCCACGACAGTTCGACGGTCGAACTCATCAGGCATTATCGAAAACACCGGGTGCGGGAGGAGAGGTGATTCGGGACCATTTCAGGGTGCTCATGATCGACCTCGCGACGGGGCGGGGAAACGTGTTGACGGTCGAAGGCAGAGACGACGTTGCCGGCGGGAGTGGCCTCGCGGCCCTCCTGTTCAAGCGCTACGCTCAGGTCGGGAGGCCGTGGGACGACCCGGATCAGCCGCTCATTTTCGCGATCGGCCCCCTCACCGGCTATTTCCCCCTCATGAGCAAGACGGTCTGCGCGTTCAAATCTCCCTACCACGATCAGTATGCGGAAAGCCACGCGGGCGGGCGTTCGGCACTCGCCATGCGATTCGCCGACGTCGACGCTCTCGTCATCGTCGGGAAGGCGCGGAGGCCCTCCTGTCTCTTCATCGGATCGAGATCGCTCGAAGTGCGCGAAGTCCATTACCTGTGGGGCATGGACGTGCAGACGACCGGCAAAATGCTCCGCCATATGTTCAAGGGGGCCGGCCACCGAAGCATTCTCAGGATCGGCCCGGCAGGCGAAACCAAGTCGGCCATGGCCTGCATCAACGTGGACACGTACCGCCACTTCGGCAGGCTCGGGGGCGGAGCAGTAATGGGGAACAAGAATCTGAAGGGCATCGTCATACAGGGAGACGGCGTCTTCGATCTCGCGGGGAACAAGGAATACCCGAAGCTCTTCGCCGACGTCCATGATAAGCTCGTCGATACCGATATGATGAGCAAATATTACTGCCTGGGGACGCCCGCGAACATCGTGCACCTGAATAATCTCCACGCGCTGCCGATCCGCAACCTCCAGAAGACGAACGATCCGGCAGTCTCGGGGATCACGGGAGAGACATTCGCGGAGAAGGCACTCTTGAGGAACGTCGCATGCGCGGGATGCCCGGTGGGCTGCATCCATATCGGCTTCGTTCGAGAACGGTTCCAGGACGAATACCGTTTCCTGTACCGTCAGATCGC
Source organism: uncultured Nitrospiraceae bacterium (assembly GCA_937138415.1). Taxonomy (GTDB): domain Bacteria; phylum Nitrospirota; class Thermodesulfovibrionia; order Thermodesulfovibrionales; family SM23-35; genus JALHSV01. The sequence continues at coordinate 34,929 of CAKZPA010000009.1, read as the reverse complement.
CTACGACCACGAGCCGATTTTCGCCCAGGGCGCCATGCTCGGCATCTACGACGCGTCGGAGGTCCTCTCCCTCTTCGACGTAACGGAAAAAGTCGGCCTCGACATGATATCGTCCGGGGTCGCGCTCGCCTGGGCAACCGAGGCCCTGGAAAAAGGCATCGTCACGCTCGAGCAAACGATCGTGCCTCTCCGGTTCGGAGCAGCACGGACGTACGCAGAGGCCCTCCATCACCTTGCGACCGCTCCGAACGACTTCTACCGGCTCCTCGCACAGGGGACGAGGAAAGCCGCCCTCCACTTCGGCGGCGAAGAGTTTGCCTGCGTGCTCGGGCAGGAGATGGCCGGGTACGCGACGGGTGAAGTCTTCTTCGTCTCGCAGGCGCTGGGGTTGCGGCACTCGCACCTCGACACGGCCGGCTACGCATACGATCAGAAAACGAGCGGCAGAGACGTGGACGCGGCAGTCGCCTTCTTCCTCGAAGACGAGCAGTTCCGCGTCTTCCTCACCTCGATGGTAGCCTGCCTCTTCGCACGGGGCGTCTACACGAAAGAACTCCTCGCGGAGTGTCTCCGTGCCGTCGGGTACGAAAGACTCGCGGATGACATCGACGGGGTTGCCAAACGGATTCAGACGCTCCGCTGGCGGAACCGATTCGCAACCGGCTTCGATCCGAAGACGGTCTCCATCCCGAAACGCTTCACGGAAGTCGTCAACTGGAAAGGCCCGATCGACAAGACATTCCTTGCCCGACTCACGGAAGCGTACTCCCGCGCGATCATCGACGTCGCGAGACCCGCAGCGGAATAACACTTCGCCACGGGCTGCGCGCCCGCATTCTCTTTCCCTTTTTGCGCTTTGTTTTTTGTTTGCCTTACAATACACGAGCAGATGGCAAAACTATTTTTCTCGGGTATCGCCGGGAGCGGTCTCTCCGCTCTCGCGAGTTTCGCCGCCGACAAAGGCCACGCGGTCGCCGGTTCCGACCGCCTGTTCGACAGGATGCCCACCCATCCCTTTTTGCGGACGATGCGGGCGAAGGGCATCGCCATTGCTCCACAGGACGGTTCGGGAATCGATGCGTCGTTCGATTGCGTTGTTTTCAGTACCGCGGTCGAAGACGACAACCCCGAGGCCGTCAAGGCGCGGGCGGCGAACATCCCTGTCGCGACACGACCCCGCTTTTTATCCGACACCATCTCTCGCTACCGGGCGATCGCGGTCGCCGGCACCAGCGGGAAGTCGACGACCGCGGGCCTGCTCGCATACGTTATGCGGGGGCTCGGGATGCAGCCGAATTTCCTGGGCGGTGGGCGAGTGAAACAGTTCAGGGACGAGCGGAACCTCGGCAACGCGATCTCCGGGGACTCGGATCTCCTCGTCTTCGAGGCATGCGAATCGGACGGTTCGATCGTGGACTACGCCCCCTGCTTTTCGATCTTCATGAATGCGGAGCTCGACCACAATCCGATTGCGGACACGGTGGCAATGTTCGCCGTCCTCGGCGAGAAGACGGGGGAGGCGCTCATCGTGAATGCCGATGACGGGAACCTCGCCCGATGCCATTTCGAAAGAGCCGTCACGTTTTCTCTGGAGAAGGATGCGCACTTCCGCGCGGAGTCGCTCGCGCACTCCCCTTTCAGCGTGGCGTTCCGCGTGCGCGGCGTGCCTTTTTCCCTCCCTCTTCCCGGGAGGCACAATGCTTATAACGCCCTCGCATGTATCGCCCTCCTCGCGACGATGGGAATCCGGCTTTCCGACATCGCCGCAGTCATGCGCGATTTTGCCGGCGTCGAGAGGCGATTCGATATTCACCTCCGCAATGGGCGCTTTCTCGTGATCGACGACTATGCGCACAACCCCCACAAAATCGCCGCGCTCATGGAGACCGTGCGCGACGCCGGGCCTCGCATCTGCTATGTCTTCCAGCCGCACGGCTTCGGCCCGACGCGCTTCATGCGCAGGGAATACGTCGACGCCTTCGCGCGACACCTCCGCGCGGGCGACTCCCTCATGATGCTCCCGATCTTCTATGCGGGCGGCACGTCGGTGCGGGACATATCGAGCGAAGATCTCTGCCGCGATATCAGCGCCTCGGGGAAGAGAGCCGAGGCGCTCCCGAACAGGCAAGCCCTCTTCGAACGGATCGGAGAATGGGACAAATTGGTGATTTTCGGGGCGCGGGACGAGTCCCTCGCGGACTTCTCGCGCGAGATCGCGGAGCGCCTCCGGTGAACAGCGGCTTTTCCGTGTCCTCGCGCCTCCATGCCGTCTCGCTGCCCCGCCGGCGAACGCCGGGTTTGCGCGCCGTCCCAACATCCGTGCCATGAAAAAGTACATCCTCCACAGGAATCCCTCCGGTCTCGCGATCGATTATCGGAAAGAACTCAACCCGGAACAGTACGCGGTCGTCATGCACGAGGGAGGCCCGATGCTCGTCCTCGCCGGAGCGGGGACAGGAAAGACGAGAACCGTCACCTATCGGGTCGCTCGCCTGATCGAAAACGGCGTACGGCCGGAAGAGATCCTCCTCCTCACTTTCACGAACAAGGCCGCGCGGGAAATGATGCGCCGCGTGGAAGGTCTCATCGGCAGGAATATCCACGGGCTCTGGGGAGGCACCTTTCACCACATCGGCAACGCGATCCTGCGGCGGCACAGCACCCTCATCGGATACCGCTCGGGATTTTCGATTCTCGACCGGGAAGACGCGAAGGAACTCCTGGACATCTGCCTCGCGGAGATCAAAAACCGGGACGCTTTGCTCCCGAAAGGAGCGGTCCTCTGCGACATGCATAGCCTCTCGAAGAACACGGGGATCGAGATCCGCGAACTCATTCCGCTCCGTTTCCCCGTCTTCGCGAACGTGGAAGATACGATCGCGCAGGTGATAGCGCTCTACGAGCAAAAGAAGAGAAGCCTGCACCTGATGGATTTCGACGATCTCCTCGCCAACTGGAAACTCCTCCTCTCCGAACACGCGGCGATACGGGACCTCTACGCGTCGAGGTTCGTGCACATACTCGTCGACGAGTACCAGGATACGAACACTCTCCAGGCGGAGATCGTCGACATGCTGTCTTCCGCGCATCGAAATCTCATGGTGGTCGGGGACGACGCCCAGTCCATCTATTCGTTCCGCGGGGCGAACTTCGAAAACATTCTCAAGTTTCCCGAGCGGTATCCCGACGCGTCGCTCTTTACGCTCACGATCAACTACCGCTCGACCCCCGAAATCCTCGAGCTCGCCAACCGGAGCATCCTCCATAATCGCAGGCAGTTCCACAAAGAACTCCACTCGGTCAGGCCGTCGGGAGAACGCCCATCGGTTGTGCCTCTGAACGATATTTTCCAGCAGGCGGATTTCGTCGCGCAGAAGATCCTCGATATGCACGCGGAGGGGTCATCGCTCGAGGAGATCGCCGTCCTCTACCGATCGCACTACCAGTCGATGGAACTTCAGATGGAACTCCAGAGAAGAGGCATCCCTTTCGAGATCAGGTCGGGGTTGAAATTCTTCGAACAGGCGCACATCAAGGACATCCTCTCGTTCCTCAGGGTCGTCGTCAACCCGTACGACGAGTTGAGCTGGAAGCGGATCCTCAAACTGGTGTCCGGAATAGGCGCCGTCACGGCGGGCAAAATCTGGGACGCGGTGAAGGACTCGGAAAAGCCGTTCGAGGCGATCGGCGCCGTGTCGCGTCTCGTTCCCCGCAAGGCCCTCGGCGGGTTCGCCCTCCTCGTCGATCTCCTCCGCGTCCTAAGAGAAGGGGGAGCCGACGGGATGGCGCTCCAGCCGGCTTCGGCGATAGAACACATCATGAAGCACGGATACGAGGACTTCCTCTACAGCACGTTCCCGAACGCGGAAGACCGCATCCAGGACATCGAACAGATGACGAGATTCGCCCTCCAGTACGCATCGCTCGAACCGTTCGTCAGCGAATTGAGCCTCCAGAGCGCTTCCGGCGTAGAAACAGGCGACGGGGACGCCGAAAGGGAATGTGTTATACTCTCTACCGTGCACCAGGCAAAAGGCCTCGAATGGGACACTGTGTTCATGATCGGTTTGAACGACGGCAGCTTTCCGTCGGCGCGCTCGCTCAAGGCCGGCGACGAAGAGGAGGAACGGCGACTGTTCTATGTCGCTGCAACCCGTGCGCGCAACGATCTCTTCCTCTGCTGCCCGATCGCATCCCGGGGCTGGCAGACCATGAACTTCCTGAAACCCTCCCGTTTCATCAGGGAGTTGCCAGGCGACGTCTACGATGAAATCCTGGTAGAAGACGATTCCGATGACGTACGGTGACGCGATCCGGGACGGCATACGGATCGTCAACCGAAACTGGCAGCTCGTCCTCCTCCAGTTGGGGATGGTCTTTATCAGCAGCATCGGCCTGATCATTATTGTCGGCATTCCTCTCGCGATAGCCTTCATTATCTTCGGGGTCGACCTGACGGAAATGGCGGACGTCCGCGACATCCTCAAGCTGATCAGGGGATCCTCGGAAATGGTTTCGAAATATCTCGGCCTCCTCCTCGCGGTCCTCGCGTGCGTCCTGCTCTACCTCCTCTTTGTCATCCTCCTCGGCATGTACGTCTTCAGCGGGTCGGTCGGGATCATCGGCCGGTCGATTCGCGACAGCGAGGCACGGTTCCATCTCCGCACTTTTTTCGAAGAAGCGCGAAAACATTTCTTCCGGCTCCTCGCGTTCACGTCGCTCATCGGCGTCGTCTTCATCGTCGTTGCCTTTGTGCTCGGCATTCTCGGCGGGGGGATCGCCGCATTGGTATCTTACGCAAAGTCACAGGATTCCCCGCTCGTCCTCTTCTTCGGGGCGTTCTTTTCTCTCACCCTCCTCATCATCGGGGCAATTCTCATTCTCGGCATCCTCGCGACTACCCTCTACGGGGTCGCGTTGGTCTCTTTCAGGGAGACGGGACCTCTGAAGTCTTTCCAGGGAGCGTGGCAGTTCCTTCTCGCGCATCCCCATGCGTTCTGGTTGTATGTCATCCTCTTCTTCGGATACCTCATTGCGAGTTTTCTCGTCGTCCTTTTCAGCTATCCCTTCAGCCTGATCCCGATCGTGGGCGGCTTCTTCTCGTTTCCCTACCAGCTCATCTCGTCGGCGTTCGAGACCTACCTCGGCCTCATCATCATCGCGACGACACTGAACTACTATTTCGTGACGGAAATACGTACCGAGGCGCCGGCGCCGCCGGCTCCCGAACCGGGCGACGCGCCGTCGGTGGTCGAACACCCCGGCGACGAGCCCCCGAGTGAATCAGCCGGGGAAGAGGAAAAAAGATGAGGGAGAAGTGCCCGGGCAGAACGTTCTCTCCGCTCGAGGGAGGACACGGGCAAGGGGAAAGTCTTATACAAATGGCGTCGGCAATCAATTGCCGTAGCGAAAGACACCAGTGAAAAGAGGATCCCATGGAAGACACGCAATACGTCGTACTGAAGAAAGACAGGTTTGAGGAATTCATCGCCGCTCTCTCCTCGATGCAAAAGCTCGTTGCTCCTGTCGCGAAGGGGTTCGGCGCGTACGCGTTCGAGGAAGTGACCTCGGCGGATCCGATCGCGCTGAACTATATACCGACCATCCTGCCGCTGAAGAAATACTTCATGCCGCAGCGGGAGACGCTCCTGGAATTCACGCTCGACAGGCGTTCCCATGCCGAAGCGGTCGTCGAGTACGAACCCCTCACCATCTTCGGCGCCCACACGTGCGACCTCGCCGGTATCCAGTGCCTGAACATGGTTTTTTCCGAGCGCCCGAAGGATTACAACTATCTCCTGAGAAAGGGGACCATCACCCTCATCGGCCTCGAATGCAATGACTACTGCGACGAGTACGCGAGCTGTCACCTCGTCCACGCAAGTTTTCCGAGCGGCGGGTACGATTTGCTCTTCACGGACCTCGGCGACTATTTCATGGTTCACATCAACACCGTCTCGGGCGATCGAATCGTCCGGACCGCCGGCCTCTGCGAGGGGGCTGGTTCGGCGCACATGAACGAGCTCCGTTCCCTCCGCGACCGCAAGAGAACAGTCTTCCGGAACGAAGTGCCGATCAAGACGAAACTGATCCCCGAGCTGTTCGACGCCGTCTTCGGAGCCCGCGTGTGGGACAATCTCAACGAGCGGTGCCTCGCGTGCGGCAACTGCACGAATGTCTGCCCCACGTGCTACTGCTTCAATATCAAGGACGAGCTCGACCTGACCCTCGCGCGCGGCATCCGCTACAGGGTCTGGGACTCGTGCCAACTCGAGCCGTTCGCGAGGGTGGCGGGCGGGATCAACTTCAGGAAGGAACGGTCCGCCCGTCAGCGGCACCGCTACTACCGAAAATTCCGTTACCCCGTCGACAGGTTCGCGCGCTTCTTCTGCACCGGCTGCGGCAGGTGCACGCGGGCGTGCATGGCGGACATCAGTCTCAAAGAAACCCTCAGTGAACTGATCAAAGAGAGCGAGGAGAGAGTATGGAAAAAGTGGTTATAAAAGATTCCGGCTATCGGCTCAAGAAAGCGACGATCCTCCGGACGAAAAACTTGACGCGGAACGAGAAATTTTTCGAGATAGCGCTGAAAGACGGCAGTTCGCTCGACCACGAGCCCGGCCAGTTCATCATGGTCTCTCTCCTCGGGATCGGCGAATCCCCGATATCGGTCTGTTCGTCCCCCTCCCGGCGGGATTCATTCGATCTGTGCATACGGGCGGTGGGAAAGGTGACGCGCCGCCTCCACACGCTGAAGAAAGGCGATGAAATCGGCATTCGGGGGCCGTACGGACGCGGGTTTCCGGTCAATATCATCACGGGGAACGATCTCCTCATCATTGCGGGAGGGCTCGGGATCGCTCCGCTCCGCTCCCTCATCACCTATGTGCTCGATAACCGCCGGGACTTCGGAAAGGTGCACATCCTGTTCGGCTGCAAAGAACCGAAGGAGATGCTCTTCAGCGACGAACTCGAACAGTGGAGCCAGCGAACAGACCTCCACTACGCCTGCACCGTCGACCGGGCAGACCCCGAATGGGCCGGCAATGTCGGCGTCATCACGACCCTCATCCCGGGTGTCGACATCGAACCGCTGCGGACGTTCGCTGCCGTCGTCGGTCCCCCTGTCATGTACACCTTCGTGATCAAGGAACTCCTGAAGAAAGGCATCCCCAAGCGGCAGATTCTCCTCTCCTTCGAGCGGAATATGGCGTGCGGAAACGGCAAGTGTGGCCACTGCCAGATCCAGAATCTGTACGTCTGTCAGGATGGACCGGTTTTCAATTATGAACAGATCAAAAACCTGAGCGAGGCTTTTTAGCATGAAAAAACCAAAAGTCGGCATTTTCGATTTCGCCTGTTGCGAGGGCTGCCAGTTGCAGCTCGCCAATATGGGAGAGCAGGTACTGTCGCTCCTCGGTTCTCTCCGTGTCATGGAGTGGCGTGAAGTCATGTCCGAGACGTGGGGGAAAAAACTCGATATCGCCATCGTCGAGGGGAGCATCACCGATCCGCACGCGGTGGAGCGCATCCAGCGGATCAGGAGAAGGGCGTCGGTCCTCATCGCGTACGGCTCCTGCGCGACGATCGGCGGCGTCAATGGCATGAAGAACAACTTCGTCTTCGACGAAATCAGGAAATACGTCTACGGGGATTCGTACGCATTTTTCCCGACCGAGCCGACGAAGGCGGTGCACCAGGTCGTCGAGGTCGACTACTTCATCCACGGCTGTCCCGTGTATATCCCCGAAGTCGTGACCGTCCTGAAAGCGGCCCTCCAGGGGATCCCCTACTACGTGCCCGATTATCCCGTCTGCGTGGAGTGCAAACTGAACGAAAACGTCTGCATGTACGACAGGAAGGTGACGTGCCTCGGTCCGGTGACGAGGGCCGGCTGTAACTCCTGGTGCATCAACAACGGAAACATTTGCTACGGCTGCCGCGGGATGGTGAGTAACCCGAACGAGAAGGGCGCGCTCGACGTGCTCGCGAAGTACGGCATCCCCACCAGTCTCGTGGTCAACAAAATGAACATGTACAACAAATGCAGGGAGCTCGACGAACCATGAAGAAGAAAGATCTGAAGATACGCGTCGAATATCTTACGAGGGTCGAAGGTCACGGGAACATCGTGATCGATGTCGCACAGGGCAAACTGGAGACGTGCCGGCTCGAGATCGTCGAGTCTCCCCGTTTCTTCGAGGGAATGCTGCGGGGCAGGTCGATCTTCGAAGCCCAGCACATTACGAGCAGGATATGCGGTATCTGCGCGTGCGGCCATTCGCTCGCCTCGATTCAGGCGGCGGAGGACGCCCTCGGCATCGTGCCGACGAAACAGACGATCCTCCTGCGGAAACTCCTCCTCCACCTCGAGCTGCTCGACAGCCACCTCCTGCACATTTACCTCCTCGTCGCGCCCGATCTCCTCGGCGTGAAGAGCTTCGTCCCTCTCCTCGAGGGGAACGAAGATGTCGTCCGGAGAGCCCTCCGGATGAAGAAGACGTGCAATGACCTGTGCGATATCCTCGTCGGGCGGCACGTGCACCCGATATCCGCGATCGTCGGCGGCTTCACGAAACTCCCGAGGCCGAAAGACCTCGATGCCATGCTCGACCTCCTCGCGGGATTGAGGGATGACATGGAAGAAGCGACGATCGCGCTCAAACCGTATTTCACGTTCCCCGCATTCGAGCGGGACACGGAATACGTCGGCTTGGTGAGCGATGACGGCGAGTACCCCCTCCTCACGGGAGACGTCGGTTCGACGGACGGCGTGCGGATGACGAAGAAGGAGTACCGGAACGTCACGAACGAATTCGTGGTTCCGCACTCGTCGGCGAAACATTCAAAGTTGAGCAGGGAGTCCTACGCCGTCGGTGCACTCGCCCGCTTCAATTTGAATGCGGACAAGCTCCACGTTCGCGCACAGCACGTCGCCGCCGAAATCGGCCTCGTGCCGAAATGCATCAACCCGTACATGAATACGGCGGCCCAGCTCGTCGAGTGCGTGCACTGCCTCGAAGACGCGATCGCGATCGTCGAAACGCTCAAGGCGAATCCGCTCAACTATGACGAGGAGATCGTCGTCGGACTGAACGAGCAGCGGAAAATACCCGTCCGCGCGGGCAGCGGCGTCGGGGCGGTCGAGGTGCCGCGGGGCATCCTCTTTCACCATTACGAAATCGACGACAACGGCATCATCACCGATGCGAATTGCGTCATCCCGACGAACCAAAATACGGGCAACATCGAGTACGACCTCATGAAACTCGTTCCGGAAATTCTCGACAGGAAGGACGACGAAATCGTCCTCGCCGTCGAGATGCTCGTGCGGGCATACGATCCGTGCATCTCGTGCTCCGCGCACTGCCTGAAGGTCGACATCAAGAGGTAGGGAAGAGAGCGTTCACGCGCCCCGGCCGAGAAGGGCGAGGGCTTTCCCGTGAAGCCGGGCGTTGCCCGCCGCGAGGAGCGGGGTGGATCTTTTCAGGCCGAGCGCAACCCGATCTATCGAATTCCCGTCCATGTCCGTGAAGACGCCACCCGCCTCCTGAACGAGCAGCCAGCCGCCTGCAAAGTCAAAACTCCGCGACGGCGAAGGGTTCGCGAAAACGCTTATCGCGCCGCCAGCGAGGTATGCGATATCGAGCGCGGTCGCGCCGAGACAACGGGTTTTTCTCGACGCACGGAGGAGGGGAACGATGCGGGGGATATCGTGCGACGGGGCCTGCGCTTCGTACGCAGTGACGTAGAGAACGTCGTCGTGCTGCGTTCTCATCCTCTCGCCATTCATAAACGCGCCACCGTTCTTCTCGGCCCAGAACTCGTCGCCGGTCACGAGGTTCAGCACGTACGACATGCAGATATCGCCGACTCTCTCCCCGCGCGCCACCGCGAGTGACGTGCCGTAGAAGGGGATCCCCGCGATCGCGTTCCTGCTCCCGTCGATTGGATCGATCAGCACGATCGTGCCGCCCCCGTTCATCTCCCGGACGCCGATTTCTTCGGAGATGACCGTCAACGGTTCGCCGATCTTCTCGAGCATCGAAAAGATGATATCCTCCGACATACGATCGATAGGGTACGTGCGGTCGCCCGATGCCCCGATTCCGAGCGACTCCCTCGAAATCCGCCTGCTCTGCCCGATTTCGCGAAGAAGCTTCTCGCCGATGGATCTGAGGACCGCGATCTTCACGTATCGTTCCCTGGACGATCCTCATCGTTGCCGTACCGCGAGGATAGAGGGTCGGCCGGGCGAACCCTGAATGCGTCGAGGAGGAGCAGAGGAATGACCGCTCGGAACGGAGCCTCCTGCATCGCTTCAGCGGCTCTGTTTCTGGAGCATCGGTTTCAACACCGCGAGCCGGGACGCCGCGTGCTTCCCCATCTCGTTATCGGGAGCGACCTTCACCTGGGTTGCGTATGACTGGTAGGCGGAAGACAGGTTGCCCGTCTTCTCATAGCACACACCGAGCCTTCCGTGGACGTCGGGATGCTTCGGCTGCACATCGGCAAATGCGCTCAAATGCCGTATCGCCGACTCGCAGTTGCCCGCCTTGAAATAGGACATGCCCATGAAGTAGTGGGCGACGAAATCGCGCGGGAAAAGGGAGAGGCACCGGTTGAGATGCTCGATGCCACCGCGGTAATCGTTCTCCTGGTAGGAAAGAATGCCCAGCCCACGATACGCGGGCGCGTACCGTTCGTCGAGAGCGAGCGCGGCCTGAAAGCTCGTTTTCGCCGCGGCGTGGTTCTTCCGTTTCAGTGCCAGCAACCCTTTGAGCGTGTGAAAAGCCGGCTGGCGCTGATCCTTCGCGATCGCCTGCCCGACGAGCGTCTCGGCCTCGTCGAGGCGCTCGCTCTGAAACGCCCGGACGGCGGGATCGTAAAAGTCACGATAGATCCGGTCGGTATTCCTCAGCGCGGCGGTTCTCTCCCGAAATCTGTCCTGAAACGTTCCATCCCCCGCGATCTGAACGGTTCGAAGCCGGCCGATCATCGCCTGCAGTTCCTCGATGCGCACCGACGTCCGCGGGTGCGTGGAGAGGAGATCTTCGAAAAAAACCCTCTCCTGCGTTTCCTTGCCGGCGGATTCCAGATACGCGCGGGAAATGTTTTCAAGATTTCGGTGGGCCTGGATCGCATGCCGCGGATCGTAGCCCAGTCTCGCCATATACTCGATCCCGAGCCTGTCGGCTTCGAGTTCATCGTCCCTGCTGTACTTGAGGAGGAGAAGGCTGCTGGCGACCGCGCCCATCCCGAGGGCGAGGTCGGCGTACTCCGAGCCGCTCAGCGCGATGCCCGCTGCACCAAGCCCTATCTGCTGCAGAATGCCGTACGTCATCTGCCTCGCGTAATGACGCGCAGCGACGTGCCCCATTTCATGCCCCATGACGAAGGCGAATTCGGCCTCGTTCTGCAGCCCCGCGAGCAGACCCCGCGTCATCACCACGTGCCCCGGGATCGCCCATGCATTCGGGACCGAGCTGTTCTGGATCGAGAAATCGACCGGCAGATTCGGCCTGTGGGAAACTGCGTGGATGCGGAGGACGATCTCTTTGAGGTACGCGCGGAGCTGCTCATCCCTGTATTCGCCACCGCCGCCGACATCCCCCCACATCGCGCTCGGATAGAACTCCTTGCCCATGCCGATCTCCTGACTTTCGGAGACGAGCATGAGTTCCTGTCGCCCGGTGACCGGATTCACGGCGCACTGCGCGAGCACCACCAGGACGAGCACGGGGCTCAGTATCCGCACGAGGCGGCTGAAGAGGCGCACAGGCATCGAGTTCCTCCCTACTGGATACTTCCACCTTATCGCATACCGCTGTCCTTGTCAACAACGTGCGCGTTTTCTTACACTAACACACATGCGAAGGATCTGTTCCGGCGTAAAGACGGTCGTCCTCCTCTCCGTCATCTGCGTAGCCGCGCTCGCTTCCGCTCAGGAGTTTCGCGAAGTGACCCCTGATTACCGGGTCGCGATCCCGGACGATTTCTACTGCAAAAAAGACTACCGCGTGCAATGGTGGTATTTCACCGGGCACCTCTCCGATGGAAAAGACGGGGAGTTCGGATACGAACTCACCTTCTTTGTCGTCAACGTTCAGAAGAGGCCTTTCGCCTCGCGATTCGGCGTCAACCGCGTGTACGTCTCACACTTCGCCATCACCGATGTGCGTCGCAGAGCATTCTCTTTTCGGGATGAGGCAGATGTGGGCGTGTACGGGTACGCCGGCGCGGATGAGGCACGGCTGAACGTTTGGGTGGGCAACAGCCGCCTGACGGGGACGGACAAGGAGATGCGGTTGGAGGCATCCGACAGCGACAAATCGATCGATCTCCGGCTGTTCCCCGTGAAACCAGTCGTGCTCAATGGAGAGCGCGGCTATTCCCGGAAATCGGAGGAATCCCCTCTCATCGCTTCCGTGTACTTTTCGTACACGAATATCCTCACACGCGGCAGGGTAAAGATCGGTGACACCGTGTACGAGGTCACGGGGAAGAGCTGGTTCGACAGGGAAATCTCGACGAGAGGATTGAGCGAGCGGCAGGCTGGATGGGACTGGTTTGCCATTCAGCTCGACGATGGGAGGGAGATCATGCTCTACCTCCTGAGGAACAGAGATGGTTCGTTCGATCGCCATTCATCGGGCACCTTCGTTTACCCCGATGGAACGTACAGGACGCTGTCACGGGATGATTTTTCTGTCAGCGTACTCTCGCACTATCGATCCCGCGCGACCGGAGCGCGATACCCGGCGCGGTGGACCATCTCGATTCCCTCCGAACACGTCGCAGTCAAGATCGTCCCCCTCCTCGAGGACCAGGAGGTCGTCGCCCGTGAGACGACCGGGAACTACTACTGGGAAGGCGCGTGTCTCGTCGAAGGGTCCGCGAAGGGCCGCGCCTATGTCGAGATGACCGGATACTGAACGCGCGATGATCCGCCTGGAGCGAGTCGAAAAATACTACGGTTCTCACAGAGTGCTGAGGGGGATCGATCTCCGCATCGAACGCGGCGAATTTCTCGCGATCATGGGGTCCTCCGGTTCGGGCAAATCGACCCTGCTCAACCTCATCGGCGGGATGGACAGGCCCGAAAAAGGGAACGTCTTCGTCGACGGCGACAACATCGCGGCGTACTCCGATGATCAGCTCACCCTCTATCGGAGAAAAAGAGTGGGGTTTATCTTCCAGTTTTTCAACCTCCTGCCGAACATCACCGTCTTCGAGAATATCGCGCTCCCCCTGCTCCTCAGGGATTCGACGGACACCTCCCGCGTGAAGATGTTCATCGAACGGATGGGCCTCCGCGGGAAAGACGACGCGTATCCCTACCAACTCTCTGGCGGCGAGCAGCAGCGCGTCGCCATCGCCCGCGCATTCGTGCACGACCCCGACATCATTCTCGCCGACGAGCCGACGGGCAGTCTCGACAGCGAAACGGGCATGATGATCATGGACACCATCCGGCAGGTCGTCCGGGAAACGAAGAAAACGGTCATTCTCGTTACCCACGAGCCGTATATCGCCGAGTACGCCGAGAGAATCGCGAGGATAAAGGACGGCGTGATCCTCCCATGACATTCCCGAGGCTCTTGAAGATGCTCGTCATCAGGAACATCCGCGAAGACAAATTCTTCGCGGTGCTCTCCGTCATCGGGATCGCCCTCGGCACCGGCCTCTTTACCGGCGTGAAAGTCGCTTCGGACCGCGCAATCTCGTCCTTCGAGTCCGAAATACACGGAATCTCTCCGGTCGCGACCTACGAGATATACGACTCTGCCGGAACGGACTTCGACGAGCGGGTGTATCCGACCATCCGACGAATCAGCCCGGATAGCCTGCCGGTCATCAGAACGTTCGGATTCCTCCCTGCGTGGAAGGATGCGATCGATATCCACGGTATCTATTCGCTGAAGGCGGCGAGATTTCTCAGGCGAGGGATGACGGGGGCCGGAACGGGCCGGGGAGCCCTCTTCAGCGCGCTCGACTGGGAATCCTTCTACAGAACGGAAAACGGCGTGTTCGTTCCGAAGGAGTTGTGCGATCGATACCTACTGAAAAAGGGCGATACCATGGAGGCATTCGTCTATGACAGGGCTGTCACACTCACAATCTCCGACATGCTCCCCGCCGGCACCCTGCCGGGCACGACCGTCCTCATGGATATCGGAAATTTCCAGGATGCGTTCCGAAAAACAGGCCTCCTCACCCGAATCGACCTCGCCGTCGACGAGGGGACGGCCGGTGAGATTCGGGCCATCCTGCCTCCGCACCTCGCGATCGCGAAAAAAGAAGAACTCATCGAGAACCGGAAGGGGCTCGTGACGTCCTTCCGGTACAACCTCCAGTTCGTCAGTCTCATCGCCATTCTCGTCGGGGTCTTCCTTCTCTACAACACGGTCTTCATGACCGTCGTGAAGAGGAGGACGGAGATCGGCATTCTGAGGGCCCTCGGCATGGAGCGGAAGACGGTGATCTTCCTTTTCACGGCGCAGGGGCTTCTCCTCGGCCTGGTCGGCTCACTGATCGGTATCGCATTCGGTCAGTTGGCCGCATACTTTTCGGTCATCGCCGTCGAGAAGACGGTGTCGACGCTCTACAGCACGATCGCCATATCCGACTATCTCCTGAGTGGCCGTGACGTACTCATGTCTCTCGCGCTCGGCACGTGCATCTCCCTCATCGCGTCTCTCGTTCCCGCGTACGAAGCGTCGACAATCCGTCCCCACGAAACCTCCCGCGAAGGATCGTTCGAGGGCCGATACCGGCCGTATGAGAGGGCGCTCGCGTGCGCGGGCATCGCGAGTATCGTGATCGGTATCTCCCTCGCGTATCTGGACTATCGGTATGCGCCCTTTTCCTTCCCCCTCCTCGCGTACATAGGCATCCTCTTCATGATCGGCGGATTCACGCTCGTCTCCCCTTTCACCCTCGTCCTCATGCTGAAGCTGCTCAAGCGACCGGCCGAACGCTTCTTCCGCTCGAGCGCGACGCTCTCCGCGGGCGATCTCAGGGGAAACGCATACCGTTTCTCCGTCGCGCTGATGAGCGTGGCGACCAGCAGCGCGCTCATTTTCTCGCTCCTGATCGTGATCTTTTCTCTCAGGGGATCCCTCCAGTCATGGATCGACAGGAACATCACCGCCGACATTTACATCAAACCCGCGTCGTGCAAGGCGAACTACTGCTTCGCCCCGATGTCCGAGGATATCGTGCGCGCCGTCGAGAGCATCCCGGAGGTCGAGGCCGTCGATCGATTCCGCGGGTTGCACCTCGACCTGTTCGGGAAGAAAGTGGTCGCGGGATTCTTCGATACGGGGGTGAAAAGAACGTTCCTCCAAAGGAGGCACCGCGACAGGGAATACGAAACGGTCTTGCGAGAGATGGAGAATGGGGAACCGGTCGTCGGCATTTCCGAGTTTCTCGCCATTCGGCACGGTCTGAAGAAGAACGAGACGATCGAGATTCAGAGTCCCGCGGGACCCGTCCCGTTCAGGATCATCGACATCTCTTCGAGCTACTCGACCACATCCGGCTACCTCGCGTTTCATCGGAGATGGCTGAAGACACTCTGGGGACTCGACGATACGACGCAGATGAGCGCTTACGTGAAGGCCGGCGCGGATGTCGGTGACGTGATCGCGGGGCTCAAAGCGCGCCTCCTGCCCTCATACGCTCTCGAGATCATGAACAACCGGGAACTGAGGGGGAAGATACTGGATATCTTCAATAAGAGCTTCGCGATAACCTACGCGATCGAGCTCATTTCGATCGCCGTTTCGCTCACGGGTGTCATTTCGACGCTCCTCTCCCTCGTCATCGAACGAAAGAGAGAGATCGGGATCCTCCGCTACCTCGGCACGGACTGGGGACAGATCCGCCGGACGTTTGTGCTCTCCGCGGGGTGTATCGGCATCACGGGCATCATGCTCGGGACAGTCCTCGGTCTCCTCATGAGCCTCATCCTCATCCACGTCGTGAATACCATTTCCTTCGGCTGGGAGATACAGTTTCGGATCCCCTTCCTCTTTCTCGCCGTTCTCTCGGGCCTCGTCTTCCTCACGACCGTCCTTGCCGGTTCTCTTCCCGCGACGATCGCGAAGAAGATAGACCCGAAGCGATTCATAAGTTTCGAGTGAACAGGGCGTCTCAGGCGTATCCTTTCAGCTTGTGCAGTAACCATCCGACGTACTTATTGAGAGGGTTCGTCCTCTGGAGAAACGGAAAAACCGGTTTCCGGCGCACGCCGAGCTTCTGCATCTCCCAGAGGAGGTCCTTTTGCGACGCATCGTAGGAGAGCCCCTTCTCGAAGGTTTCGACCGCCTGCTTCTTCCGGCCCGCCGCGACATAAGCCCTCCCGAGGTTCAGATAGAACGTCGGAAAGTGTCTCTCCTTGTCGGCTGGAAACCGCTTGTCGAGGAGCGCGAGTGCCCTCTCGCACAGTTCGATACCCGTCGCGACATTCTTGTTGGCCACCGCTTCGAGGCAGCCGTAGTAGGAGAGGAGAAACGGTTCATCGGGGTATTCTACGAGCGCCGCGCCGAGGAGTTCGAGCGCACGCCTGTTGCTCTTCCGCTGGAGGAGTTCCCGGACTTCGTCAAGGTAGTCGCTCGGTGTCATCGTCTTTTTCTGGCTCTCTTTTCTCAGGAGTTCAGCGATCATTTCGTGCTGCCGATGCAAGAGACCGAGCACTTTCTTTTCGGTGAGATCCTCCTCCGCGATCTCATTGAGGTCAGTGTCCCTCGTCAGCACAATCGCCCCCCCGAGGTAGACCTTCGTGGTGATGCGGCCATCCCGCGGCGTGAGGTCGTCCGTGATGATGAGGTATTTTTTCCCCCCGACCGAGACACGGGTACTCACATCCTTGTGGAGGAGCGCTTTGATCTTTATCGAGTCGTCTCTCTTCACGTCCGATGTGGAGTCAAGCCCAGCACGCATACAATAAACGATGCAACGGTCCCGCGATTACTCCCATTATTGGCCGTGCCTTTGGCACCGTCGGTGACCGCAATCACCCGCGGATACCCGCGTGACCGACAGCAGATAAGATCGCTCTCGTTCGAAGGCGGTCAGGGAACGTTCTCGGGGAAATTCACTCCGGCTTCTCGAGATACAGCTCGCCAGCATCGTAGTCGTACGCGAAAATCTCAGCGTATCGTCCCCAGTCGATCGCGGTCTCGAGCTGATTCCACGCCTCGTCGGGCGTGAAGTGATTCTCGAGGATCTCCGTAAAGAAAGCTTCCGGCATCCTGTGCTTCGAGGTCGACTGCAAAACCTGCAGGATCTGCTTGATGAGCTGGATGTTGTTCACAGCAGCGTCTCTGAATATCTCTTCCTTTTTCAGGGTATCCGCTTCGGAAAACGCTTTCCCTCTTTCGGTGAGGAGATAGTCTCCTTCTCTGATCTCCCCGAAATCGAGAAACACGGATGCCTCGATGAGAGGGAAAATATCGTCAATCTCCATGCTGAGCTCCGAAGCGAGAGCGGAAATGTCCACTTTCCCGCCATGATCATGGACGAGTTCCGTCAAACCGGCGATCGCGCCAACCTTCGTATGGGGGAGGAACTGATACCGTCCCTTTTCCAACAAAAAAGGGATCTCTTCCGCGGGTTTGCTCAGGATGGTGAAGATCCTGTCGACCGCAAATTTGAAATCCCTCGCGTTCTTGTTCCTGATGTGCGGAAGCTCTATCGGTATGTCCGCCTTGATTCTTCCCGGATTGTGGCCCATGATGATGGCCCGGTCGGAGAGGAAGACCGCTTCCTCGATATTGTGCGTGACGAACAGTATGGATTTTATAGGCATCTTTTTCTGGATCCAGAGGTCGACCAGTTCTCCTCTCAGATTGTCTGCCGTGAGGATATCGAGGGCGGAAAATGGTTCGTCCATAAAAAGGATCTCCGGTTCGACGACGAGCGCCCTCGCGATGCCGACGCGCTGCCGCATCCCGCCGGACAACTCTCTTGGATACGCCTCCTCGAAGCCGTCCAGTCCGACGAGGTCGAGCATGGCTACCGCTTTCGCTTTGGCGACGTCGTCGGGAACGCCGAGCGCTTTCAGGCCGAGTTCGACGTTTTCGACAACGCTCAGCCACGGGAAGAGGGCAAAGCTCTGGAAAACCATCGCGATCTTCGGGTTCGCTTCCGGAAGGGGAACCCCGTGGTAGAGGACCTGCCCCTTCGACGGCGTCGTGAGGCCGACCATGAGCCTCAAAAGGGTCGACTTGCCCGCGCCGGAGGGACCGAGGATAGAAACGAACTCGCCTTCGCGCACCTGTATGTTGATATCTTCGAGGACGGAGAGCGACCTTCCCTTGCCGACGGGATAACTTTTCGTCAGTTCTCTCGTTTCGAGGATGATCCCGGACATGTCTTCAGTAATCGAGCCTGTATTTTTCCTGAGCGAGGGCGAACAATCGCTTCCAGACAATCCTGTTGATGCTCACGACGATCATCGCCATCACGACGGTACTCAAGAGGAGGAGGCCGAAATTCCCGGAGAGCGATGACTCGCTGATGAGGCTTCCGAGTCCGCGCGTCTTCAGTGTCTCTCCTCCGAACGTCACGAACTCAGAAACGATGCTTGCGTTCCAGGCACCGCCGGTCGCGGTGATGAGACCGGTGACCAGGTATGGAAATATCCCCGGCAAGATGAGCGTTTTCCACTTCTGTATCCCCTTTACTCCGTAGAGCCGCGCCGTCTCGCGCAAGTCATGCGGGATCGACGAAGCGCCCGCGATGACATTGAACAGTATATACCATTGCGTGCCGAGGAGCATGAGAAAGATCGAACCGATGTCGAGACCCCCGCCAAGTTCGATGAGGAAGAGGAGAATGACCGGGAATACCGCGGTCGCCGGCACCGATGCGACGATCTGGACGAGAGGCTGGAGGAAACGGGACACGCCCGGATTCATTCCGATGTACACGCCGACCGGAACCGTCCAGAGCGTTGCGATGAAGAGGGCCGCGGATGTCCGTGCGAGGGAATAGAGGGCTGCGACGAGGACGGTCGCGTACTCGTCGACACCGAGCGAGAGCAACAGTCCCGCCGCCTTCACGATCGCCCAGCATAAGAGTGCGACCGCCGCAACGGCAGCGACGAGGAAAAGAAGACGACGGACGGCGGGGAAGACCCGCTTGAACGGCGAGTCGAAACGTTCCGAAAACGCTTCGAGCCTCTTGATCGCCCTCGAGAGAGCCGTCCTCACCCGCTCCATGAAAGAAGACCGCTGGATGAGATCGAGGACGAACGATTCCCGCTCGTCCTCGGCCTGAATCGTATCGATCCGGAATTTCTGCGACCAGGCGACGAGCGGCCTCCAGACGATCACGTCGATCACCACGATGAGAAACACCATCGTGAAGATGCCATAGAGCACGTGCACCATGTCCCCCTGACTCGCCGCAGTTTGAATGTAGGAACCGAGCCCGGGGAGACGAAAGTCCCGCTCTTTGAGGACGAACATCTCGCAGGCCATGAGGAAAAACCATCCGCCCGCGACGGACATCATGCTGTTCCAGATGAGCCCGATCGCGCTGAACGGCATATCGAGCCTGATGAATTTCGTGAACCTGCTGTGTCTGAAGACGCGCGTCACTTCGGTGAGTTCCCGGGGGATCGTATTGATGGAGCTATAGTAACTGAAGGCCATATTCCATACCTGACCGGTAAAAATGAGCAGAATCGATGCGAGTTCGAGACCGATCCGCCTGTCCGGAAAGATCGCGATCATGGCGAGAACGACACCCGGGAGAAAAGAGAGCACGGGGATCGACTGGAGGACATCGAGGAGGGGTATCATCACCTTCTCGTGGATCGGGCTCCTGTTGGCCATGTAGCCATACCATATCGAAAACACGAAAGACAGCGCATAGGCGAACAATATCCTGATCAGTGAATTCGCGGAGTAAAGAGGCAAAGAGGATGGGTCGAGACTGATCGTGATCGCGGGCTGCATCTCCTGCCGCCAGCCGGACGCAACAAAGATGATGAGCGAGAGGACGCCGATGAGGAAAAAGAGAATGCCGGCGTCGATCAACGTGAATCGGAACGGCAGGACGGGAATCGCGAAAGGTATTTTACGCATAAGAAACCATTATAGCAGAGGAGACGCTCTTCGTGAGGATGCGAATAGAAAACGAGGAGAGCGTGTTTAGGCAGCGATGGATGCCGCGCAACAAATCCCTTGACGGATAACCCGGAAGGGGAATCACACCAGCAGATGGGTGTTGCCGATCCTCACGTTCCGAAGCCCTTCCTCCCTCGCCGCCGCCAGGCAGCGCTGGGCGAACGATCGTTTCGTGAACAGCAAGTCCGACAGAGAAAAGTGGGGATAAAACGCGAGCATGCTGTAAGGGATCGAGGGATCTAACGACGCGACGAACCGCGCGATGTTCCGTATTTCGGTCTCGTCGATGTACCCCGGGACGAGAAGGGTGTTTGCTACGAGCAACGGCGGCACCGGACGCGTCTTCTGCGCGTGCGCGACGCGCGCGAAATTGTCGAAGGTTCGCCTGTTCGTTCCGCCGGTCAGCGCGATATGGAGGTTCTCGTCCCATGCCTTGAGGTCGAACTTGATGCATCCTCCGGTGCGGAGCGAGAGTTCCGCCATTTCGTCGAGAAGCCCCGGGTGCATCGTCCCGTTCGTCTCCCAGCATATCCGCAGAATCCTCTCCTTGCTCGCCGCGAGCGCCCTCCTCGACGCTTCGAGTGCGAATGGGGCCTGAGGGGTCGGGTCGCCGCCAAAAAAACAGATGCACGATGTGCGTGCGTCGACATCGGAGATGAGTTCCCGGACATGGACTCTCGCGTTCCGAAGGGTCTCCTTCTTGAACTGCCAATTCTGACAGTACAGGCAGTTCAGTGAACAGGCGTGAAAAAAGACAGCGAGGTTCCTGTAGCCGTACTCCGGTCCGGGGCGATAGGCGTACTCGGGATACCCCGCCCCCGTGCCGCCCGCACACACTCGGTCGGCCACGCAGTTCGTTGGAAGCGGGTCGTGATACCACGACAGCGCCCCTTCCTCCGCCGTGACTTCCACGAGGCGCCCCCCGTCGTTTCTCCTGAGCCCGCAATAACCGAATCCATTCTCCGGAATGCGGCACGCGTTCACGCAGAGCGAGCAGGGGATCCCCCGCGGATCTTTCGGGGGGACGACAGGGAGTCCGAACGCTTCCCTGCTTCTCGCATGCGCCTCCATGGCGATGGGGATCGCCCTTTCGGGATTCTCCCTCACGCACCGGAGACAGACGCCGAGTTCATGCGCGATGTCGGCTGAAACGCTCCTGCACAGTCTGCACTCAGCCATGGGCATTTCTGGAAAATTTTTGTTCGACCGAACAGCATCGCGGAGTCCGCTTGCATCGTCTGCGTGTACGCCGCGGATGCGCCTCCGGTCTTCTGGTACTATAATACAAGACGCCATGGTTGCATACCTCATCAAGCGACTCGCGCTCATGGTCCCCCTCCTCTTCGGGATCACCCTCATTACCTTCACGGTCATTCACCTCGCGCCGGGGAATCCTGTCGAGGTGCAGACCGAGATGTCCCTCAAAGTGTCTGCCCAGGCGAAGGAAAACCTGAAGAAGCTCTATGGGCTGGATCGGCCTCTCCACGTACAGTATATCGACTGGCTCGGTCGCTTCGTGGCCTTCGATTTCGGAACGTCATTCGTCGACGGCAGGCCGGTCGTCGACAAGATTCTCGAGCGAATACCGATCACCCTCACCATCAACGTCCTCTCGCTGCTCATTATCGTGGCGGTTGCGATCCCGATCGGCGTGCTCTCCGCAACGAAGCAGTACTCCCTGTTCGACAAACTCTCGACGGTATTCGTCTTCATCGGGTTCTCGACCCCGACGTTCTGGCTCGCGCTCCTCCTCATGATCCTCTTTGGGGTCAACATGGGCATTCTTCCCATATCCGGGATCCAGAGCATCGACGTCTCGGATATGAGTCCTTTCGAGCGGGTCATCGATTGGGCCAGGCACCTCATCCTTCCGGTCGGCATCTCCGCTTTCGGCGGAATTGCCGGACTGAGCCGGTACAGCAGGTCGAGCATGCTCGAGGTGATACGACAGGATTACATCAAGACGGCCCGCGCGAAAGGTCTGGACGAATCGACGGTCGTCTTCCGGCACGCGTTGCGAAACGCGTTGATGCCGATCGTGACGATTCTCGGTCTCTCTGTGCCGGGTCTCATCGGCGGCGGGGTCATCTTCGAAACCATCTTCGCCATCCCGGGCATGGGGCAACTATTTTACGCCTCTACAATGGCGAGAGATTATCCCACCATCATGGGGATTCTCGTTATCGGAGGGATCCTCACGCTCATCGGAAATCTCATCGCCGATGTCTCGTACGCCGTCGTGGACCCCAGGGTGAGAACGAAAAAGGAGACGTAAGGCGTTTTAATTAAATAAGGAATGGAGACGTGCGGCTGCTTCGAGTCATAGTGCGACGGTTTGCTAAGAATAAACTCTCGGTCACGGGTGCGGTCATCGTCGGCGCCCTCATCCTGACCGCCGTCTTCGCGCCGGTTATCGCTCCCTACGACCCGACGGCGATCGACGTGTACAACGCTCTTTCACCCCCGAGCAAAGCGCACCTCTTCGGCACCGACGAACTCGGCAGGGATCTCCTCTCGAGGATCATCTGGGGGACCCGGGTGTCTCTCAAGGTCGGCTTTGTCGCGGTCGGCATCGCGATACTGATCGGCGTCGTCGTCGGTTCGATCGCGGGGTTTTACGGTGGGCGCGTTGACGCGATCCTCATGAGGATCGTCGACATGATGCTCGCATTCCCCACCTTCTTCCTCATCCTCGCCGTGATCGCGATTCTGGAACCAAGTATCTTCACGATCATGGCCGTGATCGGGGTAACAGGCTGGATGGACGTCGCACGCCTCGTGAGAGCGGAGTTCCTGTCATTGAAGGAGCGCGACTTCGTCGATGCGGCGAGGGCCCTCGGCATCCGCAACAGGCGGTTGATCTTCAGGCACATCTTGCCCAATGCCGTCTCGCCGGTCTTCGTGGCGGCAACCTTCGGCGTCGCCGGCGCGATACTGATCGAGTCCGGCCTGTCGTTCCTCGGCCTCGGCGTGCAGCCTCCGGACCCGAGCTGGGGGAATATCCTCACCGCGGGGAAGGACAACATCGAAATCGCGTGGTGGCTGTCGCTCTTCCCGGGATTGGCCATCCTCGTAACCGTCTTGAGCTATAACCTGGTCGGCGAAGGCCTGAGAGACGCGCTCGATCCGAGATTATGGGGAACGGAAGAAGAGTGAGCGAGAATACTATGCCCTGTCATTGAACACATGAACAATCCGGGATGGATAATGACGGGGAAAAAGGGTCGTATTTCTCGCCCCTTTAATCCCTCGACCCCTTCATCTCAATCCGTTGGTGCTTCGACTCGACGCTTGTTGTAGACCGCCATCACCTCTTCCCGCGTAATCATGGCGGTCAGTTTGTGGCCGAGCGCCTCAACATTCTCTTTGCCGCCTTCCTGCCGGTCGATGAGCGCAACGACTTTGACGATGTTGAGCCCTGCCTCCTGTGCGCGCGTTATCGCTTCGATGGTGGACTTTCCCGTCGTGATGACATCGTCCACGATGACGACGTTATCGCCTTTTGTCACGTTCCCTTCGATCCACTGCATCGTGCCGTGCGATTTCGCGGTCTTTCGGACGACGAATGCCTCGATCGGTTTTCCTCGCAAATACGACGTGTAGGCGACCGCGAACGCGACCGGATCGGCCCCAAGGGTAAGGCCGCCGATACCCCGCACGCCGAGGTCTTCGATGTGGTCGAAGATCACGTTGCCGATGAGGTGCATCCCCTCCGGATGGAGTGTGATCGTCTTGCAGTCGAAATAGTAGTTGCTCAGCCTGCCGGAGACGAGTTTGAAAATAGGCTCTTCGCTATACCTGAAGGCCCTCTCGATCACAAGGCGTATCAGTCTCTCTTTCATGTCCGTTGAACATACCTCACGCGACGAGGGAAGTCAACCGTGGGATCCATCGGTGTCATCGCTCTGCCAACGTTCCCTCACGTTGGACGGGAGCGATCAGCGGTAGAGATGACACGCGACGAGCCTGCCGTCCCTCTCTTTCAATTCGGGTACGAACCGGTCGCACGGATCGAACCGTTTCGGGCAGCGCGGATGGAAAGAACACCCGGGCGGCATGTCGACCGGACTGGGCACGTCGCCCTTCACAATGGCCCTTTTCCTCGGTTCGCGTTTCAGTTTGGGAGCCGAGGCAAGGAGTTCTTCTGTGTACGGGTGGAGCGGGGTTTCGAAAAGCTGATTCGTGGGCGCCCGCTCGACAATTTTCCCGAGGCACATGACTGCGACCTCGTCGCTGAAATAGTGCACCACTCTGAGGTCATGGCTGATGAAGAGAAACGAGATATGGGACCTCCTCTGGAGATCCTGCAAGATGTTCAGTATCTGCGCCTGGATGGAGACGTCGAGCGCCGAGAGCGGTTCATCGGCCACCAGAACACGGGGAGAAACAGCGAGGGACCGGGCAATGCATATCCTCTGGCGCTGACCGCCGCTGAACTGGTGGGGATAGTGGGAGAGGATATCGGATGAAAGGCCGACGCTCATCAAGAGCTGCACGACCCGGTCTTTCATCTCCTCTTTCCTGCAGAGCTTGTGTATTTTGAGCGGTTCCGAGACCGTATCGAACACGGTCATCCTCGGATTCAACGACGCGAAAGGATCCTGGAATATGATCTGGACCGATTTCCTGAACTCCCGCAGGGAGTCTCCCCTGAGCGCCTGAATATTCGTTCCCCGAAACAAAATCTCTCCCGAGGTTGGCCGGATCAGGCGGAGGACGAGCCGCGCGACCGTCGATTTGCCGGAACCGCTCTCTCCCACTAAGGCGAGCACGGCACCATCCCGAACGGAAAAGGTCACCCCGTCGACGGCCCTGAGCCATTCCTGCTTGGCGAACACCCGCCTCCTGAACGGAAAGAATTTCCTGAGCGAGATTACATCGATGATTCCCATTCGATCTCCTCCGATCGTATGCACCGGGAGAAATGTCCGGTGGCAATCTCCCTGAGCATGGGTTCCTCTTTTCGACACGCCGGAACGACGTAACGACACCTCTCGGAAAACGTGCATCCCGGGGGGAGTTTGCCCGGTCTGGGCACGGACCCGGGAATCGGCCTTAACGGGATGCCTTTCCTCTTCGGAAGGGAGTCGAGAAGCCCCATGGTATAGGGATGCCGGGGCGCTTCGAGTATGCGGCTCACGCCCGCCAGTTCGACGATCCTCCCCGCGTACATGACCGCGGCCCGTTCCGCGTGTTCCGCAACGACGCCGATGTCGTGCGTGATGAGCAGGATCGCCATCTTTCTCTCTTCCCGGAGGCTTCCGAGCAGATCGAGGATCTGTGCCTGGATCGTCACGTCAAGGGCCGTCGTCGGCTCGTCGGCGATGAGGAGAGACGGGTTGCAGGCGATCGCCATCGCGATCATCACCCTCTGTCTCATGCCGCCCGACATTTGGTGCGGATATTCGCGTACCCTCAGCTCCGGTGAAGGGATCCGCACCGCGCGCAGCAGCTCGACCGTCTTCTCCAGAGCGTCGTTTTTTGCCAGGCCGAAGTGCGCCATGAGTACCTCGGCGACCTGATAGCCCACGGTGAGAACAGGATTGAGCGAGGTCATCGGTTCCTGAAAGATCATCGCCAGCTCCCGCCCCCGCAATCGCCGCATCGACTCCGCGTCGAGGCCGAGGAGATTCCGGCCCCGAAAGAGTACCTTCCCCTTTGCTGAGGCGTTGTGCGGGAGTATCCCCATGATGGCGAGCGCGGTCAGGCTCTTTCCGCACCCGCTCTCGCCGACGAGACCGAACACCTCGGCTTCTCCGACCGCAAGGTGAAGATCATTGACGACACTGACGACATTTTTTCCCCCCCAATGGAAAGATATCGTGAGGTCTTCGAGGAGAAGGACGGGCGAACGCGCGTTCCCCATCGTCAGTTTTTGACTCCCGTGTGGAGGGCGACGATCCCCCATGAAAGCCTTCGATACGAAACGCGATTCCACCCCGCCGATTCGATGAGCAGGGCGAGTTCGGAGGGGTTCGGAAAATCCCTGATCGTGTTCCCGAGGTAGCGGTAGGCGGTCGGGTCCGATCCGAACACGCGCGAGAGGAGAGGGACGACCCTCGTCAGATAGACAGCGTAAAGCGCCGAGAAGAACGGATTGGTCGGCCGGCTGAATTCGAGACAGACAAAGCGTGCTCCCCGTTTGGCCACGCGATGGAACTCACGCAGTGCTTTCGCCCGATCCGTGACGTTCCTCAGGCCGAAGGTAATGGTGATCGCATCGAACGCCGCATCGGGATACGGGAGCGATTCGGCGTTCCCCTCACGAAAGACGATGAGGTGGTCCGCCTTCGCCTGCGCGGCCTTCCTCCTCGCTTTCTCGAGGAGGCTGCTCGACAAATCCAACCCCTCGATGAAGACCCGCCCTTTCCAGAAGCGATTCAGTTCGAGCGCCATATCTCCCGTCCCGGTGCACACATCGAGAATCCGCTCGCAGTGGGCCACGCGCGTCTCGCGCGCCGCCGCCCTGCGCCACCCGATATCGAGGCCGAAACTGAGGACATGATTGAGAAGGTCGTAACGATCGCCGATGCCCGAAAACATCCGCGAAACTTCGCGCGCGTCCCGTTTCCGATGATCGACCTCGTTCATTCGATCTCCGACGCTCGTCCCGAACGTCCGGATGTCGCACGAATAATCATTGTTCGATCGCCCGACTATCCGACGGGATTCCCGCGAGCGGGCATCCCTCTTCTACGTGTTCGTCAAGATATGCGGCAACGGCGAGCGAGCACTGTCGCCGTTTCCCGAGGCATCACGCATCATAAACCTTCAGGAGGTTGAACTCCGTATCTCTCTGCGCCGGTATTTTGCCCGCTTTTCTGATGAGGTGCACCATCTCGTCCACCGTCATCCTATGGGAGACACCTGCCGCTTTGACCACATTCTCCTCTATCATGATACTGCCTAAATCATTCGCCCCGAACGATAAACAGACTTGCCCGATGTCCTGCCCCTGCGTGACCCACGATCCCTGCACGTTCGGAACGTTGTCGAGGAACAGACGGCTGAGGGCGAGCATCCGCAAATACTCGGGTGCGGAGACCGTCTTGCCACCGAGGACCGTATTGCCCGGCTGGTACGTCCAGGGGATAAAAGAGAGAAAACCGCCCGTTGCGTCCTGAAGCGACCTGATCTTCTCGAGATGGGAGATACGGTCTTCGACGGTCTCGACCGTCCCGAACATCATGGTCGCCGTCGTCTTCATCCCCTGCGCGTGGGCTTCCCTCATCACATCGAGCCACTCCCCCGAGGATATCTTGCGCGGACTGATCGTTCGCCTGACCCTGTCGACGAGGATTTCAGCCCCGCCCCCCGGGAGCGAATCGAGTCCCGCGACCCTCAACTCCCTCAGTACCTCGCCGATCGACATCCCTTCTCGCCGGGCAATGTGCACGATCTCAGGCGGAGAGAGACTGTGTATTCGGATCTTGAACTTCTCTTTTATCCGGCGGAACATATTCACGTAGAAAGAGAGACCGAGATCCGGGTGAATGCCTCCCTGGATCATCACCTGCGTTCCCGAAAGGGAGAGCGTCTCGGCAATCTTCAGCTCGATTTCTGCCTGGCTGAGGACGTACGCCTCCGGGTGGTCGGGAGGTCTGAAAAAAGCGCAAAACGCGCACTGATTCACGCAAATATTCGTATAGTTGATATTTCGATCTATGAGAAACGTGGCGATGCCGTCAGGATGCTGTTTTCGACACACGGCATCGGCCGCGGCGGCAAGCCCGAGCAGGTCGGCCTCGTGGAAAAGACAGAGCGCCTCTTCCGCGGTTATCCGCTTCCCTGCCGCACTGTCCTCGAGAATGTTCCCGGCCGTCATACTTTCGTCCGGTGCACTTTGAGATCCACGAATTCGAGCTCGGGAATCCTGTCCAGCTCCCCGATATCCCGTGCCATTCGGTAAAAAAGCCTCAGCCCCTCCCGATACCTGCGCCCGAACGAGAAGCGGAGAGACGCGAAGTAGGCACTGAGAAAAGCCGCGTCGAAAGGTTCCCATTTCGCCGCATACTTGACAATTTCGGGAAGGTTGCGCATGGAATACCTCATCGACTTCCTGAACGTCTCGTAGACGTCAGCGCACAGGTCGGCCTTCGCCTCCGCGAAAGACCGGTTGACCGCCCATACGGCGTACACCATCGCCTTGCCGGTCAGTTTTTTCCACTCGGCGCCGAGGTCGTAAAGGTAGTATCCCCGCGCGTTCGTATAGTGTCGCAACGCACTATCGCCGATGAGGAGAGCGGCATCGGCGGAAGAGAGCATGACGTCCAAATCGGGCGGCATGACGACATACCGTGGGTCGACCTTGTACCCGCGGCGCAGAATTATCTTCAGGAGAGCGTGCGACGTCGACGAAGTGTCGGCAAGCGCTACGCTCTTTCCCGATAGTTCTTCAGCAGGGAATCGGCTGAGGAAGAGTATGCTCTTCACCTCGCCGTCGGAGCTGACCGTGAAATCGGGCAGGAGCAACAGGGAATCTGCATGGCGTGCGTATTCGATCGACGAGATCGGAGATACGTCGAGGCTCTTGTTGATCAGCAAAGCGTTGAGTTCCGTCGGCGTGCCCTTAACGAGCTCGATGTCGAGGAACGCGAGGCTCTTTACGAGGCCGTAGTAGAGCGGAAGACAATTAAGGAACTGGATATGTCCCACCTTAGGTCTCACTGCGAACTCCCGCCTGATCCTTTCGCACGTCGCCGACGAGCCGATAGAGCGAGTCTCTCTCGACGGGTACCCTCCCCGCAGACCGGATCAGATCGCACAACTCGTCGCGCGAGAGAGACTGCACCGTTTCGGCTCCGGCCGAGTAGGTAATTTTTTCCTCCGCGACGGTCCCGTCGAGGTCATCGGCACCGAAAAGGAGGGCGAGTTGGGCGACTTTCACGCCGTGCATGACCCAGTAAGCCTTTATGTGCGGAACGTTGTCGAGCATCAGTCTCGATACCGCGAGCACCTTCAACTTTTCGACGGCTGTCGGTCGCCGCATATGCGAAAGGCGCGTATTGCGCGGGTGAAACGGGAGCGGGATGAACGCCTGGAATCCGCCCGTCTCATCCTGGAGCGCCCGGAGCGCGAGGAGATGGTCGACCCTCTCCGAACTCGTCTCGACGTGGCCGTAGAGCATCGTCGCATTGGACTTCAAGCCCAACCGATGCGCGGTCCGCATCACGTCGAGCCACTCTGAGGAGGAAGCCTTGTTGGGACAGACGCGTTGCCGGACCCGTGGATGGAGAATTTCTGCTCCGCCACCCGGCAGTGACCCGAGGCCGGCCATCTGGAGTTCCCTGAGAACGTCCTCCACGCCGAATCCGGTCAGTTGCGAAAAATAGAAGATTTCGACAGCCGTGAACGCTTTCAGATGCACGTCGGGCATCTCTTCCTTGAGAGCTGCGATCACATCGCGATAGTATGAAAACGGCAGGTCGGGATGGAGACCGCTCACGATATGAAATTCGGTCACCCCGTCGTGACGCGCAGCGCGCGCGACGCGGAGCACGTCATCGAGCGAGAGCGTATACGCGTCGGCATCGCCCTTGTCTCTGCTAAAGGCGCAGAACGCACAGCGCGAAACGCATACGTTCGTCAGATTGATGTGTCGGTTGACATTGAAGTACGCGACGGCTCCCGATTTCCTTTCCTTAACCATATTAGCGAGCCGCCCGATCGATATCAGATCGTTCGACTCCATGAGGGCTATTCCATCCTCCCTGGAAAGACGTATGCCTTTTTCGACCTTGTCGGCGATGTTCTCTACAATGCTCTCTGCCATATTAAGGGTCGAACAATTAAGGTTCTTTCCCGATTTCCGTGCGACAAATACTTTCAGTTGTCATGCCTAAGGAGCTTGTCCCCGCAGGTTGTAAGCAGGGAGCGGGATATACGCATGATAATTCCGGTGCTCCTCCAATGTCGTCGCAATAAACACCCGTGGCTGTCATTCCCGCGGAAGCAGGAATCCGGCGCAATGACACATGGTCTCGAACAAGCCAACCCTGTGAGGGTTTTCCCCTTTCAATCAACTCCTCTGCTCTCCACCAAAGTTCGAAATATTATTTGGATGCAGAAGAAACACCATTCCCGGTATTCGGAAGGTATTCAGCCGCATCGATACTTTCCTCTTTGGAAACGTCTGACGATTCAAAAACCCCTTCGCTATACAACCCTATCCCGCTTTCCACCCTCTTAAGAGTTTGTGTTCGATCCCGAGAAGGTTCAGAACCTTTCCGACGATAAAATCGACCATGTCGTCGATCGTCTTCGGACGGTGATAAAAGGCCGGCATGGCGGGCAGAATATGGGCGCCCGCTCGCGCCACCTTGAGCATATTTTCGATGTGAATCGGGCTCAACGGGGTCTCCCGAAGAACGAGGACGAGTTTTCGTTTCTCTTTGAGCGCTACGTCCGCGGTTCGCTCGAGGAGATTCCCCGACAGACCGTTCGCGATGGCCGCGAGTTTCCCGACGCTGCAGGGAATGACGACCACCGCTTCGAATGCGTTCGACCCGCTCATGAAGGGAGCCGTGAAGTCATCGTTCCGCCAGAGCCTGAGCGGAGCATTCTTCCGTGCGGCGAGCAGTCGCTCATACGCCTTTCGTCCCGACGTCCTCAATTCTTCCTTCATGACCTTCTCGCCGGCATCGGTCACGATGAGTTCCACGCGATGACCGGCCGCTAACAATTCCTCGACGAGCCGAATGCCGTAAATGCTCCCGCTTGCGCCCGTGATACCGACGACGTATTCAGACACTGTTCGCCCCTCTGAAGAGGATCTCCCCTGCCACAAAGAGGAACATGACGACACTTATGACGCCGTTCATCGTGAAGAAAGCGACATTCAATCTCGACACATCATCAGCTTTGACGATGCTGTTCTCGTAGATGAGGAGGACACCCGCAATGAACACGCCGGTGAAGTAGATGAACCCGAGGTCGAGACGGAGGCCCACCCACGCGAGCAAGACGATCACGAAAAAATGCAGAGTCTTCGTGAACACGAGGGAAATTCGTATCCCGAACGCAGCAGGAATGGATCGAAGACCGTGTGCGCGGTCGAAGTCCACGTCCTGAATCGCGTAAAAAATGTCAAACCCCGCGACCCAGCACATCACGGCAGCGCCGAGCAAGAGCGGTTCCACCGCAAGGGTGTTCGTAATCGCGACCCACGCGCCGACAGGAGCGAGACCGAGACAAGCCCCGAGGAGAAAGTGGGAAAGCCACGTGAACCGCTTCGTGTACGGGTAGATGACGAATGGAATGACGACGAACGGCCAGAGATACCGGCAGAGGGGCGCGAGATGGAAAACCGCGATGAGAAACACCACGAGGCTGGCGAGAGAAAACACCAGCACACCCGAGACCGAGAGCTGCCCCTTCGGCAGTGCCCTGTTCGCCGTCCTCGGATTCCTTCTGTCGATCTCCTTGTCGATGATCCGGTTCACCGCCATCGCGAAACTGCGCGCGCCCACCATTGCGACCGTGATCCAGAACAGCGCCGCAAGGGACGGCACGCGCTTTTCCGCGAGAAACGCCCCAAGGTACGCGAAGGGAAGCGCAAAGATACTGTGCTGGAACTTGATCATCTCAAGATACGTTGCGATCTTACTCAAGACCATAGGATTTCCATCGCCTGTCGACGAGCGCCTTGATCTCATCCGACATGCGGATCTCGTCCGGCCACTGCCGCTGATATCCCTCCTCAGGCCATTTTTTCGTCGCGTCGATGCCCATCTTCGCGCCGTAGATAGGCCTCGGCGAGGCATGATCGAGCACATCGAGAGGCCCTTCGGAGACGACGATATCCCTCGCCGGATCAACGTTGTTGAACGCCTTCCACGCCGCTTCTGACGTATTCTGCACGTTGACATCCTCATCGTAGATAATGACGAACTTCGTGAACATCATCTGACCGAGCCCCCAGATCGCGTTCATCACTTTTCGCGCATGCATAGGATACGACTTACGGATCGAGATCAGGGCGCAGTTATGGAATACGCCCTCGAGCGGGAGATTCATATCCACGATCTCGGGCAACTGCATTTTTATAAAAGGGAGAAACATGCGCTCCGTCGCCTTCCCCATGTAGCAATCTTCCATCGGTGGCTTCCCCACAATCGTCGCCGGATAAATCGGCTCCTTTCTCTGGGTAACGCAGGTGACGTGGAACACGGGATATTTGTCAGCGACCGAGTAGTATCCCGTGTGGTCCCCGAACGGCCCTTCGATCCGTTCCTCGGAGGGGTCCACGTATCCCTCGAGGATGATCTCGGCCTGTGCGGGAACCAGGAGGTCGACCGTTTTCGCCTTCACGACTTCGATCGCGCGCTTCCGGAGAAACCCCGCGAAGAAGAGTTCCTCCACGCCATACGGGAGAGGCGCGGTCGCTGAGAAGATCGTCACGGGATCGCCTCCGAGAGCGACGGCAACCTCGGTTTTCCTGCCCATTTTTGCGTTCTTGCGAAAATTCACGGCGCCATCATGGTGCGTGTGCCAGTGCATTCCGGTCGTCTTTCCGTCGAAGACCTGCAGGCGGTACATCCCGACGTTCTGTTTGCCTGTTTCCGGATCCTTCGTGATCACGAGGGGCAGGGTGATGAAACGGCCCGCGTCCCCCGGCCAGCACTGGAGAATCGGGTATTCGAAGAGCGAGAAGTCGGCATCGCGGACTATTTCCTGGCACGGCGCCCGCTTGACCTCCTTCGGTTTCGAGGTACTGAGCTTATAAAGATTGTAGAGGGCCTCCATCTTCTGCACGAATTTCATGTCGGGATCGGTTCTGAGGAGCGATTCGAACTGCTGTCCGATCTCCTCGAAACGTTCTAAACCCAATGCCCAGGCCATTCTCTGGTACGAGCCGAAGAGGTTGATGGCCACGGGATAGCGGGACCGTTTCACCCGCTCGAAGAGGAGAGCCGGCCCCTGTTTTTTCGAGATCCTGTCGGCGATTTCCGTAATCTCGAGGATCGGGTCGACCTCTTCCCTCACGCGAACGAGTTCGCCTTTCTCCTCGAGGAACGATATGAATTCCCTCACGTCATTGAAAACCACGCGACGCTCTCCCGAATTCGGTTTTTCACTCGCCTCCCGCGGTCAAACGACACCGCGATCAACAGAGTGGGTACGGACACGTCTCTCTATGCGCTAACCGCCTGGAGTATCACAGAAGGACGACCTTATGTCGGTTCTCGGCACTCTCACAATTGTACGGGGATGCAGGATAATCTGTCAAAGACCCTCCGGCGAAAGTCCGCGGAATGCGCGGGCCATTTCCTCCTCGCACCTCCAACGGATATTGTGGTAATGTATCAAAGAATAACGGTGAGGAGGCCGCTATGCAGGATGTTGTGTCAAAGACGATCACCCACGGCGTCTACGTCGTGACGACCCGCACAAAAGAGAGGGTGAACGGGATGACGGCAGCGTGGATCTCGCAGGTTTCGATGAATCCGTTAATGCTCATGGTATCCATCGCACCTGCCCGTTATACGCATGGACTGATCAAAGAGTCGGGATATTTTGCCGTCAACGTGCTCGCGGAGGGGCAGGAGAAAATCGCCCGCGACTTCGGATTCAGGAGCGGGAGAAAGCATGACAAGTTCAAGGATGTTCCGTATTTTGACGCATCGAACGGCTCTCCTGTTCTCAGGGATGCACTGGCGTACTTCGAATGCAAACTTGCCAACGCCTTTACCGCCGGCGATCATTCGCTCTTCGTAGGCACTGTTGTGGAAGCGAAGATTTTGAGAGAGAACGAA
The DNA here is from genome assembly GCA_937138415.1 of uncultured Nitrospiraceae bacterium. Lineage (GTDB taxonomy): Bacteria > Nitrospirota > Thermodesulfovibrionia > Thermodesulfovibrionales > SM23-35 > JALHSV01. Next base: position 1,034 of record CAKZPA010000009.1, on the reverse strand, counting down.
AAGCCGCTCCTGTTCAGATGGGAGGACTATTTTTGATCAGACAAAAAAGGGCTAAAAAGGGGAACTGCACCTTTTTATTTCTTCATCTGCTAACCGGAGACCGCCATTTCACTCGCTCCTGCGTGCTTCTGACGTCCTTGGGCAACGTTGCGGCTGAATCCCGCTGTCAGGCGCGCCGTTCTTGAATTCGAATGACTTCGAATCACTCATCAGTTACGTTGTACTGAACGTCGAGAATCTCAATCTCCGCGTAAGCGAATTCACCCTTGGAAAGCGTCCAGAGTGCCTTACCCTTTGCGGGCAGCTTGCGCCCGTCGAACTCACGCCAATCACTGACAGGCGTCGACCAGCGGAGTCGCTCATACGTCTTGCCGTCAATGGTTCTGGCGCGATCATCGGATACGAAGTTGACGAGGGCGCCTGAATCGTCGAATGTCACGACTGCCGATACAGTGTTCCCGGCGTTGGTGAATGTAGCGCGGACTGTGCGAGCGTCGATTTCTTCCCACGCGATATTCGGGTCAATCAATGTCGCTGGGGCAAGGATAAACATATCGTTGAGTAGAGTGACGGTTTCACTCTTGTTCATCTCGGCTCCGTGCGCATCCACCACCGTCAGGAACGAGGCGACTTTCACGTGGAAAGTTGCTTCCGCCCCGACGTAGCGGTGAAAAGCGTTGAGGGGGACACCACACTTGGACGACTCGACGAGAAATAGCCGCGCCGGCGGGTTGGCGAAGCTCTGCTGGGAGGCTATGATTGGCATCCATTTGTCATCGGGGCCGTTTCGAAGTACCCCGCTGAATCGAATCCGATAATTCCAGACACGCGGTTTGCCCATGGCCCCCGTAAAAACAAGGTAACGTTGAACGGCAGGCGGAAGGTGCGCGGCGTCCGCTGCTGTCAGGATTTTGACTTGTGGCGGTTGTCCCTCCAGACGGATTGCGACCTCATGGTTATACATGGCGCGGAAACTCCACGGAGTCGTGCCAAGCGCCGCCACAAGAATCGGGATGATCAGGACGACGTTTGCA
>CAKZPA010000008.1 GCA_937138415.1 uncultured Nitrospiraceae bacterium | reverse complement strand
GATGCGACGGTTCTCCGGAAGGCGAGGGGGGCACGGAACATCAGGATCGAGAAGAAGTGAGAAGCAGTGAGAAGCAGCGTCTGCCCGTCCTACAGCATGGTCAGTCCAAGATAGATTTGCCCCGCGTAGAGCAGGAGAATCGCCAGCCCGATGGAAGCGTGAACCGCTCGCCAGCGTGATTCCCGCGCGCGGATCTTCCGGGAGACGAGATACGTCGCCACTGTCAATCCCGCGATCGCGAGCCCGTTCAGGAAGTGGAGCGGGTACAGAACGACCTCCTCCCACATGAGATACACGGAGCTGATACCTCCAGCAAAACCGGCGATGATCAAGATCACGAGAAACGGTCCGAGCGCTCGATGTCTTTTGACGTGCCGCACTTCGGGATGGCCGCCGCTCAACCTCCTCTTTCTCAGTTGCAGACCGTGCCATCCCTGGGCGAGAAAGAGCAGAAAAAGGAGGCTGTTGAAAAAACCGTGCGCATATTTGAGCGAAGCGATGATCTCCCGCATCGTTTCATTGTCAATCACGACTCTCTCCCTCTTTCGGACGTCCCCGCGATTTCCCTCACTTTGCTTACGATTGCGTTCCTCGAGATCTCCTCATAGTTCAAGAGCTCGTGCGGCTTTCCGCTCTTCGGCATTTTCTTCACCGCGAGGGAATGGATTGGAACGCAAGACGTGCAGAGGAAGCCCTTCACCGCTTCCCCGAGGCCACCTTCCGCATAGTGATCCTCGACGGTGAGGAGCGCTCCCGTCTCCCGCGCGGCTCTTCGGAGCGTCTCTTCATCGAGCGGTTTGATGCTGTAGAGATCGATCACGCGGACGGGGATGCCGGTGGTGATGAGTTCTTCGTACGCTGCGAGCGCCTCGTGGAGGGTGATGCCTGCCGCGATGACGGTGACGCGGTCACGATCGCTTGCCCTGAGAACGCGCGAGCCGCCGATGGCAAAAACATCGTGACTGCGGTAGAGGATCGGGGTATCGGCTCTCGTCGTGCGGATGTATACCAGCCCCCGGTGGCGTGCGGCTTCCTCGACGAGTTTTTCCGTAGCGACGGCATCGGACGGGTAGAGGACGACGCTGCCGAGGATCGCTCTGAACATGGCGATGTCTTCGAGCCCCATCTGCGATGGCCCGTCCTCGCCGATCGAGACGCCGGCGTGCGAGCCGCAGAATTTGATATTCGCGCCCGAGTATTGACTCATTCTGATCTGATCGAACGCCCTCGTGAGGAAGGCGGCAAAGCTCGACACGAACGGCAGTTTCCCCCGGCGGGAGAGTCCGAGCGCGGTGCCGACCATGTTCTGCTCGGCCACGAACATCTCGAAGAAACGCTCAGGATAGCGGTCCCTGAAGATTTCAGAAAAGGTCGAATTGCTTACCTCGGCGTCGAGGACGACCATATCGGGGAAAGAAGGGAAGATTCTCGCGAGGGCATTGCCGTACGCCCTGCGCGTCGCGACGGGCTTATCGGGGGGGTAGAACACCTCCGGACGTTCCGTCGGCGTCGTTATCGATGGTTTCCTGTCTTCGGGCTGCTGAAGTCGCTCTCTGATCGACGTATCGACGCTCCCGAACGCCCGGAGAGCGAGGTCGGCCTCTTCTCTCTTCGGGGCTTTGCCGTGCCAACCGGTCCTGTCTTCGAGGAACGGAAATCCTTTCCCTTTTATCGTCTTCGCGATGATCATAACGGGGTGGTTTTTCATCCGCACGGCCTTCCGATATGCGGGGAGAATCTGATCGAAGGCATGGCCGTCGATGACGATCGTTTTCCAGCCGAACGCGGCGACACGCTTCCTGTACGCATCGAGACGGTGACCGTACATCGTTTCGCCTGTCTGCCCGAGTCTGTTGACATCGATGATGCCGATCAAGTTGTCAAGTCGATAGTGCGCGGCAATCTGTATCGCTTCCCACTGGGATCCCTCCGCCATCTCGCTGTCGCCAAGGAGGACGAATGTCCGGTAAGGAAGGTTATCGATGTATTTGGCATTGAGCGCCATCCCCACCCCGATCGACAACCCCTGTCCAAGGGATCCGGTGGCGGCTTCGGTGAAAGGAAAAGAGACGGTCGGATGCCCCTCGAAAGGGCTTCCGAACTTCCTCATGGTCATGAGCTCTCGTTCGGATACCTGACCCGCGACGGTCCAGAGCGCATAGAAGAGCGGAGAAGCGTGTCCCTTGGAGAAGATGACCCTGTCATTGTTCGGGTGTTCCGGCTGCTCGGGATCGAACCTGAAAAACCCGCCGAAGAAGAGGGCGGTCATCAGATCGACGGCGGAGAGAGACGATGAAGGGTGACCCGAACCTGCTTCCGCCGTCGCGGTCAGAATGTAGTAACGAATCAACCTGGCAATCTGTTCCAGTTTCTCGACCTGTTTCATCCTGCGGAGTCCTTTCTCCTTTTCAGCGTCGAAGGATGCACGATCGTCACGGACTCTCGATTTCCCTCGTTCGCCTCAGGAATTCCCTGTAATTGTCTCCGGGATTGTTGCCGGAAAAGATGCGACTTCCCACGCATGCATAGTCCACATGCGCATCGACGAAGACATGGATGTTGTCGAGCGAAACGCCGCCATCGACGCCGATCTCAACGTTTAGGAATCGCCTGCGCGCGTCACTGATTTTCTCGACGACGTCCGGTTTGAACGGGCTGCCGTAATAGCCGGGATCGACCGTCATGAAGAGGATGGTATCGACGTGCGCGACGAGCGGAGCGAAATCGTTGATTCGCGTCTCGGGTTTGACGGCGAGGCCGGCTTTTGCCCCGCGATTCTTCACCTGCCCGATGAAGTCGAGATGTTCCACATCGGCTTCGACGTGGTAGATGACCGATTTCAGGCGTGGGTGATCGACCTGAACCATGAAGGCGGAGGGGTGTTTCACCATGAGGTGCAGTTCGAAAGAGAGAGGGGTTGTGAGCCTCCGGAGCGCGGTGACCGGAAAGCTACGGGAAGGGACGAAAAAACCGTCCATGATATCGATCTGCACGTAGTCCGTAAACGTCTCGGCCTGACGCATGAGGAAGAAGAAATCGTTCTCTCTCTCGGCGAGGATCGCAGGGATGATTCTCATCGCCATCAATTATAGCGGAAGAGCGGGCACGCTTCAAACATCCCTCCGCGGAAGGCGGCGCATATTGTAAATGGAGATGCTCCGTGATAATATGAATCTCACGATGGATGCGGGGAAGATCAAGTCGTTCGTGCAGGGCACATTGGGGTGCGGTTGTCCGGAAGAAGTGTTCCGGCACATTGAGTGCGAAGCGCAGACGCACGCTCAGGGTATCCCACTCCGATACCGCGTGACGATCGGGCGGCGACTTCTCATTTACATCGTTCAGCCAGACGATATGGAGTCGTTGGAGCGGACGATCACGGGAAGTATCGCTGCAGGGAGAAAAGAGAGGGATAGCGCCGGACTGAACAGGTTTCGGCTCGTCCTTGTGGCGACGGACAGCGCTGAGTGGCGCGATCTCGCCGAGCGCATCTTCAACGCGGCGAAACCGGATGAAAAGGTCCATCTCCACGTTCTTTCCGCGGGTGCCATCCCACACTTTTAGGTCGGGAGCCGGATGTATTTAGAGCACTTTGGTCTGAAGGAACCGCCGTTCTCCATCGCCCCCGACCCGCGGTATCTGTTTATGAGCGAGCAGCATCGGGAAGCGCTCGCCCACCTCCTCTACGGCATCAACACGGACGGAGGATTCGTGCTCCTCACGGGCGAGGTGGGCACCGGCAAAACGACGATCTGCCGTTGCCTCCTCGAACAGATTCCGGAGTCGGTCAACGTGGCTTTCATCATCAATCCCAAAGTGACGGTCGAGGAGCTCCTCGCGACGGTCTGCGATGAACTGCACATACCGTACCCGTACGGGTGCGCAAGTATCAAGATGTTTGTCGATGCGATCAACGCGTTTCTCCTCGATGCGTACGCGAGAGGGAGGAAGACGGTCCTCATCATCGACGAAGCACAGCATCTGAAGCCCGATGTGCTCGAGCAGATTCGTCTTCTCACCAATCTGGAAACGAACGAGCAGAAACTCCTCCAGATCGTCATGATCGGGCAGCCGGAGCTGAGAGACATACTGTCGCGGCCGGACATGGTTCAGCTCTCGCAACGCATAACGGCGCGCTACCATATGGGACCTCTCTCGAAAAAGGATGTCGCCCTGTACGTCAATCACCGCCTTTTTACCGCCGGGGCGACAAAGCCCCTTTTCCCCCAATCGTTGACTGCTCCCCTGCATCGCGCGAGCGGTGGTATCCCGCGCCTGATCAACGTCATCTGTGATCGTGCCCTGCTCGGTGCGTACGCCGAAGGGAAGGCGGTCGTCGACAGGAAAACGCTCATGAGGGCCGCTCGTGAAGTGCTCGGGCAAGGAGGCGCATCCCCACGTCCGCGAGTGCGGTGGGCGACTGGCGTCATCCTGTTCGTTTCCGTCGGCGTTCTCGTTACGGGCGCCCTCCTGTACCGGCAGAATCAGGCGCCCATTCCTTTACGGCAAAACACGATTGAGGCACGGATGCCGGATCGTCCTTTGGAAACGTCTGATACGCTGAGTTGGCCGACGGGCGAGGCGGTCGGTCGGAGCAAGGAACTCGCGTATCGTGCCCTCTTCGCGGAATGGGGAATCCCCTACACGAACGATGATCCGGATGACGCGTGCTCCGCTCCGCGGAGCGACGGCGCGCGTTGCTTGTCGGTGACCGGCGACGTCGCCGCCGTGCGCTTCCTCGACAGACCCGCGGTGATAACCCTGCGGGAGGAAGGCGGGGTGGAATTCCATGCCTTTCTCAGGGAGACGAGCGGCGAACGGGCGGTTCTCGTTGTCGGTCGGGAGATTCGGAACGTGCCGCTTTCGGAGATCGAAAAGAAGTGGAAGGGGGAGGCCACTCTCCTCTGGAGAGCACCGGAGCAGTATCGTGGTCCCCTCTCCGCGGGCGCCCGCGGACCGGATGTGCGCTGGCTTCGCGATCAGTTGTCGCGCGTCGATGGGGCGAGAGAGACGGTGTCCGATCCGGATATGTTCGATGATGGGCTCGTCGCCCGTGTCAGGACATTCCAGATGAGAGCCGGTCTGAAGCCGGATGGCATCGCCGGCCCACTGACGATTATCACTCTCATGAACATGGCCGGCGGTAAAGATCCCCGGCTCAGTCGGCGAGGGGGATAACCATCTATGTCGTACATTCTCGACGCATTGAAAAAATCGCAGAGGGAACGGGAGAGGGCGACAATTCCCGACCCCCTCACGGTGCAGGAATCCGTCCTCCTGCCGAAGGAAAAACGATTTTCCCCAACAGCCAGGGGCGTGATCGCATTCGTCCTTTGCGCGCTCATTGCGGGGCTATCGGTGGGGGCGTGGTACGCGCTCACAAGGTCGGCGCCACAGAGCGGGGTGATCCGGGCAGATGCCCAAGCCCCGGCGCTGCAATCGGTGCAGGATACAGGGGAGAAAACCGGGGAAAGGGACCTCCGCGCGACCGAAAAGACTTCGGAAGGGGAATCTCCTCGAACGATCGATGAAGATCCGCGACGATCGCTCCGGGAAGGGAAGGGAGCGATGCAACAGACGGCGTCACGTCCGCTCCGCGGAACGAGCAATGGGCCGACCGAGTCGGCGACGGCGGCGGAAGGGAGTGAGACAATACCGCCGCCCGATAGGAACAGGCTTTACCTGTTGCACGAATTGCCGGCCGAAGTGCGCCAGAGATTGCCCGATCTGTCTATTTCTGTGTTCATTTACGCCGATGAGCCGGATGGCCGAATGGTGAGGATGAACGGCGTGACACTCAAGGAAGGGCAGCAGGAGGCTTCGGGTTTGAAGCTGGAAGAGATTGTGCCCGACGGAGTCATCTTCAATTTTCTCGATTATCGTTTTCGCGTCCGGCTCCACTGATCATCCGCTCTTTTTCGCGTAGGTCCCTGCATCGTCATCCTGTCTCTGTTTTCCTGAGGTGTCCTTTACTTCATAAAAATGACCGTCGTATAATACCATTCCGATTTGCCGGTGCGGGTGCGTGAGCACTCGTGAAGGAGTACACTTCTCTTCGCGAAGGGAAAGAGCAGCATGACGATCGTCGTCTGTATCAAGCAGGTGCCGGATACGGCAGAGGTGAGAATCAATCCCGAGACCGGAACGCTCGTTCGGGAAGGCGTGCCGAGCATTATCAACCCGTTCGATATGCACGCAATCGAGGCCGGTCTCCAGGTGAAAGAGCGGATCGGGGGGACCGTCATCGTCATCACGATGGGTCCTCCACAGGCGGAGTCCGCACTCAGGGAAGCACTTTCCATGGGGGCGGATGATGCCATCCTCCTCTCTGACAGAGCATTTGCCGGCTCGGATACGTGGGCCACATCGTTCACTCTCGCGAAGGCCATCCGCAAGATAGGAGCCGATCTTATTCTGTGCGGCAAGCAGGCCATCGACGGCGACACCGCACAGGTGGGGCCGGAGACGGCCGAGTTCCTCGACATCCCGCACGTCTCTTACGTGCGGCGCATCGAGGAGATCACCGCGACGTCCATACGAGTCCAGAGGCTGATGGAGGACGGATACGACGTCGTGGAATCGTCCCTGCCCGCATTATTGACCGTCGTGAAAGAATTGAACGAACCGCGGTTGCCGTCCCTGAGGGGGAAAATGGCGGCAAAGAAAGCGGTCATCAAGAAATGGGGAATGGCGGACATCTCCGCAGACGAGCGCGATGTCGGGTTGAAGGGATCCCCTACGCAGGTGAAGAACATCTTTACCCCCGAGGCACGACCGGGTCGAAAAATGCTCGAGGGGTCACCCGAGGAACAGGTGCTCGCACTCCTCGGGGAACTCCGGAGGATAGAATGCCTGTAGTTGTCGATTCGGAAAGATGCAAGGGATGCGAGGAGTGCCTCTCCTCGTGCCCTTTCGATGCGCTCGTCATGCGAGAGGGCAAAGCGCATATCAACGAATACTGCCAGGCCTGCGTGGCCTGCGTCAGCGTTTGCCCCGAGGGAGCAATCATCGAGATAGAGGGCGGAGCGGAGGAAGCGGCTCATGACGTGCGTCGGTACAAGGGGGTATGGATTTTTGCGGAACAGAGGGAAGGCAAGGTGGCTTCCGTTGCGTTTGAACTTCTCGGCATCGGAAGGAAACTGGCGGATGATCTGGCGACGAGCTTGTCGGCCCTTCTCTTTGGTGCCTCCGAGAAGGAGGCGGAAGAGCTGATCAAGTGGGGCGCGGATCGTGTGTTCCACGCTGCGCATCCAGTCTTCGAGCACTTTCACGACGAGCCGTACGTTCATCTCCTCTCTTCGCTCGTGAAGGAGCACCGCCCGGAAATCCTCCTCGCGGGCGCGACGCCGATCGGACGTTCTTTTTTCCCGAGAGTGGCTGCGCGGCTGCGCACGGGGTTGACCGCGGACTGCACGTCCCTTGCGATTGATGCGGAAACGGGCAATCTTCTCCAGATCAGGCCTGCGTTCGGAGGGAACATCATGGCGACGATCCTCTGCCCGCGCCATAGGCCCCAAATGGCGACAGTGAGACCACGGGTGATGAAGCGCGGTGCGTACGACGAGGGGAGAAGGGGAGAGATCGTCGCCGTATCGGCCGATGGTATTCAGCCGAGGACGAAGGTCCTCCAGTCCGTGAAAGAAGTGTCCGAGTGCATGGTGAACCTTCAGGAAGCGGAGATCATTGTCTCCGGCGGGAGAGGCCTCGGGGACCCGAAAGGCTTCGCGCTGCTTCAGGAACTCGCGGGGCTCCTCGGCGGGGCGGTCGGTTCCTCGAGGGCGGCCGTCGACGCGGGGTGGATTCCGTACCGTCACCAGGTCGGTCAGACGGGAAAGACAGTCTGTCCAAAAATATACATTGCCTGCGGGATATCGGGCGCAGTGCAGCATCTCGTCGGAATGCAGTCGTCGGATGTCATCATCGCCATCAACAAGAATCCGGACGCACCCATATTCAACGTCGCAACGTACGGTCTCGTCGGCGACCTCTACGAGATCGTCCCGCTGCTCATAAGAAAGATCAAGGAGCACAGAGGAATCGCCCAGTGAAGCTTGCCTTCGTGTTTCCCGGCCAGGGATCTCAGTACGTTGGCATGGGAAAGGAAATCTTCGAACGTTTCCCCGTTGCACGGGAAACGTTCGCCGAAGCATCCGCTGCGCTTGGATACGACGTCGCGCATCTCTCTTTTTCGGGACCTGCGGAAGAGCTGAACCGCACGCACCGGACACAACCCTGCATTCTCACGACGAGCATAGCAGTCCACAGGGTTCTCAGGGAAATGGGGATTCGTCCCGCGGTCGTTGCCGGTCACAGTCTCGGCGAATATTCGGCGCTGGTCGCCGCAGAAGCGCTCACCCTCGCTTACGCCGTCACGATTGCGGAGAAGAGGGGTTTATTGATGCAGGAAGCCGTCCCCGAAGGGGAGGGGATCATGGCGGCCATTATCGGGCTCGGGAGGGAAACGACGGCGACCATTTGCGCGGGCGTCCGATCGGGATACGTCGCTCCGGCGAATTATAACTGTCCGGGGCAGATCGTGATCGCTGGCGAAAGAAAAGCGGTGATGGAGGCGATCGAACGGTGCAAGGCTGAAGGTGCCAAGAGGGCGGTCCCCCTCGCCGTGAGCGTACCCTCGCATTGCCGCCTCATGAATGACGCTGCGCGGAGACTGGCCGATGTGCTCAACGGTATGCCATTCCGCGATCCCTCGGTTCCTCTCGTGAACAATGCCGATGCGCGGTTCATCTCAGGAAAGGGGGACATAAAAGAGTCCCTCGTCCGGCAGCTGAACCATCCGGTCCTCTGGGAGGATTCGATGAGAGCGATCATGGATGCCGGATTCACTGTGTTCGTTGAGGTCGGTCCGGGAAAGGTACTTGCCGGTTTGATGAAGAGAATCGATGCGAAAGCAATCGTCTACTCTACGGATACGATCGATGGCATCGAACGGGTAGAGGCCGATCTTCGCGGTAGCGACTGACCTGGAAAGTAGGTCTCGTGGCGACCGGTTGGCAGCCGCGAGGAGAAGTGCTCTGACTATGGTCCGAAGAGAGATGGAACGCATCCCATGAAAGAGCAGATCGCCGCATTCCTCCGTTACCTCGATCTCGAGAAAGGCGTTTCACCGCATACGCTGCGTGCGTATCGAAGAGATCTCGAGGAATTTGCGAAGTCGGTGGGTGGCGACATCAGCTCCCTCGATATCATCGATATTCGGGGTTTTGTCGCCGGTCAGATTCAAAGAGGATTGCAGAAGACGACGGTAAGCCGCCGACTTTCGACGGCGCGTTCGTTCTTTCGATTTCTCCAGCGCGAGGGGTACCTGACATCGAATCCCGCGAAGCTCATTGCGAATCCCAAGACGCCGAAGCCGCTTCCCAGGTTTCTCACGGTCGACGATGCGTTTTCGCTTGTCGAAAGGCCACAGGGGATCGGATTCCTTCCTGCGCGTGACCGTGCGATCCTCGAGCTGCTCTACGCGAGCGGCCTGCGGGTGAGCGAAGTATCGGGTATCGATACCGAGGACGTGAATTTCAGGGAATCTCTCGTCAAAATTCGCGGGAAGGGGAAAAAGGAGCGGATTGTGCCGGTCGGTACGAAGGCGATGGATGCGCTGAAAGCCTATCTCGTGGAGCGAATGCTGAAGAAGAGCAGAGAGAAGGCCCTTTTCCTGAACCGGGCAGGCAACCGGTTGACCGACCGGGGGGTTCGGAGGGTTGTCGTCAAGTACGCACGGGCGATCGCTCTGCACGGTCGCATCGGCCCGCATACGCTGAGACATTCGTTCGCCAGCCATTTGCTCCAGGGCGGCGCCGACCTGAGAGTGATCCAGGAGCTGCTCGGCCATTCTTCACTGTCCACGACGCAGAAATATACGCACCTGGACGTCGCGCACCTCATGGACGTGTACGATAAGGCACATCCTTTCGCGAAAAAGAATTGAGTTCCATCGCTGCGGTCCGCACTGTCTCACAATCTGGCTGAATGCCGGGGAAACAGCAGGGCGACAGCGTATAAGAGTAATCGACGCATGTCTTCGCGATGTGGATTTGAGCGTAAGTGGATTCCGCCTGTCATCAAGAGGAGGGTTGCCGCGGAATCATTCCGTCCATGCAGTGTGCTCATGAAGTATTCAGCCGAGCGGTTCTCTTATTTCGCACGGAGAGATTTCTTTGATTTATAATAGGATGCGTAATCGATCTACAGATTTCCGTAAAATGCCGGGGTGAAGGAGCGATCATGGTGCGAGGGACGACCATTTTGTGCGTGCGGCGTGGACACGATGTCGCCATAGGCGGTGACGGACAGGTGACGCTCGGCACGACCATTTTGAAGAGGAACGCACGGAAAATACGGAAGATGTACGGCGAAAAAGTCCTCGCCGGTTTTTCCGGCGCGACAGCCGATGCGTTGACCCTGTTCGAAAAGTTTGAGGGGAAACTCGAGGCGTACCGGGGCAACATCACGAGAGCCTCGGTCGAGCTCGCGAAGGACTGGCGAACCGACAAAATTTTGAGGAGGCTCGAAGCTCTCCTCATCATTGCAGACAAGGAGCACACGTTCATTCTCTCGGGGACCGGCGACGTGATCGAACCGGAGGACGGTGTCTCAGCGATCGGCTCGGGCGGTGCTTTCGCTCAGGCTGCCGCGCGGGCGTTGATCGAGAATACCGATCTTTCCGCGCGGGAGATCGTCGAAAAAGCGATGAAGATCGCATCCGACATCTGCATCTACACGAACGACAACCTGATTATAGAGGAGCTCCATGGAGAATCTGACGCCTCGTAGGATAGTCGAAGAGCTCGACAAGTATATCATCGGTCAGCATAAGGCGAAGAAGGCGGTCGCGATCGCGATGAGGAACCGCTGGAGGAGGCAGCGCCTCGCTCCGGAGTTGAGGGATGAGGTGCTCCCGAAGAATATCATCATGATCGGTCCGACCGGCGTCGGCAAGACGGAGATCGCGCGCCGGCTGTCGAAGCTCGCGCATGCGCCGTTCGTGAAGGTGGAGGCGTCGAAGTTTACCGAAGTCGGATACGTCGGCCGCGACGTCGAATCGATGATTCGCGACCTCACCGAGATCGCGATCGGAATGGTGAAGACGGAACATGTCGAGAAGGTGCGCGAGAAGGCGCAGGCCCTCGCCGAAGATCGCCTGCTCGATCTGTTGCTCCCTCTCCCGAGAAGCTCCCGAGGGACGGGGATGGAAGAGGAAGAACGTGAAAGGCAGCGCGAAACGCGGGAGAGGCTGCGGACGCAGTTGCGGGACGGAAAGCTCGACAATCGCTATGTGGACATCGAAGTGAAGGAAAAGGTGATCCCATTTGGCGTCGTCTCGAACGTCGGCCTCGAAGACCTCGAAATCAATCTCAAGGAGATGCTCGGGAGTTTTCTGCCGGAAAAATCGAAGAGGAAGAAGGTGAGAGTTCCTGAAGCCCTGACTATTCTCCAGCAGGAAGAAGCGAACAAGCTCATCGACATGGACAAGGTGACCCGCGAGGCCATAGAGCGGGCCGAACAGACCGGCATCATCTTCATCGACGAGATCGACAAGATCGCGAGCAGGGGACACACGCACGGACCGGACGTGTCTCGGGAGGGGGTACAGCGCGACTTGCTCCCGATCGTCGAAGGCACGACGGTAACGACGAAGCACGGTCCGGTGAGGACCGAACACATCCTGTTCATCGCGGCGGGCGCATTCCACATGTCCAAGCCGTCGGATCTCATTCCGGAGCTCCAGGGCAGATTTCCGATCCGGGTCGAACTCGAGGCACTCGGGAAGGAAGAGTTCGTTCGTATCCTTACGGAGCCGTATAACGCGCTCATCAAACAGTACACGGCGCTCCTCTTCACCGAGGACGTCACGCTCCAGTTCACGGACGATTCCATCGAGGAAATTGCGGACATCGCCGCCCGCGTGAACGAGAAGACGGAAAATATCGGCGCGAGGAGACTGCACACAGTGCTCGAAAAACTCCTCGAAGACGTCTCCTTCGAGGCACCGGAAAAGAAGAACGGCAAATTGGTGATCGACAGGGAGTACGTTCGTCACAAATTGAATGAAATCGTGAAAGATGAAGATTTGAGCAGGTATATTCTGTAGGTAACGGTCACACCGTCATCTCTCGCGAGGAGGGTATCCGTTATGAAAAGAAATGCCTTCTCCGTCGCCGGTCGAAACACCGCCGTGCGCGTGATCTTCGCCGTTCTCCTCGGCTGTTTCTTCATGCCGCTCCCTTCGTGCGCTTCGTTCTCCCGCCAACCTGAAGCGCAGACGGCCATCGCCTCGTGGTACGGTTCCGAGTTCCATGGCAAACCCACGTCGTCGGGGGAACCGTTCGACATGTATGGCTATACGTGTGCCCATCGCGAGTATCCGCTGGGAAGCACGGTGAAGGTCACGCACGCCTCGAGCGGTCGTTCGGTCTATTGCCTCGTGAACGATCGTGGTCCGTTCGTCCCGGGGCGGGATATCGACCTCTCGTATGCCGCGGCGCGCGAACTGGGGATCGTGCATCCCGGCACTGCCCCGGTCTTCATCGAGTACGCGGGCAGTGACGCCGCATTCGCGCGAAGGGTTGGGTATCCCTCGCGGGGAAGCACGTTGACGGTCCAGGTCGGCTCCTTCAGGGACCGGACGAACGCGGAACGTCTGAGGGAATCCCTCTCGGCGCGGTACGACGGTATCCGCATTCACGAGATCGATCACGGTGGCGTCACGTACTATCGTGTTCGGGTCGGACGGTTTGCGGATCGGACTCAAGCGGCGGCACTGGCGGACACACTGAGGGCGGAAGGATACCCTGCGCTCATCGTTCGGCACGATGAAAACATTTGATCGCACCACGCAGAGGTCTCTCCCGTGAGCGGACGATACCTCGGTCGTCTGGAAGCCCGCGATCCTCTCTACGAGATCATCAGCGCGCACGTGTGTCCGGACGTGAAGGATCCGCGTTTTCATGTGACGAGCACATCCTCCCGTTCGGTGTACAAATACACGGAGGAGAGAACGAAACTTGCCATTATCGGCAAATTTTACGACCTCCACGATTCCTGCGAGGACCGAATCAACAGGATGAAGGGTGAATACGACAATCTTCGGATCGTGAGAACGTACGGGTTCGATTCGTCGCCGTGTTACGTCGTGAAACCCTTCGATAAGTCCGAACGGATAGGGTTGGCGGTCGTCGAGGAATATGTCCACGGCAAAGATCTCGACCACTACCTCAGGAGGGCCGCCTACGAAGGCCGTTCTGACGCGCTCAAGGAAAAGCTGGGGAGACTCGCGTTCTTTTTCTTCATGCTTCACCAAAAGACGGCGACCGGTGAGAGACCGAATCTCGAGCCGGTCGCCATGTATTTCCTGAGGGTCGTGGACAAACTGTGGAGGCAGAGGGTCCTCTCCGATGGCGAACGGAAATTCTTCATGAGAATCATGGAGAAATGGTTTTGCGCTGGCATTCTCGACCGGGCCCCAAATGTCACGGTCCATGGCGACGCGACGCCCACGAACTTCCTCTTCACCGACGACGGAGATGTCGTCGCGATAGATCTCGAACGTTTGAAGACGGCCGATCCCGCGTTCGACGTCAGCATGGTGTGTGGGGAGATAAAGCACGCATTCCTTTGGAGGACGGGCAACCCGTACGCCTCCGAACCGTTCATCGAATTTTTTCTCAAGAGGTACTCGCGACATTTCGACGATTTCAAGACGACCTTCAGGGAACTGACGTTGCGGAATCCGTTCTATATGGCGCTCACGGAATTGCGGATCGCGAGAAATTCCTATCTCGATTGGCACTACCGACAACGCCTCGTCCATGAGGCCAAAGAATGTTTGAAATGGGGGCTGAGGCTTCCGCGGTGAAGGCGATTCTCTTCGACTTGTACGGAACGCTCATCGATATCAGGACGGACGAATACGATGCCTCCGTGTACGAAGTGCTCTCGCGGTACCTTGCCTACCATGCGGTGAGCATCGCCCCCGAGGAGATGAGGAAGGCCTTCTTCGAAGGAGTCCGCCAGCACCTGAACGAGAGTAAAGAGGTGCACCCGGAGGTGGACGTTTACAAGGTTTTTTTCACGATCATGAACAGGTACGGCAAGAAGCGGAGCGCGAAGAGCGTCGTGATCGATGTCGCGACGCTCTTTCGGACGCTCACGATGAGACAGTTTCGCGTTTTCGACGGTGTCTACGACGCGCTCGTGGAGGTAAGCGCTCGGTGGAAGACCGGGATTATCTCGGATGCGCAATGGCTCTTCGCGGAGCCGGAGATGTCCATCCTCGGTCTCGACCAGTTCTTCGCGGTGCGGGTGCTCTCCTCGCGGTTTGGCTTTAAGAAGCCGGATCCGCGGCTGTTCAGGATCGCGACGGATCAGTTGGGCGTCTCGCCGGAAGACTGCGTGTACGTGGGAGATAATCCGTGCAAGGATCTGAGCGGCGCGAAGAGGGTGGGGATGAAGTTTCTCCTCTTCAATGCCGAGCGCAGGGAGTACAACGGGTACGTGCCGGATCGCTGTTTTTTCTCGTTCAGAGAGTTGAAGGGAGTTCTTTCGGAACTGTCATCGTGATGGGGATATGAGGATAACCGGAACAACGAGGGTTACCGGCATTTTCGGGTGGCCGGTGGGGCATTCCGTTTCGCCGCCGATGCAGAACGCAGCGTTCAAGGCGCTCGCTCTGGATTACTGCTACGTGCCCTTTGCCGTTCATCCGGATGCGCTCTCTAGCGCGGTAGAGGCGATTCGTGCGCTCAACCTGAGAGGCGTCAACATTACGATTCCCCATAAAGAGCGGGTGATGGCGCACCTCGATACCATCGACGCGGAAGCCGCCTTCGTCGGTGCGGTCAATACGGTGGTGAACGACGGGGGAAGGCTGACGGGGTACAATACCGACGGTCGTGGGTTCATGCAATCCCTCGCCGAGCAGGCGATCGATCTTGATGGGAAGGACGTGTTCATGGTGGGAGCCGGAGGCGCGGCACGGGCGGTCGGGTACTATGTGGTCCAGAAAGCCAGGTCCCTCGTCCTCTACGGGCGGACGATGGAGAGGGTCGAGCGTCTCGCGGAGGATTTACGGAAGATCGGCGGAACCGTTTCGGTGTCCCGTGATGCGAAGGATCTTGGCCGGTATTATCTTATCATTCAGGCGACGCCGCTCGGTCTGTATGACGCTGATCCGCTGCCGGTCGATGCCGATCTGCTCGAGAAGGGGCAGGTTGTCTATGACCTCGTCTATAAGAAAACGAAACTCCTGCGTGAGGCCAGAAAGAGAGGATGTGTGGCGCTCGCCGGTGACGGCATGTTGCTGTGGCAGGGGGCTCTCGCATTCGAGCTGTGGACAGGGAGAAAGCCGGACATTGACGCTATGCGTCGTGCGTTGCGGCGAACGCTGGGATAAATTTCTTTACAATATTTAAAGGAAGGACTAGACTAATCAGTATAAGGTCGTTCGGCTATGAGCGGCGAGTCATGGAAAGGAGGTGTAAACGCCTTGCGTTGCGTTATAGGTAACAGATGCAAATGTCATGAAAATCAAGGAGGTGAAGTATGAAGGAGAAGAGAGCTGAACGCAATCTTCTGCAGATGGTCGAGGCGCACGGGATAAACAGACGTGCGTTCCTGAAGTATTGTGCGGCGACTGCTGCGCTCTTCGGTATATCGAAGAGCAAATTCATGACGAGCCTTGCCCACGCCATGGAGACGGCATCCCAGAAGCCGCCGGTCATATGGCTCGAGGGCCAGGATTGTGCCGGATGCACGATCGCTTTTCTCGGTCTCCTGAATCCGCCGGTGTCTTCCATCATCCTCGACAAAATCTCACTCAGGTATCACGAGACAGCAATGGCGGCGGCAGGGCATACCGCGGAGGAGGCTTTTGAAGAGGCGGTAAAGGCCGGAGGGTATGTGCTCGTTGTCGAGGGATCGGTTCCGTCGGCCGATGATCGGTTCTGCATGATCGGCGGGCGGCCTTTCAAGAAGATACTCGAAGAAGCCACGGCGAATGCGGCGGCGATTATCGCTGTGGGCGCCTGCGCGACGTACGGCGGGATACCGGCGGCGACGCCGAGCAAAGGGATCGGTCTCAACAAAGCGCTCCCCGGAAAGGCGGTCATCAACCTTCCCACGTGTCCCGTTCATCCCGATCACCTTGCAGGGACGATCCTCTATTTCCTCGCGAACGGCAAGGCTCCCGAACTCGACAAGATCGGAAGGCCGGTCATGTACTACCGCGAAGTCATCCACGATAACTGCAGGCGTCGCGGTCACTTCGATGCCGGGAGATTCCTCATGGACTGGAACGATCCGGCGCAGAAAGACTGGTGCATGCTGATGAAGGGGTGCAAGGGACCCGTCACCAATTCGGACTGCGCGGTGCGGCGCTGGAATGACGGGATCAGTTTCTGCATCGACTGCGGCGGCGTGTGCATGGGATGCGCGGAACCCGGCTTTTATTCGGAAATGACGCCTCTCTATACTGCGGAGAGCGAAACGTCAAAGAGGATTGTGGCCCTCAGAGACGCCGGAATGTTCACGAAGAAGAATTCATGAGAGAAGGAGGTGAAGACGTATGGGCAAGAAGATAAAGGTCGATCCTGTTACGAGAATCGAAGGACACCTCAGCATCGAGGTGGAAATAGAGGATGGCAAAGTCAAGGACGCCTGGAGCAGCGGCACGATGGCGCGCGGATTCGAGGCGCTCCTCATCGGGAAAGACCCGCGCGACGCATCGTATGTGACGAGCCGTTTCTGCGGCGTGTGCTACAGCGTTCACCAGATGGCTTCCGCGCGGGCTCTCGATGCGGCGTTCGGGGCCAGGGTGCCGTGGGGGGGCACGCTCATCAGAAACCTCATCATGGGCGCTGAGTATATTTACGACCACGTGCTCCACTTTTACCAACTGTCGGCCCTCGACTACATCGACATCATGGCGGTCGCCGACTACAAGGGGAACGATAAAGAACTTCTCGCGGTGAGGGACAAGATCATCAGTCTCGTGAAGGCAAAGGATACGTATCCTCTCACGCCGCGCTACGCGCCGGATGAATTCAGCGTGAAGGATCCGGACATCGTCATTCACGCCGTCAGGAATTACTTGAAGGCCCTCAAAATGCACGCGAAGGCGAGGAACATGGGCGCGATCTGGGGCGGGAGGACCCCGCACTACCAGAACATCGTGGTCGGCGGGGTCACGTCGTATCCCGACCTCAATCAGGTTGCGCGGTTTCGGACGATGCTCGATGAGCAGGCGAAATTCATCGAAGAGGTCTACATACCCGATGTGCTCGCTTTCGGCACCGGCCCGCTCTGGCCGCTCGCGAAGATGGGGCTCGGTGGCGGGCACTACAACTACTTGTCGTACGGAGCGTTCGAAAAAGATCCTGACGGGAAAGAACTGGTCTTTCCCGCTGGTGTTGTCGTCGGGCTCGACCCCGCGAACATCAAGGTCGACCCGGTCGATACGAACAAGATCGTCGAGTCGGTGAAGTTCGCATGGTACAAGGACAACAAGCCGGTGCACCCGTACAATGGGGAGCAGATATTCAACCTCGACAAGAAGAATGCGTACTCGTTCGTGAAGGCGCCGCGTTACGACGGGAAGCCGATGGAAGTGGGACCGCTCGCCCGGATGATCGTTGCGAGGAACAAGGATCTCCTCGGGCTCGTGGCGAAGGGCGCAAAACCCGGGGCGGTTGCACGCCATGCGGCGCGCGCGATCGAGACGAAGATCGTCGTCGATGCGTGCTATCACTGGCTGGATGAGCTGCAGAGCGCGATGACGAAACCGGGATTCAAGATCCACGATACAGAACACTGGGATCCGCCGGCGAGCGGCATGGGCGCCGGTTACTTCGAGCCGCCGCGCGGTGCCCTCGGTCATTGGATCAAAATCAAGGACAAGAAGATAGAGAACTATCAGGCGGTCGTTCCGTCCACGTGGAATGCGTCCCCGCGGTGCGAAAACGGCGCGCGCGGCCAGTACGAGGAGTCCCTGATCGGCGCTCCCGTGCCTGATCCGAACAATCCTATCAACGTCGTCCGGATCATCCGTTCCTTCGACCCGTGCCTTGCCTGCGCTATCCACATCATCGATCCGCAAACGAATGAGTTGAGGAAGTTCATTATCGAATAAGCGATACGAAACGAAGCGTTGAGCACTCTCAATCCCTCATCTCTTCCGAACAGCGGGGGATGAGGGACATTTTTTAGCCGATTCCAAAGAGAACAGATGGTCCAAAACGAGCGTACCCCGTCTGGCGAAAAGATAGTCATCCTCGGCGTCGGCAACGTTCTCCTTTCGGACGAGGGCGTCGGGGTCCACGTCGCGAACGAGCTCGCGCGAATGCGGCTGCCGGAGAACGTGTCTGTCGTCGAAGGAGGAACCGACGGGTTCCGTCTCCTCAATGTAATCCTCGAGGCGGATCGGTTGGTTGTGGTCGATGCGGTGAAGGGCGGTGGCGAGCCCGGTTCACTCTACCGCTTCCAAATCGACGATGTGAGGAGCTGCCCCACCGGCTTCAAGACCTCCGTTCACCAGATCGGCATCCTCGAAGTCATCGACTTATCGGGCCTGATCGGCGAAACTCCCCGCACGGTCGTGATCGGCGTCGAACCGAAATCCCTCGATATGGGGATGGAACTGTCGCCCGAAATCAAAGAGAAAATTCCCCGCATCATCGAATTGGTCCTTAGGGAGATAGAGACGCCGTAACGTTCTGCGAGATAATGATGTTCGAATAGGTATCCCGTCGGTTCTTGCCGTTCTGTAAGCGCCCATCGTTCGCAGGATACGTCCTGCGGAAGCGTCGTGTCCGGACCTTGTGCAGGAACGTCGTTCCCGTCCCGGGCGCGCGATGGAAAAGGAAGCTGCACAGCTGACGGACGAATCACGCCCGGTCAGGGAATGATTCCATTTCTCTCAGCTCCCTCGAGAGGAAGAAATTGAGGACTGTTCGAACGCCGACGATCGCCGCCAGTTTGCCGATGTCCTCCCAAGACGGTGCAATCGCGGTCATCAGGATATCCGCGCCGATGAGGAACTCGAGGGCAATGGAAAGATAGTGCCCGAGATAGATCCTGCAACGACGCATCACGGCATACCCGTGTCCGCGCGAGAAGGCCCCTCTGAGGGCGATGGCGAGCGCGCCGAGCATGCCGAAAGAAATGAATGCCACTGCGAGCGCCTCTGCCGCGACAGCGATGGATTGCGCGACGATTCTCACGGTATCTTCCATGGTGGCCTCCTCCCTGAGCGATATGGTATAGGGTTCCCTGTCCGCGCGTTTTCAAAAGCGGAGAAGCGCAGTCGCATCCCCCGATATGCGGGTTCGAACAAAAAATGATTTTTCGACGTGGTGACGTACTGTGTATTTTATAATAAAAGATGCATTCTGTGTGGAAACGAATCCGCGATGCGGGAGCGAGCTGGCGTCTCGTCATCGTCTTCGTCTGCGCGATCGTCGTCGGCACGGCGGGTGGTTTTCTCTTCTCGACGTTCTCCGGCCTGCCGAGCGTAGCGATGCTCGAAAACTATGCTCCCCTTGAGGCGTCACGGGTGTATTCGTCCGACGGGAACGTCCTCGCCGAACTCTACGTTGAAAGGAGAACATTCCTTCCCCACCACCTGATTCCCGATCACGTCAAGAAAGCGTTCATCGCGGTCGAGGACGTGCGGTTTTACTGGCATCCCGGCATCGACTTCATCGGCATCGCGCGCGCCCTTTGGCGAGATATTCGGGCGGGGAGTGTCGTCGAAGGCGGAAGTACGATCACGCAGCAGCTCGCCAGGATGCTGTTTCTGACTCCTGACAAGAGCGTCAGGAGAAAAGTGAGGGAAGCCGCGCTGTCGATTCTGATAGAACGGCGATACACGAAGGACGAGATCCTGGGCATGTACCTCAACCAGGCCTATTTCGGGACGAGAGCGTACGGTATAGAGGCCGCGGCACAGACCTACTTTGGGAAAACGGCCCGGGAATTGACCGTTGCCGATGCGGCGCTCCTCGCGTCGATGCCAAAGGCACCGTCGAAGTATTCGCCCTTCAAGAATCCTCAAAAGGCGAAGGCGCGGAGGGATTCCGCACTGCGGCAGATGCTCGATTACGGTTTTATCACGCCGTCGCAGTACGAGGAGGCGTTGCGAACGCCGCTGCCTGAACGTCCGCACTTCAGAAAATACGACGCACCGTACTTCATAGAAACGCTGAGGCAGCAGCTCGAAGAACTCTACGGCAACGCTATTTACACGGATGGCTACCGAGTCTACGCCACGATCGACTCGAGCGTGCAAGGGGCGGCGGAGGACGCGGTACGGAGCGGATTGTCCGCCATCGAGAAACGGACGGGATCGGGGGTCGAAGCGGCACTTATCGCGCTGGATTTTCGCACGGGAGACGTGAAGGCGATGGTAGGCGGTTCCGACTTCTGGAACAATCAATTCAACAGGGCGACGCAGGCCCTCCGGCAACCCGGATCGGCATTCAAGCCGTTCGTTTTCATGGCGGCGATCGAGACGGGGATGACCGCCGCGGATGTCGTCTATGACTCTCCCGTGGCGTTCGCGGGAAGCAAGCCCGGAGAAAAATGGATTCCGCGAAATTACGACGGCAAATATTATGGGACCGTTACGCTCAGGACGGCCCTTGCGAAATCACTCAACTGCGCGACGGTCCGGCTCGCGGCGGACATCGGGGTGGATGACATTATTTCGGTCGCGAAGCGATTGGGGATACGGAGCCAGTTGCAGCCGTACTTGACCATCTCGATCGGATCCGCCGATGTGACCCTCATCGATATAGTCTCCGCGTACGCTGCATTCGCATCGGGTCGGAGGCCGACGGTCCGCCTCCACGAAAAAATTTTGAACCGTGACGGCGTCGTGATCAGCGAAACCTTTCCGATTGCGGAGCGCGTCCTCTCGGAAGATGATGTCCGCGAGATGAGGACCCTCCTCAGAGCCGTCGTGGAGGAGGGAACGGCAGTCCGGGCAAGGGAAATCGGCAGACCGGTCTTCGGCAAAACGGGAACGACGAATGATTATACGGACGCGTGGTTCATCGGTTTCGACGATCGTCTGGTCGTGGGCGTATGGGTGGGGAGAGACGATCACACGCCGATCGGGGCTGGGGAAACGGGAGCCCGCGCAGCCCTTCCCATATGGATCGATTTCATGAAAAGAGTGCTTCCACAAACTCCTTCGGTTCAAAATCCCTGAGGTCCTCTATCCCCTCGCCGATGCCGATGAGACGGACGGGGATGCCGAGAGCCTTTCGGATGGCGAAAATAATCCCGCCTTTGGCCGTCCCGTCGAGTTTCGTGAGGGCAATACCCGTGATCCCGATCGCTTCGTGAAACAGTTCGGCCTGTCTCAGGGCATTCTGCCCCGTCGTCGCATCGACGACGAGGAGGGTCTCGTGCGGTGCCCCCGGCAGGGCTTTCTCGATCGACCGTTTTACTTTCTTCAGTTCATCCATGAGATTGGTCTTCGTGTGGAGCCGTCCGGCGGTATCGATGATCACGACGTCGATATTCCTGCTTCGGGCCGCGAGGATCGCATCATACGCGACGGCAGCGGGATCAGCTCCTTTCTGATGCTTGACGAGTTGAGTGCCCGCCCGCTGAGCCCAGATCTCGAGCTGCTCTATGCCGGCTGCGCGGAACGTGTCTCCCGCGGCGAGGAGAACCGACAGTCCCTGGGCGCGGAACCGACTCGCGAGTTTCCCGATTGTGGTCGTCTTGCCGACACCGTTCACTCCCACCGCGAGGATCACGAACGGTCTCTCGCTGCCGACCGCGAGCGGCTCGCTGTGGCCGAGGAGTTCCGTCATTTCCTGCTTCAACAGCTCCCGAGCGCTATCGCCGTCCCTCCCTTCGCCCTTCTTTGTCCTCTCGCGGAGCGAGGCGATGATGTCGGATGCCGCACCCGCGCCGACATCCGAAAGGACGAGAATTTCTTCGAGTTCCTCGAGTGTCGCCTCGTCGAGCTTTCTCCCCGTGAAGAGCGCTTCGACCTTGTCGACGAGTCCTCTCTTCGTCTTCGCAAGGCCCTCTTTCAGGCGATCAAAGAATCCCATCGTTCCTCCTCGAAAAGTATAGTGAGTAATTGTAATGTCTTCGGCGGGAATTCGCAACGCGGGCGCGGGTGATTGCCCGCGCTGTTTCCGCAACGGGCTTCGGCACGTTCGCGCTTCACCCGAAGCGTTGGGGGTTCCGGATCGATCGAGGTATCGTTGCCTAAAAGAAGGCGCCAAATGCTCTGACAACGAGGCTTCGGACGTGGTGCGGCTGTCGCCGCTATTGTTTTTTCGAAGGCAGTGTTTATAATAACTCGTACGTGTCCAAAACAAGAAAACAGATATGGCTGGATGCCTCATAAACACCATGATCGACAGGACGATTTCAGGGCATGCCTCGTTGTGATGACGGGCGGTCTCCCGTTGACCACCGTGAGCTTCATCGTGAGATCAGGCACGGGGTAACGTTATAGGGTGTCGTCATGGTGTTTCTTCGGCACCCAGCCATATTTCGAAATATTTTGCGGCAACGATAATGACTCGTTGCTGATTCGAAGGATTATCCTTCGAGGGAGGATATTCGACAATGCTCAAGAAGAAGGAACGATACGTAACGGCGGTCGTCGGTGCAACGGGAGCAGTCGGGAACGAGATGGTCAAGACACTGGAAACGAGATCGTTTCCGGTCGAGAGACTGAGGCTTTTCGCGTCGGAGCGATCGGAGGGGAAGCAGATCGAGTTCCGCGACACGATGGTACCGGTCGAAACGCTCAACGAAACATCATTCGAGGGCATCGACATCGCGCTCTTTTCCGCCGGCGCGGAGCGGTCGAGGATCTGGGCCCCGCTCGCCGTTCGTTCCGGCTGCGTCGTCATCGATAACTCAAGCCAATGGAGAATGGATCCGGACGTTCCGCTCATTGTCCCCGAAGTGAACCCGCACGACTTGAAATGGCACAAGGGGATTATCGCGAATCCGAACTGCTCCACGATTCAGATGGTCGTCGTTCTGAAACCGATCCACGATGTCGCGCGGGTGAAGAGAGTCGTGGTAACGACGTTTCAGTCTGTCTCCGGCACGGGGCAGAAAGCCATGGACGAGCTTTTGCAACAGACGACGGATCTGCTGAACTTCAGGGAGATCACGTGCGCGGTGTACCCGTACCAGATCGCGTTCAATGTCCTCCCCCATATCGACGTGTTTCTCGAAAACGGCTACACGAAGGAAGAGATGAAGATGGTGAACGAAACGAAGAAGATCATGGGAGACCCGTCGATACGGGTAACGGCGACGACGGTGCGGGTGCCGGTATTTCGATGCCACTCCGAGAGTCTGAATATCGAGACGGAGAAGAAACTGTCGGCCCGAGAGGTGAGGGCATTACTGTCTACCGCTCCGGGCGTGATCGTCTACGACGCGCCGGAGAAAAAAATCTATCCGATCCCGATCGACGTCGCGGGCACGGATGAGACCTACGTGGGTCGGATTCGTGAAGACGACACGATCGAAAACGGGATCAACATGTGGATTGTTGCCGACAATTTGAGAAAAGGCGCCGCGCTGAACGCGGTACAGATTGCAGAGAAACTGATCGAATTGGCGTAGGGGAAAAGGATGCGTTTCGTCGAAGGGCGGCGTCACAGAAAAGTGCACCATGCACCCGCGAGCCCTCGCGCTTGCCGGTGTATTCCGACCGGAACGCATGGTACCGCCTGCGGGGACATCCGGGAACAATCTCTCGCGCCCTGTCATCGTTGAACGGCCTCGTCGTATGATACCTGCGGATTACATCATAGGTGGCGACTACGTGCTCACGATGGACGCATCATTGAGCGTCATCGAAAACGGCGCCGTCGTCGTGCAAGGTGATACGATTGCCGACGTTGGACCCGCACAGATTATGTCGGAACGATACGCCGCGCGCGAAGTTCTGCCGGGCAAAGGGAAAGCGATTCTGCCGGGGCTCATCAACACGCATACGCATGCGGCGATGGTCTACTTTCGTGGAATCGCCGATGACCTCCCGCTGAACGAGTGGCTCCACAAGCACATATGGCCTGCGGAAAACACCTGGCTGAGCCCGTCGTTTGTCGGAGACGCCGTCGAACTGGCATGCATCGAGATGGCGAAGGGCGGTATCACGACGTACAACGATATGTACTTTTTCGAGGACGCCGCGGGCGAAGCGACGAAGCGCGTCGGCATGAGGGCGGTTCTCGGGAGCGGCATCCTCGATTTCCCGTCCGTTTCCGCGCAATCGGCCGATCAGTATCTCGAGAACGCGAAACAGTTCGTTCGGAATTGGCGCGACGATGAACTCATCGTCCCCTGTATCGCCCCCCACGCGCTCTACACGTGCGGAACGGACACGCTGAAGAAAGCGAAAACGCTCGCGGAGATACTGCAGGTGAACCTCCACATCCACCTCTCGGAGACACAGTGGGAGGTCGGCGAAGTGATGGCCCGGCACCACAAGAGGCCGGTCGAGTATCTCGCTGATCTTGGCTTTCTCGATGAATCCGTGCTCGCCGCCCACTGTATCTGGCTGAACGACCATGAAATAGAACTCCTCGCAAAACACCGGGTGGGCGTTTCTCATTGCATGGAGAGCAATCTGAAGCTCGCATCGGGATTCGCACCCGTCGTTTCGATGCTATCCGCAGGGGTGAAGGTCTCGTTCGGAACGGATGGCGCCGCGAGCAACAATGACCTCAATATCTTCAGTGAGATGTCGACGACGGCGAAAGTCCACAAAGCGCTCTCGAACGATCCGACGGCGCTGGATGCGAAGACGGCTTTACTGATGGCAACACGATGGGCGGCTGAGGTTCTCGGCCTCGGGAGTATGATCGGGAGCATCGAGGGGGGGAAACGGGCGGATTTGATCGCGATCGATCTTCACAAGCCCCACCTTTCGCCTCTCTACAATATCTATTCCCACCTCGTCTATGCCGTCGCGGCGTCCGACGTCGATATGGTGATGGTAAACGGGAAGCTCCTCATGCGGGACAGGCGACTCCTCTCGGTCGACGAAGAGGAGATTCTCCGCAAGGCGAGCGGGTGGCGGCAGAAAATACAGCCCCACTGAGGCGCACGTCGCACTACATCTCTCTCCTGCCTTCCAATGCCTTCCCGAGGGTGACTTCATCTGCGAACTCGATGTCTCCGCCCATCGGGAGACCGTAGGCGAGGCGCGTCACTTTCACTGCAAACGGCTTGAGCAGCTCGCGGATATACTGTGCGGTCATCTCGCCCTTCGTATTGGGGTTCGTCGCGATGATGATTTCCCGTATCGAATGCGCTCTCACGCGCTGCACGAGTTCGTTCAGTTTCAGCTTGTCGGGAGTGAATCCGTCGATCGGCGACAGTGCACCGAGCAGGACGTGATAGAGACCGTGAAATGCCCGCGATCGCTCGATCACGAGAATGTTGCTCGGTTCTTCGACCACGCAGAGTACGCTTCTGTCCCGTGCAGTATTCGAGCAGATCGCGCAGATATCGCCATCGGTAATGTTGAAGCATTCCCTGCAGAAGTGTGCCCGGTCCTTCACATCGCATATTGCACCGGCAAGACCACGCGCATCCGCATCCGGCATCGACAGGATGAAAAAGGCAAGCCGCTGAGCGGTTTTTCTCCCTATTCCGGGCAGCTTCGTCAGCTGCGTGATGAGATTCTCGATGATTCCCTGATCCATGCGTACTTTAGTATAAGAAAGTGCCGTGAAGCCTGACAACTGCTCTTCGAGGATGCTGGTGACCTGATCAGCAAACGGGGTATTCACCCCTGCTCAGCGCATGACAGAAAGCGGCTATGCCGGACAGTTCCTTCTCAAACACATCTTCCGCGATCTTGGCGACGTCGCCGATCTTTCGCCCTTTCTCGAGGAGCACCTGCGCCGTCGCCATCTGCGGGAGGTCGATGGGCGTGCCGATCTGGCTCAAAAGAATGACGTAGACTTCCTTTATTCCCTCGATCGTTTCGTAGATCTCGCGCGCGATCTTGTGTGACAGCACGTTGTAAATTTTCCCGACGTGGCTGACAGGGTTTTTCCCGGCTGCGGCTTCGGTCCCCATGGGCCTGTTCATCGAAATGAGGCCGTTCACCCGATTGCCCCGACCGACCTGCCCGGAATCGGCGTCTTCAGCGGAGGTCCCGAGAAGGCTCGCATAGACGCCTCCGAATCCCCTCCCGCGCACGTCGAGCGTATTCAGGAAGACGTCGATCCGATCGAATGCACGAAATGTCCCGCACACTCTCGCGATCTCCGCTTCGATCTTCTCCTTCTTCTCGAAATAATCGTCTTCGGACTCGAGGAAGGAAGCGAGCAGCGGCATCGCGACCGTCAGGGACAGTTTCCTCCCGCTCCTCATCCCCATGACTTTCACGTCTTCGCCTGTCTCGGGGTGCCGCTCTTTGAACTCTTTCGAGTTGAGGTGCCGCTCGACCGACAAGACCGCCTGCTCCGTCGGACTGAGCGGGTAGTACCCGACAGCCGCGGACGTATCATTTGCGCCCCGCACCGTGCCGGGCCGCGAAAAGATATCGGTGAGCTCTTCGGAACCGGGCGAAAGGACGGTACGGTATGTGATGTGCCGGTCGGGATCGACGAATCGGAGGTGGTTCTTCACCCACTCCTTCGCGGCATGAATCGCTATGTCGACGACCGGCACCTCTCTGCCGGCTGCCGCGAAGGTTGCCCTGTCCCCGATGATGAATTCCATCGGCTGTATCACTCTCCCGCCGCCGAACGTTTTTTCGACACGCCCGGCGGCGAGCAACCCCTTATCGATGTTGTGGTGGAGGATAGTCCCGAAGCGGTCTCTGTATTCCTTCGACAGAGCGACCGAGATAGCCTCCATCATAGAGTCGCACATGAAGTCCGGATGCCCGGTCCCTTTTCGCTCGACGATCTCGACGCGGTGCTCCGTGACGGATTTCCCTTTGAACGTTTCTATGACGATCATGGGCGATCTCCGGTCGAGAACGTGCCTGCCAAAATACGGGAATGCCGACTATCCATGAGCGGTCGCGATGGAGCCGATTGTCCTTTCTCGGAGGCCGATCGTTCCGGTCGAATCTCCCGGCCCTGCTTCTCCAGAGTACCATGATACCATACGGTGCCATACAATCTGTTGCATCGAAGTGCTTTCTTTCCCACCCTCTTGACAGTGAACGTTCGTTCACTCTATAATGAGTCATGCCTGTTTCCGAAAAAAGCGATGCGTTGAGAGAGAGGATCCGGACGATAGCGGCCTTCTACCATCGGAAAGGCAGAATGCCGAGCTTTTCGGAGATTGCGGAGATGACCGGCATGCGGTCGAAGAACGCGGTGTACAAGCTCGTCAACAGACTCGAAAGGATGAAAGTTCTCGAGAGGGACGAGAAAGGGAGACTCATCGCCTCGTCCATAGCGGCACCGGTGAAGCTGCTCGGGACGGTCGAAGCCGGATTCCCGAGCCCTGCCGAAGAGGAGCTTGTCGATACATTATCCCTCGACGACCTCCTCATCAATAATCCGGATGCGACGTTCTTGCTGAAGGTATCGGGAGATTCGATGTCGGAGGCCGGCATATTGCCCGGGGATATGGTGCTCGTCGAGAGGGGCGTGGAGCCGAAAAACGGGGATATTGTCATTGCCGAAGTCGACGGGGAATGGACGATGAAGTACATCAAAAAACGGGGCGAGGGTGTGGTGCTCGTTCCGGCGAATTCCAGATACCAGCCGATCAGGCCCAAAAAAGAACTCACGATCGCCGGCGTCGTGACCGCGGTCGTGAGGAAATACCGTTAGAGACGTCTTTCATTGGCGCAATGGACAATCAGTCGATCATGATCCACTCATGGCCGAGAGCGGTTCTCCACCTCGATGCGGATGCCTTCTTTGCGTCCTGCGAACAGGCACTCCATCCCGAACTCCGCGGCAAACCGGTCGTGACCGGCAAAGAGAGGGGCATCGTTGCAGCGGCAAGCTACGAGGCAAAGGCGAGGGGGGTGAAACGCGGAATGAGCCTCTACGAAGTGAGGAGAGTATGCCCGGAGATCATCGTGCTCCCCTCCGATTACGAGACGTACAGTCTTTTCTCCCTCCGGATGTTCGGGATTCTCAGACGGTTCTCCCCCGACGTAGAGGAATACTCGATCGATGAGGCATTCGTCGATCTGACCGGCTTGCGGAGGCACTTCCACGGGTCTTATGAAACGATCGCGCGCACGATACAGGAAACGGTCGAGTCCGAGTTGGGGCTCACCGTATCCATCGGCCTAAGCATCACGAAAGTCCTCGCAAAAATAGGGTCGAGACACGCGAAGCCGCGCGGGCTTACCGTGATTCCCGGGAGAGATATCCACCGGTATCTCCAGGATCTCCCTGTCGACAAGATATGGGGTATCGGACCGAATACCGCCGCATTCCTGAGAAAATTCGGTGTCGCGACCGCCCTCCAGTTCGCCAGGAAGGATGAACGCTTCATCGCGTCTCATCTCTCGAAACCGTATCGGGAAATCTGGCACGAGCTGAACGGGCGGTCTGTCTATCCTGTCGTGACGGATGCGAAAACCAGCTACCAATCGATCAGCAAAGCGAAGACATTCACTCCTCCTTCCCGTGACGCGACATTCGTCTTCGCCCAACTCGCGAAAAACCTCGAGAACGCCTGCATCAAGGCACGGCGTTACCACATCGCCGCGACACGGCTCATCGTTTTTCTCAGAACGCAGGAATTCAGGAATACGGGTGTCGAGATCACACTGAGCAGGCCCACGTCGTATCCGGCGGATCTGTTCAGAGCGCTTCGGGAAGGGTTCCAGTATCTCTATGAACCCCGCTCCTCGTACCGCCAGACAGGGGTCGTCTTGGCGGGACTGGTCCCGGAGAGAGAAACCCAGTACACACTGTTCGATGATCATGCGAAGATCGACAAAATGTCCCGGATTTACCGAGCGATCGATACCTTGTCGGAAAAGTTCGGCAAATACATGGTCCATCACGCGGCCAGCCTGCCGACGAAAAGACAGGCCCAGCACGAAGGCGAGAGGGGCGATATCCCTGCACGGACAGAGGATCTTTTCAAAGGCGAGAACAGGCGGCAACGGCTCGGGATACCCGTGCTGAACATAGGCGTTTAGCCCAGATCGTGCGCATCCACACTTCATTCCCGTAGCGCGCTTTTTGCATCATAGCGACGAGCGCACATTCTTCAAGACGAAATCCGCAGAATCGAGTACTCCCTGGTGCACGCCGACGACCGTCTTTTTCTTCGACGTCTTTTTCACATAGAGTGTGAAGGGAACGCGCGGCCGACCCAGCTTGTCGTGAATCGTGAAATCGTAGTCGGTGAATACCGGAAACAGGAGACTATGGGCAGCCACATACCGTTTCGCCTCCTCCGCCGTGTTGCCGATTGCGATCGCGAACACCTTCACTCGTCCTCTCAGGAGAGGATCCTTTTCGACGGAGGCGTAGACGGCGTTCAGGACCGGGACATTCTTCGGGCAACTGACGCAATACGCGCTGAATACTTCCACGATAAAAAGAGAGCCGCGCATGTCGTCGAGGCGGACCGTCTTCTTCCCGCGCGCGCCGAGGTATTCCATGAGGTCATCCGATCCCGAAGCGGTGAACACGACATTCGGGAAGGGAGCTCCCTTCGATAACGGTTGAGCGGCAGCATCGCGCCCGGCGAATGGGAAGACCGCGCAGTAGAGCGCGAGGAGAGAAAGGTGAAAGACGATCCTATTCGAGCTTCTCAAGCTCTCTCACGAGTGCGTCGAAGGGAGGCCTCTTGTTGATGTCGTGGACGTCCATGTAACGGATAACGCCTTTCTTGTCGATGACGAAGAGCGCTCTCTCGGAGGTTCCGTTCGACCGGAGGACGCCGTACTTCTTTGACACCGCGCCATGCGGCTGAAAGTCCGAGAGCACGGGAAACCAGAGGCCGCCCATTTCCCGGGTCCATGCGAAGAGCGTCGGGATGTTGTCGACCGTGATCCCGAGAAGTAGGGCGTTGTGTTTCTCGAAGATGCTCTTCGCGATATTGTAACCGGGCCACTGGTCTGAACACACAGGGGTCCAGGCCGCGGGCACAAACGTCAGAACCACATTCTTCTTTCCGCGAAACTGACTCAAGGTGACGCGTTCCCCTGAAAGGGAGGGCAGACTGAAATCGGGGGCCTTCATGCCGACTTTCAGATGAGTCCTGCTATCGATGGGCCTCAGTTTCCCCGGATCGTAAATCAATCCCTTGAACTGTTCCGATGCGGCGGACGCGACGGATGCAAGAGCGAAAAGAGAAAGCATGATGAAAAAAACCATACGTTCGAGTCGTTCCATGGATTCCCTCCTCATTTCAGGCCAGCCTCGTCACGAACGAAGGCGAGGAATTGGGCAGGGTCGCCGATGGTGCCCACCTTCGAATACACGATCGTATTGGATCGATCGGGATGCAGTTTCAGAACGAAAAAATAAGGCGTCCGTACCTCGCCGATTCTCTTGTACACGTCGTAAGATTGATCGTCAAAAAGGGGAAAAGGGACCGCATACTGGGTTCTGAAAACATCGACCTCGAACGGGGTATTGCCCGCTCCGATGCCGATCACCTTTATCCGGTTCTTCACGTCTTCGGCTTTGCCGATCGTTTCGAAGAGCTGGTTCACGAGAGGCGCCTCTTTCTGGCAATAGGGACAGTACATACTGAATATTTCGATGATCAGAACGTCGGCCTTGACGTCCGAGAGGGCGAAGGTTCCTTTCCCGGAGAGACCGAGATAGGACTTCTCTGCCTCTTTCTCGGGCACAGCGAGACGGATATCCGGGAAACGTTCTCCCTTTAACGGCGTCTTCTCCGAGGCGTTCCCACTTCCGCCGGCACGTATCCCAATGAAAACCGCGAGGACAGCGGCGATGAGGATTTTCGTTCCCTCATTCATGATATTCTCCTTTCGATGATCGCACGACACTATTCTCTCTTCGCGTCGCCGTTTCTGTCAAGCAACCCAGGGAGGAAACGGGTAACTTCCGCGATTGTGAGCGGTGGGAAAAGAGCGTAATCGCATTGAATTTATTGGGTTCGTGAGGTATCCTAATAGGCAAATTTACGATTGGGAGGCTATCGTCATGGCAAAGAAGGCTCGGAAGAAGTATGTCTATTTCTTCGGAAACGGGAGGGCTGACGGAAGAGGAGACATGAAAGACCTTCTCGGCGGGAAAGGTGCTGGATTGGCGGAGATGACGAACCTCAAGATACCCGTTCCCGCAGGATTTACGATCACGACGGAAGCGTGCAATGAATATTTCAAGGCGGGAAAGAAATATCCTCCCGGTCTGTGGGAGGAGGTTCTCGAAAATCTCAAAAAAGTCGAGAAAGCAATGGGGATGAAATTTGGCGATCCCGTCAATCCCCTGCTCGTTTCCGTGCGGTCGGGTGCGAAGTTTTCGATGCCCGGGATGATGGACACCGTTCTCAATCTCGGACTGAACGAGGCAACCATGATCGCGCTGATCAGAAAGACCGGCAACGAGCGATTCGTCTATGATGCCTACCGTCGGCTCATCACGATGTTCGGGAGCATCGTCATGGGCGTGGAAAGGGCAAAATTCGAGAAGGTTCTCGAAGAAATGAAGGAGAAGAGGGGCGTTCGCCTGGATACGGAATTGAGCGCGGAGGATCTGAAACAGCTCGTCGAGGAGTATAAACACATTTACAAGAAGAATACGGGGGAGGACTTCCCGTCGGATCCTTTGGAGCAACTGAAGAAGGCGATCAACGCAGTCTTCGGTTCGTGGTTCGGCGAAAGGGCCGTCAAGTACAGAAAACTGAACGACATCCCAGATACGCTCGGCACAGCGTGCAACATACAGGCGATGGTCTTCGGTAACCTGGGCGAAACATCGGGCACGGGCGTCGGCTTTACGCGCGACCCGTCGACAGGAGAGAAGCGGTTTTTTGCGGAGTGCCTCATCAATGCGCAGGGCGAAGACGTCGTGGCCGGTATCAGAACCCCTCTCAAGATCGAGGAGCTCAAGAAACGGCTCCCGAAGGCCTACGCCGAACTCGATCGGATTTACAAGAAACTCGAGCGGCACTACAAGGATATGCTCGACATAGAATTCACCGTGCAGGAAGGCAAGCTCTACATGCTCCAGACGAGGGTCGGGAAGAGGACGGCCGCGGCAGCTCTGAAGATCGCAATCGATATGGTCAAGGAGAGGCTCATCGACAAGACGACCGCGATACTGCGCATCGACCCCCAGCAGCTCGATCAGCTCCTCCATCCGATGATCGACCCGAAGGCCAAGGTGACCGTGCTCGCGAAGGGACTCCCCGCGTCGCCGGGTGCGGCGGTCGGGAAAGTTGTCTTTACGGCTGAAGATGCGGAGAAGGCCGCGGAACGCGGCGAGAAGGTTATTCTCGTGCGGGCCGAAACGTCGCCGGAAGATATCGGGGGAATGAATGCAGCACAGGGCATTCTCACGGCACGGGGCGGCATGACGTCCCACGCAGCGGTTGTCGCGCGAGGGATGGGCAAATGCTGTGTCGCCGGGTGCGGGGCGATCAGCATCAACGAGGTGCAGAAATACTTCACGGTAAACGATACAGTGGTGCGGGAGTGGGAGTACATCACCCTCAACGGAACGACCGGCGAGGTCATGCTCGGTCAAGTGCCCCTCGTGACCCCTGAGTTGACCGGCGATTTTGGCACATTCATGAAATGGGTCGACGAGTACCGGAAACTCGGCGTGCGGACGAACGCCGATACGGCGCACGATGCCCGCGTCGCGCGCGAATTCGGTGCCGAGGGAATCGGACTGTGCAGAACCGAGCACATGTTTTTTGCCCCTGAGCGAATCAGTGCGATGCGCGAGATGATCCTCGCCGACGACACGGAAGGGAGGAAGAAGGCGCTCGCGAAGCTGCTCCCGATGCAGAAGGGCGATTTTATCGAAATATTCCGGGTGATGAAGGGTCTTCCGGTGACGATCCGCCTTCTCGATCCGCCGCTCCACGAGTTTCTCCCCCATTCCGATGATGAGCTCCGGTCTCTCGCGACGGCGATGGAGGTTCCGGTTGAGAAGTTGAAAGCACGGAATAGAGTGCTGCAGGAGTTCAACCCAATGCTCGGTCACAGGGGGTGCAGGCTGGGCATTACGTATCCCGAGATCTACGAGATGCAGGTCAGGGCGATTATGGAAGCCGCGTGTGAACTTTCGAAACAAAAGATCAAGGTCATTCCCGAAATCATGATCCCACTCGTCGGGCACGTCAATGAGCTGAAGATGATGCGCGAGTTGACCGTGAAGGTCGCTGACGAGGTTCAGAAGGCGTACGGCACGAAAGTTCCCTACACTGTCGGGACGATGATCGAGCTCCCGCGGGCTGCGATTACGTCGGACGAAATTGCGACGCAGGCCGATTTCTATTCCTTCGGCACGAACGACCTCACGCAGACTGCGTTCGGTCTGTCGCGCGACGATGCCGGACGATTTCTCCCGTACTATGTCGAAAAAGCGATTCTGGATAACGATCCCTTTATCACGCTCGATCAGGAAGGGATAGGCGTCCTCATGCGGATCGCGGTCGACAAGGGGAGGAACGTCAAGCGGAACCTGAAGATGGGTATCTGTGGCGAACATGGCGGCGATCCGAAGTCCGTCGAATTCTGCCATAAAATAGGGCTCGATTACGTGAGCTGTTCGCCGTACCGCGTCCCGATTGCCAGATTGGCCGCGGCGCAGGCGGCGCTCAAGGAGAAAACGAAGAAAGACCTCGCGAAGTCGACCGTCTGAGGGCGAACACGCGTTGTTCTTCGGCTCCCTGAGGGATGGCGGGGAGGCATACAAGCGCGGGGTGCGTGCGCCGTGTGTGGCGGGGGAGATTTCTTTACAGGTCGCGAGATGTTGTGGTAGTCTAACTATTGCACTATAGAGGAAAGGCGGTGGATCGATGTCAATCGACAAAGCAGAAAAACTGAATATTATTAGCGCGTACCAGATTCACGATACCGATACAGGTTCTCCGGAGGTACAGATCGCACTGCTCAGCACGAGGATCAATTACCTCACCGAGCATTTCAAACTGCACAAGAAGGATCACCATTCGAGGAGAGGTCTTCTCAAACTCGTCAGCCAGAGGAGAAAGCTACTCGACTATCTCAAAAAGTCCGACAGAAGCCGATACGAAAAAGTCATCGAGCGGTTAGAGATTCGCAAGTAATGAAGAGAGTCGAGATCGAGGTTCGCGGAAAGAACCTCACCCTGGAAACTGGCAAACTCGCACGGCAGGCTGACGGAGCCGTGCTCGCGCAGTATGGTGACACCGTTGTGCTTGCCACCGCGGTCGCAGACAAAAATCCGAAGGAAGGACTCGATTTTTTCCCGCTCACGGTCGATTACCAGGAGAAGGCGTATGCAGCGGGCAAAATCCCAGGCGGCTTCTTCAAGAGGGAAGGCCGCCCGTCCGAGAAGGAAGTACTGACGTCCCGCCTCATCGACCGCCCCCTCAGGCCGCTCTTCGAGAAGGGGTTCTACTGCGAGACGCAGTGTATCGTCAACGTCCTGTCCTATGGGGATGAGAATATCGCCGACATCCTCGGCATCATCAGCATGTCGAGCGCACTCATGATATCCGATATCCCTTTCCAGGCTCCCGTTGGGGCTGTGCGGATCGGTCGGATTTCCGACTCGTTCGTCATCAACCCTGACCTGAGAGAAGTCGAAGAGTGCGACCTGAACCTTGTGGTTGCAGGGACGGAAGAAGCGGTCATGATGGTCGAGGGTGAAGCGCAGGAGATTTCCGAGCGCGATCTCCTCGAAGCGCTCGATGTCGCGCATGGGGAAATAAAGAGAATCTGCCGGGTGCAGAGGGAGCTTCGCGACATTGCGGGGAAGGAAAAGAGGGCATTTTCGGTACCCGTCGTCGACGAGGAACTGCGCGCGACGATCAAGACACTGGCGTTGGAGAAAATGGAGGGCGCACTGACGATCTCCGACAAGTTGAGACGGCAGAATGCCCTCGACGACGTTCTGAAGGAGTTGCTCGAGCAGCTCAACACGACGGATCAGGAGCGGACGAGGGAGATCGTCCACGTGTTCCAGGAAATAGAGAAGGACCTCGTGCGGGGGATGATCATCAAAGAAAACAGGCGGGCAGACGGGAGGACTGCCGAGGACATAAGGACCATTAGCGCGGAAGTCGGTATTCTTCCGAGGACGCACGGTTCGGCCCTCTTCATTCGAGGGGAGACTCAGTGCCTTGCGGTCGTGACGCTCGGCACATCCGATGACGAACAGAAGATTGACGCTCTCGAAGGGGAATCGTACAAAACGTTCATGCTCCACTACAATTTTCCGCCGTTCAGCGTCGGCGAGGTGAAACCGTTGCGCTCGCCCGGGAGACGCGAGATCGGGCACGGCATGCTCGCCGAGAGGGCGTTGAAGGCGGTCATTCCTCCGAAGACCGAATTCCCGTACACGATCCGTATCGTTTCGGATATCCTGGAATCGAACGGTTCCTCATCCATGGCAACGGTCTGTGGCGGTTCCCTCGCCCTCATGGATGCCGGCGTGCCGGTCAGATCTCACGTTGCGGGGATCGCGATGGGGCTCATTAAGGAGGGGGATCAGGTTGTTATCCTGACCGACATTCTCGGATTGGAGGACCATCTCGGGGACATGGATTTTAAAGTGACGGGGACGGCAAAAGGGATCACCGCATTCCAGCTCGATACGAAGATAAGCGGCATTTCCCGCGCCATCATGGAGAAGGCGATCGAGCAGGCACGTCAGGGAAGGCTTCACATCCTCGAGAAGATGAACGAAACCATCCCGGCGCCTCGTGAAAATCTTGCGCCCTACGCGCCGAGGATATACACCATGCAGATCAAGCAGGAGAAGATCCGCGACGTAATCGGCACCGGAGGGAAAGTTATTCGCGGCATCGTGGAGCAGACCGGCGTGAAGATAGACATCGAAGACAGCGGACTCATCAATATCGCGTCACCGGACGGCGAGTCGGCCAGGAAAGCAATCGAGATTATCAATAGCATCATCGCCGAGGCGGAGTACGGGAAAATCTATTTGGGGAAGGTCAAGCGCATCGTGGATTTCGGCGCATTCGTGGAGATCCTCCCGGGGACCGAGGGTCTCCTCCACATTTCGCAGATATCGGATCGGAGGATCGCAAAGGTCACGGACGAGATCAAAGAGGGCGACGAGGTGCTCGTCAAGGTGATCGAGATCGACAAGATGGGCAGGATACGTCTGTCGAGAAAAGAGGCGATGCGGGAGAGGAAAGTATCGAAAGAGAAGTAACATCTGCGCACATGGATGGGCATGGGGATATCGTCTCTATATCCCCATTTTTTTTAGGAGTGGCGGTCGCTACGTAAGGAGCGCATGTTCAGAAAAGAATATCTCGCGAACAGCGTCCCCGTCGTCATGGAATCGATCAAGAATGTGCGCTCCGTTGTCGTGGGAATATGGGTGAAAGTCGGCTCGCGGCATGAGCCTCCCGCCCTGAACGGCATCTCTCACTTTCTCGAACACATGTTCTTCAAGGGCACGAAGAGGCGCACCGCGAAAGATATTGCGTACGAGACCGATTCGCTCGGCGCCGAGTTGAATGCCTTTACATCGCGTGAAACGACGACATTCTACGTGAAAGTTCTCGACGAGTTTCTCGACGACGGGCTCGATCTGCTCTCCGATATTTTCATGAATTCGATCTTCCCCGACGAGGATATCGAAAAGGAGAAGAAGATCATCAAGGAGGAGATCAAGATGGTCGAGGACACCCCGGACGATTACGTTCACGACCTCTTCAACCAGACCATTTGGGGTCAGTACGGCATCGGACAACCTGTCCTCGGCCGGAGAGAGACGATCCGAACCTTCACGCGCGATGATCTGCTCGCGCATATCAGGAAGTATTACGGGACGAAAGACATCGTGATATCATGTGCGGGGAACTTCGACCATACCCGACTCCTCGCGCTCCTCGACAAGAATCTCGGTAGCCTGAGGAGGGGCTCGGAGCCGGAGCGCGGCGATCCGCCGGCATACCAGAGTACGGTGCGCGTCTTCAGCAAAGAGCTCGCCGAGGCGCATATCTGCATGGGATACAGGGGGATACCGCAGGCGAGCAGACAACGGTACTGCCTTTTCACGCTCAATACGATACTCGGCGCGGGCGTGAGTTCGCGCCTTTTCCAGGAGATCCGGGAAAAGAGAGGATTGGCATACGCAATCTACTCGTTCATCGCCTCTTACTCGGATACCGGTTTATGGGGTGTCTATGCGGGCGTCAGCCGTAAACGGGTCCGGGAAGTGATAGACCTGATCCTCAGGGAGACGGAGCACCTGAAGGACTCCATCAGCGAGGGGGAGCTCCAGCGGGCAAAAAACCAACTCAAGGGCAATATCATCCTTGGACTCGAATCGACGAGCAGTCGCATGAATAACATCGCGCGGCAGGAAATCTATCATGGCCGATACTATTCGCCGAGAGAGATCATCGAGGAGATCGACGCCATATCGGTGAATCAGGTGAGAGAACTCGCCGACGCAATCATACGACCGGACATGCTGGCCCTTACGGTATACGGCCCGGTGGATGAGCCGAGCGTGGCGGGCGTTCTCACTCGATAGCCTCGGACCCTTGAGTTAGGCCGATCTTTTATGCTATAACCTTCATGAGTTCGTTGTGAGGAGGTATGTATGCCGGCATACGAATACCATTGTAATACCTGCGGAAAGGATTTCGTGGTTTTCCTGTCCCTGAAGGAGTTCGAAGCGAATCCCAAGGTGTCGTGCGAACACTGCCGTGGCGACAATGTGACGAAGAAATTGACGGCATTCTTTACCAAGACGAGCAAGAAATCCTGACATCTTTCCTCGGCGGCTAACGTCAGTTCTCTGCGCATCTCAGTGAGGTGAGACAGATGCTCGACCATTTTTTTCGTCCGCGGTCCATTGCGGTCGTCG
This sequence comes from uncultured Nitrospiraceae bacterium, assembly GCA_937138415.1. Classification (GTDB taxonomy): domain Bacteria; phylum Nitrospirota; class Thermodesulfovibrionia; order Thermodesulfovibrionales; family SM23-35; genus JALHSV01. Next base: position 24,534 of record CAKZPA010000008.1, on the reverse strand, counting down.
GCGCGTCCCGGAGTCCGGGAAAAGTCGGTCACGATATCCTGAAGAACATCACACGGTATGGCTATGCGGGAGCCGTCTTTCCCATCAATTCCGAGGCATCGGAGATTCTCGGGAAGAAAGCATATCCCTCTCTCTCAAGCGTACCCCACGACATCGACTTGGCGATCATCGTCGTGCCGCCAAAACACGTCCTCGCCGTGATCGACCAGTGCGGCGAAAGGAAAATCGACGCGGCTGTCATCATCACGGCCGGGTTCAAGGAGAGCGGCCTCGAGGGATCGCGCCTGGAACAGGAACTCGTGAAAAGGGCGAAGCAGGCCGGTGTGCGATTTATCGGACCGAACTGCCTCGGCATCATCGATACGCACGCGATGATCAATGCGTCGTTTGCTGCGGGCATGCCCGTGCAGGGCGGCATCGGTTTTTTCTCTCAATCCGGCGCCCTCTGTCTCGCGGTTTTGGACCGGGCGCTCCCGGACGAAATCGGTTTCTCCAAGTTCATCAGCATGGGCAATAAGGCGGATCTCACCGATACCGATATCATGCTCGCCCTGGCCGAAGACGATAATACGAAAGTGATCCTCGGGTACGTAGAGGGTGTCGCTGACGGAAGGAAGTTCATGGAAGTTGCGAGTCTCGTGTCGCAGAAGAAGCCGGTGATCATTCTCAAGTCGGGGATCACGACGTCGGGAGCGAAGGCTGCGTCATCTCACACCGGTGCCCTCTCGGGTCGAGAGGCAGCGTTCGATGCTGCCTTCAAACAGAGCGGTGTCATTAGAGCGCATACGATCAACGAGCTCTTCAATTTTGCGATCGCGTTCGCTCACCAGCCGGTCCCCCGCGGTCCGAATGCGGCGATCATCACCAATTCGGGCGGCCCCGGCATCCTCGCCGCTGACGCGTGCGACAAATCGAACCTCCAGTTGATTCCGCTCCATAAGGAGTACGTGGATGAACTGCGCTCGTTTTTGCCACCGGTGGCGTCTTTCTATAATCCCATCGATATCCTCGGCGATGCGGGCAGCGATCGGTACGAACGAACGCTGCAGACCGTCCTGAAAGATGAGAGGATCAACAGCGTGATGGTCCTCCTTACGCCGACTGCCGTCGTCGATGTCGCGGCGACTGCCCAGGCGGTGATCAGGGTCGCCAATGCGCTCGACCGGCCGGTGCTCACCTCATTCATGGGGAAGAAGAGTGTCGAAGGGAGTGCGAAGACGCTCCTCAAGCACGGCATCCCGAACTACGATTATCCCGAAGAAATGGTCGCATCGCTCAATGCAATGTACCGGTATCACGTGTGGCGGCACAAACCCGCAAAGCGTATGCAGACGTTCGAGGACTGCAGGAGAAAAGCGGAGCGGGTTTTTGCGGAGGCGCAAAAGGAGAATCGCGACCGACTGAACGATCTGGAGGTGCACGATGTTCTCCGGGCGTACGGGTTCGCGCAGCCGAAAAGTCTGGTTGCGAGAACGTCGGACGAGGCGGTTGCGGCGGCAAAAGGAATCGGGTTCCCCGTCGTGATGAAAATTATTTCGCCGCAGATCATGCACAAGAGCGATATCGGAGGGGTCAGGGTGAACCTGAACACCAAGAAAGACATTGAACGTGCATTCTTCGATATCACGACGAGGGTCAGGAATATCATGCCCACTGCGCACATTGTCGGAGTGTTGATACAGGAAATGGTTCCGAGGGGGAAAGAGGTGATCATGGGAATCACGAGTGATCCCCAGTTCGGGCATCTCATCATGTTCGGGCTTGGAGGCGTTTACGTCGAGGTCCTCAAAGACGTCTCATTTCGGATCGCACCCCTCAGCACCGAGGACGCCCACGAAATGATCAGGGAGACGAAGGCGTTCCCCCTCTTGCGCGGAGTCCGGGGAGAGCCCGAAGCCGATATCGAGGCCATCGAGCACTCCCTCCTGAAGCTGTCACAGATGGCGACGGATTTCCCGAACATCGTTGAAGCCGACATCAATCCGCTCATCGTGAGGGATCGGGGGCATGGCGTCATTGCGATCGATGCACGATTTCTGATAGGAGGTGAGTGAAATGGTCACACTATACGTGGGTTCGACGGGGGGGTATACGGGAAAAACGCTCCTCACGATCGGTTTGGGAACTGCGTTCAGGCGGGACGGTTTCCGTCTTGGGTACATGAAACCGGTCGGTATCCTGCCCGTGAGGGTGAACGATCTACTGACGGATAACGACGCGTGGCGTGTCTACCGAGCCCTCGACCTTAAGGACCCGCTTGAGGACATCTGCCCCATCGTCCTGACGCAGGAACTCGAAGTGAGGAGCTATCAGAAGGAAATGAAGGGTCTGATCGCAAAGGTCGTGAGATCGTTCGAGCGGGTGTCGCGCGGAAAGGACATCATGCTGATCGGTGGCTATGGGAGCATTTATACCGGCAGCTTTCTCGGGGTGCAGGGGCTCGATGTGATCAAGCGGCTCGGCGCGAAAGTTGTTCTCGTCGTGAAGTACGAAGGTCAGTACGTCGTCGACTATATTCTGCAGGCCAGGAAAGATCTGAAGGAGCGATGCCTCGGCGTGATCCTCAATAAAGTGCCGTCGGATCTGAAGCAGAGTGCGTACGACTATACCATTCCTTTCCTCCGGAGAAAAAACATCGATATCCTCGGTATCATTCCGCATGACTCGGTTGTCGGATCGATCACGGTCGAAGAATTGAGTGAAATGCTCGGCGGGAAGGTCCTCTGTTGCAACGATCGTCTCTCGAATCTCGTCGAACACTTCCTCATCGGCGCGATGCAGGTCGATCGAGCAATGGAGTATTTCAGGAAAACGAGGAACAACGCGGTTATCGTAGGAGGGGACAGGTCCGATATTCAGTTGTCGGCCATCGAGTCCGGTTCGGTCTGCCTCATCCTGACCGGCGACCTCTACCCGAGCGAGATCATCGTGTCCGTGGCCGAGCAAAAGAAGGTACCCATTCTCGTCGTGCGGGAAGATACGTACAGCATCGCGAAGAAATTGGAAAAACTTTCTGTCCGGCTACGGTTGCGCGACACGGCGAAAGTCGAACGTGGCGTGCAGATCATAACGGAACACGTCGACTTCCCGCTACTTTACAGAAAGCTGGGCATAAAAGCGAGTACGTAGGCACGCTGACATGTCCCTATTTTGTTGATTATCTGTCTTGACATTCTCGACAGCCTTTGGTATAACCTCTGCATGCGCTATTCCGCGGAAAGCGATCTCTTTTTCTGTCCGAACAAAGCATGCAGTGATCACGGGATAAGGGGTCTCGGCAATATTCTCATCGTCGACACGTACGGGAAGACGGGCAGGAGATTGCTCAAATGCAGGACGTGCCAGTCCCGTTTTTCCGAACGGAGAAATTCCGCTTTTTTCGGTCTCCACACGCGCGAGTCGAAGATCCGCGAGGTCATCCTTTATCGCCTGAAGGGGTTGAGTTTGAGAGAGGCAGCATTCGCCTCGGATCTCGATAAGGATACGGTGCGCCGGATCTGGAAACGTTTTCTCGATTACTGTGAAGAGTCGCTCGATTCGTTGCTCAAGGACTTCAATATAAGGCTGGAAGATCTCGTGAGGCTGCTCTCCGAGCAGAGAGGAAAACGGTAACGATGGGGAAGATCAGGGTTGCAGTGGCCGGCGTCGGCAATTGTGCGAGCTCCCTGATTCAGGGAGTGGCGTACTACGGATCTCTCCGCAAGGATCATCCGGAGAAGTCGTTGGGGTTGATGCACTATTCGCTCGGCGGCTACCGGCCGGATGACATCGAATTCGTCGCGGCATTCGATATCGACGAGCGGAAAATCGACCGGCCTCTGAGTGAAGCGGTGTTTGCCTTGCCGAATTGCACGAAGACGATTATTGACGCACTTCCGACCATCCCCGTGAGGGTCATGATGGGGCCTGTTCTGGACGGCGTTTCGTCGCACATGAAGAATTATCCGGAGGAGCGGCGGTTCGTTATCGCGAGAAGGAGGCCGTGCGATGTCGCCAGGGTCCTGAAGCAGACGGAAGCGGATATGCTCATCAGTTACCTTCCGGTGGGATCGGAGAAGGCGACGGCGTACTACGCGGACGCCTGCCTCAAATCGGGGGTCAGCTTCATCAATTGCGTTCCCGTTTTTATTGCGTCCGACAAGATATGGGCTCGGAGGTTCGAGCGAAAAGGGATTCCCATTATCGGTGATGACATCAAGAGTCAGATCGGGGCGACGATCATCCATAGAGTGTTGACGAGATTGTTCGAAGACCGTGGCGTGAAGATCGACAACACGTACCAGTTGAACGTTGGAGGGAATACCGACTTTCTCAACATGTTAAACCATAAGAGGGTCGCGTCGAAAAAGATTTCGAAGACGGAAGCGGTGCAATCGCAGATGCAGGCCCGGATCGGAGATGAGCATATTCACATCGGCCCGTCCGATTATGTGCCATGGCTCAAAGATAATAAGATCTGTTTTCTCAGAATGGAGGGGCGCGGGTTCGGCAACATTCCGATCCATCTTGAAATGAGGCTCTCAGTCGAAGACTCTCCGAACAGCGCGGGCGTCGTCATCGATGCAATCCGTTGCTGCAAGATTGCGCGCGATCGGGGGGTAGGGGGGGTCCTCATCTCGCCCTCGGCCTACTTCATGAAACATCCGATGGTGCAGTTTCCGGAAGACAAAGCCCGGTCGATGGTGGAAGCCTTCATTCAAGGAAAACTCGAGAGGTAGATGCTGAGTGCGAAACTCGGTCACCGATATGACGCGCCGCTGAGCCGTATCGCGAAGAGAATTCCGTTCAGTCCGAATGCCCTCACCGTTCTCGGCTTTCTGTTTACAGTATCTGCGGCTTTCATCATCCCACATCATTTACAACTCGGCGGCGTGCTGATCGTCATGGGCGGTCTATGCGACATGCTCGACGGCGTCGTCGCGAGAACGACCGGTCGAGTCACGTCCTTCGGGGCTTTTCTCGACTCCGTTCTCGATAGATATGCGGACGCCTCGCTCTTCCTCGGGCTCGCCTGGTACCTCGCCGTCCGCGAAGGTCATGAGGGGGCATTCCTCAGCCTCGGGACCCTCGTCGGGGCTTTTCTGGTAAGCTACACGAGGGCGCGAGCGGAAGGCATCGGCCTCTCGTGCCACGTCGGTATTTTGGAGAGACCGGAGAGGATTATCCTCCTTATCGTTGCGACGCTCACGGGATGGGTTGTACCCATCCTATGGATCATGCTGTTTTTCACGCATGTGACCGTTGTGCAGCGGATTTATCATGTGTGGAGAAAAGGGGGTAATACCCGGCGAGAGCAGTCGTAGTGTAGGTAGACACGTAGGAAATGCGTCGTCGGATTAAATCCCTATGTAGGCTGGTAATATGAGGAATTCTTGACAAATAGAGCCGGTCGCATTACAATGCGTATGAAAGTTACGGCTCAATGGTTCAATTGAAAAGACGCATGCGGAATTTTTTTGATGCGATAAAGCGAAACACCCCCGGATTTCTTTTCTGTGTGATTTTAGCGTGGCTTACCTTGAATTTTGAATCCTGGTTGAAAAGTTTCGGCGAGGGAAGTATTCCCTACAAACTTGTGTATTCTTACCATATCAACTGGGTAATAATCGGAATCTTCGGGGGAATGATTATTCGGAATTTTTTGGGGCCAAAATTTCCCGCATTTCTCCTCCCTGGCATTAGCAATTGGGCACGTCCAACGATAAAGCCAGGAATTATTCTCATGGGAGCAACTCTGACTTTCAAAGAAGTTGTGACAATAGGTTTTAGCGGCATTGTCATGGTAATAATCTGCATCGCTCTCGTCTTTGTCACAACCATTTTCTTGGGGAAAAAGTTCAATATTTCAAAACGATTCATCTACTTGTTGAGCATGGGGAATGGGGTGTGCGGTGTTTCAGCGGTGATAGCGACCGCACCTGTCGTAAAGGCAAAACCAGAAGAATCAATCTATGTAATTTCGTGCATCCTTATTTTCGGCGTGATCGCCTTGCTGTTCTATCCGATTGTTGGTTATTATTTCAATATTCCTGATGCCGTCTATGGTGCCTGGGCTGCCACATCGGTTCACAATACGGCTCAATCGATTGCCGTCGGCACAATGTATACTCCGGCCAACGAGGTATCCACAAAGGTCGTCTCAGCGGTCAAGTTAGCGAGGAACAGTCTTTTGCCTTTTCTGGTTGTCGCATTGGGATTTGTCATGGCCTCGGAAATGCGGATGGAAAAAAAGACACAACTTCCCTATGTCAAGATCATCGCTGAGTATTTTCCTCTCTTCGTTTTGGGGTTTCTCGCGTTGGCTATATGGAATACCTTTTCCCCTTTTTCGAAAAGTGAATTAACCATAATAAAGAAGTGGTGGATGTATCTTACATTGAACGGCTTCGTGGGTGTCGGATTGTTGACAGACTTGAGAGTATTTAAGATCATCGGTGGATACAGGCCGTTCATGGTTTTTTCATTAGCCTGTTTTATCCTCATTGTTGTCTCTCTCTTGTTAGGTTACTTCTTTTTCACGTAACGCGAGATCGACATGGAAGGAAAAAACAAAGATGACGCGGTAATGGAGATCGAAGACAGCCTTTCGCGTGGCATGTTTGCACAGGAAAGGCAAGAGGACTTCGTTGCTCTTATCATCGCCTTCATCGTGATTGTAATCGCTCTGCTCTCTTGATCCATTTTTCAATTTCTTCTTTCTGGAAACAACAGGCTTCGTGCTTCTTCCTCAACAGAATATAAAGAGCGTTAAAAACCATTTCTCTTCGATCATCATTGACAGATCGAGCAGTTCCATAAAGGATCGTGTTGGATAACGTAGTAGCGATATCGACGCCACTGGAGCGGGCGACGGGATTCGAACCCGCGACCTTCAGCTTGGGAAGCTGACACTCTACCGCTGAGTTACGCCCGCAGCACTCATTTTATAAATCAGCCCATGACAAAAAGTCAAGAAATGATCGGCGGGTATCTCATTTTAACTGTGCTATGATTTACCTATGGTGGAACGAGAGGAAGCATTACGAGAGGCAATTCTGCGCGATAGATATGTATCGCATATTTTCTCGAGGGCTGAGGGAAGAGCCCTCTATCTCGTCGGCGGTTACTTGAGGGATACACTCCGGGGAATTCCATCGAAGGACAGGGATTTCCTCGCGACCGGCGATATCATGACCTTCGTGCGTAGCCTGCAGGTCGACCTCGGGGGATCGATCGTTCCATTTCACAAGAAAGACACTTTGCGACTTGTCTTGCCTGACAGTATTACCTGCGATTTTACGCATTTGACCACCTCTCTCGAAGAGAACCTGAAGTCTCGCGATTTCACGCTGAACGCACTGGCGTGGTCTCCCGTGCGAGGACTCGTAGATTGTGTCGGTGGGACGTCTGACATCGAGAATAAGGTCATACGGGCTATCTCGGCAGAAAATCTTGCCAATGATCCGGTTAGAATGATTCGAGCATACCGCTTTGCGGCTGAGATGGATGGGGATGTTCTCACCGAAACGCGGGAAATAATTAAGCAGTTGAAAGGATTAATAGTTTCATCGCCACCTGAAAGAATCACTTTAGAATTTTTTCACTTGTTAAATGTGAGAACGGCTGCGACTTATCTAAAAATGGCACTCGATGATAGTCTGCTCAGCGTTGTATTATATATACCAGTCAATAACTTACGCGACGATATTAAAGCACTGCATGCATTCGAGACCTACATTTATAGTGACAACTGGAAGAATATTCAAGATAAACTTCATGTAACCATTTCCCAGAATCTCACGTATAAGGGACTCCTGTCGCTCGAGTTACTCCTCGGCGGCAGAAGTCATATGCGAATACCTACGCTATCGCCGAGCCGAAAGATATCTGACCGCATAAGAAAGGTATCTATGTTTATAAAAGGGGCAACAGCCGATCGAAAACTCTCGAGGGAAGAGCTATTCGAGGCCTTCGTATCTATCGGGCACGACGAGACACTTGATGTTCTGCTCGTGAGGAACGAATATCAGCTTCAAGAAGATCTCCGGGAACTTATACATACATGGAAAAGGGGACTCGCCGACGCTCGCGAAATCATTGCCCTATCAGGGATTAGCAAAGGACCCGTAATTGGCGAATTGATAAGGGCTGTGAAAAGAGCTGAGTATGGCGGCGAGATACGGTCGCGCTCTGAATTAGTGGAGTTGATTCGTGGGATGAGTGCGCGCGCAAACAATTAACATAATATATATTATCAGACACATTGAATTTCACACGCTCTGTTAGTAACCTGTTACTAATCCCGTTCAAAAAGCTTTTTCTCCCCTAACAGTGCACCTTCCAAGCGCCTGTGGTCAGGAATTATACAGGGAAAAAAATAAATAATAACGATATGTTAGCTATTTCACACTACCTTTCCCACAAGCGTCTGTCCGTCGGTTTCCGTAACTCTTACAGAGATAAGCGATTTCTTATGATGATCATGAGAGTGCACCCGCACCCTCAGGTAATTGGACGATGTGCCAACAGAATAACCGTCGGAGTCGACCTCTTCGATGATAATATCAAGGGTTTTACCGACCTGCGATGATGTGAACAACTTCATTTTCCTGTCACGTAGTTGCTGTAACGCTTGGAGACGCTTTTTCTTTAATGGTGCGGGAATGTGGTCGTTCAGAGAGGCGGCAGTAGTTCCCGGTCGCAATGAGAAAGGAAAGTTATGGAGATACGCAAATGGCATCTCCTCGAGAAAGTTCTTTGTCGTCAAGAAGCTGGCATCCGTTTCCCCAGGAAATCCCACAATAACATCGGTCCCTATTGCAACCGCAGGATTGGCGAGAAGAATCTTCTCCATTTTCGAACGATAGAGGGATTGCGTATACGGTCTGCTCATTCTCTTCAGGAGCGAGTCGTCAGCACTTTGCAGTGGTATGTGGAGATGATTGCAAATGCGGCTCTCCTTGAACAAATCAATGAGCCGTTCGTCAATGTCATTAGGAGCGACGGAACTAATCCGTATCCTCGATATTTTCGTTTTCTGGAGAAGAGTTTCAAGGAGACGTGAAAGTGATGCGCGAGAATCGAGATCTTTGCCATAGGAACCCAAGTGAATGCCCGTCAGGACAACTTCGTTGTAGCAAAGGTCCTCGAATTGGAAAACCCTTTGAATGATGTCTTCCTCCGGAATGCTGCGCGATTTACCCCTCGCTTTTGGAACAATACAGTAGGAGCACGAAAAGTTGCAGCCATCCTGAATCTTTATATAAGGGCGTGACTTAGTCGAATAACATAAACTATTAGAGTATGGTATGACTTCTAACATATTTAGGATACGTGATTTATCGATATTAGAAACGATGTGGATATCCCTGTCGATTTTTTCGATCTCGTGCGGTCTAAGCTCTGCAAAGCAGCCAGTGACGATGACCTTGGAACTCGATCGCAAAGCCCTTCGCACGAGCTGTCGCGACTGATGATCACTTCTGGCTGTAACCGAGCATGTGTTGACAATGCAAATATCGGGCTTCTCAGGGAGCGAAACGGGGGTGTGCCCTCGAAGGACAAGTTGCCCTTCGATCGCATCGCTTTCCGATTGATTCACTTTGCACCCGAGCGTGAGTATGCAGAATGTCATCACGAGGTCAGAGTTCCCTCGAGAGAGTGTTTTCGAGCGTGGACAATCTTCACATCCACGATCTGGCCCCGCTCGACTCCATCGGACTGTATGGTGACGATCTTGTTGGTTCTCGTTCTGCCCATGAGACAGCCGTCCTTCGTATCAACAGGGCCTTCGACGAGAATCTCCTGGATTGAACCTATGAGTTCATTGTTTTTCGCGAGTGTAATTTCATCTTGCGTCTCCAATATTGCTTTTAGGCGCTCAAGTTTCGTATCGTCAGAAACGTGTTCTGGATAGCGAGCGGCCGCTGTTTGTGGTCGCGCGGAAAAGGCGAATGCAAAGATGCCGTCAAAACGGATATCTTTGAGCGCCTGAATCGTTTTCATGTGGTCGTTATCCGTTTCACCGGGGAAACCCGTCATAATATCGGACGTGATTGCTATCGAAGGGATATAGCGTCTCAGTGTGTCTATTTTTTTTCTGTAGTCCGAAAGGGAATACCGCCTCTTCATCCTTTTCAGAATCGCGTCGGATCCGGATTGCAGGGGGAGGTGCACGTGTTCGCAGACCTTGGGGAGATCTGCAATAGTCCTCATGAGATCTTCCGAAAAATCTTTCGGATGCGACGTGACAAATCGTATTCTCTTTATCCCGGAGACAGCGTGAACTTTCCTCAGAAGACCCGCGAAATCGACGTCGCTCGCATAGGAGTTGACGTTTTGTCCAAGGAGGGTGATCTCTCTGCAGCCATTCTCGGACAAATGGGAGACTTCGCGAAGTATGTTATCGCTCGGCCTCGAGCGCTCTCGCCCGCGCGTATAAGGAACGACGCAATAGCTGCAGAAATTGTCGCACCCGTACATGATAGTCACCCACGCCTTGAGTTCCTCGTTTCGCGCCGCCGGCAGATCGTTGAGAGCCAGAGAGGGATTGTCGTCGAGAACGGCGTACGGCGTCGGCCACTCCTCAAGATGGGCGATAGCGTGAATATTCTGGGGACCGATGATGAAGTCGACGTGAGGCGCTCTCTTGAAGAGAGCGTGACCGTCCTGCTGTGCGACACAGCCGGCAACAGCGATCTTGAGGTCTGGCCGCCTTTTCTTGAGCGACTTCAATTTCCCCAGTTCGCTATAAAACTTCTGCTCTGCCTTTTGACGGATACTGCACGTATTGAAAATGACGAGGTCTGCCGAGTGAACGCTCTCGACGCGTCCATATCCGATTCGGCGAAGTACGCCGTACATCTTTTCCGAGTCGTGGACATTCATCTGGCAACCGAATGTTCTTATGAAAACACCTTTTGGCATGTTTGACACGCAACGAAACCACGTGGGTTCAACGCCGTGCAACGTCCTCCATTCTCGTGTAGGGGCGACGTGATCGACCTCACTTCCTTGCAATATTAGCACCTGTAATCTATTATATATCCAATGATCGGGACCATTCTGAGCAAAGTCTTCGGAACGAAAAATGAGCGTGAACTCAAGAGGTTATGGCCCATAGTCGAGAAGGTCAATGACTACGAGGCTCCCCTTGCAGGCTCTTCGGACGAGGACCTAAAAGGAAAAACGGACCTATTCAGAAAACGCCTCCAAGACGGCGAAACCCTCGACGACATCCTGCCGGAAGCGTTTGCCGTCGTGCGCGAGGTCGCGCGACGGAAACTCCAGATGAAGCACTTCGACGTCCAGATACTCGGTGGAATCGTCCTTCACGAAGGGAAGATCGCCGAAATGAAGACGGGCGAAGGGAAGACGCTCGTCGCTACCCTACCCGTTTTCCTGAACGCACTCGAAGGTTACGGCGTGCACGTCGTCACCGTCAATGACTATCTCGCGAAAAGGGATACCCAGTGGATGGGGCCGATTTACCACTTCCTCGGTCTCTCCGTGGGGGTCATTCAGCACGACGTTTCTTTTCTCTATGATCCGTCTTACCTATCGACCGATAAGCGTCTGAACTTTCTGAGGCCGTGCTCCAGGCAGGAAGCGTACGCTGCCGATATTACGTACGGAACGAATAACGAGTTCGGGTTCGATTATCTTCGGGACAACATGAAATACGATATCGCGGATTACTGTCAGAGGGAACTGCATTACGCGATCGTCGACGAGGTTGACAGTATCCTGATCGATGAAGCGAGGACGCCGCTCATCATATCGGGGCCCTCGGAAGAATCGACCGATAAATACTACAAAATCGACAAGATCATCCCCAGACTGATTCCCAACGTGGATTACACGATCGACGAGAAGGCCCGGACGGCGATTCTCACGGAAGAAGGCAACATCAAGGTAGAAAAACTGCTCGGGCTCGGAAATCTCTACGATCCGGCGAACATCGATCTCGTCCATCACGTCCTCCAGGCGTTGAAGGCCCATTCGCTCTATAAGAGAGATGTGGACTACGTCGTCAAAGACGGAGAGGTCATCATCGTCGATGAATTTACCGGGCGGTTGATGCCCGGCCGGCGGTGGTCGGACGGGCTTCACCAGGCGGTCGAGGCGAAGGAAGGTGTGAAGATCGAGAGTGAAAATCAGACGCTCGCGACGATCACGTTCCAAAACTACTTCAGGATGTACAAGAAACTTGCGGGCATGACCGGGACCGCCGATACCGAAGCGGAAGAATTCGCGAAAATCTATAACCTCGAAGTGATCGTTATTCCGACCAACAAACCCATGATCAGGATCGACCATCCGGATGTGGTCTACAAATCGGAGAGCGGCAAGTTCAACGCCGTTCTCAGAGAGATCGAGGAACTCCATTCAAAGGGCCAACCGGTTCTCGTCGGGACGATCTCCATCGAGAAATCGGAGGTGCTGAGTCACCTTCTGAAGAAGAAGGGAATCCCCCACGCGGTGCTCAACGCCAAGTATCACGAGAGGGAAGCCGAGATTATCGCGCAAGCCGGCAGAAAGGCTGCGGTGACGATCGCGACAAATATGGCGGGGCGGGGCACGGACATCATCCTCGGTGGAAATCCGGAAGGCCTGGCTCGCGAATTGTTGCGCGACCGGAAAGATTATACCGACGATGATTGGGCGCGTGCCCTCTCGAAGGCGAAGGAGATCTGCGCCAAGGAGCGGGAAGAGGTCGTCTCCGTCGGGGGTCTGCACATACTCGGGACGGAGCGGCACGAGGCGCGGAGAATCGACAATCAGCTCCGCGGCCGATCAGGTCGGCAAGGAGACCCTGGTTCGTCGCGATTTTATTTGTCCCTGGAGGACGATCTGATGAGGATTTTTGGCTCCGATAGAATATCGGGCCTGATGGATAAATTCGGGATGGAGGAAGATGTCCCGATCGAGAACAGAATGGTGACGAGAGCGATCGAGAACGCACAGAAGCGTGTGGAAGCGCACAACTTTGAAATTCGCAAACACTTGCTCGAGTACGACGATGTCATGAACAAGCAGCGTTCGGAGGTGTACTCCTTCAGGAGAGAAATTCTCCAGGGCACGCACCTCAGAGACCGTCTCCTCTCCATGATCGAGAATGTCGTCGACGAATTGCTGGAGATTTATTGTCCGGAAGACAAGCATTGGGAAGAGTGGGACATGAAGGGGTTGAGAGACGCCCTCTTCGGCACGTTGTCTCTTTCGCCCGATTTGACGCCGGATCGGCGCGACGTGTTCCGGGAGATGCTTCTTTCGCTCATCCGCACTGCGTATGAACAGAAAGAAACGCAGGTTGGCAGCGAACTCATGCGGTACCTCGAGAAAGTGATCATGCTTCAGGTGATCGACGCACAGTGGAAGGATCACCTGCTGGCCATGGACCATCTCAAAGAGGGGATCGGTCTCAGAGGATACGGGCAGAAAGATCCGTTGGTCGAGTACAAAAAGGAAGCGTTCGACGTGTTTTCGGACATGACGTCTCGTCTCTCGACCGAGATCGTCAAGCGACTCTTCAAAATGCAGATACAGACGAAAGAGGCGGTGCGGAGAGAGCCCGTCCCGCGGATGCCGATTTCCTACAACAGGGGTGACGCTGGGCCGTCGCAACCGGTGAGGCGAGCGAAAAAAGTGGGGAGAAACGATCTCTGCCCGTGCGGGAGCGGACGCAAATACAAGAAATGCTGCGGACGGAATGCCTAAGATATTCCTGATAGGCAGGAGTGCGATTAAGAACGAGTATGAAGACGGTTTCGCGTCGATAGGATTCACGGTCAGCACGTACGATTCCCTCGAGAAGGTCAACAGGATTCTCGATGACAACGTCGATCTGCTCATCGCCGACCGCAAGTTGAGCGGTGAGCCGGCGTTTCGAACGTTTCTCCACTTGGCGAAGGCCATCCCTAAAATCGTCATCTCCGATACGTATAATTTCAGAGGATTCGCTCCGTGGCTGAGGGACGTGCTGACCTACCCTCTCCACTCACCCCCGGTGAACGAGCTCCTCTATTTCGCAAAGAGGATTCTGCGAGAGCGCACGCTCTTTACCGAGGCCACGAGACTGAAGAGAGAGATGCAGTCTCTCCAGAAGGAACTGTCTTTCTTCAAAGAAGTGAGCCGTGATCTCACTTCTTCGTTCGAACTCGGCACGCTGCTCGCCAGGATCATGGAGAGAGCGAAGTCGATGATCAAGGCGGAGGCGTGGTCTGTCTTTCTCGTCGACCAGGAGACGGGGGAACTCGTCTTCGAGAGGACGAATACGCGCAAGGCAAAGAATGTGCAGAAGGTCAGGCTGAAGATCGGTGAAGGCATTGCGGGCTGGGTTGCGAGGGAAGGCATTCCGGTCGTCGTCCCCGACGTTTCGAAGGATGAACGCTTCACGGGGAAGATCGACAAGTCTGTCCTCTTCCAGACGAAATCGATGCTCTGTGTGCCCATGATCGTGCAGCAACAGGTTCTCGGCGTGCTCGAATTCGTCAACAAGACGACGGGGGAACCGTTCAATAGAGAAGACCTGGACCTGCTCCTCCGCCTCGTTGATCTGACGGCGGTTGCCGTCGAGAGAACCTCCCTCCACCAAAAAATGACCGAACTCGCCCTTACGGACGACCTGACCAAGCTCTTCAACAGCCGTTACTTGAATAGAACGATCGACATCGAGATACAGCGTGCGACGCGATACAAGACGTCCGTCTCTCTCATATTCATGGATATCGATCATTTCAAACGAATCAATGATGAATATGGACACCTGATCGGCAGTAAAGTGCTCGTCGAGATGGGGCAGCTCCTCTTGAAGAGTCTTCGGGCGGTTGATATTGTCGCACGGTACGGCGGCGACGAGTTCGTCATCGTCTTGCCTCAGACGACGCCGAACGTGGCGGCGCTCATCGCGGAACGGATGCGGAAATCGATCGAGCAGACGACTTTTTTGAGGAAGGAGGGATATTCGTTCAAGCTGACCGCGAGTTTCGGTGTCGCGTCGTATCCCGAGAGCGCTCGTTCGAAGGAAGAACTCATCAAGATTGCGGATGAGGCGATGTATCGGGTCAAGCACCAGACGCGAAACGCGGTGTATGCTATAGTATAAGTCCGTGGCACTCTTCAACTACGCATCGAAAGAGATCACGATCAAGATCGTTTACTACGGTCCGGGCCTGAGCGGTAAGACGACCAACCTGCAATATCTCCACTCGGCCTTCGAGCCTTCGAAGCGCGGAAAGCTGATTTCGCTCGCAACGGAAGCGGATCGCACGCTCTTCTTTGACTTCCTCCCTGTGGAATTGGGAAGGATCAACGATTTTTCGATACGTTTCCAGCTCTATACGGTCCCCGGGCAGGTGAGGTACAACGCGACGAGGAAATTGGTGCTCAAAGGCGCGGACGCAGTCGTGTTCGTTGCCGATTCCCAGAACGAAATGAGAGCGCAAAATCTCGACAGCATCGCGAATATGCGCGAAAACCTCCTCGCTAACAATATCAACCCGGACGAGATCCCCATCATGCTGCAGTTCAACAAGCGGGATTTAGCGAATATCGCGTCGGTCGAGGAACTGAACAGAGAGCTGAACCCCGAGGGGCGTTACGAGTACGCCGAGGCCGTGGCTATTAACGGGACGGGTGTTCAGGAGACATTCCAGCGGATTCATCGTCTCGTCCTGAGAGGGATTGCAGAAAAACACAAGATCAAGATCGAGAAGGCCGACGACGGAAGCGAAACATCGTTCGGGACATCGGCAGAGCACGAGGCCGAACGGATCGCCGTCGGCATTCCCTCCTCTTCGGTGAAAAGCTCTCTTGCGGTCGAGAGTATGGAGCCCGCGCGGAATACGTTGCGGACCGACGCGCGCAGTCAGTCGATTCTCGCTGAGGAAATGCCGCCGAGAGGTCACGCTGTGGCGAGCGAGGCGCACCGGATGTCGAAGGAGACGCTCGAGCTGATCGCGACGAACGTGAGGGATCTGTCGCACACGTTACGGGAACTGAAGACCATCGTGCAGAATCTTCAGACGGAAATCAAGGAGAGCAGGAGGGAACAGAAGGAACTCCACACGCGGCTGAAGGAAATATCGATCGCGTTCGACAACATAAAGACAAAGAAGCGCTGGTTTACGTTTCTCTGACCTATACCCTCTCCAAAGTCTTCATCAGTGCCTCGGCCTTGTTCACTGTTTCGGCGTATTCGCGCTCGGGATCCGAATCGGCGACGATACCCGCTCCAACCTGTATATAGGCGGTACCGCCGACGATCACGAATGTCCGGATGACGATGTTGAGATCCATAGCGCCTGAAAAACCGATGTAGCCGATCGAGCCCGTATACGGTCCGCGCCTGAACGGTTCCAATTCGTCGATGATCTCCATGCACCTGATTTTCGGAACGCCTGTGATCGTACCACCCGGAAAGACCGCCCGAATCGCGTCGAAGCAGTCTTTTCCGGTGGCAAGCTTCCCAAGAATGTTCGACACGATGTGGATGACGTGCGAATAGTCCTCCGTGATCATCAATTCATCCACTCTGACCGTCCCGTACGAAGAGATTTTCCCGATGTCGTTCCGCTCCAGATCGATGAGCATAATGTGCTCCGCCCTCTCCTTTTCGTTGAGGAGCAGTTCCCTGCGCATGAGGGCATCCTCCCGGCTGTTCTTCCCCCGGGGTCTCGTGCCGGCAATCGGTCTCGTTTCGATAACGCCTTCCCTGATCCTCGCGAGACGTTCCGGCGAAGAACTGACGAGTTGGTAGTGCCCAAAGTCGACGTAGGCAGCAAATGGGGACGGGTTGATCGATCGCAGTACCTTGTAAAGATCCCAGGGGTCGCGCGGGCCGATATCCGCCGAAACCCGTTGCGAGAGATTCGCCTGGAAGATGTCTCCTGCTGCGATGTACTCTTTAGCCCGCCTGACCATAGCGATGTAATGCTCTTTTGACACGTCACGGCGCACGAGGATTCTGTCATTTGCCCCCGCGTTGACGAATTCCGGTGAGGTGCCCGATCTCGTCGCCGCTCGAGGAGGGAGAGAAATTCGCAGCACCGTCTCGCGCACGCTGTGTTCCGCTTCGTCATAGAGAGCTGACCAGTCAGGGCGCGCGGAATTATCGTCGACGCGACACACGATATCTCGAACACCCGGACATGCAATGATCCAGCACTTTTTCTCCGAATGGTCGAACGCGATCAGCTTGTCGATGAAGAAGAAATGAGCGTCCGGCAATTTGAGATCGTCGATGGTCGCGACCGGGAGTTTTTCCAGGTAACGGACGAAATCGTAACTCAGCAGCCCCGCAATCCCTCCCTGAAACGGCGGGAGGATGTCGAGGGGCTTCTGAACATATCGTTTCGTGGCATTTTTGAGAAAGGCGAGCGGTCGCTCACTGGATGTGAACGCATGCTCTCGGGATTCTGCGAGAACGATACCGTCCCGCACCGTTACGGTGAGGCACGGATCGAATCCGATGAAGGAATACCGAGCGATCTTTTCCGGTCCCTTCACGCTCTCGAAAAGAAAGCACTTGCGGGCAGAGAGCCTCTCGTACACTTCGTGGGGCGGGTAAAAGGGAATCTCACCGCAAAGTGGCGGTATAGCGCCGTTCCCGACGAGATCCAGAAAGACTTTTTTCGATGGATAAACCATCTGCGGGCTTATTCCGTAATTACGCAGAGAGAATCTCGAGGCGGATCAGGTCGAGAGCTTTCACCGGGTCGGGCTGCTGGAGAATCGCGCGACCGACGACGAGATAGTCAGCTCCTTCACGAATCGCCTCCTTCGGCGTAACGGTTCTCTTCTGATCGTCCGGCGGCGTCCACGACGGACGGATACCCGGTGTGACGATAAGAAATCCTCCGCCGCAGTGCGCCCGTACAATCGCGGCCTCTCGTGCCGACGCGACAACACCGTCGAGCCCCGCCTTCATGGCGAGAGCGGCGAGGTGACGCACGTGCGTGCGGAGCCCGTGCTGGATGCCGAGTTCGTCTCTGAGCGTATCCCGGGTAAGACTCGTGAGAACGGTTACAGCGAGAATCTTCGGGCGATTCCTGTTTTCCTTCAGGCAGAGTTCTACGACCGCGTCCCTGCACCGTTGCATCATCTCGACCCCGCCCGATGCATGGAGGTTGAACATATGCACCCCGAGGCGGGTTGCCGCGAGCGCCGCTCGCATCACGGTGTGCGGTATATCGTGGAACTTGAGGTCGAGAAATACCTTTTTGCCATATTTATGAATTGCATCGACGATGGTTGGACCGCTCGAGGTAAAAAGCTCAAGCCCTACTTTAAAAATAGATATATAATCACTATATTTTTCAACTGTTTCTAACGCATAAGTGTGGTCTGCCATGTCGAGGGCAAGGATCAATCGTTCAGAAGCGGGAACGGGCGTCATTGTACCTTCGAGAGGGTAATAGCCTTCTGTGCCTGGTATTTGCCACGCTTGTCTGCGTACGACCGCTCGCACACTTCTGAGGCCTCGAGGAAGACGAGCTGCCCGATTCCCTCCTTCGCGTAAATCCTCGCGGGCAGGGGCCCCGTATTCGAAATGGAGATCGTCACGTAACCCTCCCATTCGGGCTCGAGCGGCGTGACGTTGATGACGATTCCGCAGCGGGCGTAGGTCGATTTTCCGAGGCAGAGGACGAGCACGTCTTTCGGTATCCTGAAGTACTCCACGGATCTCCCGAGCGCGAAAGAATGCGGGGGGATGAGACATATCTTCCCGCGGAAATCGATGACGCTATGTTGGCCGAAATTCTTGGGATCGGTCACCGACGCACCGACCGGAGTGAAAATCTTGAATTCGTCGGCGATTCGCATGTCGTACCCGTAAGAGCTCACGCCGTACGAGATGACGCCCTTTCTCATCCTCTCTTCCCGAAAAGGCCGGATCATGCCCTTCCGGGCCATCTCGCGTATCCACCGGTCATTCTTCACCATTCGATCATTCCTCCCGCATGCCGATCAAGGTCGCGAAGGCGTATGGGAGATTACCATAAAAAAAGAACTGATACAAGACGACCGGCGAGACGGGATGACGGGAATCGAAACGTCAAGAAGATTGGGGAAAGAAATATGAAAACCCGCGTTTACTTCGTCTGCTTCTTTTTCGTTTTCCTTTTTCTTTCCTTGAGCGGCTTGTCGATCAAACCCTCCTCTTCGGCCAACGATTTCAGGTATTGGTCGAAATACCCGAGGGTCTCCTTCGCGACATCTTCCTGGAGTTTTTGTATCGCAAATCCCGCGTGGACAATCACGTAATCACCGACGTTGACATCCTCATTGAGGAGCATCAAACTCACTTCTCGCTGGGCGCCGTACACATCGATTTTCGCCCTGGAGTCTTCGATGCTGATTATTTTGGATGGTATCCCCAAGCACATGCTCGCGCCTCCGCTTTATTGAATTACGTAAAGTATATCATAATTGTGTCGCTGTCCAAAACAAAAGGCCCGATTTGACCGAATGCTTCATGAATCGACGTGCGATGGTATAGCACGGCGATCTCGCGGTTCTGCACACGCGCTAAGAAGGAAAGAATTCACCGTCTCAGCGTGGCGATCAATCGCTTCGGAAACAGCAAGAGGTCGATCGCATCGAGAGGAGAAGCGACGAGTATCCGGGACGCTGTCAGCGCTTCGACCGAGCAGCCTTCTTTGAGACACACGCAGATTCCAAGGGCGGCGGCCCTCAACATCGCGACGTCGTTGTTTCCGTTCCCGAGGGCAACGACCCTCTCGGCCCCGAGTTGGGCGACGTACCGTTCCTTTTGCGCCGTGTGATCAGCTCCCTCGAGAATGTGGAGCGTGCAGCGGACCCCCTGCAATTGCTCCCTCGCCTTCCCGAACGTATCCGAGCTCAGGACGTGGATGTGCAGTGTATCAGCGAGGAGGTTCAGCTTTTCATCGACATTCTTCAGCAGTATGCCGTCTTCGGAGAGGGTGCCCGAAAAGTCGGTCACGAAGTGCTCGAGAGAGAACTGACCGTAACCCGGCACGTCGATTGACACCATAGAAGTATTATACGCGAAGTGCTCTCCCCGGGAGGCGGAAAAGTTCGGCACGGATACGAACGTGGGGATCATGACGATTGGAATATAGACGATTCCTATGGCATTCTTCTGAATCATTTCTATTAACGATTGGATTTTGGTATGGCGGGTCGCTTACCATTTTTAGAGTCAGCCCCAAAAGGAGGAAATGTCCATGGCGAAAGACTATACGGCGATGTGGAAAGATCTGGAGATACGTCTCGACGCGCATAGCGGGCTTCTCGGCGTGCTCACTGATGCGTACACGAACATTTATCTCTCGCAGAAGAATAGGCCGGAAGGGATGAAGTATTTCGACTTCGTCATCTCGGAAGTGCACGGCCTCAGGATAGAAGAACTTCTCACCGCGAAAAAGGAAGGGAGAAAGGTCATCGGGACCTTTTGCGTATATGTTCCGGAGGAGCTCATCCTCGCGATAGACGGCATCAGTATCGGTCTCTGCGCCGGTGCCGAGGTCGGTTCGGATGAAGCCGAGAAGTTCATCCCGCGCAACACGTGCGCGCTCATCAAGGCGTTCATGGGATTCAAGCTTGCCGGCCTGTGCCCCTACGTCCAGACCGCGGACCTCATCGTCGGAGAGACGACGTGCGACGGCAAGAAGAAGGCGTACGAGATCTTCGACGAGATCACGAAAGGAAAGATGTACATTATGGAAGTGCCGAACATGAAAGGACCCGATGGTCGAGTCCTGTGGAAAAACGAGGTCGCGCGCCTCGCCGAGAAGCTGGAGTCTCTGAGCGGAAAGGGCATTTCTCTCGAGAAACTCAAGGAAGCCTCGCGGATCGTGAACGAGAAGAGAAAAGCGCTCCAGCGCCTGTCTGCGGTGCGGTCGCATGACCCCGCGCCCATTTCCGGTCTCGACGCGCTCCTCATCAACCAGGTGGCGTTCTACGACGATCCGATCCGCTTCACCGCACAGGTGAACGAACTCTGCGATGAACTCGAGAAGCGGGCGGAGCGCGGCATCGGCGTCGCCGAAAAGGGGATGCCAAGAATCCTCGTCTCGGGCTCGCCGATGGCGATCCCCAACTGGAAACTCCACGCCATCATCGAGGGGAGCGGAGCGGTCGTCGTCGGAGAGGAATCCTGCGTCGGAGAGAGGAACTTCAGCGCACTGCTCGACGGGCGTTTCGCTTCGGTCGAAGAAGGTTTCGAAAAAATCGCGGAGAGGTACATGTCGATCCACTGTGCCTGCTTTACCCCGAATGCGGAACGCATGGATGACATCAGGGATCTTTCGAAGAGGCTCAACGCCGACGGCATTATCCACTACGCGCTCCAGTTCTGCACCCCGTATATGATCGAAGCGTTCAAGGCGAAGAAGACGGCCGACGCTCTCGCCCTCCCCTTCCTCCGGATCGAGACCGACTACAGCATGGAGGACTTCGGCCAACTGAAGACGCGAATCGAGGCGTTCATCGAGATGATCCGGGAGAAGAGACGTGCATGACGTGCGGTGGTATCGATATCGGTTCTCGCTTCATCAAGTACGCAGTCATTCGCGGTTCGGATAATATTTCCTTCGCAAAGGTTGAAACGGGGCACGATCCCCTTTCGGCATGCCAACGATTGCTGGAACGGGAGAGGCCGGAAAAACTCGTCGCTACGGGCTACGGAAGGCATCTTCTCGAAGTTCAATCCGACGTCAGGACCATCACGGAAATAAAAGCCGTCGCAAAAGGGGTGAAAGCGCTCTTCCCGGGATGCCGCACGATCATCGATATCGGCGGCCAGGATACGAAAGTGATACGCCTCGATCCCGACGGCCGCGTCGAAAACTTCGAGATGAACGATCGCTGTGCGGCCGGCACGGGCCGTTTTCTCGAGATCATGGCGAAGGCCCTCGGGTACGATATCGGGGAATTCGGCGCTGCCTGCGGCGATGGACCCAACGGTATAAAGATCAACAGTCTCTGTACGGTTTTCGCCGAGTCGGAGGTCATCGGTCTCATTTCGAAAGGCTCCGATCGCCGCATGATCGCGCGTGCAATTCACGATTCGATCGTCCAGAAAGTGATTCCTCTCATCCAGCGAGTCGGTTCGCTCGATGAGATCGTCTTCGTCGGCGGATGCGCGATGAATGCGTGCTTGCGGCAGATGTTCGAGGGGCGGTTACGGAAGAGAATCTATGTCTCCGAGAATCCGTTCATCCACGCCGCATACGGCGCGGCCCTCTACGCGCAGTGCGAGGGGTGAAGCGCCCTGTGCGCTGCGATCATGTCTTCTTCGCTTCGCTCGCGAGATGTTCGAAAAATGCGGCGTAGAGGCGAGGGAGCGATCTTCTCCGGTGCGTGACGATGTAAAATTCGCGCGTGATGTTCGCGTCGGAAAGGTGGATTTCTTTCAAAATCCGGTGGTTCAACTCATCCACCACCGCGTATTGCGAAACAATAGAGACTCCCAGGCCCGCTTTCACGGCCTGTTTCACCGCATCCGTCGAACCGAAGATCCCGGCAATCTCGACCGTTTCAAGAGAGATGCCGTGCTTCGTCAAGAACGCCTCGGTTTCCCGTCTCGTCCCTGAGCCTTCCTCTCTCAGGATCAGAGGCAGGCTCGTCAACTCCTTCAGCGTCATGCGATTCTTTGCCGTAAACTCCGGAGACGAAATTGCGATGAGCCGGTCTTCCATGAACGGTTCATAGACCACGTGGTCATTGCTGACCTTCGTTCCGACGACGCCGAGCAGCATTCTATATCTTTCGATCTGTGTTACTACCTCGAGAGAATCCGAGATGAGAATCTGGAACGAAACATCCTTGTATTTCTCCTGAAATGCAGACATCAGGCGGGGAATGACATAAACCCCAGGGATCGTGCTCGCCCCGATGATCAGTTTCCCCGATACGCTGTTCTTGACTTTGCTCATCGCTTCCCGGACATCGTTCATCGTTTCAAGCAATTCGGTCGCATAGTCAACGAGAACCTCCGCCTCCGCTGTCGGAATGATCGATCTGCCGAGCCTGTCGAAGAGCTTGCAGTTGAACTCGTTCTCGAGAGATTTGATGTGCGCGCTGATCGTCGGCTGGGTGAGATGAAGCTCCTGGCTGGCTTTCGAAAAGCTTTTGTGCTTGAAGACGGACAGAAAAACCTCCATCTGGTGAATGTCCATTCCCTTGTTCCTCGTTATGGTTGTCTGCGTTATCATACAGTCGGCGACAAAGTAAACACCAAATATTCACCCGCTTCATGGGCGGCGGGTGCTTCGGATTCAACGCTTATATAATATGATAAGACCGAAGTATAGTTCAAGAAGTTAATACCTATACCCTTGAAAAAAAAGTGATCCGTGAGAATAAGAACTATATGCCATCGACCATATTTCTCGCACCCCTGTCCACTTGAATAAAGTCTGAACCCGAACTATTATATTTCTGCATTATATTCATTGAGCATAGCTATATCACAAGCCAACTTGCACCGTCGTGATTCTTAAGGTACACCGAGATAAGGAATTCGATCAGCGGATTCAGGAATATCTGAGCCATGGCGGACCGGCATCGTTGGCCGCGAGGAAAGCGTGCGCGATCCTCGAGAAAATAGTCCGGAGAGGGGGCTCGGAAGGCATTAAATTCGGCAGATTTACCGGTAAAGGAGAGATGAGAATAAAGAATTGCATCAAATATGACCTCGGAAACGGCTATCGGATGATCTGCCTGAGAAGAGAAGACCGATTCGCGGCCCTTTACATCGGGACGCACGATGAGTGTTCGAGATGGCTCGATAGGAATAGAGATCTCGACTACGATTGGAGCACTTCTCCCTATGAATGTATCCAAGTTGGGAAGGCACCGTCCTCCACTCGCGAGGAAGGAAAAGATGCGGCGGATCTCTATGAGGAGAAATTGTTGGAGCAACTTGACGACAAGATCTTACGGAAAATATTCTGCGGCTTATGCCGGAGGCCGAACGGAACATAGCGAAAAAAGTTAGGCGCGCACGAACACCGATGCTGATCGCTCACGGAATTTCAGGATTAATACTTTAGTTTTAATTGCTAATAGTACCTTATTTTTAAAATTTTAGAACTAAATTCCTATTGACAACGCCGTAGGGAAGCGTTATATTTTCATTGCAGCGAGCTATTAATAACATTCGCGTTGTCTATCACACATTCATCATCTATAATCTTTATTCATATTTTTTCTGCATAAGGGTGGCATGAAGCACCCGGATATCTCTGGAGGGATGGCAGGAGCGTGAGAAAGAGGCCGGACAGTCCCGCAGTGCAGACCCCCAGCCCGCACCCATGTTCTCGATGCAGCAGTCCCTCTTTTTTTGTGCGTGATGCTTCATGCGGCGTCCGGGTGGGGGGTGCCGAGGAGCCTTGTTCTTCTCGATCTTGCGCGGGGGAAGGAGGTGGTTGGTGGGGAGATCGCAGTGGAGTGAAGTGAGGGAGACATCGGTAGTGAACAAATTCAGAATGGAGGTGAAACAATGAAGAAAGCTTTTTTGCTGGTAGTAGCGCTGACGGTGATCGTTGGCCTTGCCACATTCCTCTA
>CAKZPA010000007.1 GCA_937138415.1 uncultured Nitrospiraceae bacterium | reverse complement strand
ACAGCGGAACCACTCCCCTCCGAGGTTGGGAATGCCGTTGATGCGCAGCATTTTGTGGACTTCGCGGTCGGTGAAGAAGGTGCCGTCGCTGCGAATGGCCGGCTCCTCCAGCACGATGCGGTAGGGCGGCTCGCCGGGCCAGGCCGTCGGGTATTGTTCCGCCACCCGCTCCTGGACGCTCTTGGTGGTGTAGCCCACCTTGAGCAAGCCCGCATACTGCGGGTGCGTGTCCTCATAGGCGTAGATTTTGGGCGTGACCGCCGGGCGGGGCGGGAAGAAGTCAGCGGGCATCTTTAGTCCCTCCGTTATCCATTGGGCGAACCATCTTTTCGATGAACGCGATTTCTTCTTGATCCAATCCATACTTCTTGTAAAGCATCTCATCAGACCAGGGTTCGCTGAAGTCTTGCACTGGAACGAGCGAGTATACTCTGCTAGGCGCATCTTGGCTTGGCTTGTTAAGTAGTACCAGAAATCTAAAAAAGCGAGTGCGGATATACGTGATGATGTTTGTTGCTTCGGTACGAAATTCACAGGGTCCAATTACAAGGTATGTCTCGGTACAGCAAGTGCCAGGTTCCCCTAGAAACGGCTTTCCCAGCACCCAATAAGAAGAGGCGATTCGCTCCCCATAAGCCCTAGAGATAAATACTTTATACTTATCTACCCAGGAATGGTTTTGTAGAATTTGAGAACGGCTGATATAGCCAATCTTGTTGTAGGTGTATAACTTGACGCTACTCTCAAATTCAACAGGTGAAAAATCCTTGAAGTATGTGCGAAGGCCAAAAGGTTTTTCGCGGCTAACCAATATGCTAAAACTGTCTTCTTCCAACCTTCGTACTTTACGGAGAATGGATATCGCTTCGGGTAGCTTCCCCCAAAATTTATACCACCCATAGTGCTAAATATTTCGTAAGATAACAGGCATCGTCATCTGGAAGAAAGCCCTTCAAAGGAGGCTTTGATGGTGTCTGAAAAACATGGCAAGAGGTACACGTCAAGATTCAAATTTCAGGTGGTATTAGAAGTACTCAGAGGTACGAAGAACATTGGGCAGATTGCCAAGATGTATGGAGTCCATCCGATCACCATTACTCACTGGAAAAAGGAACTGATAGAAAAAGGACCGGAGATATTCGGACAACAGAACACGCTGCACGAATACGAGAAGAAGATCCAGGATCTGGAGCGATTAATCGGCCATAAAGAGGTAGAGATAGCCCTTTTAAAAAACTTCTTGGCCGGGAGCTCACCCGGGAGGAAAAAATAGAGCTGGTGCGGGCATTTAAAGACATGTATGGCCTCAATCGTGTATTACGAGCAGTTGGATTGAACAAAAGGACCTGGTATTACGCTCAGCAAAGACAGCCATATGCAGAAAAATATGGGTATTTGCGGAGGCCATTGTTTGCTATCGCACGCGCACATCCTGAATACGGGATACACAGAACAACAGCAGAGCTTCGAGACCATGGTATCCATATCAATCATAAGGTCATCGAGAAGTTGCACCAGGACTGGAATTTATCGGTGCTTAGAAGAATTCGAAAGCCGAAACCTAGCCCGGTCCGGAGCATTCTGAATGAAGCTGGTTCACACATCAATCTTGTCATCTCGCTTGATACGATTGATGATTTCGATGTTCTGTATACAGACTTTACCGAGCTTGTATTTCAGAGGGGCAAAGCTAAGGCTCAATTGATGCTGATCCTTGATCATCAAAGCAAGCTTGCTGCAGGGCATGCATTAGGAGAGCGTGCGGATACTGAATTGGCGCTGAAGGCATGGAGAAAAGCAGCCGCTACACTCCGAAGATATGGACGAAAGCTAAAGGATATCATTATTCATCATGACCAAGACAGTGTATATACAGGCCACCACTGGCTCTATGAAATAGTTATACAAGGCAAAGCACGCGTTTCGTATTCCGAAAACGGAGCCAAAGGAAATGTGCATATGGAGTCTTTCAATGGCAGATTCAAATCAGAGAATCGCCTATTGTTTTGGGAGCACGAAGATTTCGCAGCCTTAGAAAAAGTTGTCAACGATAGGATTAGGTATTATAATCAAATTCGTCGACACTCGGCACGTGGCAATAAATCGCCAGTGCAATATCTAAAAACGAAGGGTCAAATCTCCAGGTGAACTGTTAGCAGAAATCTGCACTTAAACTGGTATAAAAAATGGGGGACATATCCGTTCCGCATACAGAAGAACAGCTGCCAGCCACCGCTGAGTCATCCCGCCTCTGCGATAATGGAGCGTCTTTCTCAGAAGGCCGGGGATCTTCAGCCGATGCAACGTAAGAATTTCTTCAAATGCCTCCCGCAGCGAATCTGCCGCTGACTCGTTGATTCCCCTGAGCCACTTCTCCATCTCCAGAAGCATCTGCCGGGCATCTTCATCGCTGTTCCGCTCCATGGCCGTCCTGAACCGCCGGTGGGCCCCCTTCCGGTATTTCTTTGCCAGGTGCTTCTGGATGTTCCGGTCTTTGTGTAGTGTGCAGCGCTGATGAATCAGTTTCTTGCCAAAACGCTCCTTGAGCGCCTTGATAATCCCCGAGCCGCCACCCGTACCCCAGATCATTCTTCTGGAAATCTTTAACCCCCGCCTCTCCATGTCGGCAATCAGCTCTTCGCAGATCTCGTCGTTCTCCGTCGCCCCCTGCCAAAACCCACACGCCATCTTTCTCCCCTTCACCTCAATACCCAGCCCTACGATGAACGCCTCCCCGCCCCGATGAACGGTGTCAAGAAATACCGCACACGGATCGAAGGACGATAAGGACCGTCCCTTAACCCCCTGAAGTTTCTTCGCCGTCGCCTCAATGATATGCGCAGACACCGCGCTGGCTGATACGCCAAAGGCCTGCGCCGCCTCCAGCACCGTCTCATTGTATCTCCGGCACGAGATGCCCCTCAGCACTTTCTCCACCAACTCCTCTGAGAATCTTCGGAGTTCCTTCATCTTCTCATAGCTCCTCAGCGTGATCTCTCCCTGTGGTCCCCGAAGCCGAGGGTGCGCCACCTTCTTGATTTTCTGATCACCAATATACACAGAGCCCCCCCGGCTCGCCCATTTCCGCACATCGGGCTTAAAGGCGCATAATCCGGCCCGGCCACCTCTTCCCGGTCTATGTACATGATCGTTTCCGCCATCATCTTGCCCAGATTCACCATCATCGAACCAAAGCCCTGCTTCCCGCTCTCATATATATCCGGTATAACTGCTCCTACATCCATTCCCTCCCGCTCGCCTCTTTGAATCCACCTATTGCTTTTTTCCTCTTCCGTGTGGTCTCCTCCATCTCTGTGGCTCCTTTCTTAATTGAATTATTGGATTACCGTGGATTATGCCACGGGGGAGCCACTCCTTCACAGGTCAACTAAATATAGGGTATCCCCGAAAAATATTTCGAAAAAAGGCTAGACGCAGAAGAAACACCGGCACCCGAAAAACACTACCCATGACCCGGCCCATCAAGACGGTGAATAGGTGCTACTTTCAGATTTCGGAATAATTGTGATAAGTTATTTTGTTAAATATGGATATGATGATATAACTTATACTTATTGTTTTATCAGAATTTAAAATTTGACATGATCATCATAATAAAATAACTTAATACCGCATCATAAATAATTGTTACTATGATTTCATCATTACATTACATTGTGAGGATTTACTAATTTGGAAGAACTGATTCGAAGGGAACACTCCCAAAAGCTCTATATCCAGCTCGTTGAGATACTGAAAAATAAAATTCAGTCAGGTGAATGGCCTATCGGCTCACAAATACCCACTGAAGAGGAACTCTGCAAAATTTACCAGGTGAGCAGATCAACGGTTAGGACCGCTGTTCTTGAACTTGCCAAGCAAGGTTTACTCAAGCGCCAACAGGGCAAAGGCACCTTTATATGTAAGAAGGTCATATCGACCGGACTGACGCTGCTCACCAGCTTCAAAGAACTCATGTTCGAGGAAGGCATTGCTTTTTCGACGAAGCTGCTCGCGCGCACGATGATGATGCCGACCGACGATCTCGATATCCTACTGAATATCCCTGAAGACAGGCACGTCATTTATTTAAAAAGGTTGCGTTCGATCGACAATGATCCGGTGCTGGTAAAAGAGACGTTCATCCCATACCATATCTGCCCCCATCTTCTAGATCTGGACGTAGAGAGGAATTCTATCCTTGAGCTTCTCGAGTCAAAATGCGGGATACGCATTACGAGAGCCAAGAGTTATATTGAGTTGACCCATGTCACAAAAGAAGAAGGCTCACTCCTCAATCTTCCCGAAGGGGCGGCTGCACTTCTTTTCACTCAACAGTCGTACTCCGGCAACACGCTCGTAAAGTACACGCGAACTGTCAAACGTTCCGATAGATTTCGTTTTTTTATAGAAGTGGAAAGGAAACCGGAGTGAAGCCGGGAATCCGGAAATAAAAAATCGGGGGAAAAGTTGACATCTCTGATAAATGAGGAGGCATTATGAAACACAAGAAAACAGTGAAAGAAATCATGGTCGACGTCTTTGAGTATCCCCATATCCCTTACTGGTTCACGATCAAACAAGCTATCGTAATAATCAAGAAGACGCTCATGGGTCCCGAAAAATGTTACCACCCTTTAGCAATACTGGTCTTCGATGAGAAATACAACCTCATGGGAACCGTTACGATCAGGGATATTTTGGAAGGGCTCGAACCGAAACTGCTCACACCACAGATTATGACCGAGTTCGCGGGCGCGGACATTGAAGACGCCCTCGCCACGTACGAGGCGACGATGTTCAATGAAGAAGCAAAAAAACGCGCGGAAATGCCTGTCAGCGATATCATGGTTCCCGCGAAGGCCTACGTGTTACCATCCGACTCCATCGCGAAGGCCGCGTTCAGAATGATCCACCAAAACACGTCTATCCTGCCGGTACTCGAAGATGGGAAAAAATTGGTCGGAGTCGTCAAGATGTTCGAAGTATTCGATGAAATTTCGAGTGCACTCATGGATTAAGGAGGTATAACAACGATGGCAGAAAACCCAAACAAGTCGAAACCCGCCGCAGGCCTTCCGGAACCGCCGGCCGAAATCGTGGTGGCTCCTGAAATAGAGGAGCATGAAATCGAAGAAAAAGTAAAGTCCAAGAAATCAATTATCATTAGTATTCTCATTGCGCTCGCAGCTGGTATTTCTTTGGCCATGCTCCCAACTCCCTCGGGGCTTTCTCCCCAGGGTCATAAGTTTCTCGCTCTCCTCGTAACAGTGATAATCTTGTGGGTTTCCGAGGCTATCCCCGTCGGCGTCACTGCGCTCATCGTCGGGGGAGGACTCATTCTATTCAAAATCCAACCGACTTCAAAAGCATGGGAGGCCTATGCAAGCCCTGCCGTCATGTTCGTGCTCATGATCATGATGTTCGGCGTAATTTTGAATGAAGCGGGTGTGGCGAAGAGAATTCTCCATGGGATACTCAAGGTGGCCGGAACGAACGTGAAGAAACTGAGTTTTTTTGTGGCAATATCAGCCACAATCCTTTCGACGGTATTCCACGATGCCACAATAACCATTATCCTCATTTTCAGCTTTCTTCCCGTCTTTGCCGCCATGGGCATTACGCCCCAGAAGAGCACTAATCTCAGTAAGTTCTTTATCCTGCTCATCGCACTCTCCGCATCGGCAGGCGGATTTGGGACGCTCCTCGGGGGCGGGAGAGGTCCTGTCATGGTTGAGGTCCTCGCAAAGGTAACGGGCTATGAGATGGGATTCATGGAATTCGCAATAAGAAACTTTCCGCTCGCCATTTTAACTGCGATAACATCATGGGTGGTAGTCTATCTCATCATGCCGCCAAAGGTAAAGGAAATACCTGCATCAATTGCCACTGAAAAACTGCCCCCTATGACAGGGAAACAGAAGGGTGTCATTGCAGCGTTTGCATTCGCCTTCGCTTTATGGAGCGTTACCGATTTGACGAAGATACACTACAGCGTGATTGCCGTCGTCGCTCTCACTCTTGTTTTCGGCTTCAAGCTCGTCAGTTTTAAAACTGTCATATCCAAATTTCCATGGGAGACATGGATTGTCTTCGGCGCGGGATATTCGCTGGGCGTCGCGATGCTCGACACGGGAGCAGGGAAATGGATAGCGATGCAATTCCTGCCGATGCTTGAGGGAAAGAGTTGGATAATCGTCTTTTTCGGCGCGGGCCTTCTCGGTGCGGTCATGTCGAGTTTCATGAGCAATGCGGCAGCCACAGCCCTCATTCTGCCGGTTACGATACCCATGGCGCAAAATCTCGGGATACCCGAGGCGGCAGTGGCCCTGTCGGCACCCATAGCGACCTCATTCATCATGCTCGTCATCGGTTGTCCGCCGACGCTCATCGCCTACGGCACAGGCTACTTCAGCCAGCTTGACTTCATAAAGGTTGCGATCCCGTGGGCAATAGCATGTCTGATTGTCGTTGCGATAGGAGCGGGCCTCTACTGGCCGCTGACTGCCTGGCCGGATCTGCCATTGCTGGGGATCAGATAGTGCACGTCAACATGGTGTGACCACAGAATGCGATACATTATTGTATTTATCCTGCTCTTTGCGCACTGGGTAATCTGGTCCGGGATGCTCGATGCCTTTCACCTTGCACTTGGCGTCATCTCATGCGGTATTGTCACGTTCATGTCGCACGATTTGTTATTTAAGCGCGAGAGAATTACATCACAGCTTCTCACAGAGTCGATCAGGTTTCTGTTCTACATCCCCTGGCTCATGTACCAGATTATCCTCTCGAATATTCATGTCGCCAAGATAGTTTTGAATCCTAGTCTGCCCATTGACCCGAAATTCGTGTGGTATAAGAGCAGACTGAAAAAAGACATTGCACTGACGACATTCTCGAACTCGATTACGCTGACTCCCGGCACGATCACAACCGACATCGTCGACGGACAGTATTATGTCCACTGCCTGGACCAGAAAGTTGCTGACGACCTCATGGGCGGGGCCATGGAAAGGAAAATCGCTCATGTATTTGAGGAGGATTAGATGCAAAATTTTTTTATAGGCGCCGGCCTTGCCCTGGGGTTCCTGACACTGCTCTGCCTGTACCGCACGATAGCCGGTCCTACAGTGCTCGACAGGATCGTCGGCACCGGTGTCATCGGGACAAAGACGACGGTTATTCTTCTCCTTATGGGTTTCATTTATGAAAGAGTGGACATGTTTGTAGATATCGCTCTTGCATATGCCCTCCTCAACTTTCTCGCCACAATTTCTGCCGCTAAGTTCTTCCGCACGAGGAAGAGCTTAATCCCGGGACACAAATACCATCTGGAGCGGGAGGCACAGAAATGATAACAGCGTTCTCATTATTTCTCTTTGCAATAGGGATTTTCTTTTTCTTCACGGCTACGGTGGGTCTTCTTCGCATGCCTGACTTCTACTGCAGGATGCAGGCGACCGGAAAAGGCGACACCATGGGTGCATTCCTCACGGTAACCGCTCTGGCTCTATACAATTTGCATTATGGTTTTACCCTCTCTGCCGTGTTGGTGAGCCTGAAGATCATGTTCATCGCTGTCTTCATCTTTGTGGCAAATCCGACCGCAACTCATGCGATCGCAAAGGCAGGCATGGACTGCGGATTCGAACCCTGGACGAGAGAGCGGAGAGCGGAATGATCTGGCAACTGGACATCGTATTTCTCATCCTCGTTGTCATCAGCGCCATCGCGGCGATTTCCGTGAAAGATCTCCTGAGTTCCGCGATTCTCCTCGGCGCTTACAGCTTCCTCATGTGCCTTCTTTGGTCCGAAATGGGAGCTGTTGATGTCGCATTCACCGAAGCCGCCGTCGGAGCCGGGATCAGTACAGCCTTCTTCATCGGCTTCATATACCAAACGACGCGGAGGACAAAAGATTGAAATTCTTCGCTTTTATCGTGGTTCTCTTCACGGGCGCGCTCTTGATTTACGGCACGGTGGACATGCCCAACTGGGGTGACCCGAACTCTCCTCCGAATTCACATGTCTCCCCAAGGTATATCGAAAAAACGCTTGAGGAAACCGCAACGCCGAACGCCGTCACCTCGGTGCTTGCCGATTACAGGGGCTATGATACGCTCGGTGAGACGACAGTGATCTTCACCGCGGGAGTTGTCTGTATCATGCTGCTCAGGAGGGTCAAATGAAAGAGCGATATCCGGACGTCACCATAGAAACAATCTGCAGGTTACTCATTCCTCCCATACAACTATTCGCGCTCTACGTGATCGCCCATGGGCACTACAGCCCCGGCGGCGGTTTTCAGGGAGGGTGCATACTCGGGGCGAGCTTCATCATGATGTTTATCGCTTATGACATCGGAGAGGTAAAAAGGAAGATGCAGGAAAAGCTGAATACAATACTTTGCTCTACCGGAGTACTGATATTTGCGGGTATCGGACTGATCTGCCTCATACTCGGAGCCAACTACCTCGATTACGGCATCCTCCACAATATTCTTCCCGTTCATCAGGCAAAGGCAAGGGCGCTCGGAACCCTCGGCATCGAAATAGGGGTGGGTATCGCCGTCACATCGGTCATGGTCTCGATATTCTTGAACATTGCCACAGCGGGCGAACACGAAGGAGAGCCGTAATAATGGATACCGCACAATTTATCATCGGCAAATTCAATTACTGGGTGTACATCGTGCTCATGATGATCGGGTTCTATGCCATGATTGCAAAGAGAAACCTGGTGAAAAAAGTTGTCGGCATGAATATCTTTCAGACGGCTATCATTCTTTTTTTCATTTCGACATCATCAAAATCCGGTGCGACCATACCCATTATTCAAAACGCACATGGGGATGCCGCAGGTCACGCGATTAACGTGGCGCAATATGCCAATCCGCTCCCGCATGTTCTCATGCTCACCGCCATCGTGGTCATGGTGAGTACCTTTGGGGTTGCGCTGGCTTTATTAATAATGGTTAACAGGGACTACGGGACATTTGAAGAAGACGAAATATATGAAACACTTGAAGTCCTGCAATTGAAAAAATGATAACGCAATCGCCTGCACTGCTGATCATCGTCCCTCTCATTGCAGCTTTGCTCTGCCTCCTGATGGGACTCATAAGAAGAGGGGTCTGTTATCCCTTTGTTGTGGCGACACTCGGAATGTGTGTCATTTTTTCGTTCGACATCATGGGCACCGTTTTACGTGAGGGGGTCATACGTTACCGTCTCGGGGGTTGGGAACCGCCATGGGGCATCGAATACCTTATCGATCATCTGAATGCATTCATTGCGATCATTGTCTCGTCCGTTAGTTTTATCGTTGCAATATTCTCCAAAAAAAGCATCGAGCAGGAGCTCCATGAAAGTAAGATTATTTATTTTTATACCATCTTTCTCCTGCTCATAACGGGGCTTCTGGGCATAACAATTTCCGGCGACATCTTTAACATCTATGTGTTTCTGGAGATCGCATCTCTCGCCGGCTATGCTCTTATCGCAATTGGAAGGGACAGGGCCGTGCTCGCGAGCTTCGAGTATGTCGTGATGGGAACGATCGGTGCATGTTTTTACCTCCTCGGTGTAGGCTATCTCTATAGTGTCACCGGATCATTGAACATCATGGATCTCACTACCCTGCTCCCCAATCTCTACCAGTCCAAAGTAATTCTCATCGCTTTTGCTTTCTTCATGGTTGGTATAGCAATCAAGATTGCGCTCTTTCCGCTCCATGTGTGGCTGCCCGACGCTTACACCTATGCACCTTCGACAGTGAGCGCACTGGTGGCAGCGACCATGACCAAAGTTGGCGCATACGTCATGATACGCATTATGTTCACTCTATTTCAGCCGTATTTTTCGATTGAATTAATACCGACCACGACGATACTCGGATGGGTTGCCGCGGCAGCGATGATCTTCGGCGGTATCCAGGCGATTGCCCAGACAGATTTCAAGAGAACGCTCTGCTATATCCTGATTGCCGAGATTGGGTACATCGTTCTCGGCGTGAGTGTCGCGAACCGGTCAGGATTTACCGGGGCCGTCCTCCATATTATGAACGACGCCGTCATGATGGCATGCCTTTTTTTCATCGCAGGCGCAATTTTCTATAAAACGGGGCTCAGATATATTTACGAGTTTAAAAACCTACACAGGAAAATGCCCGTGACGATAACTTGCCTTGTTATCGCCGCCTTGTCTGTCGTCGGCGTCCCGCCGACCTGCGGTTTCTTCAGCAAATGGTATCTTGTTCTCGGAGCTATCGATGCGAGGCAATGGTTCTTTGCATTCCTCCTGCTCGCGAGCAGCCTTATGGTGGCCGTCGTTTTCTTCAAGATGGTTCAGACCATATTTTTTGCCCCAGCCCCCGCAATGGAAGCAGCTCATGCGCACAGCGGCACTTCCCATCACAATGAGGAGCATAAGCACAGCAGGGACGAAGCGCCCGCGAGCATGATGGTTCCTATTTTCGTTATGGTCGCGGGGATATTGCTGCTCGGCATTTTCAGTGGTCAGATTATTTCTGCCATTATTCAATATACAGTCCCCGAAGGATTTTAACGGGAGAGGATATGGAAGTTGTCAATTCAATCAGGCCGGTTTTAGCTGTTGGCGTCTCGCTGCTTGCCGCCGGTCTCATACTTATCACCGGTGAGCGGGCAAGGAACCTCAGAGAATTCTGGTCAATTCTTGCCGCCGTCCTGAAATTCTCGATCGTTTTGTCCATGGTTCCGTTCATACTCGACGGGAAACTTATAGAATATACGGCCTTCAACATTGCGCCGGGCCTCTCCATAGGGTTCAAAGCCGATGCCCTCGGCATTTTCTTCGGCATACTCGCCTCTTTCCTCTGGATCATCACCTCCTTTTACTCAATAGGCTATATGCGGTCGCTGAACGAACACGCGCAGTCACGGTACTTCGCATGCTTCGCTATCGCGCTGTCCGCCACGATGGGCGTTGCTTTCTCCGCCAATCTGTTCACGATGTTCCTCTTCTATGAAATCATCACCGTCTGCACTTATCCGCTTGTGGCTCACAAGGAAACGCCGGAGGCGATCAGGGGCGCAAGGAAATACCTGACGTATCTCCTCGGCACATCGGTCGGATTCCAGCTTTTGGCCATATTCATGGCATACCATATAACCGGAACGCTTGACTTCTCCTATCAGGGCATATTCGGCGAAGCGCGGGGTGTGGTAAGTGATACCCTTATAATTGTTACGTTCATACTCTTTATGGCGGGCATAACAAAGGCGGCCATGATGCCGCTGCACGGATGGCTGCCAGCCGCAATGGTAGCTCCCACGCCCGTCAGCGCCCTGCTTCATGCAGTGGCCGTCGTAAAAACAGGGGTATTTGTCGTGGTCAAGGTCGTTGTCCATGTCTTCGGGATCAACTTACTCTGGGACCTCGGTCTCGGCACATCCCTCGCCTATTTCGCCTCCTTCACGATAGTCGCTGCCTCGGTTATCGCCTTAACAGAGGACAACCTTAAGGCCCGACTTGCCTATTCCACGGTCAGCCAGCTTTCCTATGTCATACTTGGCATTGCGCTCCTGACCCCGTCGGGCATAACGGGGAGCATTATGCACATCGTGCTGCATGCTTTCGGCAAGATTACGCTCTTCTTTACTGCAGGCGCCATATATGTTGCGGCGCATAAGACAAAGGTGAGTGAACTCGACGGCATAGGGAAAGAAATGCCCTTCACCATGGCGGCCTTCACCATTGGATCGTTCTCCATGATCGGCGTGCCTCCCTTCGGAGGTTTTATCAGTAAATGGTATATCGCCATGGGGGCTATAGAGGCCAATCAGCTTCCGATTCTTCTTGTACTCGTGTCAAGCACCATACTTAACGCCTGCTACTTCCTTCCCATTGTGTATGCTGCATTTTTCAAGAGCCCTGCAGCGGCCCAACACCATCATGGCCATGCCCGTGAACCTGTGCATGGCGTAGCCCTCGCCGGAATACATAATCCTCATTCCACTGGGTCAAAACTTCACGAGGCTCCGGCAATAATGGTAATTCCCCTAACATTGACGGCAATCGGGACCATTGCACTGTTTTTTGCTCCGGATTTCTTTCTCGAAATAACACGGACCGCCCTCGATAACTTGAGAGGAGGCAGATAAATGAAAGAAATGCACAAAGAGAAAGGCGATCTGCAGGAACTCAAGCATGATCCTGTTCCTGGATACAGGACGGTTCTTCTGATTGCTCTCTTGATCGGGACGGCGTATCTTGCATTCATTTTTTTTGCGGCACAGTAATGAGAAACCGTCTTCACGAGCATCTCTAGGGGGTAGCAAAATGAATAAAGAAAAAGAGCATTTTTTCGATAAGCCTGGAAATTTCAAAAAATTCCTGGGCGGTTTTTATATATCGCTTATTTTACTGATAGTCATCGATTTCTTTGTTCATAAACACCCTTATTTTGCATGGGACGGATATCCCTCGTTTTATGCGGCTTTTGGATTTGTGGCTTGTGTAGGTCTCGTCCTGGGGGCAAAGTATATCCTGCGCATAATTGTAAAAAGGAGAGAGGATTACTATGATTAACGCAATTCCTCCAGCGATATTGTTTATCCTTGGCGCTTTTTTCATCCCGTTTCTGAGGGGAAAACTCAGGTCGGCGTACCTGCTTATTCTCCCTGTTATCGCATTTCTGAATATTTTGAATATGCGTGAAGGCGTTTACTGGACCGTCGGCTTTCTTGATTACACCATCACTTTCGGGAAGGTCGACAAGCTCAGCCTCGCCTTCGGATATATATTCATTATCGTGGCTTTCATTGCGAATCTTTACGCTCTCCGCGTGAAGGAAGCCGGGCAGCACATGTCGGCCTGCATTTATGCAGGAAGCGCACTCGGCATTACTTTTGCCGGAGATC
The DNA here is from genome assembly GCA_937138415.1 of uncultured Nitrospiraceae bacterium. Lineage (GTDB taxonomy): Bacteria > Nitrospirota > Thermodesulfovibrionia > Thermodesulfovibrionales > SM23-35 > JALHSV01. Next base: position 38,475 of record CAKZPA010000007.1, on the reverse strand, counting down.
TTCTTTCGCTCTTCATCTTCTGGGAATGTATGGCAGTCTCTGCCGCTTTTCTCATATGGTATGGAAAAACAAAAGATTCCCGTGCCGCAGGATTCAGATATCTGTTGGTTCATCTTTTCGGGGGTCTCTGTCTTCTCATAGGAGCTGTTTTGCACGTTTACGAGACCGGTTCGATTGAATTTGGGTATCTCGGTTTAACCGGTTTGGCCTCGTATTTGATATTCACCGGCTTCGGAATAAATGCCGCATTTCCCGTTCTTCACGCATGGCTGCCGGATGCCTATCCTGAATCAACATTCTCAGGCACGGTTTTCTTAAGTGCATACACTACCAAATCAGCCGTATACGTTCTTGCAAGGGCGTTCCCGGGGACTGAAATCCTGGTATGGATCGGCGCGGCAATGACGGCTTTCCCTATATTCTATGCCGTCATCGAAAATAACTTGCGGAGAGTTCTTTCCTACAGCCTGATAAATCAGGTCGGGTTCATGGTCACCGGCATAGGTATCGGCACGGCGCTTTCTCTGAACGGCACGGTAGCCCATGCCTTCTGCCATATTCTATATAAGGCGCTGCTTTTCATGTCCATGGGTGCTGTGTTGCACCAGACGGGTAAGATCAACGCGACGGACCTGGGCGGCCTGTATAAAACTATGCCCCTGACCACCATATTCTGTATAGTTGGCGCTGCATCGATATCCGGGTTCCCCCTCACCAGCGGTTTCGTCAGCAAGTCCATGATCGTGAGCGCATCAGGGTATGGTGGACTTTATATCATATGGTTTCTCCTAATTTTTGCATCGGCAGGCGTATTTCATCACTCAGGCATCAAAATTCCTTTTTTCGCATTCTTTTCTCACGATTCTGGCATACGGACAAAGGAACCCCCGCTTAATATGCTCCTCGCCATGGGAATAGCCGCATTTTTATGCATATTTATCGGGGTGTTCCCCGGACCACTCTACAGCATTCTTCCGTATCCCGTCGATTATGTGCCGTACACAGGAGCCCATGTCATTGATCAGCTCCAGTTGCTTTTCTTTTCAGCGCTGGCCTTCACTCTGCTCATGCTTTCAGGCGTATATCCGGCGGAAATCAGGGCTGTCAACCTTGATACCGACTGGTTCTATCGGAAATTCGGGAAGGCTTTTATGTGGTTCTGCAATGTGCCCTTGACCGGCCTCAGACTTGGCGTGCAGAATTTCTCCGCGGGCGCGATAAAGTCTCTCACGAAGTTCGGTGCCGACCCGCTTCTCATTCCCGAGATAATCACCAGGTACACGGTGCTGAATATCTATCAGATACTGGCGGCAATTTTCCCGTCCCAACGTTTTAAAGACAAGTGCGCTGAATTTGAGTTTAAGGCGGGCCGGATGCTCAAAATAACGCAGAGCGGAAGGGTTTACGGCACCGACTTGCCGAGGAGACCTATCGGCCTCGGCGTGCTGCTCTCCTTCATCTTTCTCTTCATCTACGCGTTCGTCTACCTTGTGTTCATCAAACGATAGCCATCGTGCCCGGTTTCCCCGCCGGCGAGTGAAGAACGGTCTTGAGCCTGCATACGCACCTTTGCAGCCCGGCTGTAGACATAAACGTTTCTTCAGGCAGCCCCTTCCTCCGAGAAAGCGGTATTAACCGTCTTATTGTTTTCTACCATCGCATTCGATATCTCTTCGAAGATCTCGACCATTCGCACGATTCCGACTAATTTCCTTTTGTTCTCGAGCACCGGCAGCAATACGACATTGTTGCGGAGCATCAGGTATGCCGCCTTTTTTACCGACTCACCGGGTTCGACGAATATCGTGACCGGCGCCATAACCTCGCTCACCGATTTGGAAGCCATCTCCTTCGAACCATGATTAAAAAGAGTGCCCACGTAGGAGGAAACTCCTCCTCGTCCAGCATCGCCACGTGAGTTTCATCGGTCGTCTGCGTAAACTTCGGTTCGATTCCCCTCAATATATCCCGAAGTGTCAGCGTCCCTAGCAAGTTATACTTTTCGTCAAAAACAAGTATTGCGATCGGTTCCAGGCACTTCTTTGCGTTGAGAAACGATACCTTAATGATCCTCGCTGCCTGTGCCACCGAAAACCAGTAGGGAATATGGGGATAGTCAAAAATATTAACCATAAGATCTTTGACTGCCTTATGATGGTGCATGCGCGCCTCCTCGATCAAAACTTTTCGCTCGGACGTTCTCAAAACCGAATCTTCTTATTCTACACCTTTTCGAGGACGAAGAGACAACTTTCATTTTAGAGAAAAGGCGCCTGTTTCTGCTGAAGCGATCAGGGGACCGTACAGGCATTCTCAGTCTGGCGCAAAAGGCCGGTCTGTCGTGCTTATTGCCCCCGTCTGTTTTGACCCTCTTCTTTGGCTCATATGCCCGAGAGATGAACAACATAATTGTAGCAAGCTACATATTTGTCGGACTCTCGTTTCACTATTATCATGAAAAATCAAACTGTTACGCATTGGCACAGTTTCAGATATAACGACAACGGGTATTCGCGATGGGATCCCTGACTGACAGAGTTCAAGAGATGGAACGGGAAGAGATCATCAAAGCCTTAAAAGCGTGCAACTGGGTCATGGCGAGAGCGGCGAAAACACTCGGGATCACGGAAAGGATGATCGGATACAAAATCAAGAAGTACAAAATCAGGAAGGGGGCGGGAGAAGAAGAGAGGAAAAAGAAGAGAAGTGAGAGGTCACACGAATGAGCAGCAAAAAAACCAGATAAAGGAGGCTTCACCATGAAAAACGTGAAAGTATTTGGCATCATCGTCGTATTGACGATACTCTGCGCCTTCGGTGCGGTTTACGCCGACGATATCAAAGCATCCGGCTCGGCGTCGGTGGATGTGATGAGCACCTACGTCTGGAGAGGTCAGAAGCTTAGCAATAGCTGGGTCGTTCAACCCTCCGTCGCCCTGACCTATGGGGTATTCGGCGCGAATCTCTGGGCCAATTACGACGCTGACTCGTTGATTGACGAAGGCGACGGTCACGGCGAGGTCACGGAAACGGATCTGACGCTGAGCTACACGCGTTCCCTCGACAAATGGACGTTCGGAGCCGGTTACATTTACTACGCGCTGAACGGGCTGAACGATACCCAGGAACTGTACCTCTCGGTGAGCTACGACGCGATCATCAGACCGTCACTTACCGTGTATTACGACTTCGATGAAGGCAAAGGCGCATTCGTCGTGGCTTCGATCGGCCGCTCCATCGAAGTGGCCAGGGATATCAGCCTGAATCTCGGCGCTTCAGCGAGTTTCAACATCGAAAACAGAGTGATGGGACTCGATAAGGACGGCGACGAATTCAGCAACTTCTACAGCGCGGAACTTTCCGCGTCCGTCACTATCCCGGTCTGGAAGGCTGTCACCGTAACGCCGAAAATCGCCTATTCCTTTCCGATCAGCAACGACGCGGAAGATGCGATCGAGGCGATCAGCGACGACGGTGACAAGGATGTCTTCTACGGCGGGATCAATATGACGCTGAGTTTTTAGAGAAGGTTTCTCATCGCTGTCATTGCGACTCCCGCAACGAGCGGGACGCGGCAATCTCGATGCTCACACGATAGAGGTTGCTTCGTCGACCTGAATATCTTCATGACTCCTCGCAATGATAGAAAGATAGACGGCACTATTTTTCACAAGGAGGTTCTCCATGAAACGAATGACAGCAGCAACCCTTTTACTATTAGTGCTTTTCAGCCACATCGCATTTGCGGAAGAGGGGGTAACAAACCCTCCTACCCCTCCGGCGGCTGAGCAGGCGGCGCCTGCTCAGCCCGCCCCAGAAGCAGCGTCGGCACCGAAGATCGATTCCGGCGACACCGCCTGGATGATTGTGGCGACAGCCCTCGTCATGCTCATGACCTTGCCCGGACTGGCCCTGTTTTACGGTGGTCTGGCAAAGAGAAAGGACACGCTGAACACGATGGCGATGTCCTTTGTCACCTACTGCATCGTGAGCTGTCTCTGGGTTATTTACGGCTTCGCGTTCGCGTTCGGTCCCGACATCGGCGGGATCATCGGGAGGCCCGAAAAGCTCTTCCTCTCGGGCGTGAACGTCGGGAGCATCAACGACCTCGCGGCGACGATCCCCGAGTACATTTACGTCGTCTTTCAGATGACGTTCGCGGCCATTACCGTGGCGCTGGCGAGCGGCGCTTACATCGAACGGATGAAGTTTTCCGCCTGGGTACTGTTTTCGCTCCTCTGGATGACCTTCGTCTACGTTCCGGTTGCGCACTGGGTCTGGGGCGGCGGTTTTCTCGCGCAGTGGGGCGCGCTCGATTTCGCCGGCGGGACGGTCGTTCACATCAATGCGGGTATTGCCGCCCTGATGGGTGCGCTCTTGTTGGGCAGGAGGAAAGAGGCCTCACTGAAGCCGAGCAACCTCACGCTCGTCGTGACGGGTGCCGGGCTGCTCTGGTTCGGATGGTTCGGGTTCAATGCGGGGTCGGCGGTTTCGGCAAACGGTCTCGCGGGGGCGGCCTTCATCAACACGAATACCGCGACCGCTCTGGCAGCCGTATCGTGGATGTTCGTGGAGTGGATGCACACGAAGAAACCGACCGTGCTCGGACTCGCCTCAGGGGCGGTCGCGGGGCTCGTCGCCATCACGCCCGCGGCGGGTTTCGTGAACATCAAAGGAGCGCTCGTCATCGGGCTGCTGGCCGGTATCGTTCCGTACTTCGCCGTCGCGTCCATCAAACCGAAGCTTGGGTATGACGATTCGCTCGACGCGTTCGGGATCCACGGCGTCGGCGGTATTTTGGGCGCTGTTCTGACAGGAATCTTCGCTGACCCTTCGGTCAATGATCTGGGGAAAGGGCTCCTCTTCGGCAATCCGAAGCAGCTTTTGTCTCAGCTCATCGCCGTCGTGATAACAATCGTTTACAGTGCCGTCGCGACCCTCGTGATTTTCGGCATCGCGAAGGTGACTACCGGCATAAGAGTCCACGAGGAACACGAGATAACCGGGCTCGACGAAAGCCAGCACGGCGAGAAGGCCTATAGCCTGTAACAAGGCGGTTCGTCAGGGATACATGCAACCCTCTTCATAGAGAACGTCATCCTGACCGGAGCGGAGAACCGCGGGCGCTGCAGGACTGTCAGACCCCGCGCCGCCCAGCTCAGGGTGACACGAGAGGTGCACGTATCCTGCGGCAGAGAGCGCTCGTGAATAACCAACTGAAACGGAGGAGGCAACATGAAAAAAGTTGAAGCCATCATAAAGCCTTTTAAACTCGACGAGGTCAAAGACGCCCTCACGAAACTGGGCATATACGGCATGACGATAACGGAAGTGAAGGGATTCGGAAGACAAAAGGGACATGTCGAAGTATATCGGGGAACCGAATACGAGGTCAATTTTATCCCCAAGATAAAGATCGAGGTCGTCGTGCCCGATGCCATCATCAGCAAGGTGATCGACACTTTTCTCGAGAAGGCCAAGACCGGCAACATCGGCGACGGAAAACTGTTCATCTATTCGCTGGAAGACGTCGTTCGGATTCGGACCGGTGAGCGGGGCGAAGCGGCAATATGATGGTGGAGATCCGCGACGCGTCAACAGTTATCAGGGGTACCCGTCCCGAACGCCATCGGGCTGGGTACCCCGTTATCCCCGAGCGTCGCCGATCCGACAAAATTGTATTAACGACAAAATTGTCGGATGTGAACTAGCAACGGATTAACCCCGGCAAAATGGCGATCATGGCGAGGACAGGATGAGAGAGGCGCTCCCGCTGTCTATCAATCCGACAAAATTGTTGCTTTTCAATCCTATTTCGTTCGTAGCTCATAAAAAGTCGCTTGATTATCAACAATATGTTATGGTTGGCATCTTTTTGGATAAGTGATCCGTCAAGAGAGCGGACATCTTCGGATACGTCTCCGTGACAGCCGATAAGGTGGGCATAAAGAAAAAATTTCATCAAAAAAGGAGGTCGTTGATATGATTCCCAAAGAAGTAATCGAATTCGCAAAGAAGAACAAAGCAGTGATGGTTGATCTGAAGTTCATGGATTTTCCCGGTCTGTGGCAGCACTTCTCGGTTCCCATCAAGGAGCTGAACGAGGACGTGTTCGAACACGGTCTGGGGTTCGACGGCTCCTCCATCAGGGGATGGCAGGCGATTCACATGAGCGACATGCTCGTCATTCCCGATCCCTCGACGGCGGTGATGGACCCGTTCACGCAGCATCCGACGCTCAGCCTCATCTGCAACGTTGTCGACCCGATCACCAAGGAACCTTATTCCAGAGATCCCCGTTACGTCGCCCAGAAGGCAGAAGCGTACATGAAATCGACGCGCATCGCCGACACGGCGTACTTCGGGCCTGAAGCGGAGTTTTTCATCTTCGACGACGTGCGATTCGACCAGAATGCCTATAGCGGCTACTACTATGTCGATTCGGTGGAGGGCATCTGGAACTCGGGCCGTGAAGAGAAGCCGAACCTCGGCTACAAGCCAAGACACAAGGAAGGGTATTTCCCCGTTCCCCCGATGGACAAACTCCAGGACATTCGCACCGAGATGGTCCTCGAACTCGAGAAAGCGGGCATCGCGGTCGAGGCACAACACCATGAAGTCGCGACCGGCGGTCAGGCAGAAATCGACATGCGATTCTCCCCGCTCGTCGAAATGGCGGACAAACTCGTCATGTACAAATACATCATCAAAAACGTCGCAGCGCGCCACGGGAAGACGGTTACGCTCATGCCGAAACCACTCTTCGGTGACAATGGATCGGGCATGCACACGCACCAGAGCCTCTGGAAAGGCGGCAAGCCCCTCTTCCCGGGCAATGGGTATGCCGGCCTCTCCGACCTCGCACTGCACTATATCGGCGGGATTCTCAAACATGCGGCCGCGCTTGCGGCGATCGTCGCCCCGACGACGAATTCTTACAAGCGCCTCGTGCCGGGGTATGAAGCGCCAATCAATCTTGCCTATTCAAGCAGAAACAGATCCGCCGCGATCCGTATCCCGATGTACTCTCCGAGCCCGAAGGCAAAGAGGATAGAGGTCAGATTCCCCGATCCGTCGTGCAACCCTTACCTCGCCTTTGCCGCCATGCTCATGGCAGGACTCGACGGTATTGAGAACAAGATCGACCCCGGTGAGCCGCTCGATAAGGACATTTACGAACTCGGTCCGGAGGAACTCGCGCATGTTCCGAGCCTCCCCGGCTCTCTCGAGGACGCGCTAGATGCCCTCGAAAAAGACCACGAGTTCCTCAAGAAAGGCGACGTGTTCACCGAGGATGTCATCCAGATGTGGTTGAACTACAAAAGGGCTCGCGAGGTCGACGCCCTCAGGCTGAGACCGCACCCGTACGAGTTTTTCCTCTACTACGATATTTAATGCGTTGTCATGGGAAGGTGCGGGGTCGCGCCCAATGTGCGACGCCGCACCTAATTTTTCACTGAACCGTTTTTGGAAAGGAGGCGAGGCATGTCGCATAATTGGGGACCGCATTTCATTGTTCCATCGGAGGTCTTCGAAACGTACTCCGGGGTCGTCCTCCTGAGAGAGGACTTCGACGAGAATCTCCAGAGGAGAGAACTCCAAGAACTGGGGATGGAAGGCCCGATCGTCCGTGTGACCAATCCCTGGTACTATCGCAGGAAGAATACGGACACATGGATCAAGATCGGGGAATCCGAGGACATCGACGAAGATTTTCCCGTCAACTGGGACACCACGACGCTCGAAAACGGCACCTATGAAGTCATGGGATTGATGCACGTCTTCATCAAGAAAGGAAATGAGGAAAAAGGGATCGCCCGGCAAAACATCGTCGAGGTCGTCGTCGAGAACTGAAACACCCAACCCAAAACGCGGGGATAGCGCCTTCCACTCGGAGAATCGAACAGCTCCGGCACACTGTGGGCTCCTCTGAAAAGCCTTTTCTTTGGGTGGAGGCAACGCCCCCGCAGCGTGTTCTCATTCCGTCTGTTCTCGGCGGGACCACGACACAGACTGAACCCGTCGAGAACCTATCTCCGTGCAGTACCACTGCGCCCGGACAGTCTCGCAGGAGAATTCCATCTTCCACATCGCACCTCCTCTCTTCGTCCCGACCCACACAAACGAAGCAGGGTGCCCGTATCGTCTTGACCAAACGTGCCGCGGTTCACTAATATTTTCTATTGAGACGCGAGAAACCTTCCTCGCTGCTTTAGGAGAAGATTGGAGCGTCGCGATCGTGGTCGGATTTTCAATGGTGACGTTTTTAAGCAACGAATCGAGGAGTTTTCGATCGTCTCTCTAAGCGATCAAGAATGATCGGACTGGTGAACAAGAGTGTCCGTCAGGCGAAGAAAGTGATCGTAACCGTCGTCGGTTTCACGATTCTTTTGATGGGCGTCCTCATGATCGTCCTGCCCGGCCCCGCCGTCATCTTCATCCCTGCGGGGATAGGGATTCTCGCGACGGAATACGTCTGGGCGAGACGATTGCTCGTGAAAGTGAAAAACAGAGCATCTGGAAAGAGAGGAGATACGGCGTCTGACCAATAAGGTGGAAAACCGGTGAAAGAGGATTACTTGACAGATCTCATTGGTAAGAGCGTCGTCGTAGAAACGATCGAGATGACATATACGGGGAATCTCGTTGAGGTGAGTCATCAGGATGTGCATCTCCAATCCGAAATAGGCTGGGTCGTCATCCCGATCGAGAGGGTTACAGCAATTCGGCAAGCGGAATAGATCCCGGCATTATCCCTTAGTCCCACAGGGGAATGCCCTCCAGGGCGTCAACGACAGATAAACTCTGCGACGTGCACGGGAAAACTATCCCATGTCACCGAAGAGGAACTGGACGAGCGTCATGGCTGAAATTGCCGCCGTGTCGGCTTTGAGAATCCGTTTCCCCAGCGAGACGACGGCGAAGCCCATTCCCTGAGCAAACCGTACTTCATCTCTCGTGAATCCGCCTTCCGGCCCGATACAGATGTGGAGAGAATGGAGCGGTCGTGTTTCAGGGTCTGCCTTTTCTGCTCCTTCAGATGCCGTGCGTTCGTTCCCGCGAAGCATCCGATAAAGGTCTTTCAGAGAAGTTCCTTCTTCTTCGTAGAAAATGAAGCCTCGACGCTCCGGGTTGGGGAAAAACATCGCTGCGTAGTGTTCGAATTCGATCGGTTCGTGCACGAGAGGCACGACGGATCTGCCTGATTGTCGCGACGCCTCTTCCGCTATCTTCTGCCACCTTTTCACCTTTCTCGTGTCACGCAGTTGACTCCGCTCCGTTACGACGGGCATGAACTCGTTCATTCCGAGTTCTGTCGCCTTCTGGACAACCACATCCATTTTCGCGCCCTTGAGGAGCCCCTGAACAAGCACGGTGTGGAGGCCTGACTCGAGGTTGCACGGAAAGCTCTCGAGAACCGAGGCGGTAACGGTTCGCTTCCCGAGGTCGTCGATCGCCATTCTGAAACAGTCCCCCCTGCCATTGAAGGCGATGAACATATCCCCCGTGCGACACCTGAGGACGGAGAGGAGATAGTGAGCGGGCTCGCCGCTGATCGTCAGCGTCTTGTCACCGACACAGGCTGAGGGAAGAAAAAGTCTTACCAATGGAATGACCCCTTTTAATCCATAAATTTCTGGTGATAGTGAGAATACTATGTCCTGTCTCTTGAAGGTATGAATAATCTGGGGCACACAGGGGTCAGGGATTCGAGCGTCCGATTCGGACCTTCGAACCCTGTCTCTTCATTTTTCAGCGCTCGTGAACAAGTTCTTCAATTTTTCCCTGAAAGATTTGTTCACCTCGTCACCGCTCAGGCGGGCAAATTCCTCGAGGAGTTCCCGCTGCCGCTGCGTCAGATTCTTCGGCACATCCACATAGACACGGACGACCTGATCGCCCCTCGAGGTGCCGCCAAGCTTCTGCACACCCTTCCCCTTGATATGGAATACCTTCCCCGATGGCGTTCCCGCGGGGATCTTCAATTTGTGAGCACCGTCGATCGTCGGCACCTCGATCTCCGCGCCGAGCGCCGCCTGCGGAAACGAGATCGGAACCTCGCAGAGGAGATCGTTCCCTTCCCTCCTAAAGAAAGGGTGCTCTTCCACATTCAGGTAAATGTACAGGTCGCCCCTCGGGCCTCCGTGAACGCCCATCTCGCCTTCTCCCGAAATCCTGAGTCTCGAGCCCGTGTCAACGCCGCCGGGGATCTTTACCGAGATACTTTTGTAGATCCGAAGCCTCCCCTCCCCGTTGCATTTTTTGCATGGGTCCGTGATGACTTTCCCGGAACCGCCGCACCGTTCGCACGTTCTCGCAATGCTGAAGAACCCTTGCTGTATCCTGATCTGACCGCTGCCGCGACAATTCTGGCACACGGACGGAGATCTCCCGGGAGCGGAACCGGTACCGTTACAGTCGCTGCAGGATTCCCAGCGAGGGATTTCGATCACCTTCTCGGTGCCGAATGCGGCCTCCATGAGCGTGATGTCGAGATCGTACCTGAGATCGCTCCCCCTCGTCGGCCGTGCCCTGCGCCGCCCCGTAAACGTACCGAAGAAATCCCCGAAAATATCGTCGAAGATGTCCCCGAAACCGGTCCCGAAAGGACTGTACCCGGTGCCGACTCCCTCGACGGTCCCGTACCGGTCATAGTGTGCTCGTTTCTCGGGGTCGCTGAGGCATGAGTACGCCTCGTTGATCTGCTTGAAGGTCTCCTCCGCCTCCTTGTCGCCCGGATTCCTGTCCGGATGATACTTCAGGGCGAGCTGCCTGAAGGCCTTCTTGATCTCCGCTTCCGTCGCGCTCCGGGGCACTCCCAGTATCTCGTAGTAATCTTTCATATCGTGAGCATTAGTATACCTAATTACTGTCCTCTCTACCGCAAACAAAGCGGGACCGCATCGCACCGCACGATGCAGTCCCGCGCATGATTGTTCGGCTCTCTCCTCTCTGCGTCAGGAGCGTTCTTTCTTCTCTCTCCTTCTTTCTCTAAAAATCATTTATTCTTATCGACGTCTTCGAACTCCGCTTCCACGACCTCTTCCTCGGGCCCCTTCGCTCCCGATGCCGACGCGCCGGGACCGGCGCCAGCCTGCGGACCTCCCGTCTTGTAGAGGTGCTCCGCGAGTTTATGCGACTTCGTCATGAGCTGCTCCGTCGCCGACTTGATCTCGGACACGTCAACGGCCGTGTCTTTCGCCTTCCTGCAGCGTTCGAGCGCTTCCTCGATCTCCTTCTTCTCGGCTTCCGTCAATTTATCCCCGTAATCCTTGAGTGACTTCTCGACCGTGTAGACGAGCGTATCCGCTTCGTTCTTGGCTTCGGCGAGTTGCCTCTTCTTCTTGTCCTCCTCGGCGTGCGCTTCCGCATCGCGCCGCATCTTCTTGATCTCCTCTTCGGTGAGTCCACTCGATGCCGTTATCCTGATGGACTGCTCCTTGCCCGTACCGAGATCTTTCGCCGATACGTGGAGGATGCCGTTCGCGTCGATGTCGAACGTCACCTCGATCTGCGGGACACCCCGCGGCGCGGGCGGTATGCCGATGAGCTCGAAATTGCCGAGGAGCTTATTGTCCGCCGCCATCTCCCGTTCGCCCTGGAAGACCTTAATCGAGACCGCGGGCTGGTTGTCCGTCGCGGTCGAGAACACCTGGCTCTTTTTCGTCGGAATCGTGGTGTTCCGCTCGATAATTTTCGTGAAGATTCCGCCGAGCGTCTCGATCCCGAGCGATAGCGGCGTCACGTCGAGAAGCAATACCTCTTTCACGTCTCCCTTGAGCACCGCCGCCTGGATCGCAGCACCCACAGCGACGACCTCATCGGGATTGACGCTCTTGTTCGGCTCTTTGCCGAAGAAACTCTGGACGACCTGCTGCACCTTAGGGGTCCTCGTCTGCCCGCCGACAAGCAGCACCTCATCGATATTCCCCGGCGTCAGATTCGCATCCGAGAGGGCATTCTTGCACGGACCGATCGTCGCCTCGATGAGATCGCCGACGAGCTGCTCTAACTTCGCCCTCGTCAACTTCATCAAAAGATGCTTGGGGCCGCTCGCGTCTGCCGTGATGAACGGCAGGTTGATTTCCGTCTCGGTCGCGGTCGAAAGTTCGATCTTTGCCTTCTCGGCCGCTTCCTTCAACCTCTGCAACGCCATGCGGTCGTTCTTCAGGTCGATCCCCTGATCTTTCTTGAACTCTTCGACCAGCCAGTCCATGATCCGAAGATCGAAATCGTCGCCACCGAGGTAGGTATTCCCGTTGGTCGATCTCACCTCGATCACGCCCTCGCCGATCTCGAGAATCGATATGTCGAAGGTGCCGCCCCCGAGGTCGTATACGCCTATCTTTTCCTCTTTCTTCTTGTCCATCCCGTACGCGAGCGCGGCCGCCGTCGGTTCGTTGATGATACGGAGCACGTTCAGCCCCGCGATTCTGCCGGCGTCTTTCGTCGCCTGGCGCTGGCTATCGTCAAAGTACGCGGGAACCGTGATGACCGCTTCCGTCACGGGTTCGCCGAGGTAGTCCTCGGCCGCCTGCTTCAGTTTCTGAAGGATCATCGCCGAGATTTCGGGCGGCGAATACCGCTTGCCCCTGATCTCCACGTGCGCGTCGCCATTAGCCGCCTCGACAATTTTATAGGGAAGTCGTTTCCGCGCGTGCTCCACCTCCGGCGAGTTGTACTTCCTGCCCATCAATCTCTTGATAGAGAATATGGTGTTTTCTGGATTCGTGATCGCTTGCCGTTTCGCGATCTGTCCGACCAACCGCTCGCCTTTTTCCGTGATGGCCACGACGGACGGCGTCGTTCTCATTCCCTCCTGATTCGCGATCACGACCGGATCGCCCGCCTGAACCACCGCGACGACCGAGTTCGTCGTGCCAAGATCTATCCCAACTGCTTTTCCCATCGTCTCATTCCTCCTCTTTATTCTGAATCTCCACGCCGCTCTCTTTTCCGTGCACTCCTCTCGCGGGCTTCTTCGACACGGCAACGAGCGCCGCCCTGATTACCTTGTCCTGAAGCATGTACCCCTTCCGGTACTCCTCGACGACCGTGTTCTCCTCGACGTCATCCCTCTCGACCTGGACCATCGCTTCGTGCACAACGGGATTGAACGGCTTCCCTTCGGCTTCGATTTCCGTAAGGCCGAACCCCCGGACTGTTTTCTTCAGTTCCCTGAGGGTCATCTCCACCCCCTGGACAAGGCCTGACGAGGCGTCATCAGCATGCTTCAAGGCCATTTCGAGGTTGTCGACCACGGGAAGGAGTTCTCGCAGGAGCTTCTCGTTCCCGTACTTGAGGAGATCCTCTTTATCTCTCGTGACCCTCTTTTTGTAGTTCTCGAATTCCGCGTACAGCCGCAGGTACTTATCCTGCACCTCCTGAAGTTCCGCCGCGAGACGCTCTTTTTCGTCCGCGGTCGATACCGCGCTCGTTTCCGGCAACTCCTCTCCCGCGGGGGTTTCCCGGTCCGATATCGGCTTTTCGTTCAACGGGACGTGCTCTGCCATGCGATCACTTCTCGGTCACGAGCCTCGAGATGAACTTCGCGGTATTTTCGACGATATAGATAGCCTTCGCATAGTTCATCCGCGTCGGCCCGATGATGCCCACCACGCCGATCGGTCGGTCATTTTCCTTGCAGGGCGACGCGACGAGACTCAGCTTCTTCATCTCGTCCCGCTCGTTCTCGGATCCGATAACGACCTGAACCCCCTCGCTCTCGGACATCTTGTCGAGGATCTTGATGATGTTGTGTTTATCTTCCAATGCCTTCGATAGTTGCCTGATCGTCTTCAGATCCGTAAAATCGGGCAAGTCCAGAACTTCCGGGAGGCCCGACACGAACAGCTCGTTGAGCGGAAAGCAGAGTGCCTCCTTGCATATCCGCATCGCCCGGGAGATCAGAAAGTCGCACTCTGTCTTCTCCCGCTTCATCTCCTGAACCAGCCCCATCCTGATCTCGTGGAACGAACAACCGGAAAATTCCGAATTGAGGTACGTCGCGATACGGTTGAGATCTTTTTGCGAGATGTTCGGGTCGATCGCGACGATCTTGTTCTTGATGAACCCCTCGTCCGTGAAAAGGACAACGGCCACTTTGTCTTCACTGTACTTGAGGAGCGTGATCTTCTTCAGCGTCGTCATGTCCGGAGTGGGCGACATCGCCACGCCGAGATAGTGGGACAACAGCGAAAGGCTCCTCGTCGCCTCGCTGAGCAGCAATTCGATATCGTTTTTGAGCATTTCCAGCCTCTTGTAGAGCCCCTGGAAGATCTCGACCTCTATATTGGCGTTCGGATCGCCCTGTTTGACGAGGGAATCGACGTAGAATCGATACGCGAGGTCAGTCGGCACCCTTCCCGCGGACGTATGCGGCTGCGTGAGGAATCCCATCTCCTCGAGGTCGGCCATGATATTCCGGACCGTCGCAGGTGACAAGCCAAAAGAGTACCGTTTTGTCACGACTCTCGAGCCGACGGGATCAGGGTAATTTATGTAACTCTGAATGACCGCGTAGAGGATTTTTTTGCTTCTTTCACTTAATATTTGCATAGTTAGCACTCTCAATTGCTAAGTGCTAATACTTTACCAATTCGGATTCCCCTCTGTCAAGTGAGAACTTCCCCCGTCCGTGACAGCCGCGAAACGACCGAAAATCCCCATCGGGAATAAAGGACACCCCGCCGAAGCTACCCGCCTACCCTTCCTCTCCTGACTTCCTCCTCCCGGAAGTACTTCTTGTAGAGGATGTCCCACTCGGGACTCCCTTCGACCACTTTCTTGGAAAATGACTGGATTTTTTTCCTCACGACGGCGTCGATCTCCTCGCCTACGCGCAACTCCGCGACGATCGTCCTCTTGATTTCGGCTCTGATCTTGCCCTCGTCCTCCAGAGCGACGATGCTCTTCCGACCCAACAGCTCCTTGAGGAGGATGTGGCTCATGTGGGAGATCTTGTCCTCGGAGAGCATCACAGGACGAGATTCCGTTCCTTCACCAATTTCTGTTTCGTGAGCTCGAAGAGCTTCCGGTAGTCGAGTCGCCCCTTCTCGATCTCCGACGCGTGCGCCTTGAGCATTTCCCGCACTTCCTCGTTCAGACGATCTTCGACCGTGAGTTCATACATGAGGATTTCTTCCGCTTCGGCGACGAGTTTTTCGCGCGGAACCGTCGCGCTCACGAGGTTTTTTGAGAGGATGCTATCGACGATCTTTTTGGCGAGGAGGGGAACCCAAGACTTCGGGACCCGCATCCTATTTTTCAGCGAACGCGAGCAACGCGATACTGCGAGCCCGCTTGATTGCCTCGGACAACTCGCGCTGGTGCTTCGCGCACGTGCCCGTCATGCGCCGGGGGAGCACTTTCCCCCGCTCGGTCAGATAGTTTCTGAGGACCTTAGTATTCTTATAGTCGATGAATTCGATCTTCTCCGAACAGAACCTGCAAAACTTTCTTCTCTGAAATCTCTTCGGCTGCAACGTCGCTCCTTTCGTCTTCTCGATAGCTCCGTTCCGGGCCTAAAAAGGCTCGAGATCCGTCGTTTCTTCGGGAGGAATCGCATCGGCGTCGACGCCGAATGACGGCTCCTGCCCCGTGCCCCTCCGTGAAAGGAACCTGACGGACTGCGCAATCACCTCGAACTTGCTCCTCTGCTGTCCGTTCGTTTCCCACCGCCGTTCCTGCAGTCTCCCCTCCACGAGGACGGCGCTCCCTTTATTCAAATACTTGCTGCACGATTCCGCCTGCCTCCCGAAAATCACGCTGTCGATGAACATCGTGTCCTGCCGCATCTCATCGGACTGCTTGTAACGATAATTCACCGCGAGGCGCAGGGTGGCGACGGGCGTTCCCTGCGGCGTGTACCGCAATTCCGGATCCTTCGTGAGGTTCCCGATGAGTATGATCTTGTTGTACATTACTCGCGGCTCTTCTGCTCCGCTGGTTTTTCGGCCGACGGCTCTCCCTTTTCGAGGCTCAGCACCTGCTTGCGGCCGAGCTTGAGGACCATGTACTTCAGCACGGTGTCAAACACCCTGAAAAACTCCTCCAGTTTCCGTATCGTCGACGCCGGCGCCTTGTAGAAGAGGAGCACGTAGAGGCCTTTCTTCTGCTTCCTGATCTCGTACGCGAGTTTCCTCCTGCCCCACACGTCGACCTTCAACACCTCCCCGCCCTGGTTGGTGATCAGATCCTTTATCCGTCCGATCGCGGAGTCCGCTTCCTCGTCCGAAATCGCTGCGTTGAGAATAATCATGCTCTCATAGACATTCATTCCCTGCTTCTCCTTCGATGATTTTCCCTGATGAACAGAGCTCCATTTTATACCATAAAAAAACGCCCGATTGCAAATCGACGGGCCGCGCGATCGCGCCGCGGAGGGCCGGAGCAGGCGCCCATGCAACGGGTTCCTTTCTTGGCGTATAATGACTGACGCTCATGCGCCTCTTCGCGTCCATAGACGTCGGTTCGAATACGCTCCGCCTTTTGATCGCCGCGTTCGCCAACGGAACGCTCGTCGACGTCTATGCCGACAGAAAGGTGACGCGCCTCGGGGCAGGGGTGGAAGAGACGGGGATGCTCCGGTCCGAAGCGATGACCTCCTCGCTCCTCGTGCTTTCCGACTTCGCGTCGGCGATCCGACGCCATGGAGTGAAGCACGTGAAAACCATCGCGACGAGCGCTCTCCGGGAGGCCGGAAACGCGGATTCTTTCATCTCGATGGTGCGGCAAAAGACCGGCCTCGATATCGAGGTTGTCACGGGCGAAAGAGAAGCGGCCCTCACGCTCCGCGGCATCCTCTTCGGGTTGCCGCGGGGGATCGGGGACATGCACGCTCCGATGACCGGCCGGCCGCAGTATGCAGACACCGGCCTGCGGCAACCGACCTTCTTCGTCATGGACATCGGCGGGGGAAGTTCTGAGTGGATCATTTATCAGGGCGAAGAGAGAATCCTGATGGGAAGTATTCCCACGGGCGTGATAAAACTCACGCGGAGGTGCGTCACGACGGACCCGATATCGCGAGACGACCTCCTTCTCCTCGGCCGCGAAACAGAGAACGCGTTGTCCCCGCTCCTGCAGTACAGACAAAAACTGATGAGCGGGCGCACCATTTTTCTCGGCACCGGGGGGACCTTCACGTCCCTCGCGTCCGTGGACCTTGCACTCGACACGTACGAACGCGAAAAAATCCATATGCGTCGTATCCCTTTCTCACGACTGGCGAAGATGCACGACACCTTCGTCGCCGTGCCGCGTGCGGAGCGCGCGAAAACTCCCGGCCTCGAGCCGGAGCGCGCAGACTTGATTCTGCCGGGGTTACACTTTACAATGAAGGTGATGAAATTATTCCATTTTTCGGAACTCGTCGTCAGCGACTACGGTCTGCTCGAGGGCGCGATCCTCGAAATGAAGGAGGCAATTGAAAAAAACCTTCCAGAGGCCGTCGAGTCTTAAGCCCGAACCGTTCAGGCACTGTCCGGGCTGCGGCCACAGTCTGATCCACAGGCTCATCGCCGAGGCGATCGACGCGCTCGGCATACGGGAAAAGGTGATCGGCATCGCCCCGATCGGCTGTGCCGTCTTCGCCTACGATTACTTCAATTTCGACGTCCTCGAGGTCCCCCATGGAAGGCCGCCCGCGGCCGCGACCGGATTGAAGCGTTCCCTGCCGGATAGAATCATCTTCTCCTATCAGGGCGACGGCGATCTCGCCGCGATCGGGATGGCGGAGATCATCCACGCCGCAAACAGAGGGGAAAACTTTTCCGTCTTCTTCGTCAACAACGCGACGTACGGCATGACGGGAGGCCAGATGGCGCCGACGACGCTGCCAGGGCAGAGAACGACCACGACCCCCTTGGGGCGGAAGAGAGAGACGGACGGAAATCCGCTGCGCGTCGCCGAACTCCTCGCGACCCTCGATGGCCCTTCCTACATCGCGAGGACGTCGGTAGATTCGTACAGGAACCTCGTCGTGACGAAGAAAGCGATCGAAAAATCGTTCCGATACCAAATGGAAGGCAGGGGATTCAGCCTCGTCGAGATCCTTTCCCCGTGCCCCGTGGATTGGGATCTTTCCCCGCGCGACGCGCTCCTCTGGATCCAGAAGAAAATGATCCCCGTGTTTCCGCTCGGAACGTTCAAAGACGACGGAACGAGGATTGCGTAACTGGAAATCAGCATCGTCATAGGGGGATTCGGCGGGCAGGGCATCCTCTTTCTGGGGAAGTCTCTCGCGTACGCGGGGATGGTCGAAGACCGGGAAGTAACGTGGTTCCCCTCTTACGGGGCTGAGGTGCGAGGGGGAACGGCAAAGTGCACGGTCGTCATTTCGGACATCCTCATCGGTTCCCCCGTCGTAACGCGCGCGGACATCCTCGTCGTGATGAACGAGGCGTCGCTCCAACGGTACCTCCCCCACCTGAAGGAAAAAGGCGCGCTCTTCTTCGACATGTCCCTTATCGCGGCATCGATTCCGCGCTCGGACATAACGGTCGTCGGTATTCCGGCGACCGAAATCGCGAGCAGGCTCGGCGACACAAAGTCGGCGAATATGGTCATGCTCGGCGCGCTCATCGCACAGACGGGCATCCTCCGCCAGGCATCCGTACTGCAGGCCATCGAGAACCTGATGGAGGGGAAGAGGCGCGACCTCATCGAATTGAACCGCAAGGCTCTCATGGAAGGGATCCGGTACCTTGAAAATACGAAAAGCCAGGATATCCGATCTCAAGCAGGCGCATAGACTCATTAACGATTTCGCGAAGCGCGGGCAGATGATTCCCCGTTCGCTCAACGAACTCTACGAAACCGTGCGGGATTTTTTCGTCTGCGAGGCGGATGGCGATGTGCGCGGCGTCTGCGCTCTCCACATTATGTGGGAAGACCTCGCGGAGATTAGGTCGCTCGCGGTCGAGAAGCGCTACCAGGGGGTCGGCATCGGGAGAAACCTCGTGAAACGCTGTATCAGGGAAGCGCGAGCCCTCGGCATCGAGAAGATTTTCGCGCTCACCTACCACCCCGACTTCTTCAAAAAACTGGGGTTTTCGGACGTCGACAAATCAGCCCTCCCGCAGAAGATCTGGGGAGACTGCGTTCGCTGCCCGCGCTTCCCCGAGTGCGACGAGAGCGCGGTCATTATTACTCTTTCGTGATCCTCCGGTAAAAACACGTCCTGTTGCCGGTATGGCAGGCGGCGGGGCCGTGCTGGATCACCTTCACGAGGAGAGCGTCGCCGTCGCAGTCGTAGAAGATTTCACGCACTTCCTGGACGTGCCCCGACGTTTCCCCCTTTTTCCAGAACTTTTGCCGGGAGCGCGACCAGAAATGGGTATATCCCGTCTCGAGCGTCATCTGGAGCGACTCTCTGTTCATGTACGCAACCATGAGGACGTCCCCGTTCAGGGCATCCTGAATGATCGCCGGTATCAATCCCTTATCGTCGTATTTCAGTTCCGGTATCATCTCATCTCCTGCCACGAAAAAAATTCTCGCCTCTCGCGACGGTCGCGCCCAGATCACAACTTATACCCGATTGTGCGCAAAAACGCTTTTCGATGCGCCTTGTCCTCGGCCGTTTCGACCCCTCGCGGGGAAAAACCGTCGATCACTCCCAGAATGCCTCTGCCCTGCGGCGTCTGGGCAACAACCACCTCAACCGGGTTGGCGGTCGCACAGAAGATCGAGCAGACCTCGGCGCACTGCTTCAGCTGATTGAGGATATTGATCGGGTACGCATTCCTCATGAGGATGCAGAAGACATGACCGGCCCCGATATTCTCGAGGTTCTTCGTGCAGACGCGAATCAGCTCCTCGTCGTTCCCTTCGGTTCGTATGAGGCATGGGCCGGACGCTTCCGCGAATGCGATGCCGAAACGCGCCTGCCCCACCCCCGTGACGAAAATCTCGTAGATGTCCTCGACCGTCTTGATGAAGTGGGTCTGGCCGAGAATGACGTTCGACCCTTCGGGTATCTCGAGAGCGACGGTTGTGATTTCCATACTACCC
Organism: uncultured Nitrospiraceae bacterium; assembly: GCA_937138415.1. Lineage (GTDB taxonomy): Bacteria > Nitrospirota > Thermodesulfovibrionia > Thermodesulfovibrionales > SM23-35 > JALHSV01. Next base: position 18,459 of record CAKZPA010000007.1, on the reverse strand, counting down.
CCCCCTTCGGTGCATCGTCACCGGGCGATCCTGTTCGCCTCGGCCTTCTTGCCTTGAAAGCTATGATATAATGGATGTAAATTTTTCCCATGTCAAGCCGCAGAATGAGCTACCTTTCACCGAGCAGCCACGTATCACAGCTGACCCGCTCTCTTCATGGAGGCGAAGGACCGTCTGCTTCCGTACCATCTCTGCGAGACCGACAGGGAACCATGGCTTGCGGGCTCCTCGCGGGGAGGCCGTTTCAGAATGCGACGTATATCCGGCAGGCGGGCCCGCGGAACAGTAACGTCGAAAGCTTCTGAAAATCCATGAAAAGGCTGATACGAGTCCTCTGCCTCGCATGCGCCCTCTCCCTGTTTCTGACAGCATCATGGGCGGACGAGACGGAGATCATTGGACCCCACGTCCGAATCGAGGAGGCCGCCATACGGGTCTCGACGGCCCTCTCTCTGAGCAAAAAATCCCTCGGGGAACTGAGAAACGGCATTTCGAAAGAGCTGACGTTCACGATCGACCTCTTCAGGGTCTGGAAGATGTGGCCGGACGAATTTGTCGTCGGGAAGACGTACGTCCGCACCCTGCGGAGCAACCCGGTCACGACAGAATACCGAGCGACGTCGAACGACGGCTCTGTCATCATTCAAAAGAAGTTCAAGTCTTTCGAATCCATGATCCAGTGGGCACTGTCGGTCAACGACCTGAAACTCGCTCAACTGAGCGATCTCGAAGAGGGAACGTACTTCGTGAGGGTCACGGTGGAATCGAGGATCAGGAAGCTCCCGCCCGTCATCGGCTACTTCATAATTTTTCTCCCCGAGAATGAATTCAAGATTCGGAAAGACTCTGCGCCGTTCTCGGTCGGTTCGCGCAAATGAGGAAACCACACGTTCGATCTTTGCTCATCGCTCTCTTCATTTTCATCGTCGTGACGTTCGGCATCGAACTCCACTATCTAAATCGGGGCTCTATCCCCCTCCCGACCCAAATAGTCATCCTCCTCCTGCTGAACATCACGCTCCTCGCGTTTCTCGTTCTCGTCTTCTTCATCGCCAAGAATATCGTCAAACTGATTCTCGAGAGAAAAAACCGGGTCCTCGGCTACAAGTTCAAGACGAAGCTCACCTTCATTCTCGTCGCGCTGACGCTCCTCCCCGCGTTCTCGCTGTTCGTCCTTTCGAGTGGCCTCATCGCGAACTACATCGACCGATGGTTCGCGCCCCAGATCAAGAAGCCCCTCGAGGATTCGATACGCATCGCACGAACGATCTACGACATCGAGCGCCAGAGGATTCTCGAGACCGCGAGATCAGTTCGCACGGGCAAACACCCTCCCCGCAATATCGAGGTCAGCCGCTATACCGTGTTGCCCAAAGACGCCGGCGAGACGGTGAGAGCGGCTTTCGCGGGCAGAGAGAGCAGCGAAATCGTGACCGTCAGACGCGGCGAGGTCATCCGAGCCGCCGTCCCGGAATTCGACAGGAAGGGGAAGCAGACCGGCGTGATCGTCGTCGAAGCCGCCGTCCCGCAGACAATTCAGAAGCAGGTCGATACCATCGGGGAGGCGTACGAGAATTATCTCGCCCTCGAAGCCTGGAAAGTGCCCATAAAGTATAATTACCTCGTCACGTTGGGATTCTTCACGCTCGTGATCGCTTTTATGGCCCTCTGGGCGGGGATCAAGATTTCGAAGGGAATCACCGAACCCGTTCAGGCGCTCGCGCAGGCAACCGAATGCGTCGCATCCGGCGACCTGGACGTTCGGGTGCCGATCCAGAGAGACGACGAGATAGGGCTCCTTGTGAATTCCTTCAATCACATGGTCAAAGAGCTGAAGGAAGGGAAAGAATCTCTCCAGTCGGCGTACGTGGAGTCCGACCGGCGGAGGCTCTTCCTCGAAAATATTCTCGACAATATCGACTCGGGCGTGATCATACTCGATCCCGGCGGCCGCATCCTCATGATCAACAGGCGGGGCGCCTCGATCATCAAAATCGCGGCAAACCAGTTGCTCGGCAAGAACTACCGGGAACTCCTCTCGTACATCCAGTCGGAGGAGCTCAAGAACATCGTCAGCGGTATCGAAGGCCGAGAATTCAAGCCGATCAAGAGAGAAGTGAAGGCAACCATCGGCACCGCACATCTCATACTGCGGGTCTTCATCAGTAGCCTCAAGGATGCGGAAAAGTACATCGGCATGCTCGTCGTTTTCGACGACATTACCGGCATCATCGAAGCCCAGAAAGCTCTAACATTGCAGGACGTCGCGAGGAAGATAGCGCACGAGGTCAAAAACCCGTTGACTCCAATAAAACTCTCCGCCGAACGTATGCTGAAGAAGTGGGAGCTGCGGGAACCCGATTTCGAGGACGTGTTTTACCGATCGGCGAGGACCATCGTGAAAGAAGTCGACAGCCTGAAGAGGCTGGTCGACGAATTTTCGAAATTCGGTAAAATGCCGGAGGTGAAGAAATCGCCTGGTTCGCTCCCCGTGCTCCTCAACGAAGTCGTCGCGCTCTACAAAGGGTACAAAGGGCTCGAGATCAACGTGAACGCTCCGGAGACGCTTCCGCTGGTGGAGTTTGACGGAGAACAGCTCAAGAGGGTATTCATCAATATCATCGACAACGCCGTGCAGGCAATGACGGACCGCGGGAGGATCGATCTGACGGTCGGCGTCGATGACCTGTCGGAGACGGTCTCCGTCGCGATCGCGGACGACGGCCCCGGTATCCCGGATGCGGACAAAGAGAAACTGTTCCAGCCGTATTTTTCGACCAAGAAGAACGGCACCGGTCTCGGCCTCGCGATCGCCAGCAGGATCGTCGCCGAACACGGAGGCTACATCAGCGTGCGCGACAACGAGCCGCGTGGTACAATCTTTTCTATTGCGCTCCCTGTGAAGGAGGGATAAATGGCAGACACCGTCGTATGCATCGTCGATGACGAAGAAGGAATCCGCGAAACCCTCTCGGGGATATTCCAGGACGAAGGCTACGCCGTCGTCACCGCAGGCACCGCGGAAGAAGCGTTCGCTCTCTTGAGAGAGCAGACGCCCGACCTCCTGTTCCTCGACGTGTGGCTCCCCGGGATGGACGGCATCCAGGCACTCAAGAAGATACGGGAACAGAATCCCGATCTTCCCGTCGTCATGATCTCGGGCCACGGAACCATTGAACTGGCGGTCAACGCGACCCGAATGGGCGCGTACGACTTCCTCGAAAAGCCCCTCTCGCTCGAGAGGGTAGTGCTCGTTGCCACGAGGGCGCTCGAGCGGCGGTCGCTCGAAATGGAGAATAAATCGCTCAGAGAGGATCTCACGAAAAAGTGGCGGCTCATCGGCAGTTCCCGGAAGATGAAGCAGCTCGACGAGCAGCTCGACCTCGCGGCGAAGGGCAACAGCCGCGTCCTCATCCTCGGGGAGAGCGGCACGGGGAAAGAACTCGTCGCGCACATACTGCATGAGCGGAGCGCGCGCGCTCACAAACCGTTCGTCGAGGTGAACTGCGCGGCAATTCCGCAGGAGCTGATCGAGAGCGAACTGTTCGGTCACGAGAAAGGCTCCTTCACCGGGGCGTTCGAAAGGAAAAAAGGCAAATTCGAGCTCGCCGACGGCGGGACGCTCTTCCTCGACGAAGTGGGGGACATGTCGCTGTCGACGCAGGCGAAGGTGCTCCGCGTCATCGAAACGCAGGAATTTCAGCGGGTCGGCGGCAGCAAGAGCATCAAGGTCGACGTGCGGATCGTCTCAGCGACGAATAAAGACCTCGCCGAAGAGGTGAAGAAGGGCACGTTCCGCGAGGACCTCCTCTACCGGCTCGATGTGATCCCGATCCACCTGCCCCCCCTGAGGGAACGGAAAGAGGATATCCCCGAACTCGTCGACTACTTCCTCGGATACTTCGCCGCCGAGTACGGCCAGAAACCGAAGCGACTCGATCCGGAAGGGCTCACAATGCTCGAAACGTACGACTGGCCCGGAAACATCCGGGAGCTGAGAAACATCATCGAGCGGCTCGTCATCATGACGCCGTCCGATACCATCACGGCGAGGAACATCGTCCTCGGCGAGACTCTCCGTTCCGACTACTTTACGTTCTCCACGCTGAGGGAAGCCCGCGAATCGTTCGAAAGGGATTTCATTATCAGGAAGCTCGAGGAGAACAACTGGAACATTTCGAAGACGGCCGAGATCCTCGACATCGAGCGGAGCAACCTCCACCGGAAAATCAAAGCATACGATATCAAGACGCCGTGACGGTGAGCCGCGTCTCCACTCTTCGGACCGACGGAGCGTTTCCGTCGGGGTCAGTTCACTTCAGGAGCCTCCTCCGCATCAATCGAAAGGGATACGGGGCGAGCAGGAGCGCCGCGACGATCAGCCAGAGGGCATCCCACGCACAGTGCGGGAGCCGGCCGAAGGCCAATCCCCTGCATATGTTCACGAGGTGGTAGAGGGGCGTAAAAAAGGCGATCTTCGATACGATCGGCGGGAGGTTATCGAGGGGGAAAAAGATCCCCGAGAAGAGGAACATCGGCGTCATGGCCAACGTGTAGAAATAATTGAAGGCGTCGATCCCCGGAATCGTCGCCGTCACGATCATCGAAATCTCCGAAAAAACGAGCCCGCTGACGAAAAGCACCGGGAGGACGAAGAGAATCATGGGGGACGGGACGAGGCCGAAGAGCGAGATCACGAAGAGAATGATGACGCCGTAGAGAAAGCTCTTCGTCGCGCCCCAGAGGAGTTCCCCGAGCACGAGGTCATCGAGGTTGACCGGTGTCGCCAAAATCGCATCGAACGTCTTCTGGTACGTCATGCGGACGTACGTGCCGTAGGTGCACTCGTAGATCGCCGCGAACATGGACGAAGACGCGATAATGCCCGGGGCGATGAACTGGATGTACGGGACCCCGTCGATTTCCCGCACGAATGCCCCGAGGCCGAGACCGAGGGCGGCGAGGTAGAGGACCGGTTCGACGAAGTTGAGGGCGAGGCTCGATTTGTAGAGCTTCGTGTAGACCGTGAGATTTCTCTGCCACACCCGAAATGCCCGTCTGATGCTCACCAGACCTCCTCACGCGTCGTCATGGGGCTCGTCCCACGCAACACGCGCCCGAACGAGTCCGTTTCCCGACCATCGCGCTCATTCTCTCAGCGTGCGTCCCGTCAATTTCAAATATACCTCTTCGAGGTTTCCACCGTGGAGCCGCGTGAGGGCAAGCGGTGAATCGATCGCGATGATCCTCCCCGAATCCATGATCGCGACACGGTCACAGAGGGTCTCCGCCTCTTCCATGTAGTGCGTGGTGAGGAGGAGCGTCGTCCCCTGCGCCTTGAGAAAGCGCAACTTGTCCCAGACCGCGTGCCTGCTCTGGGGATCGAGCCCCGTCGTCGGCTCGTCGAGGATGAGGAGTTCCGGCTTATTGATGAGGGACCGCGCGAGCACGAGCCGCCGCTTCATGCCGCCAGAGAGGCTCCCGATCTTCGCCGCCGCCTTCTCGCCCAGGCCGACAAAGTCGAGGAGCTCCCGCGCGTACGGGAGCGACGTTCTCTTCGGGATATCGAAGTAGCGCGCGTAGACGACGAGGTTCTCGAGGACCGACAGGTCCGGATCCAGATTGTCCTCCTGCGGCATCACCCCGATGCGCGACTTTATCGCGCTCGGTGCTTCCCTCACGCCCATGCCGAAGACGGTCACCTCGCCGTCGCTCGGCGGGATATAGCAGGAGATAATCCGCATCACGGTCGTTTTCCCCGCTCCGTTCGGGCCGAGAAAACCGAAACACTCGGCCGTGGCGATATCGAAATCGATACCGTCGACCGCTCTCAGGGAGTTATAATATTTCGACAGTTTTCGTGCGGTGATAACATTCATCGCGTCCATTGTAGCATGGAGGACGCGCCGGAGGAGAGAGCGTGAAACGACAGGTGATCGTCCTGCTCGCCCTTTTGTGCTGTATCTCGTGCGCTCCGCGCGAGGTGCAGCCGCCGCCGAAACCGGCGAAGATCGCGCTCATCCTCGGGGCGGGCGCCTCGAAAGGCTTCGCGCATATCGGGGTGCTCAAGGTCCTCGAGACGAACGGGGTACCGATTCACATGATCGTCGGCACCAGCGCGGGAAGTTTCATCGGCGCGATCTACGCGTTCGGCATCAACGCCTTCGAACTGCAGAAACTCTCTTTTGCCATCGAGAAGAACGACGTTGTCGACCTGACGATCCCCGACAAAGGGTTCCTCAAAGGCGAAAAGATCGAAGCATACGTCAACGGCATCGTGAAGAACACGCCGCTCGAGAAATTACGGATTCCCTTCTACGCGGTCGCCACCGACATCGAAAGCGGGAGAGAAGTCGTGTTCGGCAGCGGCAACACCGGAATGGCCGTACGGGCCAGTTGCTCGGTACCGGGGGTCTTCATCCCTCCGGTGATCGACGGGCGCATGTACGTGGATGGCGGCGTCGTCAGTCCCGTCGCGGTCGACGCGGCGCGCAGGCTGGGCGCGGACGTCGTCATCGCGGTCGATCTCGCGGGTGACATCGATTCGTTCCGGCCGAAAGGGGTCATCGAGGTCATCCTCCAGTCGGTCAACATAATGTACGCGAAACTCTCGGCGGTCCAGCTCGCCAGAGCAGATGTCGTGATATCGCCGAACGTCGGCTTTCTCGGGAGCGCCGATTTTACGAGGCGCCATGAAGCGGTGCTGGAAGGAGAGAAGGCGGCTCTCGCCGCTCTGCCGAAAATCCAGGAAATCCTCAGCAGTCTGAAACGGGAAGGGAGACTTGACTAAACCCTGTCGCAGGGGCGGTGGGAAAGCCGATCCCACGCCTCTTTATCGAGGGCGTCCGCGTACTCCTCGATCGAGTAGACCTTGCCGCACTCCGTGCAGTGTAACGATGTGCTCCTTCAGGCGAAGACGAGTTTCAGTTTGCCGCCGCACACTCCGCATTTCATGCGTGTAGTATAAAAGAACCGATGGGGAAAACGCCACTCCGCTTCGCTCTCATTTCTCCCGACCGCGCGGGGCACCCCTCCGCGAAGCCGTGAGCAAAAAACTCAGGGAACGCGTCGACGAGCTGTTGTCACGGGAACGGGGGACCGTCTTCAAAGATCCCGGCGGAAAAATCACCGTCGCGCTCGTCTTTCCGAACACGTATCACGTCGGGATGTCGAACCTTGGTTTCCAGGGAATATACGGGCTCCTGAACAGCATGGACGATGTCGTCTGCGAGCGCGCGTTCCTCCCCGACGAACAGGACATCGGCGAGTACCTCAGGACGGGAACCGAGCTCTTTTCGATGGAATCGAAAAGAGCTCTCTGCCGGTTCGACATCGTCGCGTTCTCCGTGTCGTTCGAGAACGACTATCCGAACATCCTCCGAATTCTGGATCTCGGAAACATCCCCGCCGCGAGCGCTCTCAGAAAACGCCGCCATCCCCTCGTCGTCATGGGCGGCGCGTGCGCTTTCTTTAATCCCGAACCCGTTGCGGACATATTCGACATCTGCTTCATCGGCGAGGCGGACGAACTTCTCGGGGAATTCCTCGCACGCTATCGAGCGGCCCAGGGGAAGGAGGATGTCCTCGTGTCCGCTCAATCGCTCGAAGGCGTGTACATCCCGAGCCGCTACCGTATCGAGTACGGCCAAGACGGTCGCATACGGAAGAGGATCGCGACTGCGGGGGCGCCCGATACGATACGACGGCGATACGTCGCCGATCTTTCCCGCGTAAGCGCGAAAATGTCGATCGTCACGCCGGACACGGAATTCTCCGACATGTATCTCGTCGAAGCGATGAGGGGCTGCCCGTGGAGGTGCCGGTTCTGCGTCGCGAGCAGAATCTACCATCCTCCCCGAATGAGGCACCTCGACGAGGTCGTTCGGGAGATCGGCGGCGCGCTCGCCGCGACCGACCGCGTCGGCCTCATCGGCCCGTCTCTGACCGACTATCCGTACGTGCACGACATCCTTCGGATACCCGGCGTGAATTTCTCGGTTACATCTCTCAGGGCCGGGGAAAAGGCGTGCGAACTCTCCCCCCTCATGGCCGGCCACAGGAGCGTCTCCATCGCTCCCGAGGCCGGGACGGATCGCCTCAGGAAGGTCATCAACAAGAAAATGAGCGAGGAGGACATTCTGCGGACGGCGCAGGCGCTTTTCGGGCACGGCGTCGAGAACCTCCGGCTCTATTTCATGGTCGGCCTTCCCGCCGAGACGCGCGAAGACGTGGCGGGCATCGTCGATCTCACGGAGAAGATTCGCGCTTCGAGCGCGAAAGGGATCCTCACGCTCAGCGTCAGCACGTTCGTCCCGAAGCCGTTCACGCCCTTTCAGTGGCATCCGATGGAGAAGATCGCCGAAGTCAAAGAGAGGCTCACCATGATCAAGAAGGCGCTCGCGCATCGCAGAGGAATCAGGGTCTTCCATGACGTCCCCAAGTACGCATATCTCCAGGGGCTGTTGTCGAGAGGCGACAGGCGGGTGCTCCCTCTTCTGTCCAAAATGCGCCCGGGCGAGGATTGGCGCAAAGCGGCCGCCGCGGCCGGTGTCGACATAGACTTCTATATTTTCAGGGAGAGGGACACGGACGAGATTTTGCCGTGGGATTTTATCGACATGGGCGTCGCGAGGGAACAGCTCTGGAGAGAATACCGGGAAGCGGTTCCTCCCCGGGACCCCGGAAATGAGGTATAATCCGTACATTCGGGCGTGTCCGGCGATGGAATTCAACCCACTCCTCGAAAACATCAAGAACGTCTACCGCACGATATCCTCCGCCGCCATCAGGTCCGGGCGGAACCCATTCGACGTGAAACTCATCGCGGCGACGAAAACCGTCGACGTGGCGCGAATACGAGAGGCGATCGAATTCGGCCTGCGGGCGTTCGGGGAGAACAGGGTGCAGGAGGCGAAGGAGAAGATCCTGCACATTCGCGCGCACATGCCTGAATACGAGGTCGAATGGCACATGATCGGGCACCTCCAGAGGAATAAAGCGAAAATCGCCGTCCGGATGTTCGACCTGATCCACTCGCTCGATTCTGTCGAACTCGCCCGCGATCTCGACCGCCACGCTTCCGCGTTCGGGAAAACCCAGCGGGTTCTTGTGGAAGTGAAGCTCTCCGAGGAGGCAACGAAATACGGCGTGCCCGAGCGCGCGCTCATACCGTTGCTCCGCGAGATCTCGTCCCTCGAGCACCTCCGCCTCGAAGGCCTCATGACCATGCCGCCCTTCTTCGAGGATCCTCAGATGGCGAGGCCGTTCTTCAGAAAACTGAGGGAGCTGCGCGACGCCGCGGAGGCGACGGGATTTCGCCTTCCCGAACTGTCGATGGGGATGACCAACGATTTCGAAGTCGCGATCCTCGAAGGCTCCACGATGGTGCGGATCGGCACGGGCATATTCGGGGAAAGAGGCCGATAAGACAAAATGCGTTTGGTGTATTATAGTGCAGTGAAAATTGATCATAGAGAGACGTGGAACGATCGGGAAGGCGTACGGGGGAAGGCGTGATCGGATTCATCGGCGGCGGGAACATGGCGGAAGCGCTCATTAAGGGGATCCTCGGGAGCGGGCCCCGGGAGATTCTCGTCTCGGAACCCCGCGAGGACCGACGCGCGTATCTCGAGCGCACCTACCGCGTCCGGACGACCTCGTCGAACAAGGACGTCGTCTCGGCGTGCAGGGTGATCATTCTCGCCGTGAAACCCCAGAATATGGACGAGGTGACGGCGGAGGTCGCCGATCTGATCACGCGCGACACCGTGATCGTCTCGATCGCAGCGGGGATCACGCTCTCTTACCTCACCTCGCGGCTGAGGACCAATCGCGTCATCCGTGTCATGCCCAATACCCCCGCCCTCGTGCAGGAAGGAATGTCCGTTCTGTCTCTCTGCGAATGCATTCCCGACGCGGATATGGCTCCCGTCCGTGAAATGTTCATGTCGGTCGGGAAGGTCCTCGTGCTGCCTGAAAAATACATGGACGCGGTGACCGCGATCTCGGGGAGCGGCCCCGCTTTCTTCGCGCTCTTCGCGGAAAAGATCATCGAGGCCGGGACGGCTGCCGGCCTGACACCGGAACAGGCGTTCGAACTCGCTATCCAGACGTTCATCGGAACCGCGAGACTCTTCGAGACCGGCATCCATCCCGCAAAAGTCCGGGAGATGGTGACATCGCCCGGCGGGACGACAGCGGCGGGCATCGCCGTCTTCGAAGAGAGGTTGCTCGCGGAAACCGTGCGTGCGGCGATCGCCGCGGCGGTCGGCAGATCGCGGGAATTGGGGAGAACGGCATAGTGTTCATCGTGGCAAATTTGCTCCTCGCATTCGGCAAGATCCTCGATCTTCTCCTTTCCGCGTACATGTGGATCATCATCATCGCGGCGCTCGTCAGCTGGGTAAACCCCGACCCGTACAATCCGATCGTGCGATTCCTCTATTCCGTCACGGAACCCGTCCTCGGCCGTGTTAGGAGAGTCATCGGGTTCAGAACGGGTTTCGTCGATCTCTCCCCGATGATCGTGATCCTCGCGATTCTCTTCGCGAGGTACTTCCTCATTCAATCGTTGATGGAGTTCGCCTATAAACTGAAAGGAGGCATTGCACTATGAGGATAACGCCGCTCGATATCCAGCAGAAACAGTTCCCCATGAAGCTGAGGGGATTCGATGTCGAGGAGGTCTACGCGTTTCTCGAGATCATCAGAGAAGAGATGGAAGATCTTCTCCGCGAAAATGCGAACCTTCGCGAGACCGTGCAGCGGCTTGACACCCAGATCAAGGAATACAGAGAGATGGAGACGACCCTCAAGGAGACGCTCGTCATCGCGCAGCAGATGGCGGAGGATTTCAAGATGAATGCGCGCAAGGAGGCGGAGCTCATAATCAAAGAGGCCGAACTCAGAGCCGACGCCATCCTCAAAGAGGCGCAGGAGAAGGTGATCAAGATCCACGAAGATATCGTCGATCTCAAAGGGATCAGGCGTCATTTCAAGGAAGAGGTGAAGCGCCTCGTCGAAAGCCATCTCCGCATGCTCGAATTCGACAAAGAGCGTGGAGAGGAGCAGGAGGAAGTCCGGCAGGAACAATGAAGTACAGTGCCCTGAAGGGTGTCCACGACATTTTCCCGCCCGACGTTTACCTCTGGCAGGACGTCGAGGCTGCCGCCCGCGAGGTTTTTTCCGCTTACGGATTCCAGGAATTCCGGGCGCCGATCATCGAGTCGACGGACGTGTTCGTGAGGAGCATCGGCGAGACGACGGACATCGTCGAGAAAGAGATGTATACCTTCACGGACCGGGCCGGAAGGTCCATCACGCTGCGACCGGAAGGGACGGCGCCCGTCGTGAGGAGCTACGTCGAGCATCACCTCTACCATCTCCCCGCGCCCCAAAAATTCTTCTACGTCGGGCCCATGTTCAGGTATGAGCGGCCACAGGCGGGACGTTTCAGACAGTTTCACCAGATCGGCGCCGAGGCGTTCGGGATCGACGAGCCGAGAATCGACGCGGAACTTCTCGCGATGCTGAGAGTCTTCTTCGAACGCCTCGGCCTGGAAGAACTGAACTTCGAAATCAACTCCATCGGGTGCGAAGGGTGCAGGCCGAACTTCAGAAAGGCCCTCCGGGATTTCTTTTCGGAAAAACTCGACCGATTCTGCCCCGATTGCAGGAGGAGATACGACCAGAACCCTCTCCGAATCCTCGACTGCAAAGTGGAGGCGTGCAGAACGCTTCGTGACGGCGCGCCCCGGGTCACCCGCTTTCTCTGCTCCGCGTGCGCGGAACACTTCGGGACATTCCAGTCTTACCTGCAACTCCTCGCTATCCCTTTTACGCTCAATCCCGAGATGGTCAGAGGGCTCGACTACTACACGCGCACGACCTTCGAGGTCACCACAAAGCACCTTGGCGCGCAGAACGCGGTTGCCGCCGGCGGACGGTACGACAGGCTCGTCGAAGACTTCGGCGGTCCACCGACCCCGGCGATCGGGTTCGCGATGGGCATCGAAAGAATCGTTGCGCTCTTGCGAGAATCCGGTACGACCATCATCCCTTCGCCGGTGGTCTTCATCGCGACCGTCGGCGAATACGCCTCGAAGGAAGGCCTCGCTATCGCCGTCAGGCTCAGGGGCCGCGGCATCTGGACCGAACTCGGATATGCCGGGCACTCTCTGAAGAGCCAACTGAGGAGAGCGGACAGGCTATCGGCGCGGTATGTCCTGATAGTGGGGGAGGATGAAATGCGTTCGGGGAAGGTGCAGTGGAAACGCCTCGCAGACGGAAGCCACGGCGAAATGCCGTTCGACGAAGTGGATTCCTTCTTCATGGCACGGGCCGAACCCTAGGACCGTCGGGGGAACGACCGTGCCCTTGCGAAGAGCGCTTTTTTCGTATAACATGATGGCATCGGCGTGAACGACAAGAGAGGAGATTTCCCGTGTCGATCTTAGTCGTCGCAGAGAGCGGTTTCCACCGCCTCTATCGGTCTCTCTCCATACCTGACAAAAAACTCGCGGAGTGCGTGCCGTCGGAAGCGTTCGACTCCATCGAGAAGCACAAAGCAGATATTGTCCTTCTCGATTGCGGGTCGGACGTCGAAAAAGGCCTCGCGATCCTCAAAGAAATCAAGAGCCGCTTCCCCCGCGTCCCGGTCATTGTTCTGTCGGAGCGCGGTTCGGAGGACATTGTTTTAAAGTCGTTCCGCGCCGGCGCCCGTGATTTTTTCAAGACGCCCGTGACCCTCGACGAACTGCGGGAGACTGTCGAAGGCATTCTCGCCGTCAGAAAATCTTCCGTAGAGCGGAGAAACCCTTTCAGATCCCCCCAGCCCAGCAAGGACGATTCGTTTACCATTCTGACATCGAGCTACCCGGTCAGCATTATCCGCGTCATGCGGCATATCGAGGAACACCTTTCCTCCCGCCTGTCGCTCGATGAGCTCGCGAAGCAGGCGGACATGAGCAAGTATCACTTCTGCCGCTTTTTCAACAGGCATATCGGCATGAGCCCCATGAAATACCTCACTTCGAGGAGAATCGCGAAAGCGAAAGATCTCATACGAAAAGAAGATGTCCCCATCTCCGTCGTCGCTTCTTCGGTCGGTTTCAATGACATGAGCAGTTTCTGCGTGCAGTTCAAGCATTTCACCGGCACGACGCCGATAAAGTACAAACTCTCGTGCAAAAAGGCGAGGATAGAGCGAGCGAGGAAAACGAGGGAACGTCTCCTCGAAAAAGGCGGCAGGGAAGGCGCCCGACGAGCGACGAGAAAAAACCGACCGAAAAGCAAAAAACGCATTAAAAAAAGCACGAAAGTCATAGACAAAGAAAAACAAACGTGATACGGTACTTCCAAGGGCGACGAGGGGTATGAAAAGAAGACACACGCCTCGCGAGAGCGGCAATGGCGGCAGATTCTCTCTGTTGACGACAGAATCGCTCTCCCCTGCTCTGCGTGATCGGTGCCCACAATGAGAAAAAAAACGAGGGGGAAAGTGCTCGTCCTCACAGACCTCAAGCACAAGAAGTCGTTCAGAACGCTCTCTTTTGCCGGAGAAAACGTCAAGGTTTACCCGTTCAGCAAGGCCCGCGAGGTCGTCAAGGAGTGCCGAGCGGACTTGATTCTGCTCGATTGCAACGTCAATATCAACGAGGGGTTGAAGATCCTGAAGGAAAACAAGACGACCTGTCCCGCGATTCCCAACATCTTCATCACCGATGTGAATCTGGAAGGCGTCGTCCTCCGCGCGTTCCGCGCGGGTGCCCGCGACTTTTTCCGGAAGCCCGTGAACGTCGCCGAACTCCAGAGCACGGTCGAAGGATTGCTTTCCCTCAAGAAAACGTGCCGCGAGAGGCGCGCGCCGTTTCTCCGGCCTACTTCATAATGGTTTTTCCCCGCATTCAGGATTGCAGCCGCTCTTTCCTCATAGATACTGAGATTGTGAAGACGCGTGGAGACTGATAGAGACTTGTCGAGACTCATGGAGGCTCGTTGAGACTCGCGGAGACTCTTTGCCCGCAACCTGTCTCTACCCCGACGCGAGCGCTCTGTCGCATTGTCATCTGAGGCATAAGCCAAAGAATCTCGCCGTCGGAGAGCGAGGTCGCCACGGCGGATGACACTATATACAAGTCATTGCGAGTCCCGCTCAAAGCGGGCCGCGGCGATCTCGCTGTGAGCTTTTTATACTGCGAAGCCAACGGCGAGATTGCCGCGTCGGTTGTACCGACCTCTTCGCAATGACCTTTATGGGTTGTCATCGTCCCCACCATGCGTATCCCATCGCCTTGGTTCCATCGGCTCCTGACTCACCAGCCCCCGCCTCCTGGCTCCTGACTTTTGACTATGGAAACGATTCGCGCGGGCGCTCGAATGTAGTAAACGTTGTGTGATAACATAGGCCATGAGCGTGATCGTAAAGAAAATAAGGGGTAGGGAATACGTTTACTTTTCTCTCAGGGAAGGCGAGCGTGTTCTTCACAAGTATATCGGGCCGGTCGGCTCTCCCACTGCGTTATCGAAACTGCGTGAAAAGAGCGAAACCTCCTCAATTCCTCCCAGGCTACGGCCGCTGTTCTGGGACGCCCGCATCGACAAGATCCACATCGGGCGGAACGCCCGATACATCATAGAGAGGATTCTTGAATTGGGCGACGTGGACGCGATCGAGTGGTTGCAGAGAGTCTATCCCACCAAGAAAATCATCGATGTGCTCCATATGAGCAGACAGCTCACGGAGAAATCCAGAAATTTTTGGACGATCTGGTTCGGGACGGAACGTGCATAAAGCGTGCCTCCCGAATGAAGGCTGGAAGGTTCTGCGAGACCTTTCCGGAATCGTCGCGAAGTACCGTGCAGTGCTGGCTGGTGAAACGGCTCTTGCCCTTCGCCTTGGTCACAGAATTTCGCTCGACCTTGATTTCTTTACCGATGCGGAGTTCGACAGCGAAAAAGTTATTTCGGCAATGAGGAAGACCCGTTTTTCCTTCCGCGTGCTTTCCGAGGCAAAGGGCTCGCTCATCATGGAAGCCGACGGCGTTAAAACATCCCTTCTCTTCTATGAATACCCGTTTCTGGATAAGCCGACGCTTTTTCACAAAATACCGATAGCGGGACTTCTCGATATCGCCGCGATGAAGATCATCGCTATCAATCAGAGAGGAACGAAGCGAGACTTCATAGATCTTTTTTTCGTTTTACAGAATGTGCCTTTCCATAAAATCGCGGAACACATGGTGAAGCGTTTTGGCAGGGAACGAATCAATCCCGTTCAAATCGGCAAGTCACTCGTCTACTTTGCGGACGTGGAAGCCGACCCGGATCCTGAATACACCCGGGGAAACGAAAGCGACTGGCAAATGATCAAGACGTTCTTTCGTAATCACGTTAAACAGTTCACCTTCGACATGGACATATGCGTCAAGAAAACGGCACACCCTTGAACACACAGAAACATTCCCTGCGGACCCCCTTGCAGGGTGCGAGAATTCCAGAGGTCGCAGTATACTTATCTCTTCACTGCCCCCTTCCGGCTGTTTCCCCTCGACCCATCGAATGCTCGAAGTTTGTCATCGCGAGTCCTGCAAAGCGGGACGCCGCGATCTCGCTGTTTCGGTTTCTATGCCAACAACGAGAGTGCCGCGTCGTCCCGCTTTTTGCGGGACTCCTCGTCCGCCCTCGCGGATTCGCCGAGACGAACAATGACATAGACAAGAAACCGCGAACGGCGAGATTGCCACGTCGGTCGTACCGACCTCCTCGCAATGACCTTTATGGGTTGTCATCGATCGCTTCAGCCGATCCGATCGCTTCTATCTCCTCAGCTCCTGACTCATCGGCCTATTGACTTCTGACTTCCGCCTTTCCCCTGGCCTCTTTGCGCTTTCATCTCTTCACTTGCATCTTTTACTGCTTTCTTCTCGAGCCGCATTCTGCCTCTGTTCCTTCTTTATTCTGAGCAATCTTCTTTCGCGGTTATCATTCTGATAGAATAGGAACCATGAAGCAGACGGAGGAACAGGATATTAAGGCAGTAATTTCCAAGTTGGTTGACAGGCTAAGAGAGCAATATCAACCCGAGAAGATTATCCTCTTCGGCTCCCATGCTTATGGAAATCCGGATACAGAAAGTGATATTGACCTATTGATCATAAAGGATACCAGTGAGAGGCCGATCGACAGGAGGGTCGCAGTCAGAAAAATGATCTCGGATATAAGGAATAAAATACCATTCTCTTCCATAGTACTGACACCCGAAGAGCTATCGCACCTGCTGATGATTGGAGATGATTTTCTGAAAGAGATCACGGATAAGGGCCTGGTGCTCTATGAAAAATAAGGAGTCCCCCATGCCTCAACATTGGTTCCAAAAGGGCGACCTCGACATGAGGCGGGCAGAGATCCTCCTTAATAGCCATGACCCGGAAGCGCCGCCTTCCATCTTCAGCAGGCAATAGAGAAATATTTGAAAGGCTACCTTATCAGCAAAGGATGGAAACTTCAAAGGACCCATGATCTCGAGGATTTATTGGATTACGCGGTTGAATATAAGCAAGAACTCGAGGCATTCAGGACACTGTGCCAGGAAGTCACGGAATATTATATTGAAGAACGATACCCTGTTTTAGCATCTTCACCTCTGACAGAAGACGAGATTAAAACTAAAATACAGTCTGCTAAAGAACTTATCGTTCGAATCACGCAAGGTCGATAAAGAGGCCAAACGCACAACCTCTATGAATATGAAATTGTAGACTAGCCCGCCGCGGTCCCTCGAACCCTTGCATTTTTTCCTCTTTCATCTCTTCACTGCCGTCCCCTCGGCTCCCGACTCCCCCCACGTTTTTCGTTGTCGCCCTGAACCGGTCGAAGGGTCACCTTTCCACTTTTTCCTGCAATCCGTGACTGATCCGTGACCCTCCGCGTAGTAAAAAGAATGTGAAGGGCGGTAACACGGGCGCACGCAGCACGCTCCTCTAAAAATGCTGAGCTCAGACACGGATGCTGAAACAGTTTGTCCGAACGCTCCCTATAAAAGGGCGGGTATCTTCGCACGATATTTCTTTTTTTTCACTGACAGCGTTTCGGGCATATCCGATGGATGAATAGTATCGCACTGCACGATCCTTGACAACGAAAGGCGAAAAAATTTTCAGCAATAGCAACATTCCTAAAAAAAAAAGCAAGATATTTATTGACAAAAATTTTGTATATGGTATTTTAAATTGTAAAGGAAATTGCAAAAAAATTTCCTTCATCAGAGGGAGGGAAGAGGCCGCGGAAAGTATCTGTCCCGCGCCCAAAAGCAAAGGCATCTCATAGTCATAACCCTTGGGAAGTGCGTGACGAAAAGCCGTCCCCACCCCATGGGTCGAGGAAACCGGAGGAGGTGATGAGCGTCGAACAGGGATGATGGAAGAGGCTCAGGGGAAATGAAGAAGTGAAAAGAAGCAGTAACCATGGAGAAAGAGAAAGGAGTGAAAGATGAGAAGTTTAGCGCGATGTATGGTTGCAGTGCTTGTGATGCTTGCCATCCCGCTGGCATTTGCGCCGTCGGTGCAGGCACAGGCTAACACGTGTAACGGAAATCTGCAGATCAACTACGTATCAGGGCCGAGTTACGCACTGCCGGGGGACATTTACAGGGTTGAGCTGTCATTGGGCACCGGCTCGATTACCGGCGGCACCAAAATGTCCATTAACCGTGTCCGCTTTGAACTGGATTGCGCATCGGCCGGCGTCCCGTGCACTGATGACGGAAATGTCATCAAGTACAAAGGAGATGGCACGATAACCACGAACTGTTCCGGCGTATCCTGGGTTTCCAACGCCTCTGATCTGGCAGATCCTTATACTCCCAATGACGTTGTTTTTACACCCACGCCCGCGATTCAAATCGACGCAAACACAGCAAATTACTGCTGGATACGATTTGACGTCGAGGTCGCTAGTCGCAGCAATGACAGCACTCCAGGGATTGTTGAACAATACGCTGGTTTCACTATTGAAGGAAACGATGCAGTGTGTGACAATGGTCTTAAATCCGGCTCCCAGCAGTCCGGGTCGATATTCTTGTGCCCGGTGTGCGACGATGGCAATTACTGTAACGGGACTGAGACGTGCGACCAGCAATCGGGCCAGTGCAAAGCCGGAACAGATGTCGTCTGCCCGGACATCTACTATTGCAGTGAAGAGTTCTGCAACGAGGAAATCGACGATTGCGATTCCCGCGACATCTCTTCAACCGTCTGCCCGGATAACCTCTTCTGCGCCGATGTCACCTGCAACGAGCAGTACAACCGTTGTGACACCACCGACATCTCTTCAACCGTCTGCCCGGATAACCTCTTCTGCGCCGATGTCACCTGCAACGAGCAGCACAACCGTTGTGACACCACCGACATCTCTTCAACCGTCTGCCCGGATAACCTCTTCTGCGCCGATGTCACCTGCAAC
>CAKZPA010000006.1 GCA_937138415.1 uncultured Nitrospiraceae bacterium | reverse complement strand
CGGGCGATGGCTTCCTTCGTGGCAGTGTAGTTGTAGTCCTGGATCTTCTTGTCGTCCGAAGCGTCCCAGTGAATGAACACGCCGACCGAAATGAAGATGTCGTCGGCTTCCGAAACCGGGATCACGCCCTCGGCGACCGAGTCCGCCAGCGCGCAGCAGGTGGCGACGCAGAGCGCGCCCGTCACCGCATGCGCCGCGTGCGTCTTGTGCGGCACGAAATAGCGCGACGTGACGGCCCCGCCCGCGCGCGGCGGCGCGAGGAGGGCGACCTTCGGGATCACCTTGTCCGCAACGTCGCCGAAGCCCATGCGCCGCCCGGCCTCGCGCCGGAGCGGCTCCATGGCCGCGAAGAAGCCGCGGTCGGCGTCGAGTTCGGCCGGGCTTTCGTAGCCGGTCTTGCCGAAGTCGGCGGCGCGGAAGATCACCATCGGCATGGCGACGTCGATCAGCGTCGCGTAGATGATCGTGCTGCGGACCTCCACCGAGGCGTCCAGCACCACCCGGAACGTCGAGACGTCGCGGCCTTCCGCGCGCGCCTGGCGCAGGCGGCGCACGATGTTCTCCAGAACCACGATCGCATCGTCGACGACGAATCCGACCGAGAGGGTGAGCGCCATGAGCGAGACATTGTCCACGCTGAAACCCATAAGATACATCGCGGCAAATGTCCCGATTATCGAGAGAGGGAGCGCAAGGCTCGGGATAGCCGTCGCGGAGAGATTTCGCAGGAAGAGGAAGATCACCATGACGACGAGGCACAGGGCGAGGAAAAGCGTGAACGTGACATCTCTCACCGATTCGCGGATGCTCACCGATCGATCGAACAGGATCTCGAGGTTCACCGAGGAAGGGATCTGCTCCCGGAACGTGGGAAGAAGTTTCTTTATGCTGTCAACGACCTCGATGGTGTTCGTTCCCGGCTGCCGCTGGATGGCGAGGACGACCGCCCGCTCATTGTTGTACCAGTTCGCCGTCTTGTCGTTTTCCACGCTGTCGATCACCCGGCCGAGCTCATCGAGACGAACCGGCGAACCGTTCCGATACGCGACAATGAGGGGCCGGTAGTCTGACGCGCTGTACAGCTGTCCGGTTGCCTGGATCGTGAACGCCTGCTTCTCACCTTGCAAGACGCCCGTCGGAAGGTTCACGTTTCCCTTCGAGAGGGCCTCTTTCACCTCGTCGATACCGATCTTCCTGCTCGCGAGGGCGCGCGGGTCGAGCTGCGCACGTACCGCGTACTTCTGGGAACCGAAGACCTGAACCTGGGCGACACCGCTGATCATCGAAACCCTCTGGGCGATGAACGTGTCGGCGTATTCGTAAACCGTGTGAATGGGAAGCGTCGGTGAACTGAGCGCAAGGTACAGGACCGGCTGGTCCGCTGGGTTCACCTTCGAAAACGTCGGCGGCGAGGGCATATTCTGCGGGAGCTGCCGCACCGCCTTCGCGATCATCGCCTGCACATCCTGAGCCGCCGCATCGATATCTCTGCTGAGGCTGAATTGGAGCGTAATCTGCGTATTCCCGATGGCGCTCGTGGAAGTCATCGAATCGAGTCCGGCGATGGTCGAAAACTGCCGCTCGAGGGGGGTCGCGACGGACGACGCCATCGTTTCCGGACTCGCGCCCGGCAGGCTCGCACTCACTTGAATGGTTGGAAAGTCAACGTTGGGGAGGTCGCTCACCGGGAGGAGACTGTACGCGGCGAGTCCGAAAATGAGGATCGACGTCATGACGAGCGTGGTCATGATGGGCCGCCGGATGAACAGCTCGGAAAGATGCATCGTCTATGTGGTTCCTTCCCTCTTCTTGATGGCGACTTTCGAACCGGGGACAAGCCTTAGGTGACCGTCCGTGACGACGGCTTCACCCGGGCGGATTCCTTTCTCGATGACCGTCTCGCCGTCCAGAGTTCTTCCCGGGACAACTTCCCTCTCTTCCACCGTCAGATCCTCCTTGACGACGAATACGTACTGCCCCTTCTGTCCCGTCTGAACAGCCTGCGAAGGAACGACGACGGCGTGCGGGCGGAAAGTGAGAGTGAGAACGACGTTCACGAACTGCCCCGGCCAAAGCCTCTTCTCCTTATTGGCGAATGTCCCCTTCACTTTTATCGTCCCTGTCATCAAGTCCACTGCATTGTCGATGAATGTGAGCACTCCTTGCTCGGGCGGATCACCGCCCCCGGAGGTGAACGCGTCGACGCGTAGTTTCCCCTGGGCCATGTACCGCCA
>CAKZPA010000005.1 GCA_937138415.1 uncultured Nitrospiraceae bacterium | reverse complement strand
GACGAATCACACATGTAAAATACGTACGACGCTGGATACCGGCTTTCGCCGGTATGACGTGATTGTGAGATAGGTTCATATAAAAAGAGTCCTCGTCCGCCTCGGTCGCCCGAGCGACCGGGGCGGACGAGGAAGCCCGCGGCAAGGACTCTGTTCACTTTCACCCTCCCTCTCCCCTCCATGGAGAGGGTAAGGGAGAGGGTGTAGAAACGACGTTTCCTCAAAAACCCTCTCCGCGGCGGTCGAAGACTCCCCGAGGCGACCGTTTGCATCCTGGAATGACAAAGAAAAAAACGGAACTTAGAACCCGGCCCTTATATCTTTATCGTATCCCCGCCCTTGAGTATCCTCACATTCCTGAGGCCGAGGTCCCTCAGTTCGTCCCTTATCGCCTTGAAGTACTGGGGCTTCAAGTGGGTCACGCAGATCTGGACCGGCTTCTGCTGCATCCTCGCCATCTCCTTCATGAGCAGCTCCGGCGTGAGGTGGCCGCTCCGGAGTGCCATTCCGCTCAGGCTGTTCGGAAACGACACGTCGATAATGAGACAATCGATTCTCCGATTGCCGAGTTTCTCCCATGTCCGCGCGGAGGGGCCGGTATCCCCCGTGTAAAAGAGCCTTTTCCCCTTTCTGTTCTGAACGAGATATCCAACGGCGGGAACGATGTGGTTCACCTCATACGGCGTGATCGTGTACTCGTTCACGCGGACCGGTTTGCCGGCGGACAGTTTCACAAGATTGAGAACCGCGTTCTCGGGTTTCGGGATGATCGTGAAATCCGGCCACAGGGTGCTGTTGAAAAGGTGCTGCTTGATCATCTTCAGGACGGGAGGGATGCTGTAGATCGAAACCCGGTTCTGCTTCTCCGAGACGATGATGTTGTCCGCGAGGAACGGAATGCTCACGATGTGGTCAAGGTGCGCGTGGGTGATGAAAATGTGCTTGATCCTCATCTGTTCTCTCTGATCGAGCACCGCGGTGAAGCTCCCCGCGTCCAATAAAATCTCCTCGTCGATGAGAAAGCTCGGTGTCCTGTGCCCCGGTAATTCAGCCCCCGAACAGCCAATGACCCTGATTTTCACGACACCCTCCTTATTGTCTCCACTGGCATCCTTTATACAGAGACGGTTCGTTAGTCGTTTTCCTACGAGTCTGTCATCCTCCGGCTTGACCGGGGATGACAAATCTTATGAATTACTCTTTACAACGAGACCCGGTATATCCTGACCCCTGTTTTCTTTCCTTTCACCTTTACCTCGGCAAGGTCGGTAAATTGTATGCCTTCCATCCCGCCAGAATCAATATTTTTCCTGATAACTTCAAACGTGTACTCCGTTCTCAGTATCCGCGATTCGTAGTGTCGCGCGCGCTTCTCCACCCGCGCCGCGAGGTTCACCGCATCGCCGATCACCGTGTAATCCATCTTCATCCCCTCCACGCCGATATTGCCCACGAGCACCTCTCCGGTGTTGATGCCGATCCCGCAGTTGAGGACCGGTTTGTCTTCCCTTTGCCATTTCTCCTGCATTTCGTCGAGCTTCTTTGTACTCTCCAGCGCGCACTGCACCGCCAGTTCCGCATGGTTCGGCTGAGGGAACGGCGCGCCCCAGAACGCCATGATCTCTCACCCGCGAACTTGTCGAGCGTCCCCTGCCACTTGAATATCCCCGTGCTCATCTCGGTGAAATATTCGTTCAAGATCGAGACGACCTCTTCGGGCTGGAGTCTTTCGGAGAGGGACGTGAACCCGATGAGGTCCATGAACAGTATCGTGACGGTCTTCCGATCCCCGCCGAGGTTCACCTCCACCTCCTTGCGGAGAATATCTTCCACGACTTGGGGGAACAGGTACCGCGACAGATTGGTCCGAATGATCTCTTCCTTCTTGATCTGGTCAACGAGCCTGGCGTTCTCGATCGCGACCGCCCCGCTGCTCGCCAGCGTGTTCAGAAGATCGATGTCCTCACGGCTGTAGAAATGGCCGGACTTCTTGTAGCCGAGAACAGGCGCGCCCTTGACCGCTCCCTGATAGACCGGCGGCAGCACCATGCGTACCCCCATCCTCGAGAACCTTTGACTGCAGGTATCTTTGATATCCCGGTAGCGGGGATACTCGTTGATGTCAGAGATGGTGACAAGTTTCCTTTTTTTTCGTGAGGACATCGATGAACGGATCATCGTACCGGATGCACTCGTTCGCACTCTGCGGCGCCGCCCCGGTCTCATCACCGATGAACACCGTCTGGCACTCTTTCTTCTTGTCATCGAGGATGAGCACCCCCGCCTTGTCGATGAACATCTCGAGCCTCGCGGTGTCGATGAGCTTCCGGATGACCTCGTCGAGATCGAGCATCGATGTCAGCGCGTCGCTCACCTTCGTCACCCTCTCCTTGTAATCGAACTTTTTCCGGTAAAAAGCCTGTCCACGGCTGTCTGCACTATCCTGTTCAGTGGGTTGAAAAAGAAGAGGACGAGCACCGCGAAGAGAACTGGATAGATTTTTTCGGAGTGTTCCCCGAAAACCGGCCGGAAGGCCGTCCTCACGCCTACCTGCAGCGAAAAGTACGCGAGACCGACGACAGCCGTCATGATGCCGTACCCCACCGCCCTCTTGATATAGGCATCAGCAACGAAGAGGTTGTGTCTGACGATCGAGTCCCCGATCGAAAGAGGGAAGAAGATATAGAAGAGAAGATTGAGGACCGGGTGCGGCACGAGCATGACATTGATGAACATCGTGCCGAGAAGGTCGAGGAGCGGAATGCCGACCGCAAACACCGTTCCCGCAAGAATAATTTTGCGCGTGTCCTGGCGAGTGCCGATGACGTGAGGAATGCGAAAACGGTGATAGCGACATCGATGCACAATCCGAACCGTTTCCTCTTCAACTGCATGAATTCGTCGTCGAGCCTGCGGATCCTCCTGCTCATGGACTCGATGAGACGGAAGACGAGGGTCGGATCGCGCTCGATCGTCCGGAACAGCTTTGTCTTGTCGATTCCCAACAGCCTCGTCTCGCCGACCGCGGTCGCGGTGGCCGATCGGGGCAGCCGGTCGAAGAGAGCCATCTCTCCGAAGATCTCTCCTTTTTCGAGCACCGCTATGGGCATCTCCCCGCCGGGTGTCTTCTTCGTAATTCTCACCCGTCCGGATTGGATAACGTACATCCGATCGCCCTCTTCACCCTCGTGAAAAATCACTTCTCCCTCGGAATAGACTTTCCCGATCTCCCCCTCTTTCATATGCTCCCCCTACCGCTTCGTCCGTACTCTCTCAATAGATCAACGACCAACGGGCCGCTCAACGATCTGTAAAAAATATTTTTGTACCGCTCGTTGCCGGTAAACACATCCCACAAAATGGAGCTGAGGCGCTTCGGCCGTTCGGGCGTCGCCTGTTCCTTCGCGACGACTCCGAGCATCCCTTTCGTCAATATCTTACATTTTTTGTGCGCGGGCCGATAATGTCTCTCGAAATGGCGCCTGCCGATTCCGTAGAGGAGCGCCGTCTTGGCAACCGCCTTTCCCATGACGTACGCGGCACCGAGGCCGTCCTTGAACAATCGTGTGGACCCGGCATCCCCGCAGATGACGACCCTGTCCGTGTAACTCACGCCCGCCGCGCCGACGACGAGATCGGCCTCTTACACCTTCTTGCCGTCGGAAAAGAGCGAGGGGAGTTCGCCGTCGGACTCGATACGATCGATCTTGGCGGGAACGTGGACCGCTCCCTCCTCCGTCGCGAGATCGAGGAGGAACTTGTCGAAACTCTCCTTTTCGTGCCCCACGATCCCCCTCGGACCGCCACCGCGTTACACCGTCGCGATGGTCCACTCCTGCGACGGCGTTGCAATAGAGACGCTCCCATACTGCGTATGAAGCCTGTAAGAGTCTATGCCGCGCTGGGCGACGGTATCCGGAAGGTTGATGCCCTCCACCGCAAGGTTCTGAACGAGCAGTTCGGAGATGATCCCGCCGCACTTGTTGCAACCGACCGGCCCTTCCTTCGTGAAGACCTTTGGATCGTAGATCGTGACGCGGATCTGCCTGCTGATCAGCCGGGCGATCTTGAGAGCGAAGATACTGAAGAACGAACCCGCAGGACCGCCGCCGACCACCGCGATTTCCGAACCGTCTTCCAAGGCAGGAGCACCGTGCATTTCTTACGATGTGGCGAGACTATCGTTTAATAAGGGACATTTTCCATACTTTGTCAAGCGAGGGGCCATGCCCCCCGTTGACAAGGGCGGCACCGGCTTTTACACTTGACAGGTGACGAAAAGGAAACGGGGCGCTCCGCCTCGGCGGCTCGTCCAAGGCCGAGGGGCGTCTGAGTTCGGACAATGACAAAAAAGTTGTCATCGCGAGGACGAGCCCTGCCTGTGGCAGGGTGAGGACATGGCGATCTCGTCGTTCGGTTTCGGGTACGACGGAAGGAACCCTGGCTCCTCCGGTCGAGCCGGAGGATGGCAGTCCCACAGGTCCCTTGCCATTCTGCACATGCCGCGGAATCCAGGGGATTTCTTTACGGTTTCCTCGATTAAGTGGAAGTGATGACCCCCGGTCAAGGTGCGAACAATATGCAAACGCTGCGTGAAGTTTTATGTAAAATAAGGGCATCCCTATTATGAAAGGTATTTCACTTTTTACCTTTTTCTGTGTCGTGACGATTTCCTTTTCCCTGACGTGCGGGCTTTCTCTCGTATCTGCCGAAACCCTCGAGGAGGCATGGAGTATCGCGCTATCGCGCGACCATCGCATTCAGGCAAGCCGCCTGAACGCGGATTCGACCAGGCAGCTCGTGTCCGCGGCGAAAGCATCCCGGCTCCCTGCTCTGTCTCTGGAGAGCGGCTTTACCGTGCTCGACAACGCTCCCGCGTCCATCCTGAATATTCCCATGTCGACGGTAGATCGCATACCGACCGGTGAAGACAAGAGCGTTTCGTATAAAGCAACGGTAGCCCTCCCCCTCTATACGGGCGGACGCATCAAAGCCGGCATCGATGCTGCTGCTTCGGCGTGGAATGCCGCGCTTCAGGAGGAGCGGAAAACGATCCAGGATGTCAAATTGAGCGTCGCGGAGGCGTATATCGCCGTGCTGCGCGCGGGCCGTATGGCAGAGGTCGCGGAAATGAACGTGACGAGCCTCGCATCCTACGCGCGCGACGTAGAACAATTCTTCGAGCAGGGGATGGTGACGAAAAACGATCTGCTTGCCGCACAGGTCTCGCTCGCCGATGCGCGCCAGCGCCTGACTCAAGCAGCGAATGCGCTCGCCGTCGCGCGAGCGGCATATAACCGCCTCCTCGGGCGAGCACTCGACCAACCGGTCGCTCTCGATGATCTCTCAGCAGAGGCGGTAGATACCGATCTCGAGACGCTGAAATCGAAAGCCCTCGAAAAGCGACCTGAACTTGTTTCGCTGTCGGAACAATCCCGAGCCCTCAAGAATCAGGCGTCAGGCGCCCGCGCGTCCTCCCTGCCACACCTCGCGCTGTCCGGCGGATATAGTTTCACGCAAAACAAGTATCAGGTACACGAGGACGTTTGGGCCGCGCACATCGGCCTCCGATGGGATATTTTCGACGGAGGCGTCTCACGGCATAACGCGGCCGCACTGCGTCAGAGGGCGGACGCGCTCGACGCGATGAGAAGAGACACCGTTTCCCTCGTCGCGCTCGAGGTGCATCAGACATGCCTCGATGCCGACGAAGCGTTCAAGCGGATCGCCGTAACACGCGAGGCCGTCTCGCAGTCCGAAGAGAACCTCAGGGTCGCCAAAGATCGCTATCGCGAGGGAGTGGGCACGCACACGGAAGTTCTCGAAGCGGAGACGCTCAGGACGAAAAGTTACACGAACTACCACAATGCGATCTACGATGCCGTCATGGCTCAGATTCGGCTGAAGTACGTGACGGGGGACTTGTAATCGTCGTCCGACCTCGGCGGAAGAGCGACGCCGCGGCGATCCCGCCGTTTGGCTATCTATGAACACATCCGCCTAACCCTCTCCCTCGAGGGTCGAAGACTCGCCGAGGAGAGGAGAGGGATAGGGAGAGGGTGAAAGCGAGATTGCCGCGGGCCGATTCCAATCTCCCCTTAAGGTAAGGGGAGGCGGGGAGGGGTTATGTCCGATGAACTATTCATAACCCCCTTAATCCCCCTTATCGTAAGGGGGAGAATTCCGAGACGAGATTGCCGCGTCCCGCTTTCAACGGGACGCGCACTTTCACGAAGAAAAGCACGCTCTCAATAAGGTGGGCCCTCGATCCTTCCCTTCAAAACATGATCCCTATATGCCCCCCGATCCTCCGGTTACTGTAATTTTTCCCCGCATCCCGGCTTTTGTCCGTAACCTGTACCTTGCCATTGACGCCGATGATCATCTTTCCGATTGTCACATGCACGTCCGCGAAGCACTGGCCGCCAAAGAGCCATTCGTCCAGGTCAACGCTTTCCCACCATTCATCGGCACGCGATATCTCCTCCTTCACGTAACTGTAAGAACCGCCTATGCCGAAATCGACGATGAGGTGATTCGTGATCCTGATCGCGTATTTGAGGTTCAGCTCGATCGGGAGAAAGACGATGTCCGAATCCACTCGTGTGCCCGAGAGATTCACTTTGCCGTCAACATTGGTATAGCCCGCCTCCACCCCGAGATAGAGGTTCTTCTCGATCTCCTTGTATCCTTCCGCACTGACGGAGATACCGTTGTCCGTGTCGCCGTCGTCGAAATGAATAGAAGACACTTTTACCGAAAAATTATTCTTCCCGAGTGTCGCCTTCTCGGCCGCGAACCCCATCGATCCGAACACGAGGCCTCCCAGCATCAACAGCAAAGCTCCGACAATTTTTTTCATGCAATCCTCCTCCGAGATCTTTTTCAAATTGGTATCACTCTACAATTTTCATCGCCGGGTGTCAATCATGCGGACAACGGGGGAGGTTATAATAAGAGCGAACCGGAGACGTTGAAGTGGTCCGCGCCATTCGTCGTTCCTTCAGACGCCAGTTTATGTGCGAACAATCTCGGACGGGCGAAGGACAAGGAACCCAATTCTCCGGAGACTCATACAGATAAGGAGAAGAAAATGGACGCAATCGAATGCATCAGGACGAGAATGAGCATCAGGAAATTCAAGCCCGATCCTGTTCCGGAAGACGTGCTCATGCAAGTCATCGACGACGCGAAGTGGAGCCCTTCCTACAAGAACAGCCAGCCCTGGGAAGTCGTGATCGTCTCAGGGGAGAAAAAGGAAGCCCTCTCCCGCACGCTCATCGAACTGCTCGAGAGCGGCGCCGAGCCGACGCCCGACTTGCCCGTTCCTCTCGAATGGCCGCCCGTCGTCGCGTCGAGAATCGACGCGCTCATGAGGAAGCGGAGCGAGATCACCGGCAAGGACCTCAACGACCCCGAGGTGAAGAGAAAGTCGAAGATCGCAAATTTCTCGTTCTACGGGGCCCCGCACGGTATCCTGCTCTTCCAGGATGCCTCTTTGACGGTGTGGTCCATATTCGACATGGGTATCTTCGCCCAGAGCATCATGCTGGCGGCCCACGCGTACGGGTTGGGAACGGTTCCACAGGCCTTTCTCACGGATTACGCGGGGGCGGTCAAACGCTTTCTCGGGGTCCCGGAAACGAAGAGGATGGTCCTCGGCATCTCGATCGGATATCCGGACTGGGACTCGCCGGTGAACGGGTTCAGAACGGATCGCGTTCCGACATCGGAGATCGTGAAGATCGTCACATAGGTTTTCTGCAAAGTCCAGCGAGAGAGCAGGATGTGGATGCATGCATTCTGTCCCGTGTCCCCAAAAACTCTCAGACAGAAAAGGTGTCATCGGTCACCTCGACGGACAATGACTCTTTTTATGAGAACCTATCTCACAATCACGTCATACCGGCGAAAGCCGGTATCCAGCGTCGTACGTATTTTACATGTGTGATTCGTC
>CAKZPA010000004.1 GCA_937138415.1 uncultured Nitrospiraceae bacterium | reverse complement strand
AATGCACTCAGCTGACCAGTACTAATAGACCGTGCGACTTGACCCTTATTCCCCCTCCCTTGCGTTGTCAAAGAAAAGAAAGGGCCTTTTTTCAGAAAGGCCCTTTAGTATGTTTAAGGAGTCAAATGAGAGAAAAGGACATATTCGAAGAAATAATCGATATCGGCAAAAGACGCGGCATTCTTACGTACGACGAAATCAACGACGCCCTTCCTTCAGAGTATTTCTCCCCAGATGAAATAGAAGACTTGATGGACATACTCCAAGACATGGGGGTTAAAGTCGTCGATCACGAAGAAGCGCTCCTACCCGAGGAGGAGATCGAAGAGGAACTCGAGGAATATGAAAAAACCGAAGACCTCGTTCAGGCTTATTTCTATTCCATGGGGGATATTTCTATCCTCACGAAAGACGAAGAAACGGAACTCGCGAAAAGACTCGAGGAAGGGAAGTCGATTATACGGGAATTGGTAACGACGCTTCCTTTATACAAGAAGCTCGAGGCGAGCATGAACGGGGACGAAGAAGAGCTGAATCCGGAGGAAGAAAAACCCGACGAAGCGCTCGTGAAGAGTGTCGATGTGATCGAGGCCTTAATGGAGGAAATAACGGCTGCCGACCGGAAGATCGAGAAGTACGGCTCTTTGAAGGAGCTTCGGGCCCATATCCGGGAAAAGAAGAAAAAAAATATGGACACGAAAAAACTCGAGGCGCTGGCAAAGGACGTCGAAAAGGTTTACCGTAAGGTGGAGGCTGAAGTCGGCGCAAAGGTCGATGACCTCAAGGCGATGTGGGCGCGCATAGTCAAGGCGAGGGTTCTCATTACGACGGCGAAGAACGAACTGATAACGAGAAACCTCAGACTTGTGGTCAATATCGCGAAAAATTACGTGGGCAGGGGGTTGCCACTCCTGGATTTAATTCAGGAAGGGAACATCGGCCTGATGAAAGCGGTCGATAAGTTCAAATACGAAAAAGGGTTCAAATTCAGCACGTATGCGACGTGGTGGATCCGGCAGGCCATCACGAGGGCATTGATAGACCAGACGAAGACGATCAGGGTTCCTGTCCACATGATGGAGTTCTATAACCGCGTCACAAAGGCGTCGCGCGAACTCACTCAGCAACTCGGGAGGGAACCGACGAACGAGGAGATCGCCCAGAAGCTCAGCGTTCCCACGAGAAAAGTGGAAGAGGTCTTTCGCGCGATTCAGGATCCGATTGCCTTACAGACGCCTGTCGGCGACGAAGATACGGAACTGGAAGATTTTATCGGCGACAAGAACAGCCCTTCTCCTTATGCAGATGCGGAGAAAATCGAGACCTCGGAACAGATCCAGCAGGTCCTCAAAACGCTCACCCCGAAAGAGGAGATGGTGATCCGGATGAGATTCGGCATAGGTGCCGACCGTGATCACACGCTCGAAGAAGTGGGCCGCCATCTTTCGATCACCCGCGAACGGGTGAGGCAGATCGAAGCAAAAGCGCTGCGCAAACTCAAACACCCGAGTCGATTGAAGGCGCTGAGAAGGCTGACGACTACTCCTGCGTAACCGCAGTTACGGGATCACCAATCCGGATTTCTTTCGTGGCTTTCCTGATGATCGCGGCCGACGTTGATGGTCGCGTGCTGACAACCTGAATCACGCCATTGTAGATACGGTGCTCGTTCTGCAATGTCGTCGCGAGTAAATCGCCCGCCCGGAGCCCGTCTCTTTCTCCTTTATCGATGAATACGATATCGAAATTCCCGTGGGCGTAGAGGCGTTTCGCCGTGGTAACGACGTACCCATCGATTGCGGGTTTTCGGGGATTCGCCACCGCGAGAGGGGGATCGAGCGGAAAGTAATCGTCGATGAGGCTGCCGATCGGAATCTCTGCGTATGAGCGCGTAATGAGCACCTTCGGATCGTTCTCGTCGACCACTTCGGCGATTCCTAAAATAGCGACACGCGTTCCAAGGGACTTGCGCGTGACGGGATGCTGCACTTTTTCGACCACCTCGATAATATAAAAGAGATCACCTTTCTTCACGGGCTTGTTTGTCATGATATACGCGTAATCGCCTTTCGTCAGATTGCTCGGTTCGCCAGGTTTGTCGTAAATTTTCCCTGCCGGGGTAACCGAGTCGGCGATGTAACCGCTCGCGATCAGCAGGTTCTGGTCTATGAGATATTCGATGGTCGGCACTTTCGCGGCGACACCCTTTTTCTCTTCGCGTTCAGGTCTTACGGTCGGCTGAGGAATCGGCTTCGGTTCAGCGGGCTCGATCTCTTTCTGGAGGAGAGAGAGGGGAATTCTGATCGTCTGCCGCGGGTAGATTCTGTCGGGGTTGCTGATATCAGGGTTCGCGTTCCAGACTTTCGGCCAGAGGAAGGGGTCTTTCAATTCCTCTTTCGTTATATCCCACAGGGTGTCTCCTTTTTGGACAGTGTACTCCTTGTAGTCGAGTGCCTGAGCGCAGAGTAGACAAGGCAGAAAGAGGAGTGCGATAGACAATATGACGAATAGGGCTATTTTTTTATTTCTCCGCATGATTCCCTCTCCTTTTTTGGTTGTCTAAGCTAAAGTTAGGTACTATTCTATCGATCTTCCCTGCGAAAGTCCACACTTTCGCTCACCTCGGCTACTGTGCTATAGTTAAAATAGTTAATCATGAAGTTGCTGAGAGCTTGCCTCGTTCTACTCGTTGCGCTCTGTTTAAAGCCCCTCCATGCCGCGGAAGTCCAGGAATTCACGCTTCGCAATGGAATGAAGGTCCTGATTGTCGAGGAGCACAAGGCGCCGGTCGCGACGTTTCAGGTCTGGTACAGAGTTGGGGGAAGGGATGAACCCATGGGGAAGTCCGGGATGAGCCATCTCCTCGAACACATGATGTTCAAGGGGACATCTCGGTACGGTCCCTCCGAGTTTTCTCAATTGGTTCAGAAAAACGGCGGTACCGACAACGCTTACACCACGAAGGACTACACGGTCTATTTCCAGCTGTTCGCTTCGGATCGAATCACGCTCTCCGTCGATCTCGAAGCGGACAGAATCCAGAATCTCCTCATCGATCAAAAAGAGTTCCTCTCGGAAAAGAACGTTGTCATGGAAGAACGGCGTCTCCGCTACGAGGACGATCCGCAGAATTCGCTCTTCGAAGAGGTTGTCGCGACGGCGTTCAAAGCGCATCCGTACCAGAGGCCGGTCATTGGATGGATGTCCGACATTCGGTCGATCGAGAGGGACGATTTGGTTCGTTACTACAAGACGTTCTACAGTCCGGAGAACGCGTTCATCATCGTCGTGGGCGATGTCGACAGCAAGGACATGGCGCAAAGAATCAGAGATGCATTCGAACGCATTCCTTCGGGGTCTCTCGCCATGCGCGCAGAGTATCAAGAACCCGAGCAGAAGGGCGAACGGAGACTCACGTTGAAAAAGGAGGCCGAGCTTCCCGCTGTGATCGCCGCCTATCATGTCCCGAACTTCCCCCACGAGGACAGTTACGCTCTCGACATAGCGAGCCTCATTCTCTCGGGCGGGAAAAGTTCGAGGCTCTATCAGTCTCTCGTGTACCAGAAAAAGATCGCTCTCGGCGCCGCAGCCGATTACAGTGGTTTTAACCTCGACCCGTATTTATTCTTTCTCTTCGCGACGGCATCGCCCGGCATTTCAATCGAGGATGTCGAAAAGACGCTCTACCAGGAAATCGAACATCTCAAACGATCGCCTCCGTCCGAGCGGGAACTGCAGAAGGCGAAAAATCAGATCGAGGCATCATTTATCATGGGGCAGGACTCTATCTATGTGCAGGCGAGGCAGTATGGTATGTTCGAGATGCTCGGCGACTGGAGGCTGATGGAGAGGTATCTCGAAGGGATTCAGCGAGTGACCGCGGCCGACGTGTCGCGTGTCGCGCGGAAATACCTGACGGAGGACAATAGAACCGTCGGCGTGTTGATACCGATCAGAAAGGAAAAGAGCAACGAATGGACGGAAAAAGACTGACTGCCGAGAATCGAAGGGATTTCGTCATAGGACGCCGCTTTTTGGCGTGGATTGTTTTTCTCCTCGTCTTTCTCTTCGCTTTCGAAACGCTCGACGCCCTCGCCCTTGACGCCAAGAGAACAGAGCTTCCCAACGGACTCGTTGTCCTTCATTCGGAAAACCACAATCTGCCGATCGTCATGGTGACCGCAATCGTAAAAGCAGGCCAGGTCCACGAGAGCGAAGCGAAAGCGGGGACGGCCTATCTTGTCGCGGAACTCATCACGGAGGGCACGAAGAATCTGACGTCGAAGGATATCAGCGAAGAGATAGATTTTATCGGCGCTTCGCTCGACGCGGGTGCCGGCGCTGATTATACGACACTCGCCCTTTCGGTCCTCAAAAAGGATCTCAAGAAGGGCTTCGCGCTGTTTGCCGATGTGCTCCTCAATCCGTCTTTCCCCGAAGATGAACTCGTCAGGGTAAGGGAACGGGCGAAAGGGTTCCTCGCCCAACAGGAAGAGGATCCGTCATTTCTGGCGGACCGCGCGTTCAGGAAAGAAGTCTTCGGCAGCCACCCGTATGGGCGCCTCGTGGAAGGATCGCCCGCGTCGCTCGACGCGATCACGAGAGACGATCTCGTCCGGTTTCATTCGGATTTTTTTGTGCCGAACAATGCGATCCTCTCCGTGGCTGGCGACCTGACGCCCGAGGAGTTAAAGTCTCTCCTCGAGGAACACCTCGGCGCGTGGAAGACGAAGGCGTTGCCGGAGAAATGCACGATGCCCCTTCACCGGAGAGACGAAAAAAAGGTTGTCAGGATCGACAAAGATCTCACTCAGGCGAACATTCTGCTGGGGAATATCGGGATCAGCAGGGATAACCCCGATTACTATGCAGTTTCGGTGTTGAACTATATTCTCGGCGGAGGGGGGTTCGCATCCCGACTCATGCGATCGATACGAGATACGATGGGACTCGCGTACGACGTGCACAGCGTGTTCCCGTCCTTCAGGGAGGGGGGGATGTTCAAAGTCGGAGTGCAGACGAAAAACGAATCGGCCCATGAGGCGATCTCGGAAATACTCAGACAGATGCGGCAGATTCGGTCGGAGCCAGTTTCGGATTCGGAGTTGGCGGACGCAAAAGCGTATTTGACCGGAAGCTTCCTGAGGAGGCTCGATACGAATCGGAAGATCGCCGATTTCCTCGCTTCGGTAGAGTTCTACAATCTCGGAATGGACTACGTCACAAAATACGCCGATTACATCAATGCCGTCACGAAGGAAGACGTGCTACGGGTCGCCCGGAAATACCTCGATCCCGAACAATACGTGCTCGTCATCGTCGCGAACCAGAAGAAGGTCGAACTGAAAGAGTAATTCGGATCAGACCCATCCAAAACAAATTTCTTGGACAGCATGTGCAACGAGAGGAACCCTGTCATATGCGTCGTGTCATTTCAGGCTTGCTTGCCCGCCGATCTATTTGGAGGGACCCGGTCGCCTCAGCGACTCGCCGAGGCGAGAATCCAGTGACTGTGGCCTTCGTGAAGCACATGAACGTCACCGGATACCGGAGGGAGTTTGCCCCGTGCTTGATACGGGGCCGGCATGACGGTATCCTACGTCTTTGGGAGGGCAGCGGCAACCTGAGGGGAGAGCAAGAGAATACTCTTTATGAAAGCATGTAACTTCGATAGGGTATTTCTCTTGAAGAGCCCTTTTCGGAAGAGTTTGGACAGCAGTGAAACATAATACGTCTTCATGTTTTTCTGGATTCCCGCTCCCTGATCACAACCTGCAGGGATAAGCTTCGCGGGGATGACAACCTATCTGCCTATTCCCTACATTGAAGAGGCGGCTTTAGCACCTTTTTCGGAGAAGAACCAAAAATATAAAAGAGTTTGTTATGGCAATAAGGTGATGTCCTAAACTACCTGTAAAAAGAGGAGGCTTCTATACTGCGACCCTGGAGAGATGGACAGGCCGGAGGTGTAGAGGGTAGCCTCTCCGCATGAGCGGAGAGAACCTTTACACGGAGGTGAAGGATGAGGCAGCGGACATGGACGGCGGAGGAGGAATTGGCGATCGTCATGGAAGGGATCAAGGGGAGCAGGTCGGTGGCTGACATGTGTCGGGAGCATCGGATCAGCCAGACCCTGTACTATCGGCGATCGGTGGCGGGACACGTTTCTGGAGGGGGGCAAGAAGGCTCTCACAAATGGCGCCTCGGATGAAAACGCATACAGAGCGGAGATCGAGCGGCTCCAGAAGAGTATCGGCCCGCATTTGTGCATCCTTCCACGTAAAAAGGCGGTGTAAAGCCATTCGATGTAAGCAATTTGTTCAATTTATTTCTGTTCATATCACTTCAGGCATAACGGCTTGCGCTTCACCTGCGCCGCGCAGCGCAGCGGAGCGGCGTCAGGTGCAAGCGCGTGTTAGCCCGCTTATTGCATAGATTGGAAAACCCTACGATATACACCTGGCCCAATAAACTGTATCAAGTCCAAGTGTCTGATAATTTGAAGTTGTTGCCTAATCTTGGCTCGTATGTTTTGATTCGCGGGATAGGCTTCAGCCAATTCTTTTTCATAAGCATACACTTGTTGAAGTGTGAACTCTTGGGGTAGTAATTCTACTATCCGTAGGACAAGAGCAACCCAGCCCCTTTGAGCCAATGGAAGTGTTGAGACAGAATGAGCAGTTTGCCATTGCGACCTGACTATTTGTGATGGACTTACTGAAGCATTTCGCACCACATCAACAAGTGCTGTGCTTGTATAGATTCAAGTGCCAATAAACAACCTTGCCAACCCGCACGTCGTGCTTGTGGACTTAAGGGACGGCGGGGAATTATGCTTTGTTCAGTTATCCACGAACGATGAAGTATTCTTATCTGTTGAACAGATAGGTTGTTGAGATCATATTGTAAGAAGATTAAGGAAGGATGTTTTCCAGCCCTAATTGCTTGGATTGTAGTATTGTACTCAGCTCCGAGTATCTTCTTCCCAAAAGGTTTTGACTAACTTTTGAGTTGATAAGTTTCCCCACAAGACTGGCACCGAAAATCAGATGTGTGCGAATTCGCTGGCAAAGGAGACAGTGTCCCGCCACAAGAAGGACATTCAAGATTGTCGGATGCCCACGCTTCTGTAAGGATACGCGCTTTCTGCGAAGCACTCTTGTAGCCTTGTATCTTGCTGAGATATCTTGAGAAGTCAATATCCATAGCACTTCAGGAGCGGGCTAACATTTATTATTTTTATACATTTTCTCTGTTTGCGAGCATTATATCGTGATAATAGGTGGAAGTCAATCAATTAATAGTATCAAATGTTTGAATAGACTTGCATTGCGTTTTTATTATTGCTGCATAATAACTGTTTATTCATAGCTATGAGGCAACGCATTAATTCATATGCTTAATGTTTTTAGGGACTATCTCCCTTCCGAAGGGGCGACAAAGCCGAGCTACGCACCGTATCACGTGAAGCAGGTTGGGGACGACTATGCCTCCCCCAATCTCTCCCATTCAGCATCTCTCAACAATCCCGACGAGAAAAGAACTCATTATGTTTCCCAGCGATTCCACTTGAGCGAGAACCTTTCGAAATACGTCATTTGGTGATAGGCGGACCTTTTCCGTAAACGCATCGTCTCTATCTGGCGAAACGGAGAATAGTGATATAATAGCGAACAAAGCGATACGCCTATGAAAGACATCCAGGTCGGGGTCATCGGATGCGGATACTGGGGACCCAATCTCATAAGGAATTTCAATGAGAATGCACGGACGAACGTCCGATATGCCTGTGACGTCGATCGAAAAAGTCTCCAGAAGATAGCCAATCGCTACCCTGCGATACGCACGACTTCCGATTATCGTGACCTCCTCGCCGATGAAGATGTCCGGCTCGTCGCTGTCGCGACGCCGGTGCACACCCACTTCCGACTCGGCCATGCGGTACTCAGCGCGGGGAAACACCTCCTCATGGAAAAGCCGCTCGCCGCAAGCGTCAAAGACGCAGAGAAACTCGTCAATCTCGCCCGGCAGAAAAATGTCCTCCTCGTTGTAGATCACACCTTCATTTATACGGGCGGGGTGCAGAAGATGAACGAGTTCATTTCGTCAGGGGCACTTGGTGATCTTTTCTATTTCGATTCCGTGAGGGTAAACCTCGGTCTCTTCCAAACCGATGTGAACGTGGTGTGGGATCTCGCATGTCACGACGTCTCGATCATGGACTTCCTCATCCCCCTCCGGCCGAAGAGCGTCTCGGCCGTAGGTTCGTCCCATACGGACAATGGGAAAGAAGACATCGCCTATGTGACGGTAGCCTTCGACGGCGGACTGATGGCGCACTTCCACGTCAACTGGCTTTCGCCGGTAAAAATCCGCCGGATCATCATCGGGGGAAGCAAGAAGATGATCGTGTTCGACGATCTCGACCCCGCGGAGAAAGTGAAGATTTACGACAAAGGTGTCCACGTCTCAAAATCCAACAAGGAATTGCTCTATCGAACCATCATCCAATATCGAATCGGCGACATGTACGCCCCGAAGATAGATCAGACGGAAGCCTTGAAAGTTTTGGTCGATCATGTGGTCGACTGTATTCTGCACAATACAAATCCCCTCACCGATGGGGAATCAGGGTTGCGCGTGGTGAAAATCCTGGAAGCAGCCGACAAGTCGATCAAAAAAGCGGGATCGAACGTCAGGCTGTGAATCGACGACGCAGAGAGCAGACCTTTTTGGCGGTCGTTGCTCAACTCGAGTGGGCAATCAAGGGAAATGTGTTGATTGTCCGCTTAAGCCCTTTAATGACCCCTTTTTTCGAGACGAAGAACCATTTGCCGAAAACGCCCGATGGATAATCTTATCTATCCGAATGTCATCTTTGGTGAAGGAGTCGTTATCGAACCTCCTTCGATCATCGGGAAGCCACCCCGGGGAGCGGAACCGGGGCAATTCTCATTGACGATCGGAAACGGTACCCGTATTCGCCCTTTCAGCACTATCTACGCCGGTACCGAAATCGGTGATAACGTTCAGACGGGACAGGGTGTTACGATCCGGGAGGATAACAAAATCGGCAATGACGTGAGCATCGGTTCAAATTCCGTGCTCGAATTTGGCAACCGGATCGGCAATAACACGCGGATACACAGCAATTGTTTTCTCGAGATGGTGACCCTCGGAAATTTCGTATTCGTCGGGCCGCACGTCACGTTCACGGATGATCCGCATCCCATGGGATGCCCCAGGTATAGAGAGTGCAAGAAAGGCGCCATCGTCGAAGACTTCGCGAGGATCGGCGCAAACTCGACCATTCTGCCGGGCGTGAGAATCGGGAGAAACAGTCTCGTCGGCGCAGGCTCGGTCGTCACCAGGGATGTTCCTGAAAATAGTGTCGTCGTCGGCAACCCAGCGACGGTCGTAAAGATGATCGACGACTTGAGGTGCCAGCCCGGCTTTTTCGACAGGCCGTACCGATGGCCCCCGTATGAAAGAGAATGAACGGTTGGTCCCGCTTCGGTTTGCCGGCGTTTCCCGAGCACGAACCGACGAACCGAAAGAAGAGGGCTCCCCGAGAAGTGGGTGGAATACGAATGATCTATTAACATGGAAAAGGTGCTGAGGCATATCCCTTTCGTTGATTTGAAAACCGGATTCGCGCCCATAAAAGCCGACATCATGAAGGCCCTCGAGAGCGTCTTAGAGGATATGCGGCTTTATCTGGGCCCTCACTCTCGGGAATTCGAAAAAGAATTCGCACGCTACTGCGGGACGAACGACGCGGTCGGCGTCGGCTCGGGTACGGAAGCTCTACTGTTCGCCCTGCTAGCGGTCGGGATAAAGAGCGGCGACGAAGTGATCACGACGACCCACTCTTTCTTTGCTACCGTTGAAGCGATCGTTGCCGCCGGCGCCATCCCCGTTCTCGTCGATATCGATCCGCTCACGTACACGATCGATCCCGGGGAGATAGAAAAGAAAATAACGCGAAAAACCCGGGCGATCGTTCCGGTGCATCTGTACGGACAGATGGCGGACATGGACCCCATCGCGGAGATTGCGCGCAAGCGCGGCATCTCCATTGTAGAAGACGCCTGTCAGGCGCACGGGGCACTCTATAGGGACAAGAAAGCCGGTTCTATAGGAGATGCCGGTTGTTTCAGCTTCTACTGCACGAAAAATCTCGGCGCATACGGCGAGGGTGGGATGGTGACGACGAACGACCCTGCTCTAGCAGATCGGGTTCGCCTCTATCGTAATCATGGCCACCGTTCGAAGTTCGAGCACGCGGTCTTCGGTTACAACGGCAGACTCGATGAAATGCAGGCTGCGATCCTTCGTATCAAACTGAAGTACCTCGACGAAAACAATGCCAGGAGGAGAGGTGCTGCCGAGCGGTACGATGCACTCCTCAGAGAGACCCCCCTGACGCTCCCCCAGGAAGCCCCTCTCCGCAGCCATGTGTACCACCTCTATGTGGTGAGGAGCAAGAAACGAGATGCGCTGCGGGCATTTCTCGAAGAGAAGGGCGTAGGAACCGGCATCCATTATAAGAAACCCATTCACCTCCAAGAAGCCGCGCGAGGACTCGGGTACGGAAGCGGGAATTGCCCGCACGCTGAAGCCGCATGCGATGAAATTCTATCCCTGCCGATGTATCCTGAACTTGATGAAGAAAGCCAGGAATACATCGCGGACTGCATCAAGGCGTTTTACGGTGCATAGATGGACCTCCGGAATCTGAACATTCTCGTCACGGGCGGCGCGGGGTTCATCGGAAGCCATCTCGTCGATGAACTTCTCAAAGAGAACCGCGTCGTGATCCTCGACGACTTTTCTTCGGGGAAGAGGGAGAACATCGCTCACCACGAAGGCAACCCAAACCTGCGGGTGGTCACCGGCGACGTGAGGAACCGGGAACTCCTCGAGGAGATCACGAGAGATATCGACATCGTGTATCACCTCGCAGTCCGCTGCCTCCGTGAATCCATCGGCAGCCCCGAGACGACCCACGAGGTCAACGCAACAGGCACGCTCGCTCTCCTGAAAGCGAGCCTCGCACATTCCGTCCGGCGTTTCATCTACGTGTCGTCGTCCGAAGTCTACGGCACAGCTCATTACGTCCCGATGGATGAAAAACACCCATTCGAACCAACGACCGTCTATGGTGCGAGCAAAGTGGCCGGAGAGCTCTATACGTTAGCGTACCAAAAGACCTTCGGCTACCCATCGATGGTCGTTCGACCCTTCAACACGTACGGGCCGAGGTCTCATTTCGAGGGAGTCTATGGGGAAGTCATCCCGCGATTCGTCCTGAGGATACTCAATGGAAAGCCACCCATCATCTTCGGTGATGGCACGCAGACCCGCGACTTTACGTTTGTCGCGGATACCGTGAGGGGAATTCTCCTCGCCTCCCAGTGCGACGCAATGATCGGACAGGCTGTGAATATCGCCCGCGGTCGAGAGGTAAGCATCAACGACCTCGCGTCGATCATCGCCCAGCAGCTCGGTCGGAACGACCTGTCGCCGATCCATGAGCGAAAGCGCCCGGGAGACGTAATGAGACACTACGCCGACATTTCGAAAGCCACACGATTGTTCGGCTTCGTACCCGACGTCGATATCGAGCAGGGGATCACGTCGTACATCGAGTGGTTCCGCGCGCAGGATTACAGTGCTGGGGAGCTTCTCGACGGGGAAAGGGTTTTCAACTGGTGACACGATGGTGAGGATTCCGATCACGAGGCCCGACCTCGGCGATGAGGAAAAAACGGCCGCTGCTCGGGTAATCGACAGCGGGTGGGTTACCCAGGGGCCGAAAGTCGTGGAATTCGAGGAAACCGTCGCACGGTACGTCGGCTCGCGGCATGCCATCGCGACGACATCGTGCACCACGGCACTCCACGCGGCGTTGACCGTGAGCGGTATCGGGCCCGGCGATGAGGTCATCCTCCCTTCTCTCTCGTTTATCGCGTCAGCGAACGCGGTCTCCTACTGTGGGGCGAAAGCCGTCTTTGTCGACATTGACCCGGAGACGTGCAACATCGATCCTGAGAAAATCGAAGATGCGATCGGACCGAAGACGAGGGCTATCATGCCCGTTCACCAGATGGGATTGCCCGCCGATTTGGATCCCATTCGCGATATCGCGAAGAAACATAATTTACTGCTCATCGAGGATGCCGCGTGCGCGATCGGATCGGAATACAAAGGCGTTCGGATCGGCGGTCACGGCTCGATCGCGTGTTTCAGTTTCCACCCGAGAAAGATCATTACGACCGGCGAAGGCGGGATGATCACGACAGACGACGCTCTGCTGGCGGAAAAACTCAAGAGGTTTCGCCACCACGGCATGTCGGTATCCGATATCGAAAGGCACAGAGCAAACACCGTTATCGTGGAAACCTATCCGGAGTTAGGCTATAACTACCGAATGACCGATATACAAGCAGCGATTGGTGTCGAACAGATGAAGAAACTGCCGTCGATTCTCGAGAAAAGGAGGCGGCGCGCCGAAAGGTACAATTCTGGTCTCTGGGAAATTCCTCATGTGAGAGTTCCAAGAATCCCGTCCTACGCGAGGCACAACTATCAATCGTACTGGATCGAACTCAAAGAATCGGCACCGGTCGATCGGAATACGCTCATGGCCCGTCTCCTCGAGAGAGGAATCGCGACGAGACGGGGAATCATGGCAATTCACCGGGAAGCGTGTTATCGAGATGAGGCGGTGAAGCTCCCCCACACGGAGAGGATGACGGACAACACCCTCCTCCTTCCCCTGTACCCGAGCTTGACCGACACGGAACAGGACTACGTTATCGAATCCATAAAACAGATACTCGGTGAGAGATGACGGAAAGAGTCGTGAAGGCGTATTTCGGTCTCAAGCGCGTAGAGAAGGCTTCCTCCTCCGAACTCGCGCACGCCCGCCATCTCAGGGAGAACCTCACCCTGCGGGAGCGCCTCGCCCTCTACGATCGGTTCAAGTGCAGCGACAAACCGTTCGACGCGCTCATGAGGCGAATTATCCTCAGGAGTCTCCTCAAGCGGTGCGGCGACGATATCTCGGTATCGAGCTTCGTGACGTTCATACATCCTGAAACGATGGAGATCGGGGATGGTGTCTTCATAGGGCAGTACGTGATGTTGCAAGGCCGGCATGACGGGTATTGTACGATAGGCGAGAAAGTGTGGATCGGTCCTTATGCCTATTTCGACGCGAGAGCGCTCGTCATAGAGGACTACGTCGGGATCGGGCCGGGCGCGAGAATCCTCGGATCGACACACACGGGAATACCGAGAGACGTCCCCGTGATCCAAACAGATCTCGTCGTGAAACCCGTCACGATTTGCAGGGGGAGCGATATCGGCGTGAGCGCGGTCGTCTTGCCCGGCGTCACGATCGGCGAGGGCGCCATAGTCGGCGCGGGTGCCGTGGTGACGAATAATGTGAAACCGAATACCGTGGTCGCGGGTGTGCCGGCGAAAGTCCTGAAGAAACGGTGACAACGACATGGCGCTGATTTCCGTAACTATCCCAACGTACAACGAAGAAGAAAACATCCCGGCATTGTACGAAAGGTTGCGTCACGTCTCATCCGCTCTCAAACAGGACGTCGAATTCATCTTCGTGGACGATGGCTCAACGGACGGGTCCTTTAGGATTCTGGAGGAACTCGCGCGACGAGATGCACGGGTAAAAGTCATTCAACTATCCAGGAATTTTGGCAGCCACGCCGCGTGTCTCGCGGGTCTCTCACGGGCGTCCGGCGATGCGTGCGCGTTTCTGTCGGCCGACCTCCAGGACCCCCCTGAACTGCTCGTGATGCTCATCGAAGAATGGCGGAAAGGATTCGATGTCGTACTCGGCGTGAGGGAATGGGGCGAAAAACCCTCGCGTCTCTTCCCGTCGCTCTACTATCGGGCGGTTCGGCGATATGCCTTGCCGACTATGCCCGCGACAGGCACGGATGTATTTCTCATCGACAGAAAAGTCGCCGATGCCGTCATCTCGATAGGGGAAAAGAACACCTCCATATTCGGCCTCATTCTTTGGAGCGGTTTCAAGCAGACCGTGGTTTCCTACCGAAAGGCGCCTCGCCACAAAGGGGTCTCGAAATGGACGCTCGGCAGGAAAGCGAAACTGTTCATCGACACGTTCGTCTCGTTCTCTTTCGTCCCCCTGCGCCTTATGTCGCTCGTCGGGATACTCCTCGCGATCGCGGGATTCCTCTATGCGCTCGTCGTCATTTTCAACCGACTCTTTTTTTCCGTTCCCGTCCAGGGATGGGCGTCCCTCATGGTCGTTCTCCTCGTCGTTTCCGGTACCCAGCTCGTTTTTCTCGGCATACTCGGAGAGTACATCTGGAGAAATTTCGATGAAACGAGAAAAAGGCCCCCGTTCATCATCGACAGAACGATCGGGTTCGACGCGAAGGACGAGAGGTAGCATGTCTCATTCAAACGCCTTTTTACGCGGCCCGTATTCGCCTACGATCTGCCGGTCGGCAAGTTCCATCCGTCCGGATCTTCCCCGCTTCAAGGCCTAAGTCCGCCCGCAAAAATTTCTTGACATCGGAATGGGATTTTCTGTATTCTTCATTCCTTAGTTAGCTATCTCTTTTGTCGAGAAGGGGGGTAGAGAATTGTATGCGTTAGGGACTCACCTATTGGTGGAATTGCGGGAGTGCAATCCCGAGATTCTGAAGAGCCTTGACAAGGTGAAAAGCATCATGGTCTCGGCTGCTAAAGAAGCACAAGCAACCATCGTCGACGTTTCCTTCCATGAATTCAATCCCTTTGGTGTCAGTGGCGTTGTCGTCATTGCGGAATCGCACCTTACCATTCACACGTGGCCCGAATACGATTATGCTGCCGTCGACATTTTCACGTGTGGCGATATCATTAAACCGGAGATAGCGGCGTCGTACCTTATCCGGGAGTTCGGATGCAAAAACCCGTCGATCGTGGAAATGAAGAGAGGCATTCTCTCGCACGAGAACGTGAAACTCCCTCATAAAGCGTTGCCGTCCCACGATCGTCAGTGCGGCGTCATGCGAGCGCTCACCGGGTGAACGAGAGATGGCTATTCCGGTTTGTCCGTAAGTGCTGCGATACCGGGAAGTTCTTTCCCCTCGAGGAGTTGTAGCGATGCACCGCCCCCTGTCGATATGAAACTGATGGCGTCGGAAACGCCTGCGCGGTGAACCGCCAGATCGGTATCGCCTCCTCCGACGATCGTCAGGGCGTAGGCATCGGCGACGGCACGGGCGATATCGAATGTGCCCCTCGAGAAGAAATCGATCTCGAACATGCCCATCGGTCCGTTCCACAGGATCGTCTTGGAATCCTGGAGGGCAACCGTAAAGAGCTTTACTGACGCCGGTCCGATGTCCAGGGCTCGCCAGCCATTGGGGATCTCGAGGGTCGGCACGATTTTGATCACGGCTCCCGGCTCGGTGTTCTGGGCGATGACGCAGTCGACGGGCAGATAGAACTTGATCCCCTGCTCGGTCAGTTGCTTCCGTATCCGTTCCGCGGTCTCGAGCATCGCGTCCTCGACGAGGGAATCCCCGATCTCGTAACCCATCGCTTTGATGAACGTGAAGGCCATGCCGCCACCCACGAGGACCTTGTCGACACGACCCACGAGGTGCTCGAGGACCCCGATTTTACCCGATACTTTGGCACCGCCGAGGATTGCAACGAACGGTTTGATGGGATTGTCGATAGCCCCTTTCAGATACTCTATCTCCTTCTTGAGGAGGAAACCCGCCGCAGAAGGAAGAAATTTCGTGATACCGACCGTCGACGCGTGCGCCCGATGCGCAGCGCCGAAGGCATCGTTCACGAAGACATCTGCCAGCAGAGCAAGGGAGCGGGCGAACTCTTCGTCGTTTTTCTCTTCCCCCGGATGGAATCTGAGATTTTCGAGCAGGAGGACGTCCCCGGACTTCATCTTGGAGACGATGCTCTCGACCTGGCTGCCGACGCAGTCCGGCGCGAACGTCACTTCCTTGTTGAGGAGCCGCTGGAGCCTCTTCGCGACCGGAGCGAGGCTCAACCGGGGGTCCACCTTGCCTTTCGGCCTCCCTAAGTGGGACGAAAGAATGACGATCGCACCCTCGTCGATCGCGTAGTTTATCGTCGGCAGCGTCGAACGAATTCTCCGGTCATCCGTGATAATGAGATT
Organism: uncultured Nitrospiraceae bacterium; assembly: GCA_937138415.1. Lineage (GTDB taxonomy): Bacteria > Nitrospirota > Thermodesulfovibrionia > Thermodesulfovibrionales > SM23-35 > JALHSV01. Next base: position 4,741 of record CAKZPA010000004.1, on the reverse strand, counting down.
CGCGTCGAGCGGCACGTTGAAATCGGCCCTGATGAAGACACGCTTTCCCTTGAGGTCGAGATCCTCGATCGTGAGCTTCTGAAACACATCTTTTTGGTAGGCAGGCTCGACGTCCTTCTTCTTCATGGCTACATCCTCTTCGTTATGAAGATAATGAGGTCACGCAGCCGCGTGCTGTATCCCCACTCGTTGTCATACCATGCGAGGACTTTCGCCATTCTGCCGTCGATCACCATCGTCAGCGTCGCATCGACGATCGACGAGTGAGGATTTCCGTTCAAATCGCTCGACACGAGCGGTTCCTCCGAATACTGGAGGATCCCCTTCATCGGTCCCTCCGCAGCGCGCTTGAGGGCGCTGTTAACCTCTTCCGCGGTGACGTCGCGGCCGACCTCCACAACGAGATCGACGACGGACACGTTCGGCGTCGGCACCCGTATCGCCATGCCGTTCAGCTTCCCTTTCAGTTCCGGCAGCACGAGGCCGACCGCTTTCGCCGCGCCCGTCGTCGTCGGGATCATGTTCAGGGCGGCGGCACGCGCTCTCCTCAGGTCTTTGTGGGGGAGATCGAGTATTCGCTGGTCGTTCGTGTACGAGTGGATCGTCGTCATGAGCCCCCTCACGATGCCGAACTCATTGTGGATAACCTTCGCGACGGGAGCGAGACAGTTCGTCGTGCAGGACGCGTTCGAAATGACGCGGTGCTTCGCGGGATCCAGCATCTCTTCGTTCACGCCCATGCAGATGGTCACGTCCGGCTCCTTTGCGGGAGCAGAGATGATTACCCATGCCGCACCGGCATCGAGGTGCTTCGAGGCCGACAGACGGTCCACGAATCTCCCTGTCGACTCGACGACGACATCGACTCCCAGATCCTTCCACGGGAGTTTCTCCGGTTCGGTGACGGCGAGGACCTTTATCTCTTTGCCGTCGACCGATATCGTCCCATTGCCAGACGCGACGTCGGCCCGAAAGATACCGTGGACCGAATCGAACTTGAGCAAGTGTGCCAGCGTTTTCGCATCCGTGAGATCGTTGAGGGCGACCACCTCGAATTCGGGTGATCCCCAACTCGTTCTCAAAAAATTCCGTCCTATCCGTCCAAAGCCGTTGATTGCGACACGAACTGCCATACGTACCTCCTCTGTGTTGGATTGCTTCCCGTGCGCTTCATTCTATACACGGAACCTTTGCAACAGCCACCTGCCAGCCTCACCACTTGTTGATCACGAGCCCGGTGAGCAGCTTCGGGTAGAAATACGTCGATTTCGGCGGCATCCTGAAGGAGGAGAGCGCCGCTTTCTCCACGTCCTCGACCAGTGTCGGGTTCAGAAAAAATGCCGCGCGGTACGCGCCGCTCGAGACGAGGTCGAGGGCTCTCCGTACATCCATTTCGTACCCGATGTCGGCGGTATGGATGATTTTTTTCAGAACCACTTCATGGAGAATAACGACATCCGTCTGTCTCAGGTCCTCGCAGACATCGCACATGTCCGTTTCCCTATACGTAAGAATTTCCCAGTAACTCGCCCCACCTTGATAAAATCCGAAAGATCGCCTTCTGTCGGACAACACACTCCGGATGTCGAAGCCGTTTTGGACGCGTTCTCTGTCGAAATATGCGGAGAGGAGGCGATCCAGATCCGCGGGAATCGTCTTCAGGAGCCGATGCGTCGGGAGGATCGTCAATCCTTCGTCGAGCATGTTGGCGAGAAACATGAGGACGTAGCCGTACGGTTTCGATCCGCCCGGTTCGTCCCGCGACGATTGCTCGCGGTAAAATTCGAGAGCCGTCTCGTAGCGGTGGTGGCCGTCGGCGATGAACACCGCTTTGCCGACCATTTCCCGCTTTATCGCTTCCATGTCGTCCGCACGATCCACCCGCCACAGTCGATGGACATCGCCGGAAATATCGACCGCGGAAATGTAGGGTTCCGTTGACGTGACTGCAGAGAGGATCGGCGCAATCCGGTTTTCGGAACTCTTGTAGAGTGCGAAGATCGGGCTGGTATTGGCGTGGCACGCCCGCAAGAGATTCAATCGGTCCTGTTTCGGCATCGCGTGCGTGCATTCGTGCGGATAGATGCTCCCCTTCCCGAGCTCTTCCAGCTTGACCAGCCCCAGGAAACCGCGCAACCGCTTTGTGGATCCATGGATCCGGTACGTCATTTCATACACGTAGAACGTGGGCGACTCGTTCTGTTTCAATATCCCGTCGCTGAGCCATTTCTCCAGATAGTGTCTCGCACGCGTATACTTGTTCTGCACGGCGTCGTCGGATGGCTCTTCCTTCCCGTAGTCTATTCTCACGACGTTGTACGGACTCTGCATATAGAGTGCTTCCCGGTACTCAGGCGTAATGATATCGTACGGAGGAGCGAGAACATCTTCGATCTGCACCCTCGCGGTGTCATAGACAATGCCTCTGAAAGGGATTATCTCGGCCATGTCTCGTCCGATTATTTCGTATGGTTATGGAGAAACCGAGGAAGAACGCTCGTATCTTATCACGGTTCGAAGGCCAAATTCAATTTGCGGCGGACCGCCTACAGGGCCTCTTCGGATGTCGCGCGAATGACCTCCTTGATGCTTCTGTCGAGGAACTCCGGGATGTACGGGATATCGAGATTCAGGAATCCCGACGTAATCACCGAGATCGCGTCGTCTCTCGAGATTCCTCTCGACATCAAATACTCCACCTGCTCCTCCGCGATCGGGCCGATGGAAGCTTCGTGCGAGAGCTCGGCCTTCATCGCGCCAGCCGAGACCAGCTGCGGTATCGCGTAGATGTTCGCCCGCGGCGACAGGACGATCCCTCGGCAATCGAGGTGAGCGACGCAGTACTCCTTTGTCCTCGCGACGAGATCCCCGCGCGAATAGATCGTGCTCTCACCGGCGGCGATCGTTCTCGCCACAGATTCGCCGCGCGTCTCCCTACCTTCCAGAATGATCCGTGAACCGAGGTCGATAAATGAGTCCTTCAGGCCGTACACCACCGTGTTGAACTTGGCAGAGGCTCTGTCCCCCTTCAGATAGGCGACCGGAAACGCCTGGATCGACTTCACGGGTTTCAGGAGAACGTAATTGCTGACAAACGACCCTTCCTCTTCGACGACCGCCCATGTGCGCGGACGAACGTGGAAATTATCTGCCCAGTTGTGGATCATCGTGAAGAAGAGTTTTCCGCCCCTCTTCACGTAGAATTCCGAGATCCCAAGGTGTATCCCCTCCGCTTCGCTCTTCGAGAGCGTGCACCCGGTAATCACCTGGAGTTCGGCACCCTCTTCCACGATGATGATGTTGTGCACGTTTTGACTGATATAGTTCTCCGCGACCAGAAGACACGACTGAACGGGGTATTGGGGCTTTTGGTGCGCGAAGACCCGGATAAAGTACCCGTGCGTCATGTTCAGGGCAGCCTGCGCCGTGTACTTGTCCTGATCGACCGGCACCGACTTCCAAAAGTACTCTTCGAGCCAGTCGTACTTCTCGAGCGCGTCGGTGGTGCTCATGATCTCCAATTGCCCTTCATATGCCTTGTTGAGGCTTTCGTAGACGACGGACTGGTCGACCTGCAGAAAAGACCCTGCCCTTTCTTCCTCTTCGAGGCTAATGCCCGTCATGATCGCGGCTTCCCTCGCCTGCGTCGGCAAATTTTCCAGGCTTTCGATTTTTCCGCGTTCGATATGCTCCGTGTATCGCGCGAGATCGATGTCGGGTCCGAAGGCAGCCTTCTTTTCCTTCGCGGCTGCCGCCTGCGCCTTCACGTGTGCGAGATATGATTGTCTTACCGGCATTCGGCACACCTCCTGTACCCGTGCTTTTTCACTTCACCAAGGATATCCCGCGGATTGCCACGACACATGAACACGCCGTCGAAGACGATGTAGCCTCTGTCCGCATTGACAAAATCAAGGATATAGCCGGTATGGGTTATGATGATCGCGCCGCGCTTTGGATCCTTCACCTTGTCCCTCCCGAGAAGAGAATTGATTGCCTGGCCGACCAGAGAGATATTTTCGATGTCCACTCCCGACTCCGGCTCGTCGATCAGAACGAGCTCCGGCCTCTGAACCATGAGCTGAAGAAGTTCCGAGCGCTTCATCTCGCCGCCGGAGAATCCGTCGTTCAAGCCCCTCTGGAGGTGACCGGCGAGATTCAACTGCTCGACCTTCTCCTTTATGTGCGCGTCATCGGAACCATTCTGCGCGATGATATCGATCATCTTTTGCAGGGTTACCCCGCGGACCGTCGGGGGGCGCTGGAACGATATTCCGAGGCCGAGTTTCGCGCGCTCGTAGAGGTCATACCTCGTGATGTCGGCTCCCTTGAAATAGATCCTCCCCTGATTGACCGTGTATTTCGGAAACCCCATGAGGGTCATCATGAAGGTGGTCTTCCCGGCGCCATTCGGGCCGAACAGAACGTTTATCTCGCCGTAATCCATCGAAAAATTGACGCCCTTCAACACCTGTCGCTCCTCGACGGAGACCCAAAGGTCTTCGACTTTCAGCATCACTTCCATCGCGCACTCCTCCTTTCTCTACGCTCTCTCTGTACGTGTTTTTATAATAATAGAAAAAGAAGATAATGTGTTTTTCTCTTTCACCTGGTTCCGAGAGGTATTGACAAGGTGATGTCCTAAACTACCTATAAAAAGAGGGGGCTTCGGTTATCCTTAATAAATCACCACATTTAGAAAGGAGATTAGACCGAAGCCCATGAAAAGGATACTACCAAG
>CAKZPA010000003.1 GCA_937138415.1 uncultured Nitrospiraceae bacterium | reverse complement strand
CCGGGTCGCCCTTATCGCCCTTTTCGCCCTGAGGTCCCTGTGGGCCCGGATCGCCTGGGTCACCCTTGTCGCCCTTTATCATCAGGACGCCCCAGTCATCCGGTGAGGAGGCGGGATCGCTGCCTTCATTGTCTTTCAGAGCGATATAGGGGATACCGTTGTAGTAAATAACTTCACCCGCGACATACTGTGCTTCATTGCTCCATTCGCCCCTCCATACGAAGTCGGCTCCGCGATCGCCCTTATCGCCCTTTTCGCCCTGAGGTCCCTGTGGGCCCGGGTCGCCCTTATCGCCCTTTTCGCCCTGAGGTCCTGGTGGTCCCGGCTCACCCGGGTCGCCCTTATCGCCCTTTTCGCCCTGAGGTCCCTGTGGGCCCGGATCGCCTGGGTCACCCTTGTCGCCCTTTTCACCCTGAGGTCCCTGCGGTCCCGCCGGTCCTTGTCCCGCAAGCATTATTTCGAGAACGGGCGGGTGGCTGGTCGTCGTATTTTCCTTGCTGTCAAACCGCGCGACGATCCCATTTGACGGTATGATCACGAGTCCGTTATTGGCGAGGTCGCCGGCGACCCAGTCTTTGACGAGGTTCGTAATATCGACCGTCACGTACGCGTTAGTCTTGTCGATCCAGACAGGGCCAGCGGAAGGGGAGAATTCGTGAGAGGGACGGTTGAAATGCGTGATCGTTTCCTCGTCCCATGGGCCTGACACCGCGTGAATGCTCAATGCCCCGGGTTTGAAATACGCTTTGCTCACAAAAAGCCTGAGGTGCGCAGCCGAGATATTCTCTTCCGTTATTCCTTGCGGGATTGCGAATTTGATGAAAACATTTCTGTTCGATGTGTCATCGCTTAGAACGAGGTTTTTACCGCTTCCGTAATTCGTTTTCGAAGACGTTGCAGAGGTGAAAGAGTCGTCCGTCAGGACCGCCTGAACCCCGAAAGAGACGGCTGGGATGCAGAGCAGTAAGACGACGGCCATGAGGAGAAAGCTTGGGACAGTGTTTCTTTTCATACATTTCCTCCTTTTTGCAAGGTCAATTGTTTAAGAAAACTGAAGGACATCGCCCTGCTGTCCTTCGACCATTCCGACCATAAAATAGCACTTCATCTTTTCCCAATCACCTCCCGTAATGAAATATTTTTTGCGCTTTATAATACCAAATTTTTTCATTTTGTCAATATGTCCGCGCACAGAAAGATGGGGTACTGTTTATCGAAGAATGAGAATAACCTTGTCATGCTCTCATGCGCGACTGTATAATTTCAGACACCTCGCATTGACCGAAAGAGAGGGAGTATGGTCGAAATTATGCTGGGGACGTCCCCATTGCTTCTTGAAATCGGGACGGAGGATCTCCCTGCCCGATTTCTGGCGCCGGCGTTGCAGCAGCTCGAAGAGCACGCGGCGAGGATTCTGCGCGGACTGTCGATACGTTTTTCCGCGATTGAGACTTATGGCACGCCGCGCAGGCTCGCGCTGATCGCGGATGGACTGCCGCGGGTGCAGGAGGACAGAGTGCGGGAGATCGTCGGTCCGTCGAGCAGAGCGGCTTTCGACGCGAACGGCAACCCGACGAAAGCCGCGGTCGGATTCGCCCAATCGGTCGGCGTGACGGTCGATCGGCTCGTCATCAAAAGGAAAGGGAAGGGGGAATACGTCGTCGCGGTCGTGGAGGAAAAGGGACGTCCGGTACACGCGGTGCTCCCTGAAGCCCTTGAGAAAATCGTCCTCTCTCTTCACTTTCCGAAGACGATGCGGTGGGGGAACGGCGATCTCCGATTCGCCCGTCCCATTCGGTGGTTGCTCGCTCTCTTCGGCACCGAAAACATCGACTTCGAGGTGGACGGTATCAGGAGCGGCGACGCGACGATGGGGCATAGGTTCCTCTCGCCCGTTCGCGTCCGATTCCACGACGCAGCATCGTATAAGAGCGTTCTCGCGGAACACTTTGTCATCGTCGATCAGTCGGAACGGAAAGAGACGATCGCCCGGAAGATGGACGAAATCCTCCTCGCTTTTCAAGAAAAGCCGGTGCATGACGAAGAACTTCTCGACACGGTGGTGAACCTCGTCGAGTACCCTGTTCCCGTTCTCGCGACCTTTCCGCGAGAATACCTGACTCTGCCCAGAGAGTTGCTGATCACGGTCATGAAAGGCCATCAAAAATATTTCGCCGTAGAAGATAGGGATGGCGCGATAACGAATCATTTTATCGTGGTCAGCAATACCGGTGAGGAGAACGCGGATACGGTGAGGATCGGCGCCGAGCGCGTCATACGGGCGCGGTTCGAGGACGCGCGCTTTTATTTCGAGGAGGACAGAAAAGTCCCGCTCGATCGGCGGATCGATGCCCTCAGGAGCGTTACCTTTCAGGAAAGGCTCGGGAGCCTCTACGACAAGACGGAGCGCGTCGCGGCGTTCGCCGAATTTTTGGCTGATCGGCTCATGCCCGCGGCAAAGGAGAGACTCGTGCGCGCCGCCTGGCTTTCGAAGACGGATCTCCTTTCCGGTGTCGTGAGAGAATTCCCGGAACTCCAGGGGACGATGGGCAAGTACTACGCTGCCCTCGGCGGAGAATCGGCGGACGTTGCGCAGGCGATCGAGGAGCAGTATCTCCCGTCTACTTCGGGCGGCGCACTGCCGCAGACCGATATCGGAGCCCTCCTGAGCCTCGCGGACAAGGTGGACACGATCGCCGCGTTTTTCTCGGTGGGGATCGTACCCACGGGCTCGGAAGACCCATACGCCTTGCGCAGGCACGCCCTCGGTGTCGTCGCGATACTCCTCGGGAAATCGCTTGAAGTCAGCCTGCACGACATCATCGAAAAAGCGCTGAGCGCATTTCCCGACGGTGCCCGCGGCGAATCGGTCAGAGCGCAGGTTTCGGAATTTTTCCTCAACAGGGTGGAGGCGGTGCTCTCGGATCTCGGTTTCAGCGAAGGGTTCACGCAGTCGGTTCTGGGCCTTTCGCTCCGCGTGCCTCTCTGCGATGTCAGGGAGCGAATGCAAGCACTCGCGAGGTTCAGTGAACATCCGCTTTATCCCGCTTTTCTGGCGGCGGTCAAAAGAGTGCACAATATTCTTCCTAAAGTTCCCGTCCCGCCGGTGAACGCCGACGTGCTGATCGATGACGAAGAGCGCGTTCTCAAGGCGAATCTTGACGGCGTGCGGGGCAAGTTGCGACCTCTCCTCGACGAGAGGAGATACGATGACGCTCTGGTTCTCTTTTCTTCACTCGCCGATGCGATCAATGCATTTTTCGACCGCGTGCTCGTCATGGACAAGCGGGAGGAAATCAGGCTCAACAGGCTCTCCCTGCTGCGAGAGGTATGGGAAACCGTCGCGAGCATCGCTGATTTTTCGAAGCTGTCCGCGCCGTAGGACGTCTCGCTCCCGAATTGACCGCGGATCGATCCCCGATGCATCTCCGGTTTCATCGGTATGCGGTGACGCGCGCTGTGCGCCCGAACAGGTAAAATAGCAGATGGCCATCACCGTCCGCCTGGCTGCGTTACGGAACAGGGATTTCAGGATATTCTGGGTGGGGCAGCTCATCTCGCTCTCGGGCACCTGGATGCAGTCCGTCGCGCAGGGATGGCTCGTCTACAGCCTGACGGGGTCGCCGTTCTACCTCGGCGTGGTTGCGGCGAGCGGTACATTGCCGATCCTCCTTTTGACCCTCGCAGGCGGCATCGTCGCCGACAGATTCAGGAAGAGGAACCTCCTCCTCGTCACGCAGGCCCTCTCGATCATTCCCGCTCTCGCGTTAGGCATCTTGACGGACATCCGGGTCGTCACCGTCTGGGAAGTCGCGCTCTTTGCCGCGCTCCTCGGGACGGTCAACGCCTTCGACATGCCGGCGCGCCAGTCTTTCATCGTCGAGATGGTGGGGCGCGAGAACCTGACGAACGCGATCGCGCTCAACTCCGCCGCTTTCCACGGTGCGCGCATGATCGGTCCGGTCATCGCGGGTGTCACGATCGCCTCCATAGGGCTCCCTGCCTGTTTCTATCTCAACGCACTCAGCTTCGTGGCGGTGATCGTCGCTCTCTCGAGAATCCGCGCGCGCGGGATGACGAGAGAAAAATCAGAAAGCCTCGCCGGTGATCTCGCAGAAGGATTGCGGTATATGAGAGGGCATGCGCATGTCCTGCGGGTCATCGTGCTCGTAGCGGTATTCAGCCTCCTCGGGATGCCTTTCATCACGTTGCTCCCGATTTTCGCCGGCGACATTTACCATAGGGGACCGGAAGGATTCGGCCTGATGGTGGGTGCAACGGGCGCCGGCGCCCTGCTCGCGGCGCTCTCGCTCGCGTTCAGGGAGGATATACCCGACAAAACGAGGTCCATGACCCTTTCAGCCTTCTTTTTTTCGATTCTTCTCCTCCTCTTCGCGCTGATTCGGCACTATACCGTTTCTATTGCGCTCCTGGTGTGCATCGGGTGGAGCCTCGTGAGCTTCTTCGCGGTGGCGAACAGTCATATCCAGCTCACGGTCCCGGATACGCTGAGAGGCCGGGCAATGAGCGTTTACACGTTCGTCTTTCTCGGGACCGCCCCCATCGGGAACTCGCTCATCGGCACGCTGGCGCACGCCATCGGAACACCCCTCGCGATAGGCGCCGTGGCGGTCACCTGCCTGGTCATATCTGGTTTTTTCTGCCGAAAGATATGCGTGGAGACGGGGTACGATGGCAGGAGGCCCGGATGAAGATCCTCGCCATAGAGACGTCCACGTTGCTCGGCGGTGTCGCACTCATCGATGACGCCGCGCGCCTGATCGTGGAGATAACGCTGAACGTGAGTTCCACCCATTCCGAGCAGCTCATGTCGGTGATTGCCCACGCGATCGAAAAGGCATCGCTCGAGCTGCAGGATATCGACGTCTTCGCGGTCTCGATCGGCCCGGGGTCTTTTACGGGGCTCAGGATAGGCGTGAGCACGGTGAAAGGGCTCTCGTTCGCGACGGGCAGGCCGATCGTCGCCGTCCCGACGCTCGAGGCGCTCGCGTGGCATTTCCCCTCTTGTCGTCATCCGGTGTGTGCGATGCTGGATGCGAGGAAGAAAGAAGTGTTTGCCGCTCTCTTTCTGTGGGACGGAGAGGGGTTCGGGCGCGTCGTGCCCGAAACGTCGGTTGCCGTCGAACGTCTCCCGGAGGTCATCGGGTCGCGGTCGGAAACGCGAGGTGAACGCATCCTCTTCACCGGCGAGGGAGCCGGGCTTTACCGCGACGCGATCCTGAACGCCTTCGCTGAACGAGCAGTCTTCCCTCCCCCGATCAAGATGATTCCCTCGCCGATCAATGTCGCTCATCTCGGACTGGGCAAGGCACGTCGCGGAGAATTTTCGGAACCGATCAGTCTCGTGCCCGTGTACGGACGCAAGTCCGAGGCGGAACTCGAGAAGGATGGCTGATCTCGTTATCCGTGCGATGCGGGAGAGCGACGTGCCCGTTCTCATGGAAATCGAACGCTCTTCGTTCACGACTCCATGGTCGGAACTTTCGTTCTTGAGCGAAATATACCGAAAAAATGGTATCGCGATCGTGGCCGAGTTCGAGCAGAATGTCATCGGCTATGCGTGCGCCACGTACCTCCTCCACGAGGCGCATATCCTCAATCTGGCCGTGCACCATGAGTTCAGGCGACGCGGCGTCGGAACGATGCTGATGAATCACCTCCTCAGGGAGTTGAAGAAGAGAGGGTGCGTATTCGTGTACCTCGAGGTGAGGGCTTCGAACAGCGGCGCGCAAGCCTTTTATCAGCAGTTCGGGTTCACGGCGGTCGGCAGGCGAAAAAAGTATTACGCCCATCCGGAGGAGGATGCCCTCCTCATGATGGGGAGAATCTGATCATCCCCAGATGCCCGCCAGTGCGTATCCGCAGTGGGGACACCTTCCCTCCGGGCACTTCATCTTGCGGATACCGAAACCGTACCGTTGAATGAGCAGTTCCCGGCAATTCGGACAGTAGGTGTTTTCTCCTCCTTCGCCCGGGACGTTCCCCTCGTAAACGTATCGCAGACCGGCTTCGAAGCCGATTTGGCGGGCCCGCCGGAGCGTCTGCACGGGCGTTCTCGGTTTGTCGGTGAGGTGATACGTGGGATAAAACTGTGTGACGTGCCACGGGATTGACGGATCGACGGATGCGAGGAAATTCGCGATCTCGTGGAGGTCATCCTCCGAATCGTTGTAATCCGGAATGATGAGCGTCGTCACCTCCACCCATACCCCGAGTTCTCTCATGAGCCGGATGGTATTCTTGACCGGTTCCACGCGCGCGCCGCAGATTTTCTTGTAAAACTCGTCGTTTCCTTTTAGGTCGATGTTGTTCCCGTCGAGGAATGGCGCGATCGCTCTCGTCGCTTCCGGACTCGTGTAGCCATTGCTCACGAAGACGTTCTTGATGCCTTTTTCGTGCGCCCGCATCGCGCACTCGTAAGCGAACTCGAAGAAAACGGTCGGTTCCGTATAGGTGTAGGAGATGCTCTTGCAGCCATTTTTGATCGCTGCCTCCACGACTTTTTCGGGAGAAATGTCGTAACCGGGGATGTCGTCGTGCTCCTTCGGGTACTGCGATATCTCGTAATTTTGGCAATGTTCGCAACGGAAATTGCAGCCGACCGTGGCGATGGAAAACGACGTCGATGAGGGGAGGAAGTGGAAGAGCGGCTTTTTTTCGATCGGATCCACGTTCATGGAGATGAGTTTTCCGAAGACGAGACTGTAAAGGGTTCCGTTTCTGTTTTCGCGCACCCCGCAAAGGCCTCGTCTGCCGTCCTGAATGACGCAGTGGTGATTGCACAGGAAACACCTGACCTTTGCGTCGGCTTGCCTTTCGTAAAACATCGCCTCTCTCATACCCCCATTATACCAGTTTCCGTTTATCTGTTCGGTTTGCGCCCCGTTTGTCACCCCGCTCCAAGGTCTTCGTTTCAGGAAGGAGGCGCAGGCAAGACGGGGAAAAAATCCCGGTGCCTGCCGTTGGATGCGATCATATCCGAGAGAACGAGGCGCTGTTATTCGAAGTGAATTGGAGGAAGAGAGAAAAAAACAGACGTATTTATGGCTATCCGCGCTTATTCGTTTTTAAAAAACGATGCTTGACGGTAAAAAATCTTGACCTCGTCAAAAACGGTATGGTAAATAGTGTTTAGCACTCTAGCATTGTGAGTGCTAATATATTGTTATTAAACAACTAAATAAAAAAGGAGGTGTTCCTATGGATCTGAAAAGCCTCATACCGTTCGGGAAAAAGACGATCCCGGTCAGGAGGGAGGATGTCGATCCTTTCACCTTCCTCAGGAATGAAGTCAACAGGATGTTCGATGAATTGACGCGCTCATTCTGGTGGGAGCCGTTCGAAACGCGCCGCGATAGGTTCAGCCCCTCTGTCGACGTGGTGGAGAACGATAAGGAAATCAAGATAACTGCCGAGCTTCCCGGCATGGACGAAAAGGATATCGACGTATCCATCCAGAAGGACGTGCTCACGATCCGCGGAGAAAAGAAGGAAGAGAAGGAGGATACGGGGAAGGATTACTACCGGATGGAACGTTCGTATGGATCGTTCAGCAGGTCCATCCCTCTCCCATCGGAGGTCGATGTGGACAAGATTCGGGCTGAGTTTCGGAAGGGTCTGCTGACGGTGATCCTCCCGAAAACGCCGGAAGCGATCAAGGAAACGAGAAAGATTCCCATCAAGGCCGAATAGGTTTTTTCCGAGAAGCTGACGCGGAGGAAGCGGCAAGAGGGACCCGCGTCAGCTTCTTCATCGCATGATGTTCCATGCCCATGATTCCAATCCCATACATACGGGTCGATGAACAGGGATTCATCCGGGAATGCAACGATGCCGTCGCGGAGCTGACCGGGCATGCCGTGAACGCACTCCTCGGCGCGTCGCACTTCGAGGTCATCCATGGCACGAGCGGGCGGGAAAACTGCCCCCTGTTTGCTGCCGGCCGATCGGAACGTCGTGCGGTCGAATCAGAGGTGTTCATGACAAAAGCCGATGGCAGCGTTGTCCCTGCTTCCTGCGTTGCCGGCAGCCTCTTTACCGAGGACGGAACATTCATGGGGGGGCGTGGAGTTTTTCAAGGATATCACGCTCCAGAAGCAGCGGGAACGGGAGCGTCGACATTTTCTGTCGATGCTCGCGCACGATATGAAAAATCCCGTCCTCACATCGATCGGCTTCCTGACGAGAATCCTCAAGGGGAAAGCGGGACCGCTCACCGACGCACAGAGGAGCACGCTCGAGCTGGTGCTGGAAGATCAGCGCAAACTCGAGGTGCTGGTCAAGGATTTTCTCGAGTATTCGCGGCTCGTCAACCAGGAGGATAAACCTGTTCTCGCTCCGTTCAGCATGAAAGACGCTCTCGACAAGAGCATCGGATCGGGCAAAGCGAAATATGACGAGAAGGCGGTCCAGGTCGCTTTCGACAAGCCCGCTGGGGATCCGATCATTCAGGCCGATACGATCATGATCAACCGAGTGATAACGAATCTCCTCGACAATGCCTTGAAGTATACGAATCGGGGCGGAAAGATTACCGTCAACCCAGTCGACCGACCCGATGATATCCTCGTACAGATTACCGATAGCGGAGCGGGCATCGCGAACGAACACCTGCCGCACATTTTTGACGCATTCTATCGCGTCAACCCGAAGTCGGATGGTTCCGGTCTGGGGCTCTCCATCGTGAAAAAGATCGTGGAAGCGCACGGTGGGAAAATATGGGTAGAGAGCAAGCTCGGAGAGGGAAGCACATTCAGCTTCACCCTCCCGAAACAGGATGTCCGCGTAGCCCCGGGAGAGAGGGCGGGCACGGTACACTGCTCCACCGGGAGCTGAGGATCATAAACGCGAACACCCAACAGCCGATGAAGCCGAAAAAAGAGGTCGAGTTCTATTTCTGGATTCACGCGGCATTCCGGAGATACGTCGAGGTCATCATGGATCTCATTCTCACGGGCCTCGTCATCGTCGCGTTTATTCTCATCGTCAAAACGATTTATTCCATGGGATTGTCCCTCTACAGCGAGACGAACATTGCGCACGTCATTTCCGAGATCATGTTCATCTTTATCCTCGCGGAGACGGTCAGACTCCTCATCATCTATCTCGAGACGCACCGGGTCGCGCTCGACACTATGGTCGAAATCGCGATCGTATCGGTGATCAGAGAAATCATCGTGAGCGGCTTCCTCCATGTGCAACCGATCATGATCGCCGCGGCGTCTCTCTTCATCGTCGTCCTCGGTCTCCTGCTCCGTTTCGGGGGGATAAAGTCCGAGCAGGAGATCTTTAGCCTCTACAGGCCTTTTTACCAAAAGAGAACGAAAAACGCGTAGGCTCTCGGCATCGGGGGACATCGCGGAAAAAATCCTGTTGCCGGTGGTAGAATAATTGGGATGACCCAACAGTTCATGCTACCTGCGAGGAGGGCGATGCCGTGAACGTTTTGGTTCTCTTCTATTCCATGTACGGGCATATTTACCGCATGGCTGAGGCCGTAGCGCTGGGAGCGAGGGATGTCGAAGGCGTAACGTGCGACGTGAAGCGCGTCCCGGAAACGCTCTCTCACGACGTCCTCGCGAAGATGGGCGCTCTCGAAGCACAAAAGGCATTCGCACACGTCCCGGTCTGCACCGTCGACGAGCTCTCTTCGGCCGATGCGATCATCTTCGGTACGCCGACCCGGTTCGGCAACATGTGCGGTCAGATGCGCCAGTTCCTCGACGCGACAGGCCATCTATGGGCCCGGGGAGCGCTCGTTGGAAAGATCGGGAGCGTGTTCACGAGTTCCAACACCCAGCACGGCGGCCAGGAATCGACGATTCTCAGCTTCCATCTCACGCTCCTCCACCACGGCATGATTATCGTGGGGCTGCCGTATTCGTTTGCGGGACAGATGCGGATAGACGAGATTACCGGCGGATCGCCTTACGGTGCGTCGACGATCGCGGGTCCCACAGGCGAACGGCTGCCGAGCGACAACGAGCTGGCGGCGGCCCGTTTCCAGGGCAGACACGTCGCCGCTATCGCTTCGAAGCTCGCACGATAGGAATCAGGATCGGGCGACGAATGCCGCGACACGGGGAGGGTCGAGGAATTCCCATGTCCCGCTGACGCCGCACGCCAGGGCGGCGATTTCGATGTGGAGCATTGCGATACCGCAGTCGATGCGTTTCGATATCCCGTAGCTGTCGTCCATGGTATCGACGGATATCGTGATTCTGCCGTGTTCGACGTAAAACCTCCAGGGTTGTCTGTTCACCGCGGAAGGCGCGAGGCGGGCTGCTTCGAGGGATTTTCTCGTCCACTCGCTCCACGTGTTTTCCGGCAGCCCGCTCGCCAGTTCGCCGAGCGGTTTCCGTGCGTGGGAACGACCGAATGCGGTGAGGGCGCGTTCTTCGAAAGAGGATCTTTCAGCGGCATAGCCGATTGGGGTGATCGCGAATATGTGCTCGTGTTCCTCGAGCACAACGAACGACGAGGCAACGTTCCGATCGAACGATTTCCCCACCCAGCACGTTCCAAGGCCGAGAGCGGTCGCTTCGAGCACGATCGCTTCGCCGTAGTAGCCGATCTTTTCCCGCACATGGCGGTCCCGCGTGTCGCCGATGAACGCGATCATGTGCGGCGCTCCTCTTATCTTTCCGTACGCGCCGATAATGCCTTTGAACACGTCGTCCGTCATTCGCGCGGAGGCCGCGCGAACCGAATCAAATGGGCGAAAATTGGTATAGGTATCCGCGAGCGACTGTAACACGTTTGGGGGGACCGCTTTCGCCTGATAGAGGCGCCGGGATCTCCTCCTCAGGAGCGCGTCATACCATCTCTGAAAAGGTATCTCCATCACGGATGTTTCCCCACATGGCACGCCAATGACTTACTGCGACGAGAACAACGCCGTTTCTCTCTCCCGGATCCGCCCGTCAGAAATGTTTCGCTCACGACGGAACGAACTACGAGACCCCGGTACCCATGCGTCCGAAAACGTCTTCGAGCGCTTTGGCAAGAGCTCCGTACCGGAAACGAAACCCGACGTCACGCAATTTCGCGGGGAAGATTTTCTGGCTGTGCGTCAGCTCTTCAGCAAGTTCCTTCGACACCATCCTGAAAAGGGCAACGGGCAGGGGCAGAACGACCGCTTTCCGGTAGCGCCGGACGAGATCGAGCAATTCCCGGAATCGAACGAACCCCGGCGCACACGCGTTTACAGGGCCCGAAAGGCGGGTCTCTCTGAGCGTCAGTTCGTAAATCTGAACGAGATCCTGCATGTGGATCCACGGAAACCAGTTCGATCCTTCACCAAAACGCACCGTGAGGCCGAATTTCATGGACTGGGTGAGCTTCTGGAGGAATCCCCCCTCGCTGCTGAGGACCGGCGCGGTGCGCACCTGGACGGACCGCATCCCGAGCGTCTCCGCGCGCCGGGCAGCGCGTTCCCAGGCCACGCAGACATCGGCGAGAAACCCCTCTCCGGCCGGGGTGTTCTCGTCGATCTCGCGGTCTCCCGTGTCTCCGTAATATCCGACGGCGGAAGCCGAGACGAACACGGTCGGTTTACTGTCGAGCGTGCTCATGAAATCGACGAGGCGCTCATTCACGGTCACCCGGCTCTCCCAAATGGCTTTTTTGTATTCTTCCGTCCAGAGCTTTAGAACGTCTTTTCCGCTGAGGTTAACGACCGCGGATACGCCCTCGAACCAGCTCCTGTCGAAGTCCTCTGTCCTCAAGAGATTCACGGGGAAGGAATGCAGTTTCGGGGACTCTATCCGGGACCGGTTCCTGTCGAGAACGATCACCTCGTATCCGCTCTCGAGGAGGAAAGAAGACAGCCGGTGTCCAATGAGACCGGCACCCCCGCATACGATGACTTTCATGTATCTATTATTATCAGCAGGCGGATACCGGTGAACCCGGTCACTCCCGGTGACCGGAACGCTCCTTTTTCTCGAAGAGGTTTTTATACCGTCCGTATCCCTCGGCCTCGAGTTCGTCCACGGGAACGAAGCGAAGGGCCGCGGAGTTGATGCAGTAGCGAAGGCCGGTCGGGGGCGGCCCGTCAGGGAAGACATGTCCAAGGTGAGAGTCTGCATGCCTGCTCCTCACCTCCGTCCTTTTCATAAAGAGGCTGCGATCTTCTTTTTCGACGATGTTGGCGGGCTCGAGAGTCTTCGTGAAACTTGGCCAGCCGGTCCCGGAGTCATATTTGTCGAGGGAACTGAACAATGGCTCTCCGGAGACGACGTCGACGTAAATCCCGTCTCTCTTGTTCTCCCAGTACTCGTTGCCGAATGCGGGTCCCGTCCCGCCCTCCTGCGTCACCTCGAATTGTAACGGTGTCAGCTTCTTTCTCAATTCCTCCCGCGACGGTTTCACAAAGACGTTTCCCGATTTCCGCGTCCCCGGCGTTTCTCCTTTTCTCCCCCACGCCGCCTCGAGGAACTGATCGCGTCCCGAGCCTGCGCGGTACAGCATATAACGGACCGGGTTTTTCTCATGGTACTTTCGGTGGTATTCCTCCGCGGGGTAAAACGTCGTCGCGGGCACTATGCGGGTCACGATCGGTTTCGAAAACGTGCCGGACTTTTCCAGCCGTTCGCGCGACTGTTCCGCAAGACGTTTTTGCTCGCTATCGTGGTAGAAGATCGCGGTACGGTACTGCTCGCCGCGGTCGGCGAACTGACCACCGGGATCGGTCGGGTCTATCTGCCTCCAGAAGACGTCGAGGAGATCGCTATACCGTATCCTTGCGGGATCGAACGTGACGAGAACGGCTTCGGCATGTCCGGTCGTTCCCGAACAGACCTCCTCGTACGTCGGATTCGGCTTATGCCCGCCGGTGTATCCCGAGACCACGTCGATCACTCCCTCGAGCTTTCGGAAGGCCGCCTCCATGCACCAGAAACAACCGCCGGCGAATGTGGCTTTCTCCACGGTGTCCGGACGTTTCTCGGCACTCCGCGCGACAACTTCATCCGCGGAAGAAGCATTGTTCACGGCTGCCATGAAGAATAGCACAATCGCGTACCCCGCAATGGTCATTATGCGACGCGTGATCGGCGACGATGACCCCGGTCTCTCGTCAATGTTTTGCGCCACGGCCTCTTCAGAAAATTATAGCAATTTCTTTTGAAAAGGTGGCCGTGATGGTCAAGATGGCAATGTTACTGATACAATAAAACGGCGAAACGGCGTGTGTTACACGATGCGACGCGATGACGGAAAATCGGTGGATCGATCGTATGGTAACGGCGCTCAGGAGAGCGGAGCGATAGAGAATGCGTGGCACTCCGCGTCTCCCCGCGCCCGGATATGCGACGCCTTTTCTGCCGCAACCATGGCAGTGAGTACCATTACGGTGGAGACGGCCATCAACGTGTGAAGAAAATATATCTCCTCATTTGTTTCGGCCTCGTCGCGGTCTTTCTCGTCCTGTTCCTTGCGGGAACCCCCGCGCTCTCTGTTGCGCTGAAGGCTTACCTCATCCCTGAGTTGAAGGACCTCCTGGGAGAAGACGTTACCGTCGACGACATCACGCTGGATCTGTTCCCGCTCGCGGTTGAAGCGGATGCCATCGCTGTGTCCGACGGCGCCGCGGGTCATATCGTCAGCGTCGAAAGAGCGAAGGCGTATCTCGGCCTCGGCGGGGTTTTTACCCGCACCGTTTATCTCCACCGGCTCGTCCTGCGAGGGGCGTCGGTAACGGCTGAAAGAGAGAAGATCGAGGAGATGATCACGCACGTCAAAGCGTATCTCCAGCGGGAGCGGAAAGGGGTTTGGAAAGTCAAGATCAAAGCGGTCGAGGTGACGTCGGGCACAGTGAAGATCCATGACAGCGCGTTGCGTGCGGACATCGCAGTTGACGGGCTGTCCGGCGAGCTGATCACGGGAGAGCGGCCCCGCCTGAAAGCCTCGGCCGAGAATGTTGTCATTGACCGCCAGAACTGGCCACAGATCGCGTGCGATGTGACTGTCGCGGTTGTCCTCTCGGACAACGGCATCGACGTGAAGAAGCTCCGGGTCGGCGCATTCGGCTCCGACCTCGCAGGAGAGGGTGTCTATGCGAAAGGAAGGGGTCGTTTCGAAACACGCATGTCGGTCCTCATGGATTCAGTCAAGCGCTTTCTCGGGTTGAAAGAAAAAGGTGACGGGCGCATTACGGCCACGGGGACGATCCGGTTTGAAAAGGGCGGGCGCGCGTTGCCGGAATTCCGTTCGGAACGCGGGATGCCGTCTCCTGAAATCGGGAAGGTGGGCGTTGGCTTCCCCCGTCCGGATGAAATCTCTGTGCATCTCGAGCTCGATGGAAATTTCTATCTGGAAACGCTCATGGAACTCCTCAAGGTCAGAGAGCGCGTCGAGGGCTTCGTGCAATTCGACGGGGAGATCAATGGTCCGCTCTCCGATATCAACGGCAAAGCGCGCGCACGCCTCCGGAAGGGCAATCTCTTTACCGTCGATGTGGACTCTCTCCAATGCGTTATTACGTACCGAAAGGGCGTGATGCATTTCTCGGACGGTTCGGCGGTTCTCTATGGGGGTACCGCCCGCGCCGACGCGTTCATCCATCTCCCCGTCGTGGACGAGTTTTCGGTAAACGTGAGCGCCCAATCGGTGAACAGCAGCGGCGTATTTCAGTTGATACGGTGGGATCCGGGAATCCCCGAAGGGAAGGTGGATGGCGAACTCTCGACCGCGGGAAGATCGTTCAGCCCTGAAGGATGGTTCGCTTACAGGAATCCTCACTCGGGAACGGCGCAGCCAAGGAACAGGAGCCGGCCCGGAAATGTCCTCGACCGTATAACCGACATCACGGGGAGGTACGCGCTCCGCGGGTCGGATCTGTCCCTTGTGAATCTCGCGTTGGCGACGCCTCAGTCGCGCGGCTCGGGTGACGGGGTGATAGATCTCTCGCGGAAGACTCTCGATCTCAAGGTCAAACTGGCAACCGAGAATGTTCGGGATCTCTCGATGCCCTACTACAGTGGAGCAGAGGGGAGCGCGCTGTTTTCCGGTGGCGTGAGCGGCTCGTTGTCTCACCCGATCATAACGGGCAGAATCGCTGTGGCGAATCCCTCGGTCGAAGGATATCGGGCGCAAGGGTTCACCGCCGATGTTTCGTACCAGAAAGACCTCCTGACGGTTCGGGACGCGGTGGTGAGTGCGCCGGGGGAGGAACACCGAATCAAAGGCAGAATTCTCTTCCCCGAAGCCGTCGATCTCTTCGACGTCGCGGACCCGGTGTACGAGTTGGCCGCAACCATTCGGAGGGCGAAGTTCGGGGAGGCGGTGAAGGTGTTCGCGGGCGATATCATGGCGAGCGGACTCCTGAGCGCGGACGTGAAGATAGAGGGCAGGGGACGGGGGATCACGGTCACGGGAACGGCCTCGGTCGAGAATGGGTCGGTCTATTCGCTTCCCTTCGATTCGGCGTCGGGAGGCGTTCGGTACGCGCACGGGGAGTTTTCCCTCACGCGGGCGCGGATCGCACGAGGGCAATCTTCGATCGCCGCCGATGGGACGATCGACGTCCGCAAGGCGTTTTCGGTGCGCGCCACGTCCGAGAGAGTATTTTTGAAGGACATGGGACTTCGGGGAATGCCGGACGACGCCCTCATGTCGGTCAAATGCGAAGGGAGCGGCACGTTCGACAATCCATCGCTCGCGATCGACGCGATCATCGCGGGCGGGACGTTCAAAGGGAAAGACATGGGGACCGGAACGATTCACGGAGAAGTCCGGAATCGCGAAATCACCGTGAGGGGCGCTCTCTTCGGCGAGAAGATGAAGCTCGACGGTCAGGGATATCTCGATGAGAGGTTGCCGTGGAGCGCTCGACTTGTCATCCAGCCGTCGCGGTACGATTTCATCGCGAGCGCTCTCCTCAAAGACGTCCCGGAGGACCTCCATCTCAATTTGGAGGGGAAGATCGATATGAAAGGGGACTGGAAGACATTCGAAGCGTCCGCGAATATCAACCGCCTGAGCCTCCTCCTGTTCGGCCAGTCTTTCTCGAATGACTCCGAAGTCCGCTTCTCCGTTCGGAACCGCAGGGTGGAACTCCCCCGGTTCTCGATCCGGAGCGGCGATATGGCGTTCCGCGTCGCCGGCACTGTAGAGATGGGCAGAGAGTATGACCTCCAATTGGACGGGAGGTCGACGTTATCGCCGCTGAAAGGCCTATCGAGAAAAATCGGATATCTGAAAGGCGACACCGATTTCGTTTTCGTGGTGAGGGGGAAATGGGACAAGCCCGACGTAAAAGGCGGCATGACGATCTCGGACGGATCTTTCGGATTGAGGGGCTACGCTGCGTACATGAGCGGAATCAATGGGTATCTCTACGTCGACGAAGACAGAATTGTCATCGAAAAATTGACCGGGCGTTTCGGGGGCGGAACGGCCAGTATCACGGGTCTCGCATATCTGACGGGGTTCGCGGTGCGGCGGTTTCACCTCGATATGCGGCTCGACGATATTACGGTGAAGATATCGCCGGAGTTTTCCGTGAACTTCAGCGGGAATCTCCTCTCCCGGGGCACGCCAGATGCCATGCAGGTGACGGGCGATATCCGCATCAATCGAGCGCGCTATCGCGAACCGGTCGAGTGGCGGGGATGGCTCCTGGCCGCGCGTGCGATCGAGAAGCCGAAGGCGGAAGCGTCTCTGTTCGAGAGGGCGGAACTCAATATTCAGATTTCCGGCAGCGAAAATATCACGGTTGACAACAATATCGCGCGGGCCCCGGTGCGGATACGCGGCGATATGCTGGTCAAGGGCACTCTCGGCAATCCCATCCTCTTCGGAAGGCTCGAGTCCAAAGAAGGGTACATCTATTTTCGCAACAATGAGTTCAGAATCATCCACGCCAGCGCGGATTTTACGGATCCGCACAGGATCAAGCCCATCCTCGGTCTCACGGCGGAGACGACGATGAAGGGGTACGCGATCAGGCTGAGCCTCGAAGGAGAGATGGATCGATTCACCCTCGCACTGTCGTCCGATCCCCCGCTCGAGGAAGTGGACATTCTCTCTCTCCTCACGGTCGGGCAACTTGGCAAGCAGACGAAAGGGCTCGAAGGTGGAATCGGCGCGGGAGCGGCGACGTCATTCATCACGGGCAAACAGCAGGATATCCTCGAGGAGAGAATACGGGCTTTGACGGGGATCGATCGGTTCCAGGTCGAACCGTACGTCTCGAAAGTGACCGGGACCGTACAGCCTCGGGTAACCGTATCGGAGAGGTTTATCGGCGACAAGGTCTTTGTCACGTACACGACATCCGTCGGCTCCACGGAAGAACAGGTACTGAGAGTCGAGTACGTCCTGAACAGGAATATCTCCCTCGTCGGGACGCGCGACGATACCGGCAGTATCGGCGGAGACGTAAAGTTTAGGTTCGAGTTCCGGTGATGACCATGCCGAGAACGGTCCTTTCGCTCATTCTCCTCTGCGCACTGGTATCGCCCCACGTCGTCTTCGCTGTGCCCGTCGTCGAAACGGTCGACATTGCGGGACTACAGTCAATCGGGAAAGACGAACTCTTATATCTTCTCGACATCGTCCCCGGGGAACCGATCGACGAGGGACGCGTCCGGGACGGGATCAAGAGGGCGTTCTTGAAAGGGATATTCGATGATATCGCTGTGGAGGTCGATGATTGGGAACGCGCGGCCGTTCGTATCCGTGTCAGGGAAAAACCGCGCGTGGAAAAGATTTCGGTCGCCGGTGATCATGCCTTCTCCCGCGGAACGATCCTCTCCCTGTTTCCCGTAAAAGAGGGAGAGTATCTTTCGTGTAATGCGGTCGAAAAGGCGGCGGGCGCGCTGAGAGAGGCGATCGCGATCCGTGGATTCCCGCGAGCGCGCGTTGACGCAGCGGTCGAGCCGTTGGGTGGCCGCTCGAGGGTGGGGATCCGCTTGATCGTCGACACCGGGGTGCCGGAGAGGATCGCGAAAATCGTCATCGTCGGCACGACTGACGACGTACGTTCTGTGCTGAGAATATCCGAGGGAGATATCTACGATCAAATCACAGTGCAAAAAGAGATCGAGCGGGTTCGGAAGTACTACAAGGACCGGCACTACCTGCGACCGACCGTCAAGCTTCTCTCCTATCGGGATGGGGTCCTCGTTCTCTCCGTGCTTCCAGGAAGACGCCTCCTCATCGCGATCGACGGCAACGAGGCAATCTCGGGGAAAAAAATTCTCGCGGAGATGCCTTTTCGCGATGCCGAGGATTTCAACGATGACATCGTGCAGGAGGCCGTCCATCGGCTGCAGGCCCTCTACCACGCGAACGGATTCCCGTTCGCGCAGATCGCACCGGTCGTGACAGAGCGGAACGATGTCATTACGGTCACGTTCTTCATATTCGAAGGGAAGATGGTTCGCACGGGGAGAATTTCCTTCGACGGGGTATCGCTCGACGAAGATAGGCTCAGGCGTATCCTTTCGCTCAGGGAGGGCACGCTCTACAATCCCGAGTTTTTCGAGACGGACCGCGAGACTTTGCGCGACTTCTACTTTGCCCTCGGATACCTGAACGTGAGCATCGGCGAATTCCGGACATCGTATGACGAGACCTCCCGGACTATGAATATTACGATTCCCGTAGAAGAAGGCGAGCGTACCGAGATCGGGCGGATCGATATCGTCGGGACGCGGATTGTCTCCGAAGACGAGGTGCGGCGGATTATGCAATTGCAGCCCGGTGCGCCGTACAACGATGTCGACATTTCGAATGCCCGCTACCGGCTGATCGAGTTTTATACGACGAAGGGATTCCCCATGGTCGACGTGACGGTCCAGCGGTCCTTTGACGCGCATCGGGCGAACGTCTTGTTCGTGATCGAGGAAGGCCCACTGACGCTCTTCGGGAAGACGATCGTCACCGGCAACAGGAAAACGCGGTATGCGGTCATACGGCGGGAACTCCTCAAGGAGGAGAACGCGCCGTTCGACTACAGCCTGCTCAGGAAGGAGAAGCAGCGGCTCTACCGGCTCGGTCTCTTCACCGACGTCAACGTCGAGATGCTCGAAGGGGAGAATCAGCGGCGGGATGTCCTCGTCAGTCTCCACGAAGGCAACGCGGGAGCCGTCGAGTTCGGCCTCGGCTATTCCGATTATGAGCAGTACAGAGGATACCTCGATGTGAGCTATCGGAACCTATGGGGCATGCACCGTCAAGCCTCGGTTCGCACCGAACTCAGTGCGTTGCACAGACGGCTCATACTCCAGTACTACGAGCCGTGGTTTCTCGACGGCGCCACGGCGCTCAGGGCTTTCTTCCTGACGGAGCACCGCGAGGAAATCAACATCGACACGAGGGAGACGCGCTACAAACTTTCTCGGAACGCGATCAGCAGCGGCGTGGAACGCAAAATCGGGCCGCACATCAAGTCCGAATTGTTCTACGAATTTTCCGTGGTGAATACCTACGATGTACAGCCCGATGTCATCCTGACGCGCGAAGATACCGGAACGCTCGTGATCAGCGGGTTGAGGCTCGGGCTCATCTACGACACGAGAAACGACCCGTTCTATCCGTCGCGAGGGATTCTCGCCGGGGTCGCTGCGAAACTCACGTCGCCTCTTTTCCTGTCCGAGTCGGATTTTGTGAAACTGAGCTTCTATGGCAACATTTATCATGAACTCGTTTCCGGGATCGTGTGCGCCGCTTCCCTCAGGGGCGGTTTTGCGAAAGGGTATGGCGCGACGGCCGAACTGCCGATTGTCGAGCGGTTTTTCCTCGGAGGGAGGACCACCGTCAGAGGGTACGAACAGGATACCCTTGGCCCCAAAGGATCCGACGGAAGTCCGACGGGCGGCAACGCGTTTCTCATGGAGAATCTCGAGCTGCGGATCTCTCTCGGCAGAGGTTTCGGACTCGTGACGTTCCTC
This sequence comes from uncultured Nitrospiraceae bacterium, assembly GCA_937138415.1. Taxonomy (GTDB): domain Bacteria; phylum Nitrospirota; class Thermodesulfovibrionia; order Thermodesulfovibrionales; family SM23-35; genus JALHSV01. Next base: position 67,977 of record CAKZPA010000003.1, on the reverse strand, counting down.
GACGGAGGAAACGTCTGGCGGGAAGTGGAGGATATCGATCCCTCCGAAAGCACATTCACGACGGGGATCGGTTTCCGTTATGAAACGCCCGTCGGGCCCCTGCGGGTCGATTACGGGCATAAACTGCAGCGGAAGCGGGACGAGAGCAGGGGTGAATTGCATTTCAGCATTGGTCATGCGTTTTAGGGAGGCGATGCGCGGTCTGTCTGTCGTGTATCTTGTGGGGGCGATTGCCTGGTTCTGCCTTCCGGTATCCGCGGGCATCGAGGACAGGGTCGTCGCGTTCGTCGACACCGGGGCGATCACGCTCAGCGAGCTGGAAAAAACCTACGCTGAAACGGTAAAGGCGGTTCCCACCGTGACGCGCGAGGACGTCTTGAACACGATGATCAACAGGCTTCTCCTCGTGAGGGAGGCGCGAAGGATGCGCCTCAAGCCCCAAAACGAGGATGCGTTGGTAAAAGAGTACATCGACCTTCGGGTTCGTGCCTTCATACGGGTAGGGGACGACGATATAAAGCAGTTTTACGATGCGCACCGTCACGAATTTCAGGGGAAGGATATCGACGAAGTGAGGGACGATATCGAGAAGGTGCTCGTCGAGGAGGAATTGAACAAACGACTCAGACGCCATTTAGACGAACTTCGCGGCGGTGCTTGCGTGGTCATTCAGCTGGACCCCAACGCGGTCGAATGAATGGCGAGGGTTGTCCGACCCCCCGTGTTTATGGACGTTGCCGTTTCATTCGGAGGGTGATGAGAGGGAGGATTCTCGCATGAAAACGATTCTCATCACCATGGGCGACCCCGGGGGAGTCGGCCCCGAGATCATTGCCCGGGCGCTTGGAGAGGCACGGGTGAGGAAATGCTGCGCCCCGATTGTCATTGGAGATGCGCTCATCATGGAACGCGCGTTTCGGCTCGTCGGCATCCCCTGGAAGCTCCGCGTTATCTCCTCCCCAGAGGAAGCGGTACGCCGTTCGAATTGGGTCGACGTCATCCACGTACCCTGCGAAAGGGCAGCTGCGCCTGTGAGCGGACGCCCGGATGCGGCAGGGGGCGCCGCCTCCGCGCGGTACATCATGACGGCGGTGGGGCTCATGATGGAGAGACGCGCGGCAGCGTTAGTGACCGCGCCCATCTCGAAAGAGGCACTGCACATGGCCGGGTTTCCGTGGCCCGGGCACACTGAGATGTTGGCCGAACTGTCGGGCACGCGGAATTTCGCGATGATGCTCGTCGGCGGACCCCTGCGTGTGGTTCTCGCGACGACCCATGCAGCGCTGAAAGATGTCCCCTCGCTTATCACGAGGGGCAGGATTCTCCGGGTGATCCGGCTCGCTCACAAGGCGTGCGCGATGTTCGGGATTTCGTCTCCGAAGATCGGCGTGGCTGGGTTGAATCCGCACGCAGGCGAGGGAGGACTGTTCGGGACGGAGGAACGCACGATCATCGGCCCGGCAGTTCGGAGGGCGATCAAGGAAGGGATTCCTGTTTCGGGTCCGCACCCACCCGATAGCCTTTTCCACAAAGCGTATCGAAGCGAATTCGACATCGTCGTATGCATGTACCACGATCAGGGATTGATCCCGCTCAAGATGGTCGCGTTTGAGACCGGTGTGAACGTGACCGTCGGCCTTCCGTTCGTGCGCACGTCGCCGGACCACGGGACCGCGTACGATATTGCGTGGACGGGGAAAGCCGACCCTTCGAGCTTGGTCGAGGCGATCAAACTCGCGATTCAGCTCGAGGTAGATCTGTCCTGATGCAGAGGATTTATACCCTGGGAACGGACAGGAGAAGCGAGGAGGATTTCATCGAAATTCTGCACGCGTATTCTGTTGGATCTGTGGTCGACGTGAGGAGTTTCCCGAAGAGCAGGGTTCCTTTTTTTACGAGGGAGAATCTGGCCGAGCTCCTCGAAGGAGAGGGCATCGAATACCACTACCTCGGCAGGGAACTCGGCGGATTCAGAAAAGGAGGATACGTCAGTTACCTCGTCACCGATGATTTCATGCGGGGGATCGAGCTCCTCGAATCGATCGCCCGTCAAAAACTTTCCGTTATTGTCTGTGCGGAGCGGTTCCCGTGGAAATGCCACAGGAGGTGGATTTCGCGGGAATTGCAGAAACGGGGGTGGCAGGTCGAGCATATCATCGACAAAGGGAAAGTGTGGGTACCGAGATGATATGCGTTGACCCGAAGAGAGCAGAACACTTTAGAGATGAAAGGGGTTGTCCCTTACGGGAAGGATTTTTTACGCGAGCTCTCGGGCGGCGGAATGGTGCCCACGGTCACGCGTGCCGTTTGCTTCGCTTCTCTTCGTACATGAGAGCGTCCGCCTGCGCGAGCATCTCGTCGAACGTGGTCTCGGCGTCCGGACCGAATCGGGCCACGCCCACGCTGAGCGAGAGTCGATAAGGTAGCTTCGCGCGGGTATTGGCCGAACGTATGTTGTCGTTCAGTCGGGCGATGACGACATCCGCCGTGGAGGTGTCGTCATCGATGATGCACACCGCGAACTCATCGCCGCCGATTCTCGCGGTGATATCCGCGTCGCGAAAAGTATTCTTCAGCACGGTCGCTATTTCGACCAGCGCCCTGTCGCCCGCTTCATGGCCGAAGGTATCGTTGATCTTCTTCATGCCGTCGAGGTCTGCGATCATGATCAACAGCGCACGCTTCATCCGCTTTGCGAGTTTCGCGTGCTGCTGCGCGAGGAGAAAGAAGCCCCGCCTGTTATTGAGGCCGGTCAGGTAATCCTCGAGAGACTGACGATGCAGCTCCGCCAGCAGCCGATGACGTTCGATCGAATAACGTATGGAACGCAGGAGCGTGTTCCGATCGAGCTGCGCCTTCGAGAGATAGTCCTGTGCGCCTTCTTTGATCGCCGCAACGCCGAGTTCATCGTCATCGTGCCCGGTGAGGACGACGATCGGGACTTCGAGTGTGTGCCCGAGAATCTTTTTGAGAGACTCTATGCCGCTGCTCTCGGGAAGGCCGAGATCGAGGATGACGACGTGAAAGGCCTTCTCCGCGAGGCGGGCGGTTCCTTCGGTCAGGGAGTGGACTGTCTCGATTTCGAAATGAATGCCCGCGGAATCCTGGAGCATTCCTTCCATGAGGCAGCAGTCTTCACGGCAATCCAGAATGAGCAGGATGTGGATCGTCTCCTTCCCCGCTGGCGGCATGATTTCCTCGCGAACGAAGCAGCGGGCAGGTTGAAAAGACTGGTTCTGCATTAGGTGGCGGAGAGGCAGGGATTCGAACCCTGGGTGGAGTTGCCCCCACAACGATTTTTCCGCCTCGGGCGGACTCGCCGGGGCGAGCGAGACCATCCCACGAGATGAGACGCTATTGACGAGTAGGTGGCGGAGAGGCAGGGATTCGAACCCTGGGTGGAGTTGCCCCCACAACGATTTTCGAGACCGTCCCATTCAACCACTCTGGCACCTCTCCACTATTTGTTTAAGCCAATCTCTTCCCGTTCCACTCTTGAGGAAGAGCTCCCGTCGGCGAGCTTCATGGAAGCTCCCATGTTCTTCGCTATACAGCAACCGAACCGGTCTGCGGTGCTTCGTCGTTTTGACGCGCCCCATTCTGTGGGCTTCGAGTCTCTTCTGTAAATTTCTCGTCGAACCGATATACCATTTCCGATCGTGACAACAGAGTACGTACGTGAACCCTTTATCGGCGTCTCCCTCTTTAGCCCCCACAACGATTTTTCCGCCTCGGGCGGACTCGCCGGGGCGAGCGAGACCGTCCCATTCAACCACTCTGGCACCTCTCCACTATTTGTTTAAGCCAATCTCTTCCCGTTCCACTCTTGAGGAAGAGCTCCCGTCGGCGAGCTTCATGGAAGCTCCCATGTTCTTCGCTATACAGCAACCGAACCGGTCTGCGGTGCTTCGTCGTTTTGACGCGCCCCATTCTGTGGGCTTCGAGTCTCTTCTGTAAATTTCTCGTCGAACCGATATACCATTTCCGATCGTGACAACAGAGTACGTACGTGAACCCTTTATCGGCGTCTCCCTCTTTAGCCCCCACAACGATTTTTCCGCCTCGGGCGGACTCGCCGGGGCGAGCGAGACCGTCCCATTCAACCACTCTGGCACCTCTCCACGGATACATCCTCAATTCGAATAACTCGGTCCTAAACAAACGTCTCTATCTTTTCTCGCGGAAAAATCTTTTCAGTATCTCGGCGCATTCGTCCTCGAGAATTCCAGATACGACCACTACTTGGTGGTTGAGCCTCCGATCCGAAAGCAACGCGTAGAGGCTCTCAACGGCTCCTCCTTTTTCATCGTTGCAGCCGTAGACGAGCTTCCCCAACCGGGCATTCACCATCGCTCCCGCACACATGATACATGGTTCCTTCGTCGCGTACAATGTCGCATCCGAGAGTCTCCAGTTGCCGATCTCTCGTGCGCCGGCTCTCAGGGCGAGGAGTTCCGCGTGGCCAGTCGGATCTCCCGATGCCTCCTTGACGTTGTGGGCCCTCGCAATGACGCGACCGCCGCTGACCAAGATCGCGCCCACGGGCACTTCGCCCTCCGCGTACGCTGCCTCCGCTTCTGAAAGCGCAGCGCGCATGTAGAAAATATCCGTCTCATCCACCGCACTCTCTATTCTATCGAAAGATCGCCGCGCTCGACAATCCGAAAAAGAGGCTATACTATCGTATGACGCCGGAGGATCTTCAGTTTTTCAAATGCTGGTTCGCGGACTTTTGCGCTTCCTACTCCATGCCGGACGAGAGCGACCAAATGAATATTCGTTTAAAGGAAGTACACACAGTTCGGGTCTGCGAAAATATTCTCGCTCTCGCCCGTGATCTGTCGGAGGGCGCCGAGCAGTGTTTGCTCGCCGAGGCGATCGCGCTCTTCCACGACGTCGGCCGGTTCCCCCAATATGCGCGTTTCAGAACATTTCAGGACAGCCTTTCGGTCAACCACGGGCTCCTTGGCGCGGAAATTCTCGCGGAGCAGAATGTGCTGGGGAGGCTCGACGCGGACGAGCGGCGCATCGTGGCCGAGGCGGTCAAATTCCACAACGCATTTTCACTCCCGAAGAAGAGCGACGCCGATACGCTGTTCTTTATCAAGCTCATCAGAGATGCTGACAAGCTGGACATCTGGAGGGTGTTTATCGAGTATTACGAAAGCCCGAAGGAGAGCCGGGCATCGGCGGTCGGTCTCGGCTTGCCCGATCTACCCGGCTATTCAGCTCCGGTCGTCGATACGATCATCAATGGCGAGATCGTGCCATTGTCTCTGGTGAAGACGCTCGATGATTTGAAGTTGATGCAACTCTCCTGGATATACGATCTGAATTACCGTCCTTCGTTCAAGATGCTGCTTGAGCGGGATTACATAGGGCGTATCACAGCGCGCCTCCCGCGCACCGATGACATAGGGGGAATCTCGTCCCGTCTCGAGGCGTTTTCGAGAGAGCGATCGTCGGGAACCGTGGGTATCCCACGATGAGGAAAGAAACCGCATCTCCATGAATCGGAAGGCGATAGAGAAGATCGTGAAGGTATCCGGTGCGGTTGTGAGGACGGTGGTCGGTATCGGCGCGGCGGCGCTCGTTTTCCTCGGTATTCTGAGCAAGAAAAAGAAGTGACGATCGATCAGGAAGGCGCGAATTTTCTCGTATCCCAGAATTTCCATTTCAGGTAATCGTCGATAGCCTGCGCTGACTTCCTTCCGGCGCCGAGTGCGAGGATGACCGTCGCCGAACCCGTGACGATGTCTCCGCCGGCGAAGACTCCTTTTTTTGTCGTCATCCCTGTCTCTTCATCCGCCACGATGTATCCCTTCTTCGTCAGTCCGAGTCCGGGGACATTGGAGACGAGCAGGGGATTCGAACGTGTTCCGAGCGCGGGGATCGCGACGTCGATCGGGATCGTGAATTCGCTCCCTTTCACGGGAACCGGCTTTCTTCTGCCCGATTCGTCCGGTTCGCCGAGTTCCATCCGGATACACTCAACTCCGCTCACGTTTCCTTTCCCGTCGTCCAGGAAGCGCACGGGATTCGTCAGCGTGTTGAATTCCACTCCTTCCTCGCGGGCGTGGTGGATTTCCGCACGTCGCGCAGGCATCTCCGCCTCGGAGCGCCTGTAGATGAGGTGTACCTTCTCCGCGCCGAGGCGAAGGGCGACGCGTGCCGCGTCCATGGCGACGTTCCCGCCACCGATGACCGCGACGCTCCGGCCTCTCTTTACGGGGGTATCGTACTCGGGGAAAAGGTACGATTTCATGAGATTCGCTCGAGTTAAAAATTCATTCGCCGAATAGATGCCATTGAGATTTTCTCCGGGAATTCCCAGAAAGAGCGGTAACCCGGCGCCCGTTGCGATGAAACAGGCATCGTAGCGTCCCTCGGTGAGGAGTTCGTCGATCGTGTAGAGCTTGCCGATTACGGTGTTCACCATGACGTCGACGCCGAGCTTTTTGATGTAGTCGACTTCTCTCTCGACGATGATTTTCGGAAGCCTGAATTCCGGTATGCCGTAGATGAGGACGCCTCCCGGCTTATGCAGTGCTTCAAATATGGTAACGTGGTGGCCTAACTTCGCGAGGTCGGCCGCACAGGCGAGACCCGCCGGGCCCGAACCGATCACGGCGATCCTTCTCCCCGTTGTCGGGAGTTTTTCCGGCACTCTGATCTCTCCCGCGTCGCGCTCGAAATCGGCGACAAAACGCTCAAGATTTCCGATCGCGACCGGTTCGCCTTTCTTCCCGAGGATGCACAGCGATTCGCACTGTATCTCCTGCGGGCACACCCTCCCGCAGACCGCGGGAAGCGCGTTATCCTCCTTGATTTTCCAGGCTGCCTCGATGAAGCGCCCCTCCCGGATTAATTTGATGAACGCGGGGATATCGACCAACACGGGGCACCCCAGACGGCACATCGGCTTCAGGCACTGGAGACATCTCGACGCCTCTTCCACTGCTTCTTCGGCTGTATACCCGTAGGGGACTTCCATGAAGTTCCTCGCCCGTTCGCCGGGAGGCTGCTCTCGCATGGGGATTCTCTTTTTCGGTCTCTCGGTTTCCTGCCGCTCTCCCATTTACGAGACCTCCTTTTTCTTCCGGTAGTGCTCGAGCGCTTCTTTTTCCTCGCTGAGGTACATCCGCTGGCGCGCCATGAGCACGTCGAAATCGACTGCGTGACCGTCGAATTCAGGACCATCGACGCAGGCAAATTTCGTCTCTCCCCCGACCTCCACCCTGCACGCACCGCACATCCCTGTTGCATCGACCATGATGGAGTTCAGGCTGACGATCGTCTTCACCCGGTGCTTCTGCGTGGTGATGCACACGAATTTCATCATGATCGCGGGGCCGATCGCGTAGACCCTCTGGATATCTTCATTGTTCGTGAGCAGCTCATCGAGGGGCACGGTCACGACTGCTTTGCGTCCATAGGAGCCGTCGTCCGTCGTGACGATGAGCTTGTCGGAGACGGACCGCATTTTTTCCTCCCAGAAAATCAGTTCCCGCATCCGCGCGCCGATTATTGAAATGACCGTGTTGCCGGCATGCTTCAGGGCGCGGGCTATCGGGAAGATAGGCGCGATACCGACACCGCCGCCCACGCAGATGACGTTCCCGAAGCGATCGATGTGCGTCGGCGTTCCCAAAGGGCCCACCACATCAGAAATGGAGTCGCCTTCGCCGAGCGTGGCCAGATGGTGAGTCGTCTTGCCCACTTTCTGAAAAACGGTCGTGATCGTGCCACGGTCTCTGTCAAAATCGGCGATCGTAAGGGGAATACGCTCCCCTCGTTCATCTATTCTCAGCACGAAGAATTGCCCCGCTCTCGCCTTGTTCGCGATCTCGCGCGCCTCTATCTCGAAGGAGACGACCGCTTCGGAAAGGATGTCCTTTCTCGCTATTCGGTACATGGAGATCCTTTCTTTGAAAGCTGATCGCGTTCGGTCGTTTCGCCCGGAGCGATCGATGACCGGCACGGAACGCGAACACTGCGTGGGAGTGAACGTCCGAAGACGAATTCGGGAGATGAATCGCGATACAGGTATGCCCACGGATGACGCCGTTCGAGACGATTTTCGGCGTCATTTCTCCTTATAAAAATCCCTATAAAAATTAATGGCGGCGACACATTTTTTTGCTTGACAAGCGTAAACGCTTTTCAGTATAACATAACCGCTTATGCCTGGAACCTATTTGCCATCCGAATATCTGCCGGTCCTCATCTTCATCCTTATCGCCGGCGCGTTCGGTCTCGGCGCGCTTCTCATCGGCTATATTTTCAGGCCCCGGAAACCGTATTTCGAGAAGCTGATGCCGTACGAATCCGGCATCACCCCGAAAGGGGAGCCTCGTTACCGGTTCTCCATCCGCTTCTACATCATCGCAATGCTCTTCGTGGTGTTCGATGTGGAAGCGATCTTTATCTACCCGTGGGCCGTCGTCTTCGATAAAATCGGTATCTATGCGTTCATCGAGATGGTGCTTTTCATCGTGATCCTCCTCGTCGGCTACGTCTATGCTTGGAGGAAAGAGGCGTTCGAGTGGGATTGATCTGACAGCAGGGAGGAAAGATGCTGATCGATACGTCAACAGTCGGTCTCGTCGAGGTGGAACGAGGCGTTAAGGTCCTACCGCCCAATGTCATCGTCACATCGCTCGACAAGATCATCAACTGGGGGAGACTGTCATCCATCTGGCCAACCACCTTCGGACTCGCGTGCTGCGCCATCGAAATGATGGCGGTCGGTGCATCCCATTACGACTTCGACCGATTCGGCATTATTTTCAGAGGGTCGCCGCGTCAGTCTGACTGCGTTATCGTCGCCGGCACGGTGACGAAGAAGATGGCCCCGGTGGTGAGGCGGGTCTACGACCAGATACCGGAGCCGCGCTATGTCGTCGCGATGGGGAGCTGCGCGTGCACCGGCGGCGTCTTCAAGACGTACAGCACGGTTCAAGGCTGCGATACCTTTTTGCCGGTCGACGTGTTCGTGCCCGGTTGTCCGCCGCGCCCGGAGACGTTGCTTGAAGGCATGATGATGCTCCAGGAAAAGATGCGGAAAGAACGCGCGAGGTGGAGCCCATGGCGGTAACGCAGGTACGGCTGACATTCGCCCCGTCAGGCCTTGCGCCGCTCGCCATCGCTGAAAAAATAAGAGAGGCATTCCCCGACCAGGTTGTCGAGGTCGTTGAATTCAGAGACCAGGTCTCCGTCATCGTCAAGAAGGGGCAGATCGTCGCGATTCTGAGATACCTCCATGACGATCCCTTCCTCAGCTTTGACCATCTCCAGGACCTCACGGCTGTCGACTACGCGAAGAAGAAAGACGTTCGGTTCGAAGTGGTGTACAGCCTTTACTCCATCAAGTACCGGCACAGAATCAGAATACGCGCCCAGGTGCCGGAGAACGATCCGAAGATCGACTCTGTCGTGCCCATCTGGGCCGGTGCGAACTGGCACGAGCGGGAGTGCTACGATATGTTCGGCATCACTTTCACCGGGCATCCGGACCTGAGACGGATTCTCATGCCGGAGGATTGGGAAGGGTATCCGCTCAGAAAGGATTATCCGTTGAAAGGCCCTGACTTCGAGCATGACTGGCCGGGATTTACCGATATGGTGAAACGTTCTCGGGAACTGAGAGAGTTCGAGTGGGAAGGTTGATATGATTCAGAAGGAAGCGGAGAGAATCTTCGAGACGAGGGAACTGAATGTCAACATGGGTCCGCAACACCCCGCGACACACGGCGTTCTCCGTCTCGTCCTCGATATCGACGGCGAAACGATCGTGAAGGTGACTCCCTACGTGGGTTACCTCCATCGCGGGATCGAGAAGCTCGGCGAGAACCTGAGTTACTTCCAGGCCCTTCCGCTCACGGACCGAATGGACTACGTCTCCGCGATGTCGAATAACATCGGTTACTGCGTCGCGGTCGAGAAGCTCTTCGGCATAGACCCCCCGATGCGGGCAAAGTTCATCAGAACCATCGTCGGGGAGATGTCGAGGATCGCGAATCATTTGCTCTGGCTCGCGACCCACGCCCTCGATATCGGGGCGATGACCGTCTTCCTTTACTGTTTCCGTGAAAGAGAATGGATTCTCGATCTCTTCGAAATGATTTGCGGTGCGCGGCTCACGGTCACGTATCCGCGGGTCGGAGGCGTGCGGAACGACGTGCCGCAGGCGTTCCTCGACAGCCTGTGGAAGTTTACCGAGGAGTTCCCCTCGAGGATCCTCGAATACGAGACCCTTATCGACCAAAATCGGATCTGGCTGCAGAGAACGGTCGGCATCGGGGTGATTTCCGCGGAAGAGGCGGTCAACTGGGGCATGACGGGTCCGACGCTGAGGGGATCGGGCGTGCCGTACGACGTGAGGAAGCATATGCCGTACGACGCCTATGATCAGGTGGAATTCGACGTCCCGATCGGAACCGCGGGTGACACGTACGATCGGTACCGTTGCAGAATGCTCGAGATGCGGCAGTCGAACAGCATTATCCGGCAGTGTATCGAAAAATTGCCGCCGGGGCCTGTCATGGCTGACGATCCGAAGTTCGTCCTTCCCCCCAAAGACAAAATGCTGCCGATCACGCAGCCGACGGACATGGCGTATTTCATCATCGAGAAGGCGTGCAAGGGCTGCGGTATGTGTTTGAGGGCGTGCCCGGCGAAAGCGATCTCGGGAGAAAAGAAGAAGGCGCACAAGATCGATCAATCGCAGTGCCTCCAGTGTTCGACCTGTTTCACCACCTGCAAGTTCAAAGCGCTGACGGTCGTACCGGGGGGGAAAGGGCTGAGCGACGAGAAGCTCGCCGAGCTGGCGGTTGCGCCCGACAAACTGCCGGATGACATCAAGGAAGCGCAGCAGAATCTGACGAGGCAGTTCGATTTCATAAAGAAGGGACCGAAGGTGCCGGAAGGCGAAATTTACGTTGCGACGGAGGTCCCCAAAGGAGAACTCGGGTTCTATTTCGTGAGCGACGGCTCGGGGAAACCTTACCGAATGCGCGTGAGGGCACCGTCGTTCGTCCACGCGGGGTGCCTGCCGAGGCTCTGCGTGGGTCATCTGGTCGCCGACGTCATCGCGGCGATCGGGACGATCGACATCGTGCTCGGAGAATGCGACCGTTAGCAATGAATGCGGCGAACATCATAGATCCTGCGACGCTCGAGGGACTGGCGGCGTTCGGCATCAATGTGCTCATCATCATCGTGAAGATTGCCGTTGTGCTCGCCGTGGGCCTCCTCCACGTCGCGTACGCGACGTACTTCGAACGGAAAGTCATCGGCCACATGCAGGTTCGTCTCGGCCCCATGAGGGTCGGGCCGCACGGTCTCCTTCAGCCATTCGCTGACGGCCTCAAGCTCTTCTTTAAAGAGGACATTATCCCTGCGCAGGCGGACAAGGCGATGTTCTACCTCGCGCCCGTCATCTTCATGGCCTCCGCCATGGTGAATTTGTCGGTCATCCCGTACTCCGAGAATTTCGTCATCGCGGATATCAACGTGGGGCTGTTGTTCATTTTCGCGATCGCCGGCATCGGCGTGTACGGCATATTCCTCGCCGGTTGGGCCTCCAATTCGAAGTACGCGTTCATCGGCGGGCTTCGCTCCTCGGCGCAGGTGCTCAGCTACGAAATCGCCATGGGTCTCAGTCTCGTGGGCGTTATGATCCTCGCGGGGTCGTTCAATCTCTCCGACATTGTGAGGGCCCAGCAGCAATCGGTGTTTGGCATGTACGTCATCCCGCAGTTCGTCGCTTTTATCGTCTTCACGATCTCCGCGGTCGCAGAGACGAACCGGACGCCGTTCGACCTCCCGGAGGCGGAGAGCGAACTGGTCGCCGGGTATTTCACCGAGTACAGCGGGTTCAGGTTCGCCCTCTTTTTCCTGGGCGAGTATATCGCGATGTTCATCATAGCCTCGATTTCCGCGGTCTGCTTCCTCGGCGGATGGACGCTTCCCTGGTACGTTTTGAAAATCCTCCCGTTCCTCGAGTACGTCCCGGGCATCGTCTGGTATCTCATAAAAGTGTACGCATTCATCTTTTTCTATTACTGGATCCGTGCGACCGTGCCACGCTACCGGTATGACCAGCTCATGAAGATCGGATGGAAGATCCTCATCCCGATCGCGCTGGCGAACATCGTCGTCACGGGATTCGTGAAACTTATCTTATAGCGATGAGAGACTGGAACGCGATCGCAAAGGCTATCGTCAAACGGTTCACCTTCATCGAGATCCTGAAGGGGATGGCGCTCACGCTGCGGAGAATGTTTTCCCACGCGGTGACGATCCAGTACCCGAAGGAGAGAAGACCGATCGCGCCGGGATTCAGGGGGCAGCACGCCCTGGCGAAGAGACAGGGGGAGGCGAAGTGCGTCGGCTGCGGACTCTGCGCGGCGATCTGTCCCTCCCAGTGCATCAGCATCGGTCGCGCGAAGGGGAAAGTGACCAAGTACGAGATCGAGGTCCTGCGCTGCATTTACTGTGGCTTCTGTGTGGAAGCCTGCCCGTACGGAGCGATCGCGCTTACCGAAAATTACGAGTATTCCGCGTACCGGAAAGAGGACCTGATCCTCAAGAGGGAGAGGCTCCTCGAGAGCTGGGACAAATACATGCCGGGCACGAAGGGGGAGGAGTACTTTAAGAAGTTCTGGCGACCGATGTCCGATGATTTCGGTACTCCGCCTGGCCAGGCAACGTTCAGAGGGAAACAGCAATGATCCAGCAGGCGTTCTTCGCGTACTTCGCTTTCGCGATCACGGTGCTCGCACTCGTCGTGATCACGAGGAAGAACCCTATCCATAGCGTCGCGTGGATGCTGCTCCTCTTCTTTCACATCGCGGCTCTCTACCTCTTCCTGAATGCGGAGTTTCTCGCAGCGGTGCAGGTCATCGTCTATGCGGGCGGTATCCTCGTACTATTCCTGTTCGCCGTTTTGCTCGTGAACGTGCGGGAAGAGATGAGGATCAGCAGGTTCATCGGTGCCGGGGCGGCGGGGTTTACCTTTGCGGTCGGCCTCCTCGTGGTCGTGCTCATGGCACTGCGCTCGTTCATCGCAGCGCCACCTGGGATGTACACGATCGAGCATATACAGCAGGAGACGAATGCGATCGCTCTGGGGAAAGTTCTCTACACGGAATTCCTGTACCCCTTCGAGATAACGTCCCTGATTCTGCTCGTCGCCATCATCGGAGCGATCGTTCTCGCCAAGAAGGGGTTGAGAGGGTAGGATGGTACCGTTAAGCTGGTACATGGTGCTCAGCGTGATCGTCTTTGCGATCGGCGTTTTCGGATTCCTGTCGCGGAGGAACGTCATCCTCATGTTCATGTCGATCGAACTCATGCTGAATGGGGTCAATATCAACCTCATTGCGCTGAGCCACTACCTCCAAGATTTGAGAGGCCAGATTCTCGCGTTCTTCGTCATCGCGGTCGCGGCTGCAGAAGCGGCGATCGGGCTTGCGATCGTGATCGCGCTCTTCAGGAACAAGGCCACGGCTCATGTGGATGATGTGAAGGAGCTGCGGGGGTAGCATGGAACTGCAATTTTACCATGTGTTGATACCTTTCCTCCCGCTGGTCGGGTTCATCGTCAATATCCTGATCGGCAAGGAAGTGACCAGATACGGGGCGCACTGGCCGGGGGTCCTTACCGTCGCTGGCTCATGGGTGTGCTCTCTGTTCACGTTGCGTGACGTCCTCGCGGGCCATACGATCGATGCAGACCTCTATTCGTGGATCGTTTCGGGGACGTTCAAGGTCTCCGTCGGTTTTCTCATCGATCCGCTGACGGCGGTGATGCTCATCGTCGTCACGACGTGCGCGACCCTCATCCACATCTACTCGATCGGATACATGCACGGCGATACGGGGTACTACCGGTTTTTCGCGTACCTGAACCTGTTCACCTTCTGCATGCTCATGCTCGTCATGGGGAATAATTTCCTGCTCCTCTACTTCGGCTGGGAAGGCGTCGGCCTCTGCTCCTACTTCCTCATCGGCTATTACTTCAACAAAAAATCCGCTGCGGATGCCGGGAAGAAGGCGTTTATCGTCAACAGGTTCGGCGATTTCGGTTTCGGCATCGGCGTTTTCATGGTCTTTATCGCGTTCGGGACGCTTCACTATGCCGACGTGTTCGGGAACGTTTCCTCTATCGCTGGGCAGCGCGTCGATTTCCTCGGATTCACTGTCGACCTGCCCACGCTCATAGCGCTCCTCCTCTTCTGCGGAGCGGTGGGGAAATCGGCCCAGATACCTCTCCACGTCTGGTTGCCGGACGCCATGGAGGGCCCGACTCCTGTGAGCGCCCTCATCCATGCGGCGACCATGGTGACCGCGGGGGTTTTCATGGTCGCGAGGTGCAATCCGATCTTCAATCTTTCGCCGTTTGCAATGGACACGGTGGCGATCATCGGGGCTGCGACATCTCTGTTCGCGGCGACCATTGCGATTACTCAGAACGACATCAAGAGAATCATCGCATACTCGACGTGCAGTCACCTGGGCCTCATGTTCCTCGCGTGCGGCGTCGGGGCGTATGCTGCGGGTATTTTCCACCTGTACACCCATGCGTTTTTCAAGGCACTCCTTTTCCTCGCCGCGGGGAGCGTGATTCACGCCGTCCATACGAACGATATTCAGGAAATGGGTGGCTTGAAAAAGTACATGCCGATTACTTACGCGGTCTTCATCATCGCGGCGCTCAGTGCGGCGGGAGTACCGGGATTTTCCGGATTCTTCAGCAAGGACGAAATTATCTGGTCAGCCTACGCTTCCCATTCGAGCGTCGGGAAACTCGTCTGGCTCATGGGCACGGCGGTCGCATTTTTCACGCCTCTCTACACGTTCAGGCTGATCTTCCTGACGTTCCACGGAACGTACCGCGGCGGACACCACGCGGAGGCGCACGGGCACGCGGTGACCCACAGCGCTCACGCGCATCCCGCTCCGCACACTTCAGGGCACGGTGCCCACGATGCGGGACATGGCTCCCACGACCCCGGACACGATACGCACGGTTCGGGGCATAACACCCACGCAGCGGGTCACGGCGCTCAAGGATCTCATCACGGCGAGCACCATATCCACGAATCGCCAAAGATCATGACGGTCCCGCTTATGTTCCTTGCCGTCGGAGCGGTAGCGGCCGGATGGGTAGGGATCCCGCCGATCCTTGGCGGCGGCGCGCATTTCGCGCATTTTCTCGAGCCGGTTCTCGGACATCCGGAATTCCATGGCACGCACGCCGAAGAATGGGCGGTCATGGGGCTGTCGACGACGATCGCTCTGCTCGGCATAGGACTCGCGGCTTTCTTCTACCTGAGGAAGACGGATCTGCCGAAAAAACTCGCGGAGCAATTCTCGATGCTCTACAGAATCTCTTTCCGCAAGTACTACGTCGATGAGCTTTACCACTATACGATCGTGAAGCCGACACTCTGGATCGCGAACAGCGTGCTCGTTGCGATAACGGATGCAAAGATTATCGAGGGCATCGTCAATGGCGTGCCGGGTGCGATCGGACGGTTCAGTCAGAGCCTCCGGAAGATCCAGACGGGCATCGTGGAACACTACGGCATCTTCATGGCAGCGGGGGCGGTCTTCATCCTAGCGCTCCTCTATTTTATGAGATAAGACGATATGGAACAACAGGTAATCATGAATCACTTGAGCTACCCGATTCTTAGTCTGCTCATCTTCTTGCCGATTCTGGGATCTCTCCTCATTTTAATCATGAGGCGATCATGGGAGCTCCTCACGAAGTTCATCGCACTCGTCACGAGCATTGCAACGTTCCTCCTCTCCTTGCCACTCTTCACGGAGTTCGATAAGACGACACACAAGATGCAGTTCGTCGAGCGTCACAGCTGGATTCCGAACTGGAATATCCATTACTTCCTCGGCGTTGACGGGATAAGCATTCTCCTCGTTCTCCTCTCGACGCTCACTGCCATCCTGTGCGTCCTCATCTCGTGGGAGTCGATCACGAAGAAGGTGAAAGAGTTTTACATCTCGATTCTCCTCACGACGTCGTTCATGATCGGCGTCTTCTGCTCGCTCGACTTCTTCCTCTTCTACCTTTTCTGGGAAGCCATGCTCATCCCGATGTTCCTCATCATCGGCGTTTGGGGTGGCCCCAACAGGGTCTACGCGGCGATCAAGTTCTTCCTCTATACGCTCGTCGGGAGCGTCCTCATGCTCGTCGGCATTATCGTGCTCTACCTCTATGGAGGCAAGACGTTCAACATTCTCGACCTCATGACGAGGACGTATCCTTATACGATGCAATTGTGGCTCTTCTGGGCTTTCTTCGCGGCGTTCGCGGTGAAGGTTCCGATGTGGCCGGTCCACACCTGGCTTCCGGATGCGCACACGGAGGCGCCGACGGCGGGCAGCGTCATCCTCGCGGCCATCCTCATCAAGATGGGCGCGTACGGGTTCCTGAGGTTCTCGCTGCCGCTTTTCCCGGAGGCGGCGAAAGCGATGACACCGGTCATGCTCACGCTGTCGGTCATCGCGATCATTTACGGCGCCGTCATCTGCCTCGCGCAGACCGATTTGAAGCGGCTCATCGCCTACAGTTCTGTCAGCCACATGGGCTTCGTCACGCTCGGCATTTTTGCCCTGAACACGCAGGGGATTGAAGGAGGCATCCTCCAGATGATCAATCACGGTATCGTGACCGGCGCGCTCTTCTTGTCCGTGGGGATCGTGTACGACAGAACCCATTCGAGGCTCATCGTCGATTACGGCGGTCTCGCGACCGTCATGCCCATTTACGCGTCGTTCTTCATGGTCTTCACCCTGGCGTCGATTGGACTGCCGGCGACGAACGGGTTCATCGGGGAATTCCTCATCCTGCTCGGCGGCTTTATGAAGAGCAAGCTCGTGGGTGTGCTCGCGTGCACAGGCATTATCATCGGTGCGGGATACATGCTCTGGCTCTATCAGCGCATATTCTTCATGGAGGTCAATCCGAAAGTCTATGGTCTCCCCGACATGAACGTTCGGGAGACGATTACCTTGATTCCCCTCATCATTCTCGTACTCTGGATAGGAGTGTATCCGAATACGTTCCTCAGTTTTATGCACCCCTCTGTTGCGCACCTCCTCGAGAGGGTTTCCTCCGCTGGGATGCAGGAGGCGGTAGCGGCTAAAGCTGTGCTGGAGGTAATCAGATGAATTTTCAGCTTCCCGATCTGACGCCGATAGTACCGGAACTCCTCATGACGGCGCTTGCGCTCTTCGTAATGCTGATCGACCTCGTGGTCAAAAAGAAGGAGGCGGTTGCGGTCATCAGCATGGCGGGCGTCGCTCTCGTGGCGCTCACGCTGCTCGGTCCGCGCGGTGAGACGTTCGGGACGATGTTTATCTCCGACGGGTACAGCACGTTTTTCAAGATCATCTTCTTCGTCAATGTCATCCTCTCCATCCTCATATCCATCAAGTACATTGCCATCGAGAGGGTGAATTATGGGGAGTATTACAGCCTCATCCTCTTCTCGACGATCGGCATGATGATTATGGCGTCTGCGGGAGACCTGATCGTCCTCTACCTCGGGCTCGAACTCATGGCGCTCAGCACTTATATCCTCGCCGGTTTCATCAGGCACGATATCAAGTCCAACGAAGCAGCGTTGAAGTATTTCCTGCTCGGCGCGTTTTCATCAGGATTTCTTCTCTACGGTATCTCGATTGTCTACGGTTTGACCGGAACGACGGACCTCAAGGGGATTGCAGCCTTTATCGTCGAGCGCGGGCTCTACGACAACGTTTCTCTTCTGCTCTCGATCTTGTTCCTGATGGTCGCATTCGGATTCAAAATTGCCGCTGCCCCGTTCCATATGTGGGCACCCGACGTGTACGAAGGAGCACCCACCTCGATTACCGCGTTCATGTCGGTCGGGCCCAAAGCGGCCGGTTTCGCTGTCATCGGGCGAGTTTTCCTCGTTGCCTTCGCGGCGGCACGCGTGGACTGGGTGACCATTCTGATTCCCCTGGCCATCCTCACGATGGCGGTCGGGAACATCATCGCGCTCGCGCAGACGAACATAAAGAGGATGCTCGCGTATTCGTCGATCGCGCATGCCGGGTACGCACTGCTCGGCGTCATCGTCGCGAACAACGAAGGGCTCGCGAGCATGATGAACTACCTCATGATTTACGCGTTCATGAACATCGGCGCGTTTGCGGTCATCATCATGCTGAGGAGCGAAGGGTTCAAAGGTGACAGTATCTACGACTATGAGGGACTTTCAAAGACCCACCCAATGGCTGCGGCGCTCATGCTCATTTTTATGTTCTCTCTCACCGGAATCCCTCCGACTGCCGGCTTTATCGGCAAACTGTATATCTTCATGGCGGCGGTCAACGCGGGGTATACGTGGCTTGTCGTCGTTGCGGTGATCTTCAGCGCGATATCGGCATACTTTTACCTCAGGATTGTCATGTACATGTACATGAGAGATCCGAAGGTAACGGTCAGTCTCTCCACGTCTTTCTCGAGCGGAGTCGCCCTCGCGGTTACGACCGCTGCAGTCCTCATCATCGGCGTATTCCCGACAGCCCTTGTTGAGTTTGCGAGGATGGCGGTCAAAGGCTTCTAAGAGACGCCCCTTCTTTGCCCGGGTACCCTCACAATGAGACGTTAGACGCGATCCGCAAGCGGCGGAGCGTACGGAGATTTTCTGAACGGGATGTGCCCGATGAGATTGTCACCCTTCTCCTTCGTGCCGCGAACGAAGCGCCATCTGCCCACAACCAGCAGCCGTGGAAATTCATCGTCATTCGCGGTTCGAAGAAGCAGGAACTGGCGCAGCTCGTGACGGCGAAGTCGGCTGAATTTCCGAAACCCGCGTCTGCCTTGCTCCGTATGGCGGCACGGAGCATCCTGAGTGCGCCCGTCGTCATCGCCGTGGCGAATACGGGCGACCTCGTCGAGCGCGGGACAGAGCTCTTCGAAATCGAAAAAGGCATGGCGCGGGATTTTTTCCGCACCATGGAGATCCAGAGTTCCGCGGCTGCGGTGGAAAATATGCTCCTCGCAGCGACTTCTCTGGGCATTGGAACGGTGTGGCTGGGGATTTTATTCCTCCTCAAGGATGAAGTACTCCACTTCCTGGGTGAACCGAGGGGAGAATTCATGGCGGTGGTCGCTGTCGGGTATCCAGAACGGCCGGTCGCGGGGCCTCAAAAACAGCCTTTCGAAATGAAGGTCAGGTATCTTCGGTAGTCTTTTCCGTCTCCGCCTGTAGCGCTTCTTCGGCCGCTTCCCGGTCTTCCTTCCGCACCAGGATTCTTATCTCGCCCATTTTTCCGATATTCACCGGGTACGGGGTTACTTTCGACGAGCGGAGAACGACAGGGATACCCCCGCTCTCGAGGACGTCTCTGATCATCTCCGCCTCGAGGGGGTCGTATGTAATAGAGACCTCGACCCATTCACCGCCCATGGGAGTCATTTAATTCTCTTCGAAATGGCTTTAAATTCTTCTGTGCCCGCAACCTTGAGGAGCTGGAAAAGGACCGTTTCCGTGCAGGTGATAACCCCTCCCGCATCTCGGATGAATTCGCAGGCAACCTTCCAATTCTCCTTCGTCCTCGAGCACACGGCGTCCTTCACGAGATGGACACTGTAACCTTCCCTGAGAAGGCCGATGCTCGTCTGGAGGACGCAGATATGGGTTTCCATCCCCGTGACGATAAGAGACGTCCTCCCGATGCCTCTGATCGCGTCGAGGAACGAGGGTTCGTCACAGCAACTGAAGGCCAGTTTCTCGATCGGCTGCACGTCGGGCAGAGCGGCGCGTAATGGTTCCACGGTCGGTCCCAAACCTTTCGGGTACTGTTCGGTGAGAATGATCGGGATCGAGTACATTTTCGCAAGCTCGATGAGGTGAAGACAGTTGTTGACGACCGCGTCTTTCATCTTCATGACGGCTGCGAGACGCTCCTGGATGTCGATGATGACGAGGGCGGCGGAATTCCTTTCGAGAAAGAACTTTTCCATATGCGCTCCTTTCGGGTACACGTGTTTCGGTCGTGTGGACGTTTGTCATCGCCCGGACAAATCGGACAATAGTGAAAACCAGGTTCCCAAATCGGGTCGGGGATGGCGGCTCATGTCGTCTACGACCCGCATTTGGCGACAACGTGCGATGGATATGCCTGCAGGCCCTTGGCGGGTCCTTCGGCAGGCTCAGGACGATACATCGGCATCAGCAATGCTCGACGTTGTCGACGGACCCGGACATGTGCCAATTCCCCTTGGCCCAGATTATCCATACCTTCACGAGACGGGACGGGGTATTCTCGCCCGTTCTCGGCCCCCCGATGGAGATCGGAGGGCCTGCGAGGCGATTGTGCCCCGTTAGTATCGAATGCACAGTATTTGAACACCGGCACAATAAACCCGCTCGAACACTACGTCCTCTCACCATCGCCCGAAATTTATGAATGAAAAGTGTTAGCGCGTGAAACGGTCGATGCATCAGTATACTGCAAGCCCGTCTTCGCAATCAACGAACGATCTGTGACGAGAACGTGCCTTCTGGTATAATGGCTATCGGCATGAATCCGTCATGGAAAGAGAACGTCTCCTTCATCCTTGTCGAACCCCGGGAACCCGGAAATGTCGGGGCTGCCGGGAGAGCCCTGCTCAATATGGGGTTCAGGAATCTCGAGTTGGTGAACCCTGTCCGGTTTCGGACAAGGGAGGCGCGGTGGATGGCGTGTCAGGGCTATGAGATTCTCAAACAGGCGAGGGTGCACGCAACCTTCGATGGCGCGATCCGCGACAAACACCTGATTGTCGGGACGACGCGGAGGCTCGGAAGGCGAAGGGGATTGATCCTTCCTCTCAGAGACGGCGTCGAAAGGATCGTTTCGGTAGCGGCGAAGAACAAGGTTGCGATCGTGTTCGGAAGGGAGCGAAACGGACTCACCAACAGTGAAGTGAACAGGTGCGGTCTGCTCGTCACCATACCGTCCGATGCGGCGGCGCCATCTCTCAATCTCGCGCAGAGCGTCATGCTCGTCGCGTATGAATTGACCCAAGGCGTGTGGGGCGCGTCACTGCCGAAGCTGGTAACGCAGGAGAAACTTCAGCATTTCTACGGGAGGGTCGAGTCGACGCTCAAGCTGCTCGAATACATTCCTCGCGGAAACACGGACCTCGAAGCGAAGATCATGAAGAACCTCGCGCGCCTCATCGCAAGGGCCGGACTGACCGAGTGGGAGATGAACATGCTCTACGGCATCTGCGCGCAGGTGGAACGGAAGATATGCCGCTGACATCGGGAGCCGGCGCGATACTCGACCGAACGTCACAGGCGGTGAGCGGTAGATGAACGGGTCGCGAGGGTGATGAGATGCCACGGGAAAGTACAGACAGAGCTTTCGCTCGGCAAATCCGCCCTGTCAGACGAAACGTTCTTTCATTCGATGACGGCGAGAGATTATCCGTATCGAAACATAATTGTTCTTAGAAAAGCCGCACTCTTCTCGTGCATTTGCGGGGGTTGATCGTTCATGCGGCGAGAACAGATCGTTATTCATCCTGCGGAAGCAGGCGAGCGGATCGATCTCTTCCTCGCCCGGAAGACGAAAGTCAGCCGCTCGCAGATCCAAAAAATGATCGGGAACCGTGACGTACTCGTCAACGGCACAGAGGTCGCGGCCAGCTACAGGGTGAGAGGAAATGACGTCGTCGTCATCGAGTTCGGCGAAAAGACGGCCGGGGTCCTCGTCCCGGAGCCTATACCCCTCGATATCCTCTATCGAGACGATCAGTTAATCGTTGTAAACAAGCCCCCTGGCATGGTTGTCTACCCGGCGGCGGGGCACGCACGCGGGACGTTGATGAACGCGCTCGCGTCGGTCTGCGACCACTTCGCGTCCGTGGGAGCGCCTCTCAGACCGGGCGTGGTTCACAGGCTCGACAAGGATACGTCGGGCGTTATGGTCGTTGCCCTGGATGACTATGCCTACTATAGCCTCGTCGGGCAGTTTCAAAGGCGGAGCATTCGGAGAAGCTACCGGGCGCTCGTCTTTGGCGACTTGAGAGGGGACGAAGGCACCATCGACCTCGAAATCGGCCGCTCACTAACCGACAGGAAAAAGATGTCGACGAGGACGAAGAGGGGGAAAGAGGCGTGGACCTCGTGGAAGGTGCTCAAGCGATTCGGTGCCGCGACACTGATCGGGGTCACGCTCGGAACCGGAAGGACGCATCAAATCAGAGTCCACTTCGCCGCAATCGGCCATCCGGTCGTCGGCGACAGGACATACGGGAGAAAGGTATCGCTCGCCATCAGGGGGAAGGGACTGCTCCACGTTCCCCGTCAGATGCTCCATGCAGCGCTGCTGGGGTTCGTCCATCCGGTCACGGGTCAGTACATGGAATTTTCAAGCCCACCGCCCGAGGACATGTCGTGCACAATAGAGGAACTTCGGATCGTCAGTCCCCGAAGCTGATGCCGAGCGAGCGCGCCGTCTGAACGATATCCGAGTCCGGCGAAACGGACTTCATCTGACCGATCGCTTCCTCTATGGGCACGCAGACGATTTCCGTTGAACGGAGAGCTGCCATGTAGCCAAACTTTCCGGCTTCCGCGAGATTGACCGCTGCGACGCCGAACCTCAGGGCGAGGAGCCGATCGAATGTCGTCGGAGCGCCTCCCCTCTGGAGATGTCCGAGGACGATGTGCCTCGTTTCCTTCCCCGTCATCCTCCCGATTGCGTCGGCAACTTTTCGGCCTATCCCCCCGAGCCTGACCTCTCCGCCGACTGGTGCCTGCTCGAGGACGGTGACGTCCCCTCCGACCGGTTTTGCGCCCTCCGCGACGACGACGATCGAATAGTCCTGGCCGATAAGCGCGCGCTGCCTGACCTTGTTGCAGACTTTCTCGATGTCGAAGGGTATCTCGGGAATGAGGATGACGTCCGCGGATCCGGAAATGCCGGAGTGCAAGGCAATCCAGCCCACGTATCTTCCCATCACCTCGACGACCATGACCCGGTCGTGTGATTTTGCGGTCGTATGCAGTTTGTCGATCGCTTCGGTGGCGGTATTGACGGCGGTGTCGAAGCCAAAGGTGAAGTCGGTCGAACTGATGTCGTTATCGATGGTCTTCGGGACCCCGATGATCGGCAACCCTTTCTTCAAAAATTTGCTGGCAATGCGAAGACTCCCGTCTCCGCCGATCGCGATGAGCGCATCGAAGCCGAGCGCCTTGAAGTTGGAAATGATGGTATCCGAAATATCCGTCTCGACGTACGTCCCATCAATCGTTGCCATGGGGAAATTGAACGGGTCCCCTTTGATTGCCGTACCGAGGATCGTGCCGCCGATATTTGTGATGTCCCAGACGTATTCGGGCGTGAGCCTCACTATCTGTTTCGTGTCGAGAAGGCCCCGGTACCCGTATTTAATCCCGTACACCTCCCAGCCTTTTCGGTTGGCGGCGAGGACGACGCTCCGAATGACGGCATTCAGCCCCGGGGCATCGCCACCGCCCGTATTGACCGCAATCTTCATTCTATGACCTCCACTGCTTCTCGTAGTGACACCCTCGGAGGAGGGGAGGGTATCTTCGATGGATATCCCACGGGAACGATGGCGACGGGCCGCAGATGCGCCGGCAGCTGCAAGATCTTGGCGACGTCCTTCTCGTGGAAGGCACCGACCCAGGTGGAACCGAGACCGTTCTCGTGCGCGACGAGCATCATGCCCATGATGCTGACGGCAACGTCTTGGATCATGTACAGGTCCACGCCGCGGTCGCCGTATTTGGAGGATATTCTCCTGTCGGCGCAACCGACGATCACGAGCGGTGCCTCGGCGATGAAATTCTGATTCAAAGCCGCGCGCGCGAGCATTCTTTTGACGGAGTCGTTCAGAACGAAATAGAACTTCCGCGATTGAAGATTGCCGGCGCTCGGTGCCCATATCAGGGCTTCCATTAACTTCTTCGCGAGGTCGTCGGGAATCGGTTTCTTCTGGAAATCCCGTATACTTCGCCTCTCTTTGACCGCTTTCATGATATCCATGATGTGCTACCTCCTCTTGTATCGACAGTCAGTAACCAATGACAATGGAAGTCTTTTTTCACTTATGGTTTCCAATGTTCGATGAATTTCCCGTCGCGGGTTACCCATACCACATAGGGGGATTCCGTGACGTCTCCTTTTTCGTCGAACTTCATTTTTCCGAGGGCGCCGTCGAACTCGAGCGCGTGAAGCGTGTCGCTGATCAGTTTCCCGTCGGTACTCCGCGCTTCGCGAATTGCCGTCAGAAGGATATTCGTCGCGTCGTACGCGTAGATGGAGTATGGGCCGATTTCTCCGAATTTCGCCCGGTAGCGCTCGATGAACCCCTTCGCCGTCGGAATGTTGTTGGGATCGGAGCTGAAGGTAAGATACGTTCCCTCCGCTGCCTGTGCGCCCGCGATTTCGATGAATTTTGTGTCTATCGTCCCGTCACCGCTCATGAAGGGTGCATTCAAGCTGAGTTCTCTCGCCTGTTTCACGAGAAGGCCGGCTTCTGGGTAAATGCCACCGAAAAAGACGATCTCGGGATTTTTCGTTTTCACCGTCGTGAGAACCATCTTGAAGTCTTTGTCGCCCTGCGCGATGCCTCCGTAGTAGACGACGTCGACGCCGGAGCCCAGGAATTTCTTGAACTCATCGGCAAGACCCTGCCCGTAGGTCGTTTTGTCATGGAGGACGGCCACGCGCTTCGCTTTGAGGATCTTCGTGACGTATTCAGCGCCCACCTTCCCCTGTTGGTCATCCCTGCCGCATACCCTGAAGACGTTGCGGTACCCTTTCTCCGTCAGTTGGGGATTCGTCGAGCCGGGCGTGATCATCGGTATGCCCGCTCTGTGGTAAACGTCCGAGGCGGGTATGGAACAGCTCGAGTTGAAGTGACCGATGACCCCGACCACGCCTTCGTTCACCATCTTGTTCGCGACGGCGACCGCCTGCTTCGGATCGCGCTGATCGTCGCTCACGATGAGAAGGATTTTCTTCCCGAGAACCCCCCCTCTGCTGTTCCATTCGTCCACGGCGAGAAGCACCCCGTTCTTGAAATCCATTCCCATTTTTGCCTGGTCGCCGGTCATGGGGCCGGCCATACCGATCTTCACGACATCCTCTCGCTTCTGGCAAGCGCAGGACAGCAGCACTGCCATACAGAAGAGCAATAACGTTTTTTTCATCACAAACCTCCCGATGAAGAGAAAGATAACGGTTCAGTCATGGTTTCCTGTCGTTTTTTGCCTTTTCCCGAGCGGCAAAACTGCTTCGCGTAACAATCCGTGTCCGGGCGGCGTCATCCCCGAGCGGTCGCATGCCGCCCGATTATTTCCAGGAACGCGCGTACGTTCTGCCCAATATCCCCGCTGAGGATCCCTGACGCGGCCGCGACGGCATCGACGCCGGACTCCAGAACGGGGGCGAGATTGCCGGTCGTTATTCCGCCTATCGCAACGATCGGGATCCTGACCTGCCTCCGCAGGTGGTGGAGTATCTCGGCGCCGTGGGGGCGACCGGCATCCTTTGTTTGCGTGGTGAAAATAGGGCCGAAACCGATGTAATCGACACCGCATGCTTCACCGTTGACGGCCTGTTCGACCGTATGAGTGGAAAGGCCGATCAGCTTCTCCCCACCGAGCAACCGGCGCGCTTGTTCAGCAGGCAGATCGTCCTGGCCGAGATGCACGCCATCGGCGTCCACCGCCAGCGCAATGTCGGTGTGGTCATTCACAATGAAGACGGCGCCATAATCGAGTGTCAGTCGTCTGATCTCGAGAGCGGTTCTGTATTTATCGCGACCGCTTCCTTCTTTGTCCCGGTACTGGATCCATCTCACGCCCGCTTCGAGAGCGAGGCGAACCATCTCTCCGTAGGACCACCCACCGAAGCGTTTATCGGTGATAAAGCAGAGACCTCCGAGATACACTGCGGCTATCCATCTTCCCGACGACTGTTCAACTTCTCTATAAAATTCGTATAGAAGTTACCGCTCACGAAGTCCGCATTCGCGAGGACTTTTTTGTGAAAGGGGATGGTCGTGTTTATCCCTTCGATGATGAACTCGTGGAGGGCGCTTCTCATTTTCATGATCGCATCCGAACGGTTTCTGCCGTGGACGATCAGTTTCGCAATGAGGGAATCGTAGTGCGGGGGGATCGTGTATCCCTGGTAGATCGCCGTGTCGACCCTCACGCCGGGGCCACCGGGGAAGGAGAGGAAGGTTATCGTGCCGGGCGAAGGGATGAAACGGTCAGGGTCCTCCGCATTGATCCGGCACTCTATCGCGTGTCCCGACGGACGGATCTGGTTCTGCCGGTACTCGAGCGGCAGCCCCGCGGCTATTTTAATCTGCTCCTTGACAATGTCGATACCGGTCACCGCCTCCGTCACGGGATGTTCCACCTGTATCCGGGTGTTGATCTCGATGAAATAGATGTTCCCTTTCGGATCGACGATGAACTCCACGGTGCCGGCATTCCGGTATTTGAGCGCGCGCGCTGCCTTTACGCCGAGTTCCCCGATCCGTCTCTTGAATTTTTCCGTGGTCGCGATGGGGGATGGGGTTTCCTCGATGAGTTTTTGGTGCCGCCGCTGTATCGTGCAGTCCCTCTCCCCGAGATAGACGGTATTCCCTTTGTTGTCCGCGAGGATCTGGACTTCCACGTGCCTCAGCTCGGGGATGTACTCCTCGATGTACAACTCGCTGTTTCCGAAGGCGGTCAACGCCTCGCGCTGCGCCAAATAGAAGGATTGTTCGAGGTCTTTTTCCTCTTTCACGATCTTCATGCCGTGTCCGCCGCCGCCGGCAGATGCCTTCAGGACGATCGGGAACCCGATCTTCTTCGCGATCTTCATCGCGCTCTCTTCATTCGGGACTGGACCGTCACTACCCGAGACGACCGGTACGCCCCTCCTCTTCATGATCTGCCGCGCTTTCGCCTTGTCGCCTCCGAGCCTGATGTTCTCGGCGGTCGGGCCGATGAACGTGATGCCGGACGTGGTGCAGGCTTCCGCAAAGTGATGGTTTTCCGAGAGGAAGCCGTACCCCGGGTGAATCGCGTCGGAGTCGGTAATTTCGGCGGCACTCAGGATAGCGGGAATGTTGAGGTAACTCTGGGCTAAGTTCGCAGGGCCGATACAGACCGATTCATCCGCGAGTTTCACGTGGAGGGACCCCCTGTCCGCCTCCGAGTACACCGCAACCGTTTTTATCCCTAGCTCCCTGCACGCGCGTATGATTCTGACCGCGATCTCCCCGCGGTTGGCGATGAGGATTTTCTTGAAGACTTTCATTCCGGGAACGTGCTACCTACACGGGCTCGATCAGGAAGAGCGGTTCGCCGTATTCGACGGGCTGGCCATTTTCGACGAGGATTTTCACGACGATCCCGTCGACCTCGCTCTCGATTTCGTTCATGAGCTTCATCGCTTCCACAATACAAAGCACCTGATTCTTTTTAACCCGTGAACCGACCTCGACGAAGGGATTCGCGTCGGGCAAGGCTGCACGGTAGAACGTCCCCACGATCGGCGAGGTGATCGTCACCAGTCTCTGGGTCTCGTCGCCCGGCGGCGCAGAGATTTTTTCCTGCAGCACGGGGGACTTTTGGATCGGAAGGTCGAGCGGAGAGAGGATTTTTTCTCTGCGAATCTTCACCTTCGTTCCGTTCTTCTCGATCTGGAGCTCGGTGATGTCGGTGTCCTTCAGCAGTTCGATAAGTTCCTTCAAATCCTCGTGTTCCATTATTTCACCCTTTCGATGTACTCCGATGTCCTCGTGTCGACTTTGATCATGTCTCCCTCATTAATGTGGAAGGGGACTTTGACGACAGCGCCTGTCTCCAAGATGGCCGGCTTTCCTCCTCCTGAGGCGGTATCCCCCCTGAATCCGGCAGGATCCGTCTTGACCACGACGAGTTCGACGAAGGTCGGAATATCGACGCTGATGGGAGCTTCTCTGTGGTACAAGACCTTCACGGTCATGTTCTCCTTGAGAAAGTTCTTCGAATCGCCGAGTTGCACCGAGGTGAGCGGGATCTGCTCGAAGGTCTCCATATCCATGAAGAAGTAAAGATCGTCTTGACTGTAAAGGTACTGCATGCTCTTTTCCTCGAGGCCGGGTTTTTCAAGCTTTTCGCCCGAACGAAAGGTCTCTTCGAGGATCGCGCCCGTCTTCAAACTTTTCAGTTTCGTCCTGACGATCGCGCCTCCCCTCCCCATCTTGACGTGCTGGAAATCCACGATTTCACATGGCTCTCCTTTGTACTCAACTTTGAGACCCTTTCTGAAGTCGCTCGTCGAAATCACCGCTCCTCCCTCCGAATGAAGTACCTTATTCTAGCATTTTCCGCAAATTTTTCCACCGCGCAGAGCGTGCAATGCACCACGGGGAATTCAGAAAATATACAATGTAACCAGGATGTTCTCATGACAGCAATAGCCGATGAACGGCGTAGCTCGGCCGATGGCGGGACGATGTTTTCCGCTTGACATTGATTTTTAAAACAGGTAATTTTACGTGTCGTCGAATTCCATTCACAGGAGGGGGAATATGAAGTGCGAGTGATGTTTGACCTGAAGTGCATTTTTGCTCTCGTCGTCTGTTTGTCTCTTTGCTCCGTAACCGCTGCCTTCGGAGGAGGATTCGCGCTGATCGAGCAGGGTGTGCGCGGCCTCGGGAACGCCTATGCGGGCGGTGCCGCGAGTGCCGACGATGCCTCCACCATATTCATATTCTTCAATCCGGCCGGTATGACGCGCCTCAAGGGGCACGAGATCGTGGCCGGCGCGCATCTGATCATGCCGTATCTCGTTTTTATCAACGAAGGGTCGACCTATGCGACCGGCTTTCCGCTCACCGGTGGGAACGGCGGCGAAGCGGGCAAGACGCGAGTCGAGCCGAACTTCTACTACAGCAGGAAGGTGAGTGACCGTCTTTCCGTGGGTGTCGGGGTGAACGCTCCGTTCGGGCTCGCCACGAAATACGAGGAAGGGTGGGTCGGCCGGTACCACGCGATCGAATCGGACATGATGAGCATCACTATCAATCCTTCGGTTGCGTACAACGTTACCGACCGGTTGAGCGTCGGCGGTGGATTCAGCGCTCCGTACGTGAAAGCGAAACTCTCGAATGCCGTCGACTTCGGCCTTATCGGTAATTTAGCCGACATCCCTGGTCTCCTTCCGCAGCGGAACGATGGCTTCGCGAGCGTCGAAGGCGACAGCTAGGGCGTCGGGTATAATGTCGGGCTGCTCTTACGAGTTTTCGAAAGATACCCGCTGCGGGATCTCTTACCGATCCCGGGTCAAACACACGCTCGAAGGGGACGCTGATTTTTCCGGCGTGCCTTCGTTGCTGAGCACGAGGTTTCGTGACACGGGCGCGGAGGCCGACGTGACTCTTCCTGACAGTCTCTCGATCAGCTTCACCCATCAGTTAACCCCCCCCGCACCCCCCGCATCCCGGACTCCGACCGCATCTGGGCGGCACTCGGCATTGGGTATGCGCTTTCCGACACCTTCGCTCTCGATCTGGGGTACGCGCACCTCTTTATCAATGACCCCGAGATCTACAAGACCGCGACCGGTGACGACGCGTCTCGCGGCGGGTTGAGAGGGACGTACGACGCGTACATTGACATCGTCAGCGCACAGCTCACGATGAGATTTTAGCGTGCTCCTCCACCAGCATTTCGTGAAGATTGCGAAGAGGTGCGGCGATAAGCTCGCCTTTATCGACCGCACCTCCGACCGCAGGGTGACGTACAAGAAAGCCCTCATCGCGTCTCTCATCCTGTCGGAAAAATGCAGGGATTTCGAAAAGGGATTCATCGGCGTCATGATCCCGACGTCCGCCGGATGCGCCCTCGCTATTCTCGGAGCGCTCATGAGCGGGAGAACGCCGGTCATGATCAACTATTCGACCGGCGCCGCGAATAATGCGGTCTACGCGCAGAGGAAGTGCAATTTCAGAACCATCATCACCTCGAAGACGTTGCTGGAGAAGATCAACTGTCCGGTCGTCGACGGCATGGTATTCATCGAAGACATCATGGAGTCGATCACGGTGGCGGACAAACTCAAGGCGGCCCTCAAGGCGAAGCTCCCGCTGCCGCTCGTCCTGCGCATGGTTCACGGCGGACAGGAAGACGATAACGTCGTGATCCTCTTTACGAGCGGGAGCGAGAAAGACCCAAAGGCCGTGCAGTTGACGCACCGGAATATCTCCTCCAACATCGAGAGCTTCAGCAGGGCGGTCGAAATTTACGACGACGATGTGATGCTCGCAAATCTTCCCTACTTTCACGTGTTCGGTCTCACGGTCAATCTCTGGACACCCCTCCGTTTCGGCATGACGATTGTCACCTACGCGAATCCCCTCGATTACAAATCGGTATGCACCATTGTGCGGGAAGAGAAGCCGACGATCATGGTCGGCACGCCGAGTTTCCTGTGGGGATATCTGCGAAAGTCGGAACCGGGGGATTTTCAGAGCGTCAGGCTCGTCGTGAGCGGTGCGGACAAGTGTCCCGACGTCCTGCGCAAGGAGTTCCTCGACAAGCACGGCATCACTCTCTACGAAGGATACGGGACAACGGAGACGTCACCGGTCATCTCCACGAATACGCCGGATCACAACAGACCGGGGAGCGTCGGCAAAGTTCTCCCCGGCGTCCTTCTCCGAATCGAAAACTACGAGACGGGCAGAAAGTGCGGTCCGGGGGAGATCGGCAGGATACTGGTGAAAGGCGATCTCGTCATGCGGGGCTATTTGGATGACTTCGAAGAGACGTCGATGCGCATTCGTCACGGCTGGTACGATACCGGCGACATGGGGTATCTCGATGCCGACGGGTTCCTCTGGCACTGTGGCAGGCTCAAACGGTTCGTCAAGATTGGCGGCGAAATGGTCTCTCTCGTGAAGGTCGAGGATGTCCTGCAGAAGTGCCTCCCGGAGCATGTCACCTGCTCGGTCGTCGAAATTCCGGATGCCCTGAAGGGCGTCAGGATCGTCGCGGCGGTAACCGAAAAGGTGGACGAGAAGAAGGTGCTGAAACAGATGTCAGAGCATCTCCCGAATATCGCCCTTCCCAGGCAGTTTGTCGTGGTAGAAGAGCTGCCGAAAATGGGCAGTGGCAAAGTGGATTTTCGCACGGTGACGGCGATGGTGCAGGAGATCATTCGGAAGAAGATGAATACGGCCGGCCACGAGGCGGGGTAAATCAGTCGTATACGTCGTTCTTCACCCCTTCCGTCTCACAGGATGTCGAGTTCTTTTCTCAGGGACGTGAGGACCTCCGCTCCCGTCTTTCTCACGACGACCATGTCTTCGATTCTGACACCGCCGATGCCCGGCACGTAGATGCCGGGTTCTATCGTAAAGATCATGTTTTCCGCTATGGCGGTGCTCTTCTGCCACGAAATGCGGGGCGCTTCATGCACCTGGAGGCCGACGCCGTGGCCGGTCCCGTGACCGAAGAAGTCCCCGTATCCGGATCGGCGTATGCATTCCCGGGCCGCTCTGTCGATATCTTTCGAGCGGACCCCGGGTTTCACCGCCGCGATCGCCGTCTCGTTCGCCTCCAGTACGACGTTGTACATCTCTTCCTGACGCCGCGTATTCTCCCCGCTCACGAGTAACGTTCGTGTCATATCCGAATAGTACCCGTCCGCCTCGCCGCCCCAGTCGATCAGGACGAAATCACCGCGCGAGATCTTCTTTTCGGTCGGTTTCGCGTGGGGAAGGGCCGACTGTGCACCGGATGCGACGATGATGTCGAACGGAAGTTTCCTGCATCCTTTCCTTCGCAGGCGGTCTGCGAGCCGCTGCGCGAGCGACCACTCCGAAACCCCGGGGCGGATGAATGGCTTGACCTCGAGAAACGCCTCCTCCGCCCTTTCCACAGCTCTCTTTATCCGCGCGACCTCGGAAGAGGTCTTGACGGCTCTCAATCGCTCGACGAGTCCGTCGACGGCCATCGCTGGCACGCCGGATCGGGATAACTGGCAATAAAACGAGTACGGCGCGGATGATTCCACGCCGATGGACCGGGTACCGGTCTTTCTGCAGAGATTGGCTATTCTTCGGACGCGGTCACCTTTTTCGATGATGACGGTCCAATCCTTCACCTCGCGTTCCGATTGCTCTTTGTACCTGAAATCGGTCAGAAAGAACTGTTCTTTCCGCGTTATGAAGAGGAGCCCCGAAGAGCCTGTGAACCCCGTGAGATAGCGGATATTCGACAGATCGAGGACGAGAAAACCGTCGAGGCGTTTCTTCTTCAGGAACCTCCGGAGGAGGGCGAGCCGGGGCGGATCCGCGTCGTTGGCCGCTCCCCTAAAGAGAGGGGATATCACCGCGTTTCGAGAGGAGGCTCCGCACCGCGCGGAGTGCGAGGAGGTAGCTCTCGGAGCCGAGTCCGCTGATCTGTCCGTCCGCGACTTCGGCGATGTACGATCTCCGTCTGAACTCCTCGCGTTTGTGTATGTTCGAGAGGTGCACCTCTACGGTCGGCTTGCGGACGGCGGCTATCGCGTCCCGGATAGCGATGCTCGTATGCGTGTACGCCGCCGGATTGATGACGAGAGCGTCGTACTCGCCTCTCTGAATGACGTCCAGTATCTCGCCCTCGCTATTCAGCTGCAGGATGGAAACGTCCATTTTCAATTCCGACGCGAGAGAAACAATCTCTCCGTTGATCGCCTCGAGCGATTTCGTCCCGTAAATGGACGTCTCTCTCCTGCCGAGGAGGTTGAGATTCGGTCCGTGGAGAACGAGCACCCGAGGGCGCGGGTTCTTTTTTTTCCGCACGACATCCTCCTTCCGTTTAGGGAGAGCCCGCAATTTCGCTTTTCCTCTTTTTGACACCTTCGAGGAACCGTTCGAGCCGGAGGACCTGGGCTCTGGGGTCGCGCTCGACGAACCGCAGAAGGGCTTCCAGTTCCGCGACGCGCTGCATAATCTCTCTGTTCCCCGGGGAAGATGAGAGAGCTGCCTGGTAGGTATTCATCGCGTCCCGGTACCTGCCTCGCCTGATAAGATCTTCGGCTTGGAGGAAGTACGCGGCATCGTCACAGGTGGGGGCAACGTCTTCCTCTTCGTGCACGGGCTCCTGCACGAACAGTTCTTCTTCAGCGGATCCGTCCTCTCCAAGCGACGGTTCCGGAGCGACATCCAGCTCTTCTGGCACGTCGCCGACTGGTTGCGTGGTCTCCTGTGCGACCGGCTGGCCGGGTGTTTCCGTCGCTTCAGCGAGTTCCCGCTCGACCGCCGAAAGGTTCGCGATCGCCCACTCATCAGTCGGGTTCTGGCGCAGGACGACGTTCAGTTCGTTGATGGCGTTTTCCCTGTCTCCGAGGGCCCGGTAAATTTCCGCGAGCTTCTTGTGGGCGTATAGGTTATTG
Organism: uncultured Nitrospiraceae bacterium; assembly: GCA_937138415.1. GTDB lineage: Bacteria > Nitrospirota > Thermodesulfovibrionia > Thermodesulfovibrionales > SM23-35 > JALHSV01. The sequence continues at coordinate 34,521 of CAKZPA010000003.1, read as the reverse complement.
GGAATGGTCTCGGTAACTTTCAGAAACTCATCCCTCGCATCGGCGAGCAGACCGCGTTCCATGTAGATTCTCCCTAGGGCGACGCGCGCGCTCAGATAGTGGGACTGCCTCTCGAGGCCCTGGAGAAGGACGGTGATCGCCTCGTCGGCCATGCCCGCTTTCCTGTATTCTTCCGCGAGGGGAACGAACAGTTTCGAGTCGGGATCCTTCGCAAGTTTCTTCTGGAGCCTCTCGATTTCCTCGCGTCCCATCGTACGCTCAAATTGTGATGATTGGCATCGTAAATGTCAAGCTCTCAGTTCCCGGACCCTGTCGAGGATGGCATCTGCAACGTCGTCTTTATCGAGGAGCGGGAGCTGGGTCTCTCTGTCGGGATCGATAAGGACCACCCTGTTCGTGTCGACGTCGAACCCAGCGTCGCGCTCCGTGACGTCGTTGAAGACGATCAGATCGATGTTCTTGTCACGAAGTTTCCGTCTCGCCCTCTCGAGATGGGGACCTGTTTCGGCCGAGAATCCCACGAGGAACGGCCGTGGCGTCCGCCTGCCGAGATCAGCGAGGATGTCGGGGGTTGGAACGAAGGAGAGCGACAGGTCGTCCGTTTTGTCGATTTTCTGCGCGGATCGCTCCGCAGGGGAAAAATCGGAGATGGCGGCGGCCATTATGAGCACGGTCATCGCGGGGAGTTCCCGTTCGATGGCTTCGTGCATCTCGTGAGCGGTCTCGACCGGCACGAGCCTGACCCCGGGGGGATTGGGCAGCGTCGTGGGACCTGAGATCAGGGTGACGCGGGCGCCTCTCCTCAGGGCGGCCTTCGCGAGGGCATACCCCATTTTGCCGGATGACCGGTTCGAGATGAAACGGACCGGATCGAGGTATTCTCTCGTCGGACCCGCCGTCACGAGGACGTTTTCGCGCGCAAGATCCTTCTCGGTGAGGGCGGCTCTCGCAGCCTCGACGATGTCTTGGACGTCGGCCATTCTGCCGATCCCTTCCTCCCCGCAGGCCAGGAGACCGGTTTCCGGTCCCACCTGCACAATGCCGAGATCGCGAAGCGTGCCGAGGTTCCTCTGGATGACCGGATGCTCGTACATGCGCCAATTCATCGCCGGCGCAATGACGACAGGACCGCGAAACGCGACGAAGCAGAGGCTCAACAGGTCGTCGGCAAGGCCGTGCGCGAACTTTCCGATGGTATGCGCGGTCGCGGGTGCGACGACCATGATGTCCGCGTCCGCGGGCAGGGAAACGTGCGCCATGGGGGCACTGTAGAGGTCTGAGTATACTTTATTCTGCGAAGCGACTTCGAGGGAGAGGGGAGTCACGAACTGCAGGGCAGACTCGGTCAGAACGACCGTGACGGCCGCGCCGTCGTCACGGAGTCTTCTCGTCAGGTCGATGGATTTGTATGCCGAAACACCGCCGCAGATGCCGAGGAGTACGGATTTATTCTTCAGTCCCTTCCCCTTGTTTTTCACTGAAGAGGCCCTCCAGAGCCTTCTTATCCATCGTCTCCTTCTCGTGGAGGTAGACCTTGAGGTCTTTTTCGAACTCTGAAAGGTCTTCGCCGGCGATTTCTCTCTTCTTCTCCTCGAGGAGTCTCCGGTAGTCGAATCGCTGAGCCTCTTCTTTTGCTTTTCTCGCTTCTTCTCCCGTCAGGAATTCGACACAGTTCTGGATCGTCTCTTCGAGCGCGATCGTCGTGACCTTTTTCGATTTGGTCTTCACTTTCGGGGTCGCACCGACCGCGAGTTCTTTTGCCCTCTGCGAGGCGATTGCGATAATTCTGAATCTTCCGTCAATCTTCTCGTGATCGTAATCGATCGGAAGCGAAATAATGTCCATATTCACTTGCCCTCCTGCGTGAAGAAGCGCTCCCGAATCCACAGGGGATTCACATTTTGTCTTCGGGCGCGTCGCGCGATGCAGATCGACGCCAGCTCCCCGAGCGCTTCCTCGAATATATCGTTAATTATAACATAGTCGTATTCCCCGTAGGTCTCTATCTCCACCTGCGCTCTCTGGAGTCTCCTCTCGATCCCTTCCGGCGAATCCGTCATGCGTCTTTCCAGGCGCGCACGCAGTGCGGCGAGAGACGGGGGGAGAATAAAGATGAATACGCCGTCCGCGATCTGTTTCTTAATCTGAAGAGCACCCTGCGTATCGATGTCGAGGAGGATATCATTGCCCGCGTTCAAAGCAGCCTCAAGCCGTGCACGCGATGTCCCGTAGAGTTCACCGTGCACTTCCGCCCATTCGATGAACTCCCCGCGTTCGATCATAGCGGTAAACTCCTGCCTCGATATGAAAGAATAATCGCGGCCGTCCACTTCTCCAGGCCTCGGCGCGCGGGTCGTGTAGGAGACCGAGAACTGCAGGCGCGGCATAGAGGCGAGCAGCCGTGAGCAGAGCGATGTCTTTCCTGTGCCCGATGGAGCGGAGACGACGAAAAGGCTCCCCTTATTCAGTCTCGCCTGCACTTTCTTCTTTGCCTTCGAAGAAGCGCTGGGTGATCGTCTCGGCTTGAATCGCGGAGAGGATAATATGGTTACTGTCCGTCACGATAATCGATCGCGTCCGGCGACCTTCTGTCGCGTCGATGAGCCGCCCCGCTTTCTTGGCTTCCTCGCGAAGTCTCTTCATCGGGGCGGAGCCGGGGGTCACTATCGCGACCACCTTTGCTGCCGCAACGACGTTGCCGAAGCCGATGTTGACGAGGACCGGGCTCAAGTCACCTTTTTTCATGCTCACCCTCCTACTCAATCCTTGGTCTATTGTCACGAAACAAAACGCGCGGCCGCGCGTGTCACTGGATGTTCTGAACCTGCTCCCGTATCTTCTCGAGCTCCGTCTTCATGTCGATGACGAGCGTGGAAATCGTGTAGTCGGCCGATTTGCAGGCGAGCGTATTCACTTCCCTGTTCATCTCCTGGACGAGAAAATCCAGTTTTTTCCCGATCGCGCCGTCTTCATCGAGTACCTCCCCCATCTGTTTGAGATGATGCTCGAGACGGCTGATCTCCTCCGAGATATCCATTTTTTCCGCGAGGAGCGCAGCCTCCTGCAGGATTCTGTTGTGATCGACTCCTGCCTCGCCGACGATCGCCTCGAGACGGGATGAAAATTTTCTCCTCCACTTGTCGAGTTCGTCGGGCGCTTCCCTTTTCAGTCGGTCGACCGTGGTGCGAAGCGTTTCCACCCTGGAACGAATTTCTGCCTCGAGGAGCGCGCCCTCGCGCACCCTCATGTTTCTGAGTTCACGGACCGCCTCGCGAAAAACACCGTAGAGGGCCCTGGCATCGAACGTGGGCTGGGGCTCGAAAAGGATGTCACGAAACTCGGTGAAGGTCTGGATCGTTATCCGACCCGGCAACGAAAGTTCTTTCTGCAGATCCTGGAGCGCTGCGAAGAGGCTCTTCGCCTGCGCGCTGTTCCAGGTCATCCGCAATGCTTTCTCACTGCCGACCGAGACGACGACGTCGAAGCGCCCGCGGGAGAATTGTTCTTTCAGGATATTCCTCAATGGAATCTCGTGCTCCTGCAGCGAGGGCGGCATTTTTATCGAGATATCGAAAAAACGGTGGTTCACGGACCGTATCTGCACGGCAAAGTCAGTGTCCGATGCGCTCCCGAAGCCTGTCATGCTCTGTATCACGGTGATTTACACTATAAAAAGTCTCCAAAATAGTCAAATGATTTCAGGGAACGTTTATCCATCGGCGCAGTCTATTGAAAAAGTGCAGATTTCGGTATATAATGGCGATAGTGGTCGAAACGACCGAAGCTTCTATAGCGTGACGGAGGGGGGGCATATGGAGGTCGAAGCACTCGGCATCGAGGAGCAGATCGGCGAGGTCGGCGCATTGCTCTCCGAGCAACAAAAAAAGAGGGGAATTCTCATCCAGGCACTCCAGCAGATTCAGGAAGACAGGGGATACCTGCCGGAAGGCGTCCTCCAGGCCCTCTCTCGGCATCTGAACCTCTCTTTATCGGAAATATTCAGTGTCGCGAGCTTTTACAAAATGTTCCGCTTTACCCCGCGGGGCGAAAAAGTTGTGAAAGTATGCCTCGGGACCGCGTGCTACGTGCGGGGATCGAAAAAGGTGCTCGACGCGATCGAAAACGCGTTCGATGTCAAGGTCAGCGAGACGACCCCCGATCTGGCCCTCACCCTCGAAACCGTCGGGTGCATAGGATGTTGTGGACTCGCGCCGGTGACGACGGTAAACGATGTTGTAATCGGGGATCTGGTAGGGAGCAGGAAGGTCGAACGGTTTATCCGTTCGCTGAGGGAAGAGTAATGCCTTGCAAAATTGAGACAGTCGCAGTTGACTATGGCCGAATGGCGAGTGAATCATGAACAGATTGCATTCTCTCCACGAACTTGCGGCTCTCCGTAAGGAGCTCTCCGCGAAAGAGATTCTGTCACCCGGCAAGAAGCGCATGAGAGTATGTTGCGGCACCGCGTGCAGGGCAAACCATTCCCTGGCGCTGGTAGGCGGCATTCGCGAAGAGGCTCACAATCATGACGCGGATATCGAGGTTATTTCGACGGGATGCCAGGGTCTCTGCGAGCTGGGTCCTGTCATGACGGTCGAGCCGCCAGGATATTTCTACCATAAGGTGACGCCGGAGCGGGCAGGTGATATCGTCGCAAGGGCGGTGCACGACGATAAGCCGGTGTGGGATCTGCTCTTTCGGCGCTCGATCGGCGAGAGGCCCGCATTCTTCATCAGCGACGTGCCGTTTTACGTGAAGCAGCAGAGGATTGCGCTCCGGCATAACGGCAGGATCGACCCGACAGATATACTCCAGTACATTGCTGTAGGAGGATATAAAGCCCTCGAAAAAGCCCTCTCGAGCATGCTTCCCGAGCAGGTTCTCAATGAGGTGAAAGCGGCCAATTTGAGGGGAAGGGGAGGTGCCGGATTCCCGGCAGGAATAAAATGGGAACACACCCGTCGCGCACCCGGCAAGGTCAAGTTAGTCATCGCCAACGGCGACGAAGGCGATCCCGGCGCATTCATGGACCGATCGATCATGGAAGGCGATCCCCACAGCCTGCTCGAGGGCATGACGTTGTGCGCATACGCGATCGGTGCGCAAAAAGGGCTCATCTATGTGCGGCACGAATATCCGCTGGCCGTGAAACACTTGCAAATCGCAATTCAGCAGGCCAATGAGCTCGGTCTCCTCGGCAAGAATATTCTCGGGAGCGGTTTCGACTTCTCGGTGCAGGTGAGAGAGGGGGCCGGGGCCTTTGTCTGCGGTGAAGCGACGGCCCTCGTCGCGTCGCTCGAGGGGCAGCGCGGATTCCCGAACCCGAGGCCTCCGCGACTGTCGGAGCCCGGTGGGGGGCCGTGGGGATATCCCGCGAATCTCAACAATATCGAGACGTTCGCCTGTGTGCCATCGATTATCGAAAAGGGCGCAACCTGGTTCCTTAAGACGGGAACGACATCGTCCCCGGGCACAAAGGTGTTCGCGCTGACGGGCAAGGTCAAGAACACGGGTCTCGTGGAAGTTCCCATGGGGATAACGCTCCGAGAGATAATTTACGATATCGGCGGGGGTATCATCGGCAATAAGAAGTTCAAAGCCGTTCAGACCGGTGGCCCTTCGGGCGGATGCATTCCGGAACAGTATCTTGATCTCCCAATCGATTTCGACTCCCTCGAGAAAATCGGTTCCATTATGGGTTCCGGCGGGATGGTCGTCATGGACGAAGATACGTGCATCGTGGATATCGCGAAATACTTCCTTTCTTTCTGCCAAGCGGAGTCGTGCGGGAAATGCTATCCATGCAGAATCGGGACGTACCAGATGCTCCAGATCCTCGAAAAGATCACCTCCGGGAAGGGTGAAGAAGAGGATATCGAGAAACTCGAGCGGCTGGGCACGTATGTCCAGAATAGCGCCCTCTGCGGGTTGGGGAAGAGCGCCCCTAGCCCTGTTCTCACGACGATCAAGTATTTCCGCGATGAATACGAAGAACACATAAGAGAGAAATATTGCAGGGCGTTCGTCTGCCAGGGTCTCGGTCAGGTATCGATCAATGCGGAGATTTGTTACCAGTGCAAACGGTGCATTGATATCTGTCCGTACGAGGCGATCAGGGAATCCAATGAAGGCTTTTTCTATGTGGACCAGGTCCGCTGTCAGAGGTGCAAAGCCTGTTTCACGGTCTGTCCGCTCGGTGCGATCGAGATCCACGAACTGCCGGTTCTGTACATCGACAAGGAACTCTGCTATTTCTGCAGGAACTGTATCAATATTTGCCGGGTCGACGCGATCAAGGAAACGTCGACCGGCTTCATGATCGATCTGGACGTGTGCAAGAAGTGCGAGGACTGTTTCAAGGTCTGCCCGATGGGAGCCATCAAGTACGAGAAAGAGGTGCGGCTCCTGAAGGCAGGCGCGGCGGCGCCGGTGACCATCCCGACCTGGCAAGAGCAGCCGGTCGGCGAGATCACGATCGATGAAATTCGCAGAGAGGCTGAAGAAAAAACGTGCGCGGTACAGAAAGCGCTCACGTTTATCGAGGAATTCATCGAGGGCCCGATGTGCGGGAGGTGCTACCCGTGCTCTCTTGGCACGGAGGAGGCAAAGATCAGGCTGATCAGGCTGAGCCAGCATCTCGGCGGAGCGAGCGAAGACGACATCGCGGCGCTCAGGCGCATCGCTGACTTCATGATCGAAGGCTCCTACTGCAAGAAAGGGCGCGATACCGGACGATTTCTGTCGGAACTTCTCTCGACAGCCGAGGAGGAGTTTCGGCTCCACGTCGCCGGCACGTGCCCGCGGAGAGAGTGCATCAGTTCCATCGAGTACGTCGTCAATCCTGATTTGTGCGTTGCCTGCGGGGCGTGTGCGGTGCGATGCGTGTACGATGCGATCGAGGGCAGGAAAGGAGATCCCTCAGAGGGGGTTTCGCCCTTCGAGATCCTTAGGAACGTCTGTGTGCGGTGTGGCGACTGCGTCTCCGTCTGTCCCACCGGCGCCATCGAGGTTATTTCACGCGTCAGGGAAGAAGTCGTCCCGACGGAATGAGCGGAGGTTTTCGTGACGACGGGGAGTATCCATGGATAAAATGGTAAAGCTTCAGATTGACGGGAAAGAGGTCGTTGCGCCGTCCGGCATGAACCTGATCGATGCGGCGGAACTCGTCGGCATTCACATTCCCCATCTCTGTTACCTCAAGGGGATGAGGGGGTTCGGCGCGTGCAGGCTTTGTCTTGTGGAAGTGGAAGGGATGAAAACCCCACTCATCGGATGCAACACGAAGGTGAGGGAAGGGATGGTCGTGCACACGCAGACCGAGAAAGTGCGCGAGATCAGGCGCTTCGTCCTGGACCTTATCCTCTCCATCCATCCTCTCGACTGCCTCACGTGCACGAAAGCGGGGATCTGCAATCTCCAGCAGTACGCGTACGAGTACGAGCTGAAAGATACCTCGTTCACGCGGAAGAGAATGGGGTATCCGATCGACGAGGTGAATCCGTTCATTCGGCGCGATCCCGTCTATTGCATTCTCTGCGGTCGCTGCGTGAGGGTCTGCAAAGAGCAGGGGACGAACGTGCTCGACTTCATCGGGAGGGGCATCCACGCAGAGATCGGCACCGCATTCAATAAACCTCTCCGGGAATCGGGCTGTACGTTCTGCGGGAGCTGCATAGACGCGTGCCCCGTGAATGCGTTGCCCGAGGCGGACCGGTGGCGAAAAGGGAGGGAGTGGGAGTACGAAAAAGTGCGGTCCGTCTGTCTCTTGTGCGGAAGCGGATGCGACATCCTCGTGAGCACCAAAGACGGCACTATCCAGAAGATCAATTCCGGCGCCGAACCCGGCTCCGCGAAACGATACATTTGTGCTTATGGGAGATTCGGCTACGACTACGTGGGGTCCGAAGCGAGGCTGACGACCCCTCTCAGAAGAGTGAACGGGTCGCTCGAGGAGACGACATGGAAAGATGCGCTCGGTATCGTCGCGGCGAAATTGAAGGAAGTCGGCCGCGACGCGGGCCTCGTGAGTACCGCAGGCATTATGAATGAGGATGCCCTCGTCATGAAGTGGTTCGCGAAGAACGTTCTGAAAACGAAACATTACGATACGACGCTCAGCCTCTATTCGGATACGCAGTGTTTGCGGGACTCCGATTCATCGCTCATCACGACATCCGATCTCATCGTGCTCGTCGGCTTGAATCCTTCGCAATGGCATCGTATTCTGCCCGCGCTGAACGCGTCCATCCGGAAGCGGGTCAACCGGGGAGGGAAACTCGTCATCGTCAATTCCGACATCGCCGCTTCCGAGACGAGGATCCATGAGATCGCGACGGTGAATTTGGAGGGCGACGAAGTCGCCATTCTCCGGGGCCTCGCGAAGTCGCTGCTCGATCAGGGGGCAAAAGGGGATGTGCAACTCGAATCGGCGGTCGCGGATGCGGAAACATCGGAGGAGATCGAAAAAGCGGCCCGACTCTTTCTCGAGGCGAGCGACCCCCTCATTTTTACGGCGCCGGCTCTGTTCGATGCGGCGGCGAACCTCACCCTCGTCAAGGGTAAAGTTATCGCGGTCGGGCTCGAGAGCAATGCGAGGGGCGTCGCGCAGATCGGCCTCTCATCTGCGGGGAAAACGTATCGGGATATGGTGACGAATGGTATGAAAGTGCTCTACGTCATCGGTGACGTTCCCCTTTCCGCGAGGCCGCCGGCCGATTTTCTCGTCGTGCAGAGTTCTCACATGAGCCCGCTTGCGCGCGAAGCCGATGTTGTGCTGCCCGCGACGACCTTCTACGAGACCGGCGGTACCGTGGTGGACTACCTGGGGAGATTCAAGGAAGTCAGGAAAGTCATCGAACCTGCTGGATCGGCGAAGAGTCACAGGGATATTTTTATCGCGCTCTCGAAAATATTGAAAGCTCCGCTAAAGAGACCGACGGAAGCGGAGATAAAGAAAGCCGTTATCAAGCCGAAAGAGAAGACGTCGTTCAAACCGTTCGCCAGGCGAGCGGCGTTCGCCCTCTCGATGAAAGATTTCAAAACGTTCCTCGAGGGTATCAATGCCGCGGCGTTGCAGAGCCGGCGCCTGTCGTGGCTCCTGAGACTGAGGGACCAACGCGTGACGGCCGCGTAATGCGTTTTCTGCCCCGTTTGTAGCTCGGGATCGGGACATCTCGATTGAGTTGATGTCTTCACAAGTCAGCTCATGAGAGGGCGTGAGCATGATCGGTTGAGAGTGCGGTGTCATCTCTTCCCTCAGCGCTATAAATCAGATTGATTCTATATTAATTTTTTAGGTATAGTAGTGCATTCCGACGCGGCGTAAGGAGGGATTCATGGGTATGTGTGCTATAATAAATATTCCATGCATTAAAAAGAGCGGAGGCATGTAATGTTTGACACGGTCGAAATACGGTGGCACGGGCGCGGCGGACAAGGGACGGTGACAGCTGCGAAGGTCCTCGCCGATGCGTGTCTGAGCGGAGGAAGATATGTGCAGGCATTCCCCGAGTACGGCCCTGAGAGAGCCGGTGCTCCTCTCCGGGCGTTCAACAGGATAAGCTCCCGCGAGATCAGGATGTACTGCCCTGTGTTGCACCCCCGGATCGTCAGTGTAGTCGATGTGACGTTGCTCGACGGTGTGAACGTGGCCGAGGGCGCTACCGACGACGCGATATTTATCATAAACACTTCAAAGCCACCGCAGGAGATTCGCGAGAAATTGCATGCAGGACCGAAGCAGAGGGTCGTCACGATCGACGCGACGAAGATCGCGCTCGATTGCATCGGGAGGGCTTTGCCGAACGCACCGATGCTCGGCGCGATCTGTCGGGTAACGGGGCTTATCACTCTGGAGCATCTCCTCGAGGATGTGCGCATGAGCTTTGGAAAGAAGTTCGCCCAGAAGATTATCGACGGCAACCTCGAGGCGACGCGGCGAGGGTACGAGGAGGTTCGAGAAGGATGAAACTGAAGGGGTGGCGGGAGTTGGAGCCCGGTGCGGTCATTACCGAGGCCGGCAATTCGAGGGAGTTCAAAACTGGCTCCTGGCGGTCGTTCAGACCGATCTGGATCGAGGAGAATTGCATACAGTGCCTTTTCTGCTGGCTCTACTGCCCGGATATGGCGATAAAAGTGAAGGACGGGAAGAGGGCCGAATTCGATTACGATTATTGCAAGGGTTGCGGCATCTGCGCCATGGAGTGCCCGGGGAAGAAGGGCAATAAGGCCATTGTCATGGTAGAGGAGGGGAAATAGATGGCGAAGGTTAAGGCGGCAACGGGCAATGAGGCCGTAGCCAATGCCTTGAGACAGGTGAATCCGGACGTGTGCGCCGCATATCCGATAACCCCGCAGACGGAGTTGATGCAACGCTTTTCGACCTTCGTGTCGGACGGCAAGGTGAAGACGGAGTTGGTCCTCGTCGAAAGTGAACACAGTGCCATGAGCGCGTGCGTCGGGGCATCCGCAGCCGGCGGCCGTGTCGTGACGGCGACCTCGGCGCAAGGGCTGGCGCTCATGTGGGAAGTACTGTTCATCGCGTCGGGCACGAGACTTCCCATTGTCATGCCGGTCGTGAACAGAGCGCTTTCGGCGCCGCTGAATATCCACGGGGACCATTCCGATGCGATGGGAGCGCGCGATTCCGGATGGATACAGCTCTGGTCGGAGAACGCACAGGAAGCTTACGACAATACGATACAAGCATTTCGGATCGGTGAGCACATGGATGTTCGACTTCCGGTCATGATTAACATGGACGGGTTCATCATAAGCCATTCGATTGCGAGGATCGAATATCTCGAAGACGAAGAAGTGAGCAGTTTTATTGGGGAATTCCGACTGTTGAACCCTCTTCTCGACGTGGCGCGCCCGGTCAGTTACGGACCGCTGATTCTCCCGGACTACTACATGGAATACCGGAGGGCGCAGAGTGAAGTCGCAGCGAGAGTCCCTGACGTCGTGATGGATGTCGCACGGGATTTCGAGAAGCTCTCGGGGAGAAAATACGGGCTCTTCGAAGCGTACCGACTCGACGACGCGGACATTGGCATTGTCATCCTGAATTCGGCTGCGGGCACGTCGAAGGACGTGATCGATGAATACAGAAGTCGGGGCGTGAAGGCGGGGCTTCTCAAACCGAGGCTGTACCGGCCTTTCCCGTATCGTGAGGTTGGAGAAGCGCTCAGGCATTTGAAGGCACTCTGTGTGCTCGATAGGGCTGATGCCTTCGGGGGTTCGTTTGGGCCCGTGTTCATCGATGTCGCGACGAGCTTGTATCCTTACGACGTGCGTCCCATTATGATCAATAAGATTTACGGACTCGGGGGGAGGGATTACATGCCGGATCACGCCGAAGCGGTTCTCGATGAGCTTCTGCAGATCGCTGAAACGGGGAACGTGAGGCGATACAAAGAATACATAGGAGTGAGGGAATAGATGGCAAAGGTTTTGACGCTCAAAGAGCTTTCCAAACGGGAAATCAATTTGTCCCCGGGCCACAGAATGTGTTCGGGATGCGGAGCGCCGATCGTCGTCAAGATGGTCCTCCTGGCCTCTGATTATCCGGTTGTCGCGTCCAATGCGACCGGATGCCTCGAGGTATCGAGTTGCATATCGACCTATACTGCTTGGAAGATCCCATGGATACATAATGCATTCGAGAATGCGGCAGCAACGATATCAGGGGTCGAAGCGATGTACCGTTCATTGAAACGGCAAGGGAAGATCACCGACGAGATCAAATTCATCGGATTCGGCGGCGACGGCGGCACTTATGACATCGGTCTCCAGAGCCTCTCGGGCTCTATGGAGCGAGGCCACGACATGCTTTACATCTGCTACGACAACGGGGCGTATATGAATACCGGTATCCAGCGTTCCAGTGCGACACCCTTCGGGGCAGATACCACGACGAGACCCGTGGGAAGCGTCGTCCCGGGCAAGACCGAAAAGCGGAAGAATCTTACCAAAATCATAGCCGCTCATAACATTCCCTATGCCGCACAAGCATCCCCCAGCCATTGGAGCGATCTCGTGAAGAAGGTGAGGAAGGCGCTCGAGATAAAGGGTCCGAAGTTCATGAATATTCTAGCTCCATGCAACCGCGGGTGGCGTTCGCGGTCCGACGATGCGATTGCACTGAGCCGTCTCGCGGTCGAGACGTGTTACTGGCCGCTCTACGAAATCGAGGACGGAGTGACGAAGATTACCTTCAAGCCGAAAGAAAAGAAACCGATCGTCGATTTTCTGAAGCCGCAGGGGAGATTCAAGCATCTGTTCAAGCCGGAAAACGAGGCCCTCCTCGCCCGGATTCAAGAGGACGTCGATAAGGAGTGGGAAAAGCTCCAGAAAGAGGAGGCCTGCTTCAGCACCTGATTGTTTTCCTCCTCACTCCGCATTCCCGGGCCTGCCCGCGTTCCCGCTCGCGCGCTCCCGTTTGAGGAGTTGTTGTATTTCCCTCAGGAATTCTCTCTTGCTGATGACGCCCTTCTTTTTCAGAAGATTCATGAGCGCTTCTTGGTCGAGAATACTGCGTTTGAGTACCTTGCGCCGCTCTGGCAGGTTGATGTACCCTCCCCGGCGCAATTCATCGATCAGGATTTTGAGGTTCTTTTCCACTTGAGCGATTTTTGTTTCGATCTGTTCTATCCGCTCGTTCTGTGAACGGAGCTCTTTCTCGAGATTAACGATCATTCTCAGAACGTCGGGCGAGAGCGGTATCGGTTCTGAAAGTTCTGTTTTCATTGTGGACTGCTCTATCTTATGGATCGCCGATGTGCAAGTCAAGTTCACCTGGAGGGGAGAGCTCGCCGGCACCGAAGAAAGAGGGGGCTCTCAATCGAGAGCCCAGGAGGGAGGTGAGAAAGGAGTGGAATTGCACATCTGCAGACGTACTTAGCATTTTTTATGCCAAGGTTTGGCATTACGGAACTATTGATTTGAAAACACAATTTTTTTTAAGAGCGCGTTGTCCTTGTGCAGAAATGACTCACTTTGTCAGGAAAAAGGAACAGATGGCGAGGCGGCGTGCTCCCGAGGGCATGTCGTGGGCTCTCGTGCCGCGTCAGATGTAACCGTATTCGACCCAGCGGATGATGAAGAAAGCGATGGCGACGAGCACCGCGATGAAGACGAGCGTCACGAGAACTTTCGGTCTCCAGAAGAGCAGGATGATTATCAGCACGGCGATTATTCCGATCACGACGTAGGGGTTGCCCCTGAATATCGCGATCAAGCCGGAAAGGCTGCTGACGATCAGAGAGTGCTCGACAAGCGCCTGGCCCCCTTCGTCGCGTAGCACGGACCGAATCCGACTACGGTACCCGTCATACATTGCAAACGGCCAGCGGTCTCTCTGCATGACCTCCATGATACCATTGATTCGCTGTTTTGAAAAGCCCTTGGTCTTGAGGCATCCGGGGTTTTCCGTTAAGAGTCTCGGTTGATTTTTTCAATAACATATGATGAGTCTCTGCTGACGCTCTTAACGAAAACGAAGGTATTAAAAAAATAAAGAAAAGGCTGGTGGACGGTAGGGGATTCGAACCCCCGACTTCCACGTTGCGAACGTGGCGCTCTCCCAGCTGAGCTAACCGCCCCCGTGTCGTTTTCTGATTCTGATATACTACCGCTCTCGAGCCCTGCGGATGACATTGCAGAGGCGCGCTAATAAGTATAGCAGAAATCCACTGATTTGCTCCCGAAAAGAATGGCATCCGAGGGTGTTGCATTTCCGGAGGTCCGCGGATAAACTGAAGACGTGAAGCCGCGCGTCGCTCTCTATCTCTGCAGCTGCGGAGAGAACGTCTCCGAGAGGATCAGTTTCGCGGATCTCGCCGATCGTTTGGCCTCTCTCGAAGAGGTCGCCTCCCTCAGGATCCACTCCCTGCTCTGTTCCGAAGAAGGGAGGGCATTTCTTTCCCGGGATCTGGAGAGGGATAAACCGGATCGCGTCGTCATCGCCGCGTGCACGCCGCGCGAGCACGAAAAGACGTTCAGGAATGTTCTCGAGAAGAGCGGTTTGAACCCTTACCTCTTCCAGATGGTCAATCTGCGCGAACAGGTCGCCTGGGTGATTGAAGACAAGGATGACGCGCTGGCGCTGGCGGAGCGTTACATTCGGGCGGCCGTGAAGCGGGTGGCGCTGCACGACGCGTTGGAACGACAGGAGATTTCCTGCAACACGAATGTGGTCGTCATCGGAGCTGGTGTCGCCGGGATGGCGGCGGCTCTGGTTCTCGCCCGCGCGGGGAGGGAGGTCACCCTGGTAGAACAGAACCCGTTCATCGGGGGCAAGGTCGTCCTCTACGATAAGGTTTTCCCCACGATGGAGTGTTCTTCCTGCATGCTGGAGCCGATGATGGACGAGATTCTCCATCACGGACATATCGAAGTGGTGACGTGCGGTCGTATCCGGGAGGTGGCGGGGTTTATCGGCAATTTTACCGTGCGCATCGAAACGGACGCGCGCTTCGTCGACAGGGAGAAGTGCGTCGGCTGCGGAGAGTGTATCGGGAAGTGTCCGGTGACGACGAAGAACGCGTTCGATTGCCATCTGAGCGATCGAAAGGCGATCGACTTCCCGTTTCAGGGTGCGCTGCCGAATATGCCCTTTATCGACAGGGAACAGTGCCTGCGTTTCCGAGGAAGGGATTGCACGATATGCCGGGATGCGTGCCGTTTCGATGCGATCGACTATTCTGCTTCCGATGCCGTCCTCGAGCGGAATGCAGGCGGCGTTGTCGTGGCGACGGGGTTCGAGGTGTGGGATCCGTCTCCCCTAGCGGAATTCGGCTACGGGCGCGTGCCCGACGTCTACACGAGCCTCGAATTCGAAAGAATTCTTTCCCCCAACGGGCCTTCGGGCGGGAAACTCGTGACGAACAAAGGCGACGAGCCGAAATCCCTCGCGATCGTGCACTGCGTCGGGAGCAGGTCTCCGATGTTGCACAACTATTGTTCCGGCGTCTGCTGCCGTTATGCGGGGAAATTCGCTCGTCTGGTAAGAGAGCGGCTGCCCGATGCGAATGTGTACGATATCTGCGCTGATTGGTGTGTGCCGGGCAAAGAGAATCACTCTTTTCCGGATTCCGCACGTGCGAGCAGAAAATTCTCCGTCGTGCGCACGACGCTGCCGATGGACGTGAAAATTACACGCGTCAAAAAGGGGATACGCCTTTCCTGCAAGGAGGTTTCGGGCGCACGGAGGGTTGTGGTGGTCGACATGGTCGTTCTCTGTCCCGCCATGATTCCCTCGAAAACGTCCGGGAAGCTCGCAGAAATTCTCCTGATTCCCTGTAATCCTTCGGGGTTTTTTGCGGAAGGACACGCGATCGTCGACTCGGTGTCGAGTCCCCGGGAAGGGATCTTTCTTGCGGGCTGCGCAAGCGGTCCGAAGGACATCCGCAGTTCGATCGAACAGGGCGCCGCAGCCGCCGCCAAGCTTCTCTCGATTCTCCAGCCGGGCAAGAGGCTTGAACTCAACGCGATGACCGCGTTGGTGGATCCGGCACTCTGTTCGGGATGCCGCGTGTGCGTCGGCCTCTGTCCCTACGGGGCGATCATTTTCGAAGGATCGCGGGGACGTGCGCTCGCGAATGCGGCGCTCTGCGAGGGCTGTGGAACGTGCGCGGCGGGATGCCCGAGCGGCGCCATCGCCCAGAAACACTTTACTTCGGACCAAATCGCGGCTGAAATCGAGGAGGTGCTGCGATAGAACGTTTCGAGCCGAAGATTCTCGGCTTTCTCTGCAACTGGTGTTCGTACGCCGCCGCTGATTCGGTGAACGCGATAGGGAAAGGCTTTCCCCCCGGCGCGAGGTTCGTGAGAGTGATGTGCACGGGCAGGATCGAACCCGAATTCGTTCTCAGGGGATTCCGTTCCGGCGCGGACGGCGTTGTCATTTTCGGGTGTCACCTCGGGGACTGTCATTACAGAGGTGGCAACTACGCGGCCCTCCGGCGGTTTTACCTCCTCCGAAAGGTGCTCGGCCAATTCGGCATCGAGGAGGGACGCCTGAGGATGGAGTGGGTATCGTCGTGCGAACCTGCGAAATTGGTCGACGCGCTCAATTCGATGGTCGAGACGGTCAAGGACCTCGGTCCGCTAAGGAGCGGAGAGACGGAGGAGGGGTGTTCGTGGCCAGGCTGAAAGCCGCATTCTGCTGGTGCGCGTCCTGTGGCGGTTGCGAAGAGGCAGTGATCGACCTTGGCGAGGATCTTTTCTCTATCGCCGAAACATTGGACGTTGTATTCTGGCCACTCGCGATGGACTTCAAGCTGCGCGATGTCGAACGGCTCGGCGACGGTGAGATCGCGGTCAGTCTCATCAATGGAGGGATCAGGACATCCGAGCACGAGCACGTTGCGCGCCTTTTGCGGAAGAAGTCGCGGTACGTCGTTGCGTTCGGGACGTGCGCCCACATAGGCGGAGTGCCGGGGCTCGCCAATTTTTTGCTTAGAGATGAGATATTCGAACAGATCTATCAAAGGTCGCCATCGGTTCCGAAGAAAGATCGGAACGAGCCGAGTGCCCTCACGCGCGTGGCACAGGGGACGTTGTCCCTGCCGGAATTTTCACCTTCCCTGCGCACGCTCGGTCAGGTCATCCCCGTCGATTTCTCCATTCCCGGGTGCGCGCCGCCGCCGGAGCTCGTTCTGGAGGGAATCGAGAGGATTCTTTCGGCGCAGCCTCCGGAACGAGGAGCCGTCTTGGCTCCCGATACCGCCCTCTGCAATTCCTGCGCGAGGAATGCCACGAGGCCTGTTGGCGCCACGATACGGGATATCAAACGGGTTCACGAGGTTCTTTTCGATCCCGAGAGGTGTTTCCTCGATCAGGGGATCATCTGTCTCGGACCCGCAACGCGCGACGGGTGCGGTCAGCGGTGCATCAACGCGAACATGCCCTGCAGGGGCTGTTTCGGTCCGCCCGGCAGGGAAGTGGATCAGGGAGCGCGCTTCCTGTCCGGACTGGCTTCGATCATCGATGCGGGAGAGGATGACATGGTAGGATTGATCGACGCGATCGTGGATCCCGCAGGGATGTTCTACTACTATTCTCTCCCGTCGTCCCTGTTGCGAGGGAAACGACGTGCGAGGGGCTCAACGCATCGAAGATGAAGATGAAGAGGAAAAGGTCGAGGATTCGTGTGAAAACGGACAAGAATGACAAACGGTTGAACGTATGCCCTGCGCATCTTTTGACCGTGATTGAAACCTTTGCGTGAGAAAATGACGAAACGTATCGCCATCGACCCTCTCACGCGGCTCGAAGGGCAGGGCAGGATCGAACTCTTTCTCGACGATGCCGGAAATGTCGAGAAGGCCTTCCTACTGGTTCCCGAACTGAGAGGCTTCGAAGCTTTTCTTGTGGGCAGGCCTGCCGAGGAGATGCCGCGGCTCACCTCAAAAATCTGTGGCGTCTGCCCCACGGCACACCACATGTGCGCGACGAAAGCGCTCGATGATCTCTTCCGCGTTGATCCTCCCCCCGCGGCGAAGAAACTGAGGGAGTTGATGTACACAGCGTTCATCCTCGAAGACCATCTCCTCCATCTCTTCTTCCTCGGAGGGGTTGATTTTTTTGTCGGTCCTTCGTCGGAACCCGCGAGAAGAAATATCCTCGGTGTCAGAGATGCGATTGGAGCGGAAATCATCAGGAACGTGATCACGCTGAGGAGAGAGTGCAGGGGGATCATCGCGCAGCTCGGCGGCAGGGTTATCCATCCCGTCTGCGGGCTTCCCGGAGGCGTTTCGAAACCGATGACGGAGGGCGAGAGAGAAAAAATCGCTTCAGTCGCGGCGTGGGCGGTCGCGTGCATGCGGGAAATCAGCGGGCTGTTTGCCGAGCGGATTCTGAAGGACGCGACCTATCAGGCATTCCTCATGGATGAGAGGTTCGGCCTCCCCACGCACTATATGGGCATGGTCGATCGCGCCGGGCGGGTGGCTTTCTACGACGGGGATATCCGGGTAATCGACCCGGAGGGGAAGGAATTCGCCGCGTTTCGGCCGCGCGAGTACCTCCGCCATATCGCCGAGCACGTCGAGCCATGGAACTATATGAAATATCCGTACCTCAAAAAAGTCGGTTGGCGAGGGTTCGTCGCCGGGAAGGAGAGCGGCGTTTATCGCGTCGCTCCCCTCGCGCGGCTCAATGTCGCGGTCGGGATGGCCACGCCGCTCGCTCAGACCGAATACGAAAACTTCTTCGGCGCGTTCGGTGGAAAGCCCGTGCATAGCACGTTCGCTTTTCACTGGGCGAGAGCCATCGAGGCGCTCTACGCGGCGGAGCGGCTGCGCGAACTCGCGGAGGATCCCGGCATCACCGATCCCCATGTGAGGAATGTTCCTTCCGCCACGCCGCGTGAAGGAATCGCCTGTGTCGAGGCCCCGCGGGGCACGCTCATTCACCATTACAAGACCGATCGGCGGGGCGTGATCACTATGGCGAACCTGATCGTTGCCACGGTTCAGAATGCCGCGGCTCTCAGTCTTTCGATCGAACACGCTGCCAAAAGTCTCGTGCGAGAAGCTGCCACCCCGGATGCCGTGCTGAACGTGATCGAGATGGCGTTCCGCGCGTACGATCCCTGTTTTGCGTGTGCGACCCATTTCGTGACGAAGGGCGACAAACGTCTCGGGCGGCGCAGCTTTTCGCCAGATCCGGAGATAAATGCCGCGAAACCCTACGGGGCTCCTCGCGCAGACGTGCGCGGCGAGGGCGAGCCCCGTACCGGGAGAGCAGGCGAAAAGATGCGGCGGGGAGCGCGGTCGGCAGATCAAAGGGTTGATTCACCGGCGCGTTTCTGGTAAATATATAGCGGAAGGAGGTGGTGAGGCGTGGCGACCGTAACCATCGACTGCATGGGTCTCAGATGCCCGCAACCGATTCTGAAGATTGCGGCAAAGTCTGCCGAACTGAGCCCAGGTGATACCCTCGAAGCGTGCGCTGATTGTCCCACTTTCGAAAAGGATATCCGTCATTGGTGCGAGCGGACGAAGAAGACTCTGCTGTGGATCAAGGACGAGGGCGGCGGAAAGAAGCGCTGTCAAATTCAATTTTAGGTTCCGTCTTTTTTTCGACGGACACGTAGCTCCCGGCTAGATTACTATGCACTCATTCCTTAAAGATTTAATTCAAAAGAATACCACGAAGATTTTTTTTGCCGTGCTCGACGGTGTGGGCGGTGTCCCGCTGAACGGTCGGACCGAGCTCGAGGCCGCTCGAACGCCGAACCTCGACCAACTCGCCCGAACGTCAGCGTGCGGTCTCCACGTGCCGGTTGCGATGGGAATCACGCCCGGCAGCGGACCGGGACATCTCGCGCTGTTCGGGTACGAGCCCGTCGAATGGCAGATCGGGAGGGGAGTGCTCGAGGCGCTCGGTCTCGACCTCGAACTGAAAAAGACCGATGTCGCGATCAGGGTCAACTACGCGACGAGAGAGCACGGCGTCATCAAGGACCGCCGGGCGGGCAGAATCCCCACGCACGAAAGCAGGAAGATTACCGGGAGGCTTCAGGAAAAAATACAGGAGATAGACGGCGTTCGCGTGATACTCGCTCCGGGGATGGAGCACCGCTTCGCCGCGGTGCTCCGTTTCCCCGATCCGCTGCCGGCCGGATCCGCCGCGATCAAGGACACCGATCCGCAGAAAGAGGGGAAAGAGCCAATCCCGGTAACCCCTCTCACGGCGGAGGCCGCGCGCGTCGCGGGCGTGATCGAGAAGTTCATTGACCGTGTGGCTGACGCGTTGAGAGACGAACCTGTCGCCAATTACATCCTCCTCCGCGGTATCGCTCAGGTGCCCGATATCCCGAATTTCGGCGACACATACGGATTGAAAGCGCTCTGCATCGCGGTCTACCCCATGTATCGCGGTCTTGCGCGTCTCATCGGCATGGACGCACCAACCGTGCAGGGCGACGTAGGAGATGAGATAGATTTTCTGAAGAAGAGTTTTGACGCGTACGATTTTTTCTTCCTGCACGTGAAGAAAATCGATTCCTACGGTGAGGACGGGAACTTCGAAGGCAAGTCGTCGAAGATCGAAGAATTCGATGCCCTCTTGCCGGAGATTATGGGTCTCAACCCCGACGTCCTCGTCATTACCGGAGATCATTCCACGCCCGCCGTTCTCAAAAGCCACAGCTGGCACCCGGTGCCGGTTCTCCTCAAATCGCCCTACGTGCTCGGCGGCACGTGCGAGAGATTTACCGAGCGCGAGTGTCTCAAGGGGGAACTGGGAACATTCCCATCCGTCCACCTTATGCCTTTAGCCCTCGCCAACGCCGGAAGGCTCAAAAAGTTTGGAGCGTGAGAACGGCTTCTCGGGGGGCAGGGATTCGCATTTCGATCGAGCTGCTGAATTGAGTGACAGTGAAAGAACGTGACCGTTTGAACCCTCTGCCTCCCGAATCCTCGCTCGTTGACACCCACTGCCACCTCGAGATGGAGGCATTCGCACCGGACAGGGAACTGGTTATCGAGCGGGCTCTCGATGCGGGAATCGACGCGATGATCACGATCGGTTCCGATCTCGAGGGCAACATCGGCGGGCTCGAGCTTTCGCGCCGGTACGACGAGGTGTTCACCGCGGTCGGTTATCATCCCCACGACGCGAAGGATTTCACGGACGCCGTATTTCGTCAGATCAGAGAGTGGGCGGTCCTCTACCGTTACCAGAGGCCGAATGTCGGGAGTCGGGAACCGCGTTCTCCGACGGTGTCTTCGATGCGAGCCGAGCGGCGACACCGCTCGGTGGATTCCGCCGTGGAGGGTCGAACGGCCGGCGCGGGATCTCCCCCGACAGAGGAGCGAGAAGCGCGGAACGCGAAGGTCGTCGCGATCGGTGAAATCGGTCTCGATTACCACTACGATAATTCTCCGCGTGCGACGCAACGCGACGTCTTCGCCAAACAGTTGGACCTTGCACGGTCGCTGGAACTTCCCGCGATCATCCATAGCAGGGAAGCGAAGAAGGATACTCTCGACATCCTGGAGGCATCCGGGTGCACGAGAGGGGTTTTCCACTGCTTTTCCGGCGATATCGATATGGCGGAGCGTGCGATGGCGTTGGGCTTTCACATTTCTCTCGCCGGGCCGGTCACTTTCAAGAATGCGAGGAAGCCGAAGGAGATCGCCCGGGCGATTCCGGATCACCGTCTCCTCATCGAGACGGATGCGCCCTATCTCGCGCCGGAGCCTTTCCGGGGAAGGCGAAACGAACCCGCGTACCTTGTGCATATCGCGCGGGTGATCGCGGAGCTGAGAGGCATCACGCTCGATGATGTCGCGCGCATCACGACACTGAACGCCCGACGCCTCTTCGGAATCGGCGAAATCCCCGACAAAGGCAAGATCGCCTATCGGATCCGCGACAGCCTCTACCTGAATATCACGAACCGCTGCACGAATCGGTGCTCGTTCTGCGTGCGGTTCCAGTCGGATTACGTGAAGGGGCACAAGCTCACGCTCGCGACCGAGCCCACGGAGGAAGAGGTGAAGGACGCCATCGGGGATCCCTCCCGGTACCGCGAGATCGTCTTCTGCGGCTTCGGGGAGCCGCTGAT
The DNA here is from genome assembly GCA_937138415.1 of uncultured Nitrospiraceae bacterium. GTDB lineage: Bacteria > Nitrospirota > Thermodesulfovibrionia > Thermodesulfovibrionales > SM23-35 > JALHSV01. The sequence continues at coordinate 12,944 of CAKZPA010000003.1, read as the reverse complement.
CAGGCTCGAGCTCGTGAAGCGTATCGCGCGGTGGGTCAAGCGGAAAGGGGGCACCGTGAGGATCGACACGAATGGGCACGGAAATCTGATCCATGGAAGAAATATCGTCCCCGAGTTGGCCGGATTGGTCGATAGCATATCGGTGAGCCTCAACGCACAGGACGGCGCGCTCTACGACGCGCTCTGCAGGCCGTTGTTCGAGAACGCCTACGAGGGCGTTCTCTCATTCATTCGGGAGGCGAAGAAGGTGATTCCCCGCGTGCACGTGACCGTGGTAGCCCTCCCCGGTGTGGACATCGAGAGGTGCCGGGAAATCGCGGCGGAACTCGACGTCGAACTCAGGGTGAGGGAGCGCGATGTTGTGGGGTAAGCAGCCTGATGATGATACGCGCTGATTCCTCGAGCGCCGCGCCCGCCGTGTCCGGAATGACTCCCGCGCGGACGAGCGCATTCACGTGATTGATGAGTGCCCGCGTCTTTTTGACCGCGGGGAGAGGATTGTTCTGTCGCACATTCTTTTCCGCTCCCTCCAGGAGCGAACGAAGGGCTCTGCCGTGTCCCGGGCTCAGTGCCTGCTCATGCACGAGCATCTCGATTTTGCCTATGAGGTCCCGTATGGCCTGTATCACCGGATTCGTTTCGGAAATCATCATGTTCGACACGATACGGTTGTTCTCGATGTTCCGATCGATCGCGTTCGTCGCGGCGAATGCCGTATTTTCGATCGCTCCCGCCTGGGTGGGAATAACCGTTATCTCGACCGATGCCTGTGCGCCGGGTTCGATCGTATCGAGTGCGCAGAGTATCATCGAGTCCTGCGTCCGGCATCTACCCTGCGAGGGTACCGCTGAGACGTATATCACACTGGGCGGAAGGGCGTCTGCGAGAAATACGTCGGTAGCCATCCCCGGGCCGGCATTGGTGACGGTGAGCGTATAGACAAGATCGTTCCCTATCGTTCCATACGAGGATTCCGCGCTCTGCGCGAGAACGAGATCCGCTTCGCCGTCGCTCTGCGCCATGGAGAGGAAGTAGAGGCTCGCGTCTTTATTGAACCGCTTCGAGAAGAGCCGACCGCCGCCGTCAGCGAACAGGGCAACGAAGCGACCGCGCTCCTTCTCGAGCGGAGCGAGAGAGAACGTGCCCCGGGTGACGGTCGCAACCGTGGCATGCGAGTCGCTGTCGAGTGGGATCACGACGATCGTTCCGCCGTCGGAGGCGTCAACGATGCCGAAGACCCCCTTGTTTTCTCCCACGCAGGAAAGCGCGGTGTTGCTGATCGCGTCCGATGAGGGCGTGAGCGCCGACGCGACGACCTTGATGCGACCGCTGTATCCTTCGGGGAACGAGGGGAAAATCGAGACCCATCCAAGGGGTGATGTGACGTCGTCGCCTTTCGCGATGAGGGTATCTTCGTAATCGTAGACCTCCCATTCAATCGGTGCGCCAGCGATCATCCGTTCCGATCCCGCGAGGTCCCGCGAGAAATAGTAGATGGTCAGGGTGCTGATATTCGTATAGAGGAAGTGCCCTTCCCCAGGGTGCGGATCGAAGATTCCTTGCTGTTCGTACCACGCGGCAAACGGTTTTCCTTCCACGATAGGCTGTGCGGAACTCGCCAACTCTTTCAGCGCCGATAGATCCGAAAGGATAGAGGGATTCCGCGCGGCTTCCTCGAAGAGCATTCTGTTGAACTCGATGAAGAATCCCGGATTCTCGAGAAACACCTTCGCCCAGGCATAGCCCGTGAGGTCGTAGCGAAGGAGCAGGAACGGGCTGGCGTAATCGAAGTTGCCTGTCTGGGAGCCCATCATCTGCTTGTTGAGCCCTTCGTAGTAAACGTCGTAGAGGTAGCGATGGTTCTCGTTCCAGAACGTGTAATCGGGGAGGCGGTTGAACACTTCGACCTCGACGGCGCGCGCCATCCCTTCTTCGAAACTGCTGATCGAGAGCATGTACTCGTCCCTGAAGGCGTGGATCATCTCATGGCACAGGACATCGAGCTGTGTCGCGTCTCGCAGCAGGATCTCTTTCGTCCTCGGCGAATACTCGCCGGAAAGGCCGATCGAGGGATCCTTGCGGACATTGACCGTGATCGCGAAGGCGGGTGGCCCGTACACCGACTCGATGACCGGATAGAAATCCTCGACCGCTCTCCTGAGAACATCCGCGTCGCTTTCCTCCCAGGGATCGTCTGGCGAGAAAAACGTGAAGAAGATGCCGCGGGAAGCCAGCGACGGAGTCGTGTGGAGGTACGTGTTTTCCGAAAACCGCTCCGCACTCGCGGCCGGCGAAGCGAAGAGAGCGATCACGATCAGGATCCGAACGCAGATAACAGAGAAGGTCTTCACTCACATCCCCCGCTTGAATGCGATGAAGTCCCCCACGGAAAGGCCGTGGGCATCGCAGAACCCCGCGTGGACCTCGACGACGTATTTCGCCTTCTTTTTCGATTCGATCGGCGCGTAGGAGAGCGGCGTCGCCTTTCTGTGAATGCCGACGATCCGCTCCTTCTCATCCACGAAAATGATGTCGAGCGGGAGAGGGGTGTTTCTCATCCAGAAAGAACGCGGTCGGGAGTCTTCGAAGATGAACAGCATGCCGGCGTTCTCGGGCAGCCGCGTTCGGTACATGAGCCCCCGTGTTCTCTCGTACTCCGAATCTGCTATCTCGATGTCGATCGTCGCCATTCTCCTCGTGCGCGTCTTGTCGAGAAAGGTGAGCGTGCCTTCTTTGATGAACTGCGGCTCATCTACCGCGTGAGCGGCGACGGTTTTGCAGGCGAACCCGCCGGGGAATTCGGACAACGACGATAAAGAGAGGTCGACGCGCACGAAGACGACGGAGACAAGCGTCGCGGTCAGGATGCGGAGCATCGTCTTCCTCACGCGTGGCATCTCACGGCGCCTTTCTTCACGGTTCTTTCCCTCCGATTGACGGCATAAAAAAACGGGCTGCCGACATTTCGTTCGGCAGCCCGGCTGTCCGCAATGTTCCTGGGACCCGCGGCTTTCTGCCCCCTTCTCGCAAAGGGTTCAGCTTTATCGAATCGAAGCGAGCGGTATGCTATTTGGGCGCCGCTAAAAGGCTCTCGATCGCTTCTTTGAAAGCGGCAAACGGTTGAGCGCCCCTCACGATCTTCACCGCTTTCACGCTCTTACCGTCGGCCTGAACCCACCCGAGCAGAGTCGTCGGGGTTCCCGAAACGCCCGCTTTCTGAGCCTCGGCCATGTCTTTGTTGATCTCGTCGGCGTGCTTTCCGCTGTCCAGACATTCCTTGAATTTCGGCACGTCAAGACCGAGCGATTCAGCGTGCTTCACGAGGTCGTCCGGGGTCAACGCGTTCTGGTTTCTGAAAAGCTCGTCGTGCATCTCCCAGAATTTCCCCTGATCCCCCGCGCAGGCAGCCGCCTCGGAAGCCTTGAACGCCTGCTTATGGAAACTGAGCGGGAAGTCGAGGAAGTAGTACCGCAGCTTGCCGGTCTCGACGTATTCTTTCACGATTTGGGGCACCGTGTCGCGCGCGTGCCTTCCGCAGAAGGGACACTGAAACTCGGAGATTTCGATGAGCGCGAGTTTCGCGTCCGCACTCCCTTTGAACGGGTCTCCGTCCACGTTAAGGACGGCCTCCTTGAACTCTGGCTGCGCGGGTTTGGGTTTGAGCTGGTTTTTGATTTCCTGGATTTCCTTCCGGATCGACTGCTGCCCTTCCTTCAGCGCTTTGATGTCCGCCTTGATGCTCTCGAGTTCCTTGCTCTTCTGGGAAAAGCAGGGCTGCGCCGGCAGAAGCATGCACGCCGCGAGGGCTGCCACGATGAAAAACGTTCTCATTGCGCCTCCTTTCAAAAATGGAATTGACATTATTTTATATAAAAACTCGGGAGAAATGAAGATAAAAAAGAGTGGTTCTTCCGGCGCGGCGGGTCGACGAGCCCCGGTTGTCATTGCGCTGGCGGGATGCCGCATTATCGCTCGCTGCGGATTCCCGGCTCGAGACGGGCGGGGCGCGATTCGGGGTGGAAAGTGGTATACTGTATGGCAGGAGATGCCGGGCATGCGAGAGAACGTGAAGATCGACGTCCTTCGAAACATCCAGCTCTTTTCGTCCCTCACCGAAGATGAAATCGGCCAGATTACCGACAAGATACGCATCGTCGAGTTCAAAAAAAACGAAGTGGTCCTGAGGGAGGAAGATACCAACGAGTTTATGTACATTGTGCTCGAAGGCAAGGTGAAGGTCATTCAGGTCACGGAGGACGGGAAAGAGATACTGCTCGCGATCCATAAAGCGCGCGATTTTTTCGGAGAGGTTTCGCTCATCGACGGCATGACGTCTCCCGCGACGGTTCAGGCGGCGGAGGATTCGTTCATCGCGTTCATCTCGAAGAAGGATTTTTACCGACTGCTGGTGGTCCAGCCGAAAGTCGTCGAAAAGCTCCTGCAGATACTCTGCTCGAGGCTCCGCGATTCGTGGAAGAGAATTTACCTGCTGAATTTCAAGCACGCCGCGGACAGGGTAAAGACGCTCTTTCTCTCCCTCTGCCTCGACAACGGCGCCCGGACGCCCGAGGGCGTCGCCCTCAATCTGAAACTCACCCATCAGGAAATCGCCGACATGACGGGATTGACGCGGGAATCGGTCACGCGCGTTCTCGATAAGTTGCAGAAGGACGGTGACATCGCCGTGCTCAAGAACAAATGCTTCCTCCTCACCGAGAAGTTCATACGGGCGCAAATGTGAGGGAAGCCGAAAGTCGGGAGTCAAAGGTCAGAAGTCAAAAACCGGAAGTCATCGCGGGGCGATAGCGCTGCCGCGCCCTCTCTTTAACAGTGGGATCGCGTTGATTGCGATGAATGACTACGGTGCGCCTCGTCGCGCGACGCCGCGACCTATCGCAGCAGAAGGAACGCCCAGAGGAGGCAGCCCGATGCCGCGAGGATTTTTTGGCGCGCGGTGAGCCGTTTGCTCCTGATGATGAAATAGATACTCACGGGGGACGTGAGGAAGCAGGCGGTAACGTAGACCCAGGTCGGTACCCGGTGCTTCTCCTGCGAGGAGCGGTAGTATCCGCCGCAGACGGGGCATTCGATTTCACCTTCGAGTCGATGGCCGCATTGCGCGCACCGCGTGATGCCGAGTGCTTCGTCGAGTTCATCGGGGTGCATGCCGATAGTATACACGGGATTCGGGAGAGAACAGCGGGACCCTTCGGCACGCTCAGGGTGACAGAAGAGAGGGGAAAGCGATGCGTATCCTTTTAGTTGAAGACGAGCAGAATGTTGCGGCCTTCATCAAGAAGGGGCTCGAGGAAGAAGCCTTCACGGTCGATGTGGCGACGGACGGGCCCGAGGGACTGCTGATGGCGACCGAGGGCGATTTCGACCTTCTCATTCTCGATGTCATGCTCCCCGGCATGGACGGGATCGCCCTGTGCAGGGCCCTGCGCGCGAAGGGAGTCGCGCGACCGATCCTCATGCTCACCGCTGTGGACTCCGTGGAGAGGAAGGTCGAAGGGCTCGAGGGAGGCGCGGACGACTACCTCGTCAAGCCGTTCGCGTTCTCGGAACTCGTCGCGCGCATCAGGGTGTTGCTCAGGCGGCGAGCCGATCTGACGAGCGAACTGTCTCTCGATGATCTGAGAGTGGATCTCCTTGCGCGGCGCGTCTATCGGGGCGGGAAGGAGATTGCCCTCACACAGAAGGAATTTTCGATGCTCGCCTATTTCCTCCGGAACAAAGGGAGAGTGCTGTCGCGAACACAGATAATCGAGAATGTGTGGGGGTACGACTTTTCCCCCGGCACCAACATCGTCGATGTGCACGTCAAGTCCCTCCGGGAAAAAATGGACGCGGGATTCGCGCGGAAACTCATCCATACGGTTCGCGGAGTCGGCTACATCATGAAGAGCGGCGATGATGCGTGAAACGTTCAGAGGGCGGTTCGTCCTCGTCACGACGCTCGTCGCCGGGCTCTTGATCGTCGTCTCCGGCTCCCTCGTCTTCCTTGCCTATCGGAACGCCCTCATGGATTCGCTCGACCGTTCGCTCATCGCCGCCGCGAGGGAAGGCGCCGCCGGCAGGGAACCGGCGAATCCCACGATCACGGTGGAGTACCTCAAAATCGTGAACGACCAGTTTTATCAGGTGATGAGCCGCCAGGGAAAAGTCACCATCGCCTATCTGGACAGCGCGCATCCGTGGCCTATGAACAAGGGGGTGGTCCGCCGGGCGTTGGCAGGGGATTCCGGTTTCGAATCGGTCGAGCATAAGTCCGAGAAATTCCGATTGCTGTATTACCCTGTCGACGCGGATACGGTTCTCAGGCTGAGGACATCGCAGGAGGGCGTCGAGCTGTCATTGGCGGAACTCAAAAAGCTGCTGATCTTTTCGATCACCCCGATGATCTCCGTCGTGGCATTGCTCGGGTGGATTTACTCGGGGAGGCTGCTTCGGTTCGTCGATGACGTGAGGCAGTTTGCGAGTCGGATCAAAGAGGGCCAATGGGACAAACGATTGACGATGGACGCCTACGGGAGCGAAGTGAAAGAACTCGGCGCGATTCTGAACGATGTCGTCGAGAACGTGAAGCGCTCTCTGGAGTTTCAAAAGCGATTCACCGCGGACGTTTCTCACGAGATACGATCGCCCCTCACGTCTTTGAGAGGAAATATCGAGGTCGCTCTGCGGAAGAAGCGGACCGCGGAGGAATACGAGGACCTGCTGAAGAATAATCTGTCCGACGTTATCAGGCTCTCGCGTCTCATGGACAACCTCTTGTTCCTCTCGAGGGCGGATCACAAGATACTGGCGCTCCGCCGGCAGTGGTTCGACGTCAAACACGCCCTCGAGCGGATCGTCGAAGGATTCGCGCAGAGGGCGCAGGCAGCGGGAATCGCGCTCGCGGGCGACTTTCAGGAAGACGTCGAGCTGAATGGCGACATCGAGCTTCTCGAGCAGGCGTGGTCGAATGTCATCGACAACGCCATCAAGTACACGCCCCGCGGAGGGAGCGTCTCCGTGCAATCCCGTGCGACGGACGGCTCGGTCACCATCACGGTGCGCGACACGGGGATCGGGATCCCCGAGGACCAGACCCCTCGCATCTTCGAACGGTTCTATCGGGTGGAGAGAAATCGGTCCAGACGTCTTGGGGGAACGGGGCTCGGTCTCGCGATTACCCACTGGATCGTGAAAGCCCATGGCGGCGATATTTCGGTCGAGAGCGTTCCGGACAAAGGGAGCGCGTTCACCATCACGCTGCCGAAAGCGACGGAAATTGGCATCTGACGAACGTCATGTTCGACACTCGTCCCTCCTGTCCAGGGAGGCGGAAAGCGGTCTTTTGAATCATGCGGCAGCCGTGCAAGAGCTGTCCGGAACGCTTTTGGATAATGACGTTGTGTTCTGGCTTGAAAGAAACGCGCTCAGAGCCCTCACGGCTCGGCTTCGAGAGCGTTTCCCTGACAGGGTCCAAGGGATCTACGCGTTTGGCTCACGGGTGAGAGGGGATCATCACCAGTGGTCTGATGTCGACGTGCCTGTTGTCGGCAAAGATCGCGACCCCGCCATTGAAAGCGAGATCATCGACATATTCATCGAAGAGGAACTGAAAAGCGGCGTATCATTCAGTCCCGTGATCAAGGATGCCGAAGCCTTTGACGAAGAGAAGAAGTGGCACACACCATTTTACGAACGTATTCGGAGAGAGGGCGTTGCGTTTTCACCCGAGTTTCGCCAATATGAAGGTGCGAAGCGGCTAACCAATTGATATCACATAAGAAACAAGATTATAGAAGCGACTACCTAACTTTCGGAGAGCTTAAGGCCACGGTGACGTAGAAGCACCTTCTGGCGTTCCGTTAGGCTGCAAAGGTGACGATAGGATTTTGTTGAACCCGGATACCACAGCAATGTAGTGCGTACGCCTCTCAGTTCATACATGAACGATTCGATCCCTTCGTCATATCCATTTTTTGTGCCCGCCGGTGGCTGAGTTTCACCAGAAGCAATGCAATCATGCACGTGAGCGCATGCGCCCTGATTTTGCTATCGGTCCAGTGGAATGCCGGATCCATTTTGACAAAGTGATCGGATTTGGTAATCCTGAAAGCATTCTCAATGAAGTATCTATCCCGATAGACTTTTACGATCTCTTCAGGCGAGAGCGTTTCCCGGTTCGTCAACAGAATGGTTTTGCCAAAACGCTTCACGGCTTTCCCGATAGTCGTATGGTTCTTCCGTATACCGGCCTTGAAGTACTCACCTGACCTGATGATCTCGATATCAAAGAAGGGGCGGATATGCCATCGATCCAACATATCCTCCGCCTGCCTCCTGAGGGACTCCTCCGTAAAGCGTCCGTCAGCGTGTTTTACAGATCGTCTGAATTCAGAGACGGCCTTGGGGGCCATCTCCATGGCATGCTCCAGACGGAACACCTTTCTCCTCATAGTCGCCTTATTATAGGTAATCAGAATCCGTCGTAGTTTGCCGTAAAGTTCTCTCGTGGTTTCATATACCGGGAGCTCTCCTCCCCCTGGTTCGATCAATATGCCGTGGTACTGTTCGAGAGGGATGCCGCACAAGTCATCGTGATGATAGTGACTTCTGGACCCTATGAAATGATGTCGGCTTTCCTCCAGACGATCTATCAAATCCTCGGAGTTGTTCCCTTTATCAAAGACAAGGGTGACCCCTCTTTTATCGCCGGTACAGGAGTGTATCTGCTCATACAGGGCATCGAGTATCTTGTGAATGACCCGGCTGTCATGCTCATTGGCAGGATACAGGCGGAAAAAGAGGGGTACCCCCCAATCCCGGTCAACCGCCAGGGCAAGCCCTATGTGCCGGAGATTGTCTTTCATGGCTTTTGATTTGGTCAGCTTGCGAACATAGTGCGCAAAGCTTCATTATGGATAACTGAAATAGCATGATGACCGAATCCGCAGCAGGCGGACTCGGTCACCGTATCTCCTATGGCCTAATTGAACACAGGTCTCACAGATACATCCTACTTTTTGAAGACGCTGAATAATTTGTCTATCCCGCCTTTGTCGAGTTTTGACGCTGCCTCAAACTCGCCTGCGTCGAGCCATATGCCTTCGCATTCAGAACATTTATCGACTTTTATCCCTTTAAAGTCGATTTCTATCAGCTCCATCCCGCATTTCGGACATTTCATGAAGTGCAGGCTTTTGCGCTTTTCTTTTTCTTCTTTCGCAAGTTTCGCTTGCTTTTCCTGTTCTATCTTTTTCAGTCTTTCGAATTCCATTCTCAAAAAATACTCGTCTTCTTTTTCACTCGGTTTTTCCGGCATACATACCTCCCTTTCTCGTTTGAATCCTGTTGTTGATGGTTTTTAACAAGTTCCTCGCCCATATAAATTCGGTAGCGAGAATGCCCAAGCCTATGGGGATCACGACTATAGCCGGACCGGGCAGGACTACCATCACAAGCCCAATCGCCAGAATAGTCGCTCCTATTACTGCTATGAAAAGCCGCTTCACCTGTCGAACAGTTCTGTACATAAAGACATCCGTGAAACGTCAGTCGAAAATGTCAGATAATTTTCCCCGTATAGACTTTTTCTTCCGTCGGTAGTTGTCATAATATTCTTTATCCTTCTAGAGAGGCGTGAGTTCTTCATCTAGGGCTTCCTCGGCCTGTTTCAACTGCCTCATAATTTACCAGAGTTCACCCTTATCAAGCTAGATGCCACCGCATGATGTGCGGTTATCAAGGACGACGCCATGTTTTGCAATTTCAACTAATTCAGAGTTGCACCTCGGACAGATCATTTTTATCCCTCCTTTCTCATCAGTTGTTCTGATTTTTCCATCAGTGATTTTTTGTTTTTGCTTTGAAAGATTCTAATCTTTCCGCGACCTCAGGATATTTTATCGAAAGAATTGAACAGGCAAGGTATGCCGCATTCTTTGCGCCGTCTATTTGCAACCGTTGCCACCGGAATGCCTGGTGGCATCTGAACTGTGGAGTACAGGGAATCCACGCCGTTCAGTGCGCCTGACTTGATGGGCACCCCTATTACCGGCAGCGTGGTATTTGCTGCAATTGCCCCTGCGAGATGAGCTGCCATGCCGGCGCCTGCAATGATTACTTCAATCCCTCGTTCTCTGGCGGTTTACGCGTACTCCGCAGTTTTTTCGGGCATTCTGTGCGCTGAGCTTATGTCCAGTTCATATGGTATTTTCATTTCCTTCAAAACCTCTGCAGCTTTTTCCATGACATCGAGATCACTGTCACTTCCCATGAGTATGCCGACAATCGGTTTGGCCATGATTTACCCCCTCTTTCGTAGAATATCATTTTGTTTCTGCTGCACGTGTGCTTCTTATTTCCGCAACTGAACGGCATCTTTTCTCCTTTTCAAAAGTTTTTCGACCTCTACTGCAACGAATACCAATGAGGAGAGGGCAAGGGTAAACATGAGTTCAGAGAGGGTCAGCGGCACCGTCTTGAAAATAGGATTTAAGAATGGCACATATATGGTTGCCATCTGCAATACAAATGTGAGAGCAAAGGCTCCCCAAAGAGGCTTGTTGGTGTAAAGTCCCATACTGAAAAGAGATTCCTTTTCCGATCTTATTGCAAGGACGTGCCCCATCTGACTGAGGCATAAAACCGTGAAAACCATAGTTTGCCAGTGGGCGTTTCCCGACTTGATAGCCCACGCCTGGGTAAAGAGGGCTACAAATCCCATGAAAAGTCCGACCCATATAATATGGGTCCCAAGACCGTGAGCAAAAACACTTTCCTGCGGGTGTCTGGGCGGCCTTTTCATGATATTCTTTTCTGCAGGCTCTGCTGCAAGGGCGAGTCCGGGAAGTCCATCGGTCACAAGATTAATCCACAGGATATGAATCGGCAGCAAAGGGATCGGCAAACCGAAAAAAGGGGCAAGAAAAATGGTCCATATTTCCCCCGAGTTACTGGTCATGGTATATTTAATAAACTTGCGAATATTATCAAATATTCTTCTCCCTTCTTTAACTGCCCTTACAATGGTGGCAAAATTGTCATCCAGAAGGATCATATGCGACGCTTCTTTTGATACATCCGTTCCTGTAATGCCCATAGCTACACCGATATCCGCCCTTTTTAACGCAGGGGCATCATTTACTCCATCGCCCGTCATTGCCACAAACTGCCCCTTATCCTGAAGCGCCTTCACTATCTTCAATTTCTGCTCAGGAGCAACTCTTGCATACACCCTTATCTGTTCGACCTTTTCTTCAAATTCATCCATCGGCAGTTTTTCCAATTCCCTGCCGGTAATGACTGCTTTTGACCCATCCTCGATGATCCCTATTCTCTTTGCTATCGCTCTGGCTGTGATAGGGTGATCCCCTGTTATCATCACGGGTTTAATCCCTGCGGTTTTGCATAGCGCGATTGCTTCCCGCGCTTCCTCTCTCGGCGGGTCCATCATGCCGACAAGCCCCAGAAGAGTGAGATCTGTCTCTATGCTTTGAGGAGTAATATCGGACGGCAACTCTGACCATTTTCTCATCGCAACACACAGAACCCTTAACCCTTCGGCAGCCATTCGGTCATTGATTCTTTTGATCTCATGGATATCTATTGCTTTTTCACCAGAGGATGTCAGGATGTTCCGAGACTTCTCCATCAGTGTTTCCACTGCGCCTTTTGTGAAGGATACAAATTGAAAGTTCCTGCCGTCCTGGAGGTCCAACGACTCGATTTTTTCAACAGGTATTTTATCTGAGTTTTTCGCTCCCCGGTTCACTGTCCACTTGTGCACCGTTGTCATGCATTTTCTCTCGGCATCGAACGGGACTTCAGAAACTCTCGGCAGATACACCGACAAATCTTCCTTCTTGAACCCGTTGTTTTTTGCTGCTACATACATGGCTACTTCGGTCGGGTCACCGATAACTCTACCGTCACCGTCCATGGTCGCATCGTTGCTTATTGCAAGAGCAGTCATAAAAATACCATAGAGGGGAATGTCAGAGGAGAGTGGTTCATCGCTTGTGCGTTTGTCTCCATGAATTCTTGTAACAGCACCATCCAGATATATCTCCTCTACAGTCATTTTATTTTGGGTAAGCGTCCCGGTTTTGTCAGAGCAGATGTAGGTAACTGAACCGAGCGTCTCAACAGCCGGGAGCCGTCTTATCAGGGCATTCTGTCTTGCCATCTTTTTCGCGCCAAGGGCAAGGGATATGGTTATCACGGCGGGAAGCGCTTCCGGTATTGCGGCAACAGCAAGCGAAATCGCGGTGAGAAGCATTAACACCGGCGGCTCTCCCCTCAAGATGCCGATTACAAAAATAACAGCGCAGATGACAAGGACAGCAATTGCCAGTTTCTTGCCGAATTGGGTAAGCCTTTTCTGAAGCGGTGTTTTCACCTCTTCTTCATCCTGGAGCATGCCTGCAATATTTCCGAGTTCCGTGTTCATACCTGTTGCGACAACTATGCCCGCACCCCTGCCATAAGAGACCGTTGTGCCCTTATACGCCATGTTTTTCCTGTCACCGATGGGAACCATCTCTTCGCGCAATAGTGCCGTATCCTTTTCTGCGGGAACCGATTCCCCTGTGAGCGCAGCTTCTTCAATTTTCAGTTGTGCGGCCTCTGTCAGTCTCATATCTGCCGGCACGACATTGCCTGCCTCGATCATCACGAAATCGCCCGGAACAAGTTCGGCAGCCGGGATCGTTTTGGGCGCTCCATCTCTTAATACCACGGCGTATTGCGCGGCCATTCTCTTGAGGGCTGCCATGGCCTTCTCCGCCCTGTATTCCTGAACAAAGCCTATAACTGCATTGAGCATAACAATCACGATTATGGCTATGGTGTCTTTAGGTTCACCGATGACCCCTGATATGATCGCCGCAGCTATAAGTACAAGGATCATGAGATCCTTAAACTGGTCGAAGATCATTTTCAGAGGGCGG
>CAKZPA010000002.1 GCA_937138415.1 uncultured Nitrospiraceae bacterium | reverse complement strand
CCGGCGTCGGGGTCGTTCTCCGGCGTCACCAGCCCCGCCGGCGGGTTGTTCACCCGCTCCTTGTCGCGGTGTTCGTACGATTCGATAGGGCGCTTACTTTCGGTCGTCTTCTTTTGTTTCATCGCGTCCTTCCTGTTTGCCATTTCATGGGCTTGTTTGTGAGGCAAAGGGCATGCAGTATGCACAGAGGCCGGTCCTGCAGGCCGGATCCAGAAAGCGCGCGTCAATCCGCTCGGTCTCCTGTTTCACCAGGTCGAGCACGGCGTTGGCGATTTCCAGCGGCGGTAACACCTCGGCAAATTGGGTGACCCATTCTTTTGATTTGACGTGTAGATTCATGGTTCCAATCTGTGGGCGGAATACGTGGTAAACTCCTGCGCGGCCTGCGTCTGCGCCAAAAACGCGCCCTGTTTCAGTGCATCCTTCACCGCGCGCGGCAGGTCTTCAGCGATGAAGCGCTCGATGACCGCCCGCTTGTGATTCATGATGCGGTAGATGCAGAAATCGAGATCGGCAGAATCGAATTGGAAAAGTTCGCGCAGGAGGCACTGAAATGTGCGTAGAGAGTCATTCATGTTCTGACGTTTCTCCCGAAAGTATTATACACATCGGGGAGCGGTCAGGGGGGCCATGCGACCTCCGGTTAGGGGGTGGTCGCAGCGGGGTTTTCGCGGTCGAACGCCCAACGGACGGGGTTGGCCGCGATGCAGTGGCGGATGCGGTGCAGGGAATTGTCGTCGCGGATGATGTGTTCGAAATAGGTGCGTTGCCAGACGGGGCCAACCACGCCGTTTTCCCGCATGATTTTCGTCACGCCGATTTTGAAACCGCGCACGATGGAACCGATGGTTTTTGACGTGCCGCGGGGTAGGGGCGAAAAATTTTTCTCCCCTACGATTGTTTCCACAATCCACAAAATGCCGTGAACGTGATTGGGCATAATCACGAATTCATCCAATCGCGCGTGGGGGAAATGGTAGGGGATGGCACGCCAACATTGTTTCGCCGCGCGCCCATATCATTCAACCGCATTTCTCCATCCACCACCTCGCCGAACAGACAGGCCCGATCCAGCGTGCACAGCGTGATGAAATACGCGCCTGGTTGGGCATTTTTAGCGAAATCAAATGGTACGCCACCATATAATGTCCCGTTTCTTCTCCGTGCAAGACTTATTACGTAGAGTCAAACAACGTCACTGGATTCCGGCTTAAGCCGGAATGACAGCCCACACTAATCCCAGAATATCCAATAATCTATAGTTGGGTTCCCCGTGCAGGCATTGTATCCGGCTCGAAGGGTCAAGTCAATTGTGCGATTTCGCCGCCCACGATGCGTCGTCATCTGCCCCGGCTATGGATGGTAAAATACCAAAATGTCCGAAAGAAGGTTGATCATCAGAGGTGCGCGACAGAACAACCTCAAGAACATCGATCTCGATCTGCCGCACAATCGGGTCATCGCGATCACCGGCGTCTCCGGTTCCGGCAAGTCTTCCCTCGCCTTCGATACGGTCTTCGCGGAGGGACAGTGGCGCTTCATCGAGTCCCTGTCGACGTACGCCCGTCTCTTTCTCGAAAAGCTGGATCGTCCCGAGGTCGATGAAATCCACAACATACGGCCGTCGATAGCCCTCGAGCAGAAGAATCCCGTTCGGGGGTCTCGCGCCACCGTCGGAACACTCACCGAACTCTCCGATCTCTTCCGGCTCCTCTACGCGAAGGTCGCAACCCCCTTTTGTCCCCGCTGCGGGACGGAGATCCGTGCGTGGGATGCCGGCCTCGTGAAGGCCGAGTTGCTCGAACACTACGCCAACGAAAGGGCGTTGATCATATTCGAAAGCGGCGAAACCGTGGAAGAGCTGAGGAAACGCGGATACCACAGGGTCTTGCTCGATGGCGAGGTGGTCGACCTGTCGGATCCGCGAAGAACGGCGGGGCACGGCGGCTCTATTGACGGACGAGAATCGGCTGTGTTGCACGAAAGGGGACGGCCGAGTTCACAGGCAACGACGCTGGCGGATCAGCATGGCGTCGACGTCGTCCTCGACAGGGTTGTTATCAGAGACGTAGCCCGCCTTTCCGATTCGATCGAGATGGCCTGGCGCGAGGGGAATGGCCGGCTGAAGGTTGTCCTCGTTCGCGAATCCGGATTGACCGACCTCGTTTTTTCCTCGCGGAACGCGTGCGATTCCTGCGGAGGAGAAATTCCACCTGCGTCACCCCTTCTCTTTTCTTTCAACCATCCGGTGGGAGCGTGTCCCGAATGCAAAGGGTTCGGCAATATCCTCCGTTATGATGAAGACCTCGTCGTTCCCGACAAGAATCTCTCGATCGCCGAAGGGGCGGTCGATCCATGGAACAAGTACGCGTACCGGTGGTGGGCGGAGCAGATGATGAGGCATGCGCGAAAGGCCGGACTGGACATCAAAAAACCGTTCAAGGACTTGACAGAAGATGAAAAGAAACTCGTGTTTAAAGGCGGGAATGGATTTTACGGAATCGACGATTTCTTCGAGACGATGGAGGGCAAGCGGTACAAACTCCATGTCCGCGTGTTTCTGAGCAGGTACCGTCAGCCCGTTCCGTGCCCCCTCTGCGGCGGGAAAAGGCTCAAGAAAGAAGCGCTCGCGTACAAAATTTCCGGTTTCGATATCGCCGACCTCAGCATGCTGAAGGTTTCGGACCTCTCCGCGTTCTTCAGGGATGTCCGTCTCTCTCTCTTCCAGAGGGATGTTGCGAAAGAGATCCTCCGGCAGATAAACCTCAAAATTGCGTTCCTCGAGAGGGTCGGCCTCGGATACCTGAGCCTGAGCCGCGAAGGGAGGACGCTCTCGGGGGGCGAGTATCAGAGGGTGAATCTCGCGAACCAGATCGCGTCATTCCTTACGGGAACCCTCTATGTGCTCGATGAACCGACCGTGGGGCTGCACGCGAGAGATACGGAGATCGTCGCGGGAATCATGTCGGAGCTCTCGCGGCTCGGCAACACCGTTCTCGTCGTCGAGCACGACAAGAGCATCATTGCGTCCGCCGACTGGGTGGTGGAGCTGGGACCGGGCGGGGGCGATCAGGGGGGAGAGGTCGTCTTCTCGGGTACGAGGGATGCCTTCCTCGCATCGAACACGCTCACCGCGCGCTTCGTGAAGGGCGAGGCGAAGGTATCGTTCGCTTCGGGGAGGCGGCGGAACGGCGACGGCAGAAAGTTATTCCTCTTCGGTGCGTCGGGGAATAATTTGAAGTCGGTCGACCTCGCGATCCCCGTCGCGACCTTCACGACCGTCACCGGCGTTTCCGGGTCGGGGAAGAGCAGCCTCATCGTGCAAACCCTCTACCGCATTTTTGCGAGGGAATTCCGTATCGAACAGGCCATGCCGCTCCCGTACGAGAGGGTCGAAGGCCTGGAGCATTTTCGGGGGGTAAAACTCATTTCGCAAGCACCGATCGGGCGGAGCCCCCGGTCGAATCCGGTTACCTACCTCAAGATATTCGATCTCATCCGCGCCCTTTTCGCGCAACAGCCGGAGGCGCGGGCGCTCGGATACGGACCGGGTTACTTTTCTTTCAATGTGACGGGCGGGAGATGCGAGGCGTGCAAGGGCGCAGGGTATCAGAAGATGGAAATGTATTTTTTCGAGGATCTCTTCGTGACGTGCGATGTCTGCCACGGCAAGCGGTACAAACAGGACGCGCTCCGGATTCTCTACCGGGGACGGAATATCCACGACATCCTCCGGGCGACCGTCGAGGAAGCGATGGAGATATTCAAGGACACTCCGAGAATCGTGCAGAAATTGGCGCTCCTGAAGGATATCGGTCTCGGGTATATCCGGCTCGGGCAGCCCGCCACGGCGCTCTCGGGGGGAGAGGCGCAGAGACTCAAGATCTGTGCGGAGATGATGAACATGCCGGTGCGGGCACGGTCGGGGGGCAAGGCCGAGAGGCGGAAGGGGTACCTCTATATCCTCGACGAGCCGACGATCGGGCTCCACTTCCGGGACGTTGAAGCGTTGATCGATATCCTCCGGAGACTGGTCGACGCCGGGAATACCGTCGTGGTGATCGAGCACAATCTCGACGTGATCCGAGCGTCGGACTGGGTGGTCGACCTCGGACCTGATGGGGGAGATAGAGGGGGGAGAATACTTTTTTCAGGGAGGCCCGAGGATATCGTCAACATCAAAGAATCGCACACCGGCAGATATCTGCGGGAGGCGTTCGCCTAACAGTGCGCCGCCGATCGAAAAAGAGAACGTAGTCATTCTTTGGTATCGGATCCGCAGGCTCCTTTGCTCGTCTTGATCGCAAAACCGGGCACGCCTGTTTTGAGCACGGAATCGATTTCTTCGCTGCTGTCGAATCCCATGATGCGCACCTTGTAGAAACCGCCCTGTCGGCAGATCGTGACTTTTTTCGCCGGTACCTTTTTCTGCAGGTCGTCTCTGAATGCCAGAGCGGCGTCTCTCGTCCTGAACGCACCCGCCTGCAGCGCATACGCGGTCTGTCCACGATTCTCCTTCGCCAGCGGTGAAGAACGTCCTCCTCTTGGGGTCTCCTCGCCCATCTCACGACGTTCCTCTGATGCCTCTGGCGCGTGGTGCGACGCCGGAACCGCCTCCGGGGAACGGGCGACGTATGCGTCTTTCCTCTCGGCAGCGACGCCGAGCGTCAAGGGGATGTCTTGACGGGATTGTCCCTGGCGGTCGCCGGTATGCGGCATCGGTCGCCACGACCAGGACGCATCCGATACTCTTCCGGTCGGGACCGCGTCTTTCGGCAGATGACCGATGAACGGGCTTTCCGGAAATTGTTCGCAGAGGCAGGCGAATGTCCGCATGGCTTCCTCTCTACGATCGGTTTGGAGCAGAGATTTCCCGAGCCAGAAGAGGGCGGCATCCTTTGCGGAGCTGTCGGGGAATTCCTTCAGAAATCTCGTGAACCCATCGACCGCTTTTTCCGGCTGGTATGAAAGGTAGGCATCGTAGGCGTCGTCGAAGAGCTGAGACTCGACGAAAGACGCCCCCGGCGTTGTCCCGGGACATACGCCGCCGACGAGCGGTATGAAACAGATGAGCAGAGCTATCCTTGTGCCGCAGAAGATCACGCCCTGAATGCGGTCATCGTTCGTCGTGCATGATGTCTCCTCTTTTTACCCGATGCGCGCTGCCTGAATCAGCGCCACCTTCCTCTCCCCGTGCGGCATTGCCTCTCGACGAGCACTCTCTTACGGCTCTTTTTTCGTGAAAAAATTGAGGAGAAATTCGGCGTCTTTCGGTGGGAGGTCGAACTTCAGACAGGCGTCGTTTATGAGCTTCGAAAGATCGGCGTTGGGATTGTCGAGCCGCTCGTCGGATATCCATTTTACCGCCCGTCTCAATTGCTCGCCTTCCGGAAGAATACTCATGGCTCGGTCTCCTTCCTCTCGGGGTACACGCATCAATGGGGTACGAATCTTCGACACCCGCACGGCACGTCCCGTAGTGAGTGCTCATATAATAGCATGACGGGCGTTCTTTGGAACATTTCGCGACGACGGCGGCGTGATGCGCGATCGCATCCTCCCGGGCCGCTTTCGAACCTGCGTTCTTCAGCGCCGCGAGAAATAGTTCTTCTCCCATTCGAGAGCCGCCTCCAGCTCGCTGAATTTCCTCTCCTGTTCGCGGAAAGCGGGACCGTGAAGTCGCCTTCTCCCGTTTTTCCGTTCGGTCGGGAGGACACTGTGGAGCATCTCGTGATAGACGATGTAGCGCACGAAGAAGTCCGGCACGTCTTTCCTGTCAAGAATGGGGTTTATGACGATGGTATTGGTGTGGCTACTGAAACTGCCGAGAATGCGTCGTCGCACGGACCGTCGGCACTGTTTCCTGCCCCACCGTATCGTCGCCGAGACGCGGCCGCCGAAATAGGTTTCGTTGAGCGTTCGGAAGAGCCTCCCGATGTCATGGAACCTTCCGGGTGTGGACGTCTGGCTCGGTTTGTGGTTTTTCTTATCGGTCCTCGTTCTTATGCACTGAGCATTCTGACGGATATGCCGCCGGATGAGCGGCGTGCGACGCTTCTTCCTCCCGATGAATTCGGCTATCTCCGATTTGACATCCGCGTCGGCGTGGAGGAACATCCAATGCATGCGAAGATTGATCACGGCATTGCCGGCACGGAACGAAAGGAGCGTGTGCGTGTTGTTCGTGACCGTGAGGGCAACGCTCTTCCCGGTCTTCTCCTCGAGGAATATCCTGAGAGAGTCGATCGCGCGTTGGTATGGCACATCGAGCCGATGCATCGTGCGTTCCATTATAACGAAAGGGGAGGCGCGCAAAACAGCGTGACCGAGCACTCAAGGCGGAGAAGGAGAAGGAAACCCGGTATGCTCATGTATAATTAAGGAAAGCCGCGGGAGTTTTTGGGCTCACGGCGCGCGGCGCCATCGCACGATATGAACTCGGAAGGAAAAATCACGAAGATCTCCCCATCCCATTCCCAGGGGGCCTGCTATTACCTCGAGATCGACCTCCCGGCGCTCCTCCGCGAAGGGCATGAGGAGGCCCCCTCGCCTGTCACTGAGGAAACGCGCGAGAGGTACTCCACAGAAATAACGTTGTGCTCCGAACTGACCGACACTCTCCCGCGGGAGGTGATCGAGGTTCTCCTTCAGCAGATGGAGTTCAGGCGCCTGCCGCAGGGCGTCCGTTTCATTCGGCAGGGCGAGGAAGCGGACAGGTTTTACCTCATCCTGAAAGGGACGTGCGTCGTTCGCATCGAAAAAGACACTGTCGAGTATCCGATAGCGCGGCTCGGTCCCGGCGAGCTCGTCGGGGAAATGGCGGTTTTTACGGGCGAGAGGTGTAATGCGAGCGTCGACGCGCAAACCGATATGGACGTGCTGACGATGTCGCGGGAGCAGTTCGACGATCTTTCGAGGCGGTTTCCTGACTTCAGGCGGTACTTATCCGAGATCGTCACGCGTCGCCTGAGCGAGTCGAGGATCACGGCTGAAAAGAAGATAGGCAAATATGTCATCACGGAAAAGATCGGCGACGGGGGCTCGAGCATCATATACAAGGGGGTTCACTCTCTCCTCAAGCTGCCGGTTGCGATCAAGATGCTCAAGCATGAAATGGCCATGGATCCCGAGTTCATCGGGATTTTCTCGAACGAGGCGCGCGTGATCGCACAGTTGAACCATCCGAGGATCGTGCGCGTCTACGATATCGAGGAATTGTACCGGACGGTATTCATCGTCATGGAGTATCTCGATGGCGTCTCTCTGAGACAGGTGCTCGACAGCGGTTCTCGCATACCCCTAGCGAAAGCTCTCGACATCGTTCTCCAGGTCTGTGAGGGCCTCGAGTACGCTCACCGCTCCGGGATCATTCACCAGGACGTCAATCCGAGGAACATCTTTCTCCTTCCCGATGGCACCGTGAAGATCATCGATTTCGGCCTGGCCTGTCGCGTGGGGAGTGTCGATACGAATTTCCTCTTCCCCGGAACGATCTACTACATTTCTCCTGAGCAACTCAAGGGAGACCCCGTCGATGAGCGGACCGACATCTATTCGCTCGGGGTGACCGTTTTCGAAATGGTGACCGGGTCCCTGCCGGTGTCCGGCGACGATATGAAGACGCTCGTCAACTGGCACCTGCACGAAGAGATCGGCGACACCCGCGCGTCTTTTCCCGACCTCCCTGAAGAACTCCACGCATTTTTCATGAAATCGATCCGGAGAGACCCTGCCGAACGGTTCCGCACCGTTTCGGACGCGGTTGCCGTGCTCAAGCCGCTTGCCGAAAGATTGAGAGTTTCTTCCGGGTCGGCGGTGTGCGCGCCCCAGAAAATGATCGGGATGTTCCTCGTGTATCAGGAGGGACAGCAGCTCGTCCTCAAGCGACTGATCGAGGAATTCGACCGTACCGTGCGTGAAGCCGGCGCGCTCTTGAAAATCACTTACGTTGAGGACTGAGGCGACGCCCCGATGAATAGGTCCGATTCCCTCCTCGACATTCTCTCCCGCGACCGCCGGCTCGTTCGATTACCCGAGAGCGGAAAGGCCGTGTTCATCGGCGACACGCACGGGGATTTCGATGCGACGGAGACCGTCTTTCGCACATTTTTCAAGCCCGGGTACGTCCTCGTCTTTCTCGGAGATTACGTGGACAGAGGCGATCACTCGTTCGAAAATATCTCCTTTCTCCTCGAGAAAAAAAAGGAGACGCCCGACAGGGTATACCTCCTCGCAGGCAACCACGAGGGGTACTGTTCCGTGCCGTTCAGCCCGGCCGATTTCTGGGAAGGCCTTTCGCCGAAGGAGTACGAGTATTTTTCGGAGATCTGCAAGGCCTTCCCGTTTGCAGCGGTGACACGGAACGGCCTCTGCGCCGTCCACGGTGCAACGCCCGATCTCGAGAATGTCGATGCCATTGATTCGATCGAACTCTGTAGCGAGCACTGGGTGCAGATGACATGGGGCGACTTCGTGGAGCGGCCGGGCGAGTTTCTTGGCGATCGGGGCGGGAGACCTACGTTCGGAGAGGACTATTTCCTCCGCACGATGGAGCGGCTCGGCATGAATGTCCTCGTCCGGTCTCACCAGCCCCACATCGCACCGGTGATCTTTCAGAAACGGTGTTTGACGCTCATGACGTCGTACTACTACACGTTCGATCGGCGGATCGCGATCGCAGACCTCGAAAAACCGGCGATACGGACGGTCGATGACCTGGAGATCATCGAGATTTAAGGCTGCAGCGAAACAGAAAAAGTGGAGGTGCCATGAATGCAGGCGAACTCATTATTGCGAGAGCGAAGGATGACGTCCCGCTCCTCGCGCATATGGCGAATCGACATGGTCTGATCGCGGGGGCGACGGGAACCGGCAAGACCGTGACCCTCCGCGTGATGGCGGAGAGTTTCAGCGAGATAGGTGTCCCCGTCTTCATGGCGGACGTGAAGGGCGACCTGTCGGGCGTTGCAGTGCCCGGCGGCGACAACGCGAAGGTGAAGGAGCGGGCCCGGCAACTGGGGCTCGATGAATTTTCCTATCGGGGCTACCCCGTCATCTTCTGGGATGTGTTCGGAGAACTCGGGCATCCCGTTCGGACAACGGTATCCGAGATGGGGCCGCTCCTCCTCAGCCGGATCCTGCACCTCAACGAGGTCCAGAGCGGAGTGCTCAGCCTCGTCTTCAAGATCGCGGACGATCACGGAATGCTCCTCCTCGACCTCAAGGATCTCCGCGCAATGGTGCAGTTCGTCGGAGAAAATGCCGCGCAATTCACGACCGCGTACGGAAATATTTCTGCGGCGAGCGTCGGAGCAATTCAGCGAAGCCTCCTTGCCCTCGAGGAGCAGGGCGGGAGCATGCTGTTCGGCGAACCGGCACTGAACCTCGCCGACATTATGCAGACGGACGCCGACGGAAAAGGCTATGTCAATATCTTTTCCGCCGAAAAACTGTTCCACTCACCCCATGTCTACGCGACCCTCTTGCTGTGGATGCTTTCGGAACTGTTCGAGCAACTCCCGGAGGTGGGAGATCCGCCGAAGCCGAAGCTCGTCTTCTTCTTCGATGAAGCGCACGTGCTGTTCGAGGATATCCCGAAGATACTCGTCGACAAAATAGAACAGGTCGTACGGCTCATCCGGTCGAAAGGCGTGGGTGTCTACTTCATAACCCAGAACCCTCTCGATCTTCCCGATGCGGTGCTCGGACAGCTCGGCAACAGGATACAGCACGCGCTCCGTGCGTTTACCGCGAAAGACCAGAAAGCGGTCAAGGCTGCGGCGGAAACGTTTCGTCAGAATCCCGTGCTCGATACGCAGAGGGCGATTACGGAGCTCGGCGTCGGAGAAGCGCTCGTGTCGTTTCTCGACGGCAAAGGTTCCCCGTCGGTTGTGGAGAGGGCGTTGGTTATGCCGCCGAGAAGCCGTCTGACGCCTTTGGAAGCGAGCGAGCGGTCCCGGATTATCCATCAGTCGGTCATCGCGGGACACTATGAGAAGGTGGTCGACAGGGAATCGGCATATGAGACGTTGAGACAGCGGGCCGAGGAACTTGCGAGAACCCAGCAGGAGATGGCAACCTCCGAAGAACGGGCACGACAAAAATCTCAGGGCAGGACTATTTTCGAAGCCGTCGCAAAGAGCGCTGCTCATGCGATCGGCAGCCAGATCGGACGTCAGATCGTGAGAGGCGTGCTCGGTTCTCTCCTCGGGGGCAGGAGAAAGTGAAAGGAGCGGAGATGGAAGAGACGAAGAATATCGCCATGAAGATTTTTCACGCGTACGAGGACTCCTATCTCGACAAGGAGAAGCGCAAACTCTTCGAGACCCTTTTCGACACCTACCTCTCACGCGTCGATCATTCCGGGACGATGGAGGTCTACGATGCCGTCATTGCCCTTGCGCAGCAGTACCCGAATGATTTCGATGACATGCTGCGGCGGATGAAAGAGTCCGCTCTCTTCCCCGAAACGTGAGCGTCCGGTATCGAAGGGTCAGGAAAAGGCGACGTCCAGTATCATCATCACCGAGAACCCGATCATCGAACCCGCGGTCGCAATGTGGGTGTTTCTGTCTCGCTGCGACTCGGGAATGAGTTCCTCGATGACGACGAACATCATAGCCCCTGCGGCGAACGAGAGCGCGTACGGCAACACCGATTGGATGGAGAGGACGGCTGCGGCTCCGATGACGCCCGCCACCGGTTCGACAACGCCCGACAATTGGCCGTACCAAAAACTTTGAGCGCGAGAGAGTCCCTCTCGTCTAAGCGGGGCGGAGACCGCGAGACCTTCGGGAAAGTTCTGGATGCCGATCCCGATCGCGAGGGCGAGGGCGCCCGGGAGGGTTGCCGAGGGGACTCCTTCCGCGACCGCCCCGAACGCGACGCCGACGGCAAGGCCTTCCGGAATGTTGTGGAGCGTGATCGCGAGCACGAGCAGGGTACTGCGCCGCCAGTTGGTTTTGATGCCCTCCGCCTCCTCGATGGGATATCCCAGATGCAGGTGCGGGAGGATCGCGTCGATACCCCTGAGGCAGAGACCGCCGAGCATGAACCCCACGACTGCCGGCAACCACGCAGGGACGGACTTCTCTTCTGACATGGCGAGGGCGGGGAGGAGGAGCGACCAGATGCTCGCGGCGACCATGACGCCGGCGGCGAAGCCGAGCATTCCGTCGAGGAGTTTCTTGTTCACCTGTTTCGTGACGAACACGCCTGCGGCGCCGAGGGCGGTCAGGCCCCACGTAAAGCACGTCGCGAGGAGCGCCTGGAGAACCGGATGGAGATTCCCGAATGACTCGATCATGGCTTATCGTATCGTCGGCTTTTCTTTGCCCATCGTCACCGAAATGCGCGTGCCGCGGCCGGTCGCCGAATCGATCTCGAGCGTCGCGCCGATGGCCAAAGCGCGCTCCCTCATGTTCATGAGGCCCCATCCGCCCGTACTGCTATCGGATCGGAGCAGAGCGGTATCGAACCCTTTCCCGTCATCCGCTATTTCGAGGAAAACCCTTTTATCCTGTTGCTTGAGCTGGACGGATACGTTCCGTGCCCCGGCATGCCGCGCAACGTTCGTCAGTGCCTCCTGGAAGATCCGGTAGAGGGTGACTTCCGCGAATTCGGGGAGCCTCGGCATGTTTTCGTCGCCCTCCACCCGCACGCGAAGCCCGGTGCGTCGGGAGAAAGAGTCCCCATGGGATTGCATCGCCGCAAGCAATCCGAAGTCATCGAGTACAGGCGGGTGAATGTCCGCAACGAGGCGGCGTATGGTCTCCTTCATATCGGAAAGGATTCCGATTGCGTCGTCCAGCCTTCCCCGCACGTGCCCCGGGGACACGTCGGCGGACGGACTCATAAGGGAACTCAGTGTCAGGCCGAGAGCGGCGAGGTTCTGGCCGATGCCGTCATGGAGTTCCTGCGCGATGCGCTGGCGCTCCCGTTCCTGCATCTCCGTGAGGCGTCTCGCGAACTTTCGCGACTGATCACGTGAGATCCTCAGGTGTTCTTCCGATTGCATCAGTCGCCGGACTTCGAGGGCCCGGCGAAGGACGGGCCTCACGATCTTCCAATCGACGGGCTTCGTGATGTAGTCGAAGGCGCCCTCTTTCATCGATTCCACCGCGGTCCGAACCGTCGCATGCCCGGTGACGAAAATACAGAGGAGAAGCGGATCGATTTCTTTCGCTTTCTTCAAGAGAGCGATGCCGTCCATTTCGGGCATCATGAGGTCGGTGATGAGGATATCGCTCCGGCGCATCCTGAGAAAGTCGAGGGCGTCCCGCCCGGACGAGAATCCGTGGACGCGATAGCCGAGTTCGGAGAGGAAGTCGCGGATGCCGCCGAGAGATGCGCTGTCATCATCGACGACGACGATGGTTCCCGCCGGCACTGTCTGCATGTCAGGGGGCGATGGGCATCGCTGCGCTTATTCCTGCAGCGACAGGACGGACGTCATTCTCTGCACGAGGATGGGGATGTCGCGATCCCGGATCGTCCGCGCATCGAGGATGAGCGAGTCCTCCTTGATCCGCGCGATGATCGGGGGATTGCCCTTCCGCAGCGCTTCTTCGAGTTCGTTCACGGACATCGTTTCTGTGCTCACGGCGGCGACGAAGGTGGGGAGGTCCCTCTCGGGCAGTGCGCCACCACCGGCTCTCGAGACATCCCTCATCACCTCGATGCGAACGCTCTCCCCCAGCTTTCTTTTGAGGGCTCTCACGATCTTTTTCGCCCGCGCGCGTATCTCTTCGGGCTTCTGAAGGAGCATTCTCAGCGTGGGGATCGTCCGGACCGCCTTCTCCTCATCGAGGTAATCCATGAGGGTTGCTTCGAAACCGGCGAGCGTCAGCTTGTCGATCCTCACCGCTCTCGTGAGGGGATTCTTCTGTACCTTTTCGATGTACTCTCTTTTGCCGACGATCACGCCGCCCTGCGGACCGCCGAGGAGCTTGTCCCCGCTGAAGGTCGTGAGATCCACGCCCGATTTGACGATATCCTGCACGGCGGGTTCATCGTAAAAGCCGTGCTGCCTCAAATCGATGAGGCTGCCGCTCCCCAGGTCGAACATCACGGGGAGATTGTGTCTCTTCCCGAGGGAGACGAGTTCTTCTATGGAAACTTCGTCGGTGAAGCCGACAATGCGAAAATTCGACCGATGGATCTTGAGGAGAAGCGATGTCCGCTCCGTGATCGCACTCTCGTAATCGAGGAGGTTCGTTTTATTCGTTGTTCCGACCTCGCGCAGCACAGCGCCGCTCGAGGACATGACATCCGGCATGCGGAAGGAACCGCCGATCTCGACGAGTTCTCCTCTGGAGACGATCACCTCTCTCCCTTTCGCGAGGGTGTTCAGGCAGAGGAGAACGGCCGCAGCGTTGTTGTTCACCACGAGCGCATCTTCCGCGCCGGTGATCTCCTTCAGAATCCGTTTGATGTGGACGTACCTCTTGCCCCTCCTGCCCGCATCGATGTCGTATTCGAGGTTCGAGTAACTCTCGGACACCCGGACGATGTTCTCGAGGGCACGTGCGGAGAGCGTCGAACGGCCGAGGTTCGTGTGGATCACGACGCCCGTCGCATTGATGAGCGGTCTCAGGCTGAGCGCCGAGAGGCCTTCGACAATCTTTTCGATCTCCGCGAACAGGATTTCCTCCGACAGATCGGCCGAACGTCCCGCGAGGATTTCTCTCCGCCTCTGGTCGATACCTTCCCTGATGCCCTGAAGAACAAATCGCCTCGGGTATCGGCGGAGCATGTCGATCCCGCGTGGACTCTTCAATATTTCATCGACGGAGGGAATGCCGGAAAGGAGCTGCTGCGTTTCGTGCATGTACTTTTCTACCATATCTTCCGGTCAAGGTCAATGGATTTCCGGGGACGAAACCGGTCGAGGTTACGCGTGCCTTTTGCCGGCGGGGCGATATGGTAAAATACCGTAGCATGTTCCACGACATCCACGAAGAGTGCGGGATCTTCGGGATATACGGTCATCCGGAGGCGGCGAACCTCACCTACCTCGGTCTCTACGCACTCCAACACCGGGGACAGGAGGGTGCCGGCATCTGTTCCTCCGACGGGCGGCAACTCTTCGTCGAAAAGTCGATGGGGCTCGTTGCGGACGTCTTCAGCGAGAAGCGCCTCAGGCGACTGCCGGGCAGCTTGGCGATCGGCCATAACCGGTATTCGACGGCGGGGAGCAGCGTTTTGAAGAACGTGCAGCCGATCGTCGCGAACTTCTCCCTCGGATCGCTCGCCATCGCGCACAACGGCAATCTCGTGAGCGCAGCGGATCTCCGCACGTCCCTCGAAGAAGAAGGAGCGATTTTCCAGTCGTCATCCGACAGCGAGGTCATCGTCCACCTCATCGCACACTCGAAAGGCGCCGATTTTTACGAGAGGGTCGCCCACGCGATCTCGCGGATAAGCGGTTCCTTCAGCCTCCTCATCCTCAGGGAGAAGGAACTCCTCGCTATCCGCGATTCCTACGGCGTCAGGCCGCTCAGCCTCGGCATGAAAGACGGCGCGTATGTGATCGCGTCGGAGACGTGTGCCTTCGATCTCATCGGCGCGACCTACATCCGGGATATCGAGCCCGGCGAGATCCTCATTATCAATGAACAGGGCCTCGAGTCTCTGAAAATATTCAGCAGTCATCGAAAGGCCTTCTGCGTCTTCGAATTCATCTATTTTTCCCGGCCGGACAGCAACATCTTCGGCGGGATAAACGTCAACGAGATGAGGAAGCAGTTCGGGCGTCAGCTCGCCCGCGAATCGGTAACGGACGCCGATCTCGTCATCCCCGTACCCGATTCGGGCGTCCCCGCGGCGATCGGGTTTTCGGAAGAGAGCAAGATCCCCTTCGATTTCGGTCTCATCAGGAATCACTATGTCGGCCGCACGTTCATCGAGCCGAAACACAGCATCCGCCACTTCGGCGTGAAGATCAAGCTGAACCCCGTGAGAAAGCTCCTCGAGGGGAAGAGATTGATCGTGATCGACGACTCGATCGTCCGCGGCACGACGAGTAAGAAGATCGTGAAGATGCTGCGGGAGGGGGGCGGTGCGAAGGAGGTCCATCTGAAAATCAGCTCTCCTCCGACGATTGGTCCCTGCTTTTACGGGATCGATACCCCGACGAGGAGCGAGCTGATCGCCTCGACGCACCTCCTCGAGGAGATCAGAAAGTACGTGACCGCCGATTCGCTTTCGTATCTCAGCATCGAAGGCCTCAAAAAAATAGTTCCCGACTCGCACAACTACTGCACCGCCTGCTTCGACTGCAACTATCCGATCAGTTTCCCGGGAGAGCGTCTCAAGCAGATGGAATTCCTCTTTAGGTAGGAAGCGCGCAGCCACATGATGACCTCGGCTGTGCGAGATATCTTCCGGACGAACCTCGGTGTCAGGAAAAACGAGCGGGTGCTCCTATTTAACGATCGGATTGCCGAGGGCGAATCCCTATCGGACGTCGAGAGAGAGCGGAGAAACAATCTGCGGAGCCTCGCGCTCCTCGCAGCCGACGTGGGGAAGAGCCTGTGCGCGTCTTTGCTCTATCACGAGTATCGGGCGACCGGCAGCCACGGCGCCGAGCCCCCAGCGGCGATTTGGGAGCTGGCGTTCGGCCCGAGGGCAGTCCGCGCATTGAAGCAAAAGAGACTGTTCGCGCGTTTGCTCGCGAAGCGGGCTGATGCGCGCGAGATCGCGCAGGCGGGCGATATCATCGCACGATACCGCGGTGACGCGGTCGACTGCGTGATCGCCCTCGCCAACTATTCGACGAGCCACACGCGTTTCAGGGATTTTCTGACGAGGATTTGCCGGTGCCGGTATGCGAGCATGCCGCTCTTTGACGTTTCGATGCTCGAGGGCGCGATGAATGTCGATTGGAAAGCACTCGCGGAGAGGACGAGACGGCTCGCGAAGGAGATGAACGCTGCGGAGTCCGTCAGCCTGCGGACGGGGAACGGCTCTTTTCTGGCGTTCTCGGTGCGGGGACGAAGAGCGTTTTCGGATACAGGGATTCTGACAATGCCCGGGGCTTTCGGTAACCTGCCCGCGGGAGAAGTCTTTCTCGCGCCGGTCGAAGGAACCGCCCGTGGGAAACTGGTTCTAGAGTGGGGTCCGACGAGCCAGTTATCCTCTCCCGTCACCCTCACTGTCGAAGACGGCCACGTGACGGACGTCTCCGGCACCGATGAGTATGCGCAACGGCTTCGCGACAAACTTTCCGAAAGGGAAGAGAATAGAAATATCGCGGAACTCGGCATCGGGACGAATACGGGCGCAAAGAGGCCCGACAATATCCTCGAATCGGAGAAAATGTTCGGCACGGTGCACATTGCGCTCGGGGACAACAGTTCGTTCGGCGGGAAAGTGAGCACGCCATTTCACCAGGATTTCGTCTTTTTCCGGCCGACCCTGACGCTGTTTCGCCGTGACGGAAGCAGACGCGATATCTTGAAGGCCGGTTCGTTTGTCGACATGGAGGAACGATGATGCGATACGTGATTCTCGGCACGGCAGGCCACATCGATCACGGGAAGAGCGCTCTCGTGAAGGCGTTAACGGGTATCGACCCGGATCGGTTGAAGGAGGAAAAAGAGAGAGGCATAACGATCGACCTCGGCTTTGCGGACCTCAGGTATCCGGACGGCCTCACCGTCGGGATCGTGGACGTTCCGGGACACGAGCGGCTTGTCAAGAACATGCTCGCGGGGGCGGGGGGTATCGATCTCGTTCTCCTCGTTATTGCGGCCGACGAGGGCATCATGCCCCAGAGCCGCGAGCACCTCGCTATCTGCAACCTCCTAAAGATCAAGGCGGGGCTGATCGCTCTCACGAAGGCGGATCTCGTCGAGCAGGACTGGCTCGAACTGGTCGCTGACGAGGTTGCGCGCTTCGTGAAGGGGACGTTTCTCGAAGGCGCGCCCATCGTACCGGTCTCTTCGAAGACGATGTTCAACCTTGAGGTGCTCAAGGAGACGATCCACCGGATTGCTTCAGAGGTGAAACCAAAGCCGACGAACGGTCTCTTCAGGCTTCCGATCGACAGGGTGTTTACGTTGAAAGGATTCGGGACGGTCGTGACGGGTACTGCGGTCTCAGGGAGCATTTCGCTCGATCAGGATGTCGATATTCTGCCGAGCGGGATCCGGAGCAAGGTTCGCGGTCTCCAGAGCCACGGGAAGGCTATCCAAACGGCGTATGCCGGACAGCGGGTCGCCCTCAATCTTCAGGGGGTGGAGAAGGAGGCTTTACGCCGGGGAGACGTTGTCGTCCTCCCGGGAAGACTCATCCCCACGCGGAAGATCGATGCGAAAGTGGAACTCCTCTCCGATGCACCGGCCCTGAAGAGCAAGAGTCTCGTCCACTTTCATCTGGGGACATCGGAGGAGGTCGCCCGGATAATACTCTTCGGTCAGAGCGAGCTCATGGCAGGTGAATCTTGCTACTGTCAGTTCAGGCTCCGCGAGCCGGTCATCGCGGTGGCGGGGGATCGCTATATCATCAGGAGGTTTTCGCCGGTCGAGACGATCGGCGGCGGAGAAGTGCTCGATCCGCTCTCTTTTAGGAGGAGCGCGAAGGAAGGCATCCAGGACCTCCGGCTATTCGAAACCGGCGCGCTGTTGGACAAGATTGCGGTGAAGGTGAAGAGAGCCGGCATCTACGGCATCCGGCGTTCGATCCTCGACGGATGGGTCAATGCAGAAGTTCCGGCGATCGGGAACGCGGTGGAGGAGCTGCAGAAGCAGGGCGTCCTCATACCGGTGGAAGATACGCTTGTTCACGCGACTGCGCTCGATTCGTTCAGAGAGACGGTCCGAAAGATCCTCGATGATTTTCACAAGAAGAACCCGCTCAAACCCGGCATGCTGAAAGAGGAGCTGAGGGGTCGAACCGGGATCGATCCGCGTCTTTTCGGAGGGTTGCTCGGCGCGCTGAAAGAGGTCGTGATCGACCGTGAGTTCGTGCGGCTCGCCTCGTTCAAGCCTTCTCTCTCTCTGCTGGACGAATCGGTGAAGGCGGGGATTCTGGCCGCTCTGGAGAAGGGCGGTTTCCAGCCTCCCTTCAAGGAAGAACTTTCCCAGACCCTGTCGCTCGATATGAAGCGCCTCACGGATATCCTGAATCTGCTCGTGAAAGAGGGAAGCCTCGTGCGGATCAGCGAGACGTTGTATCTCACCTCCGCGGTGTTCCAGACGATGATCGAGCGCCTGAAGGCGTTTTTCCGGAAAAAACCGGAGATGACGGTCGCCGAATTCCGGGACGTCCTCGGTACGACGAGGAAGTACGCCGTTCCTCTCCTCGAGTACCTCGACTCGCACAGAATAACCCTGCGCGTCGGCGATATCAGGAAATTGCTCTTGAAGTGAACGATGCAGCGAGTGGACCGCCTTCGGTGGCGCGATACATTCCGGGGATTTTTTGTTGGGGGAAGGACTGCCTCACCTGGGATATGCGCCTCGGTCTCCGGTGTCTCCTGTTATACCGTTGGGTGTACACACCGTTGCGTTGACGCATGCCGAGGGGTACATTCGGATCGTGTGTCTCGATCAGAAGATGGTCGTGATCATCCATAAGACAGTACGCGTGGCAGAGTCAATTGTACTTTGTGACGACGGTCCCGAGCGCGCCTAGAAAGTTTTCTCTGTCTTGATCATCGCTGTATACCTTTCCCCGAGCAGTGTCCCGCGACGGTATACGGTAGACAAGCGCCAGGACATTCGATACGCGACGGCCTCGCCATATTGCCGCCAACTCTAAAAGGCTATTTTTCATATTTCGAGACCTGATCCCATCATATTTTGATCTGCTTGGCTAACGTTTCGGCTGACCTGCACGGGCAACCACCTTAATGCAAAAACATCAAAGGCTAATCCGTGTCGGGTCGAGCCGATTGTTAGTCCATTTCTAATAAATATCTAATCTAATTGTATTTTAATTGCCTCACCAATCCTGAGCATATCTTTTTCTGAAAGTACACCAGCACGTTTAAAAAGTCTCAACTTGCTTACAGTAACAAGTTGATCGGCCATGGCCTTGCTTTCTTTACCCTCAAAAATGACAAGTGCTTCACTAGGATACAAGCGATCTGTCTTGCTGGTTAGAGGAACAACTTGAACTCGATTGAGGAACTTATTTGATGCGTCATTGCTAACGATCACGGCAGGACGTTTTTTTCTGATCTCTCCGCCGACTGAGGGATCAAAATTAACCCACCAGACCTCACCTCTTTTCATGCGCTATGTCCTTAAAAGTTGTTTCTGCCCAATCCAAGGCTTCTGCTTCTCTCTTTTTGTCTTTTGACATTTGGGAGTATGCCAATTCCAGATTTGGGCGAACTACGTGCGGACGAACTAATTCTTCAACAAATTTGCTGATCTTGCGGGGGCCGATGGTCTTATGAAGACCTTCATAAACTTCCTCATCTATGGTTATGGTCAACTTTTTTTGCATTGAAATCCTCCTTTCTATATACGTGTAGTATACGTATTGCTTCACCCATGTCAATACTCAGATCGATAATAGAAATATATTTTCTTTCTAATGGCTAACGGTTGGGTTCAGCCGCGTTGCGGAGCGAAGCGGAGCAAAGTCGGCTGCACGCCGTTGTTAGCTGTCCTTTCAACAACATTCTGATATAGTCATAGTTCTGATCACGTTCCGGAAACAGGATGTGATGCTCGGCAAACTTCTCCCTGCTCCATTTTCCATCATCGTAACGCTGGTACAGGTCTGTGTATGTCGTGGCCGAGATGATGTAGGAATCCAGCGTGATGTTGCACCGTTCGCTGCGCTGGCCGATCTCCCTGGCAAGATCTG
>CAKZPA010000001.1 GCA_937138415.1 uncultured Nitrospiraceae bacterium | reverse complement strand
CCCCTCCCCTCGAGGGAGGGGAAACTATTAATGCGCCCATGTCGAGCGGTCGGGAAGACGTCCTCGACCCTCGAGGGCGGGGAAACTAAGGATAGGTGCCGTTCAGGTCGGGGGATGAGGAAGGAAAGAGGAAGGAGCCTGTCCTCTTTTTACAGAGGCTTTTGCATGGATTGAAAAACCCTCTCCCTTGAGGGGAGAGGGGAGGGTGAGGGTGAGGATGAGGGTGTTCGATGAATGATCTCGAATTACCGTTCCTCTTTGTACACATACGTGTTAACGACAGGAATATGCGCACATACACTATCCGTAAAAGAATCGAAATTCAGTGAAACGGCAAGAACTTCCGATGGCCTGGCTTGGGTTCTCGACGCGGAATTGTCAGAAAAAGAGACGGGATGAAAACTGTCAATTGTCTGACTTTCATAGCCATTGTTTTTATTGTCGTCTCCCAGCGGCTTACTCTGCCGGAGAGAACCCGTGCACTGCATGCCACGCGGATGTGGAATAACCCGCGAAAAGTACGCATCGCGCGGTAAAGATGGGGTGTCCGACCTGCCATAAGGCGGTCGAGGGCAAGAAGCATCCGGAAGAGAAGAAGAGCGTTGTCCTCGCGCAGAAAATTCCGGCGCTCTGCTACGGTTGCCACGAGGAATCGATATTCAAGGGCACGTCCGGCCATAGCTCCTATGCATGTGCACCGCGTGCCACAGTCCCCATGGGTCTGATACAGAAAAGCTTCTGAAGAGCGAGCAACCGGGCCTCTACTATGAGTGCCATGATCGGGCGATCTTCACGAAGAAGTATCCGCACAAGATCATCGATGTGGGCGGATGTTCCTCATGCCACGCGCCGCACGTTTCGAAGCATCCTTTTCTCCTTTTGAATGAAATACAGGAATTGTGCCTGGGTTGCCACAGGCCCACGTTGAAATTGCCCCGGGTGATGGCGCTCCCCGGGAAGAAGCGGCATCCGGTCGGCGGTATCATCGACCCGAGCACGGAGAAGATGATAAAAATGCCGGACCCGGCCAATCCGAAAAGAACGGTGGAAGTGCCCGACCCTGCTGTCCCCGGGGAGCCGATGACCTGCGGGAGTTGCCACGACCCGCACAGTTCGGACTTCAAAGGGCTCCTCACTCAGGCGAGGATATGCACGAAGTGCCACAAGTATTAGCCCGTAGCGAGGAGCCGGTAGCGTGTAGGGCAAAAAGACAGCGAGGAGCGTGGAGCCTGGAGCGTGTTAAGTTGCTCGGTACAATCATAAGAAAAATGGAGATCGTTTAAAATGACAGGATGCCAGCTGCTTCTTCGTGTGCTACAGGCGATACGCTATCCGCGACAGGCTACACGCTGTTTGCTGCCCGCTACCCGCTATACGCTATGCGCTGCTTTATTTCTTCTTATTATGGCCTGTTCTCCCAAGCTTCCGGTCCCGGACAGACCCGCCGGAGAATATATCTGGCCTCCGCCCCCGGAAACCCCGAGGATCAAGTGGCTCACGCAGTGGTCTCACTCTCAGGATTTCAAGAAGATCAAAACGATCGATGTCATGATCAGAGAGGCGAAACTCGACATACTTTTCAGGCCCAACGGGGTAGTGGCCGACGAAGCCGGCAACGTCTATGTGGCCGATTCGCAGTTGCACAAAGTCTTCGTCTTTGACGTCGAAAAACAGACTCTCCGGTTTCTCGGCGAAAAGACACTGGACATACCCGTCGGCCTCGCGATGGACAACAAAAGAGGGATTCTCTTCGTCTCGGATTCCAGCCGGGATAAGGTGTACTGCCTCGACAAGAACACGGGGCGCGTCGTCATGTCCCTGATGCCAACGGGAAAATTCGACAACCCTTCGGGTCTCGTCTACGACGACGAGAGGGAGAGGCTTTATGCGTCGAATACCAGGAATCACATCGTCAGGGTGTTCGACCGGAACGGACAGCCCCTTTTCACGATAGGCAAAAAGGGGACCGATGACGGCGAATTCAACGCTCCGACGTATCTGGCGCTCGATCGGAGCGGGAACCTTTACGTCGTGGATACGTTCAATTGCAGAGTTCAGGTATTCGCCCCGGATGGGACGTTCGTACGGAAGTTCGGGAGGATCGGCGACACCCCGGGGAGCTTGGCAAGGCCTGCGGGCATCGGGGTTGATTCGGACGGCAATGTGTACGTGGCCGACACCGCGTTCGACAACTTTCAGATTTTCAACGATAAAGGCAGGCTTCTCCTCTGGGTCGGCAAAGCGGGGACCGGTGCGGGGGAGTTTTCGGCCCCGACAGGGATGTACATCGACAGGAAAGACAGAATTTACGTGACGGATACCTTCAACAGAAGGGTGCAGGTTTTCCAGTATTTAAGGGAAACTAAATCGTGAGGACGGGCATGGTCCGGCCATGTATGGACGCTATCTCTGTTCCGTTCCGCTCGACGCGTGTCTTCCCCCATGCGGGCGTAACAGTGACCGTCACGCGCAGCGCGAGAAGGAATTGAGACCGTGCGCCCCACGGGCAAAGCATCCGTTCTCATTTTCCTTCTTTTTTTTTGGCGCCTTCCTTTCCGAAAGTAGCTGAGGCTGCCGACATGACATCGTCGCCTTACGCGGCGGCCAAGAGATTCCGCTTCACGGGGCTTGCGGAGTTTACCTATCGCGATTACAGCACGTCATGGTCCTACCGGGGGAAGGAATGGAAAAACGACTGGGCGAGCTTCGAGCAGCGGTACAGGATCGGTTTGCAGGGGTACGTCTATCATCCGAAGTTCATAAGTTTTCTGACGAGCGTCACGTACAGGAAAGACGACGCCGACACCGACGCCGGGGGGAGCTTTGACGCGAAGGACGTAAGTTACGACTTCTCCGCTTCCTTTCTCGCGACGACCCCCGTCTCCATGGATATCCATCTGTCGAAAACGGATGCGACTATAGAAGGAATAGGGACCGCTCCCTACGAAGTGACCTCGAATTATTATGCCGCGGCGCTGAATGTAACCTTGCGGAAATATCCGTCGGTGCGGCTCGAGTATAGCCATTGGGATTATACCGTGGACAGACTCAAAGGGTACCGGGTCATGGATGACTGGTATTGGTACGGCGAAGGCGGCGGTCTCGTCGTGGAAAAAAAACGGGTCAAAGAGAAGACGGATATCGATAAGTTCAGTCTCCACGTGAAGGGACAGCTCAAGAGCATTCACACGAGCTATCACATAACCGGCCATTTGATCGAGTACGCGAGTCCTTTTCGGAGCTACAGCGGGACGGATGTGACCGTGAATACGTACACCTCGTTAAAGAAGCAGAATACGATTTCCACGTATTTCCGCTACTACGACATCGACATCCTGAAACTGACGCGGTTCGCCGCGAACGCCGATCTCGCCCCCATAGGGCGCCTTCGGCACAGCTACGGCTATGAGTATTTCATGTCTGAAAACGAGAGGACACGGAAAGTCTCCGGTTTCGTGTTTCCTGAAACGCGGAGGACCGATTCGCACACGGTGAGTACCCACGTGCTCTACCGTCTTTCCAAACTCGTTTTCGGTACCGGTCGGCTCCGCTACAGAACAGGGACGTGGGACGAACGGAATGTCAACTCTTACGAGGTCAATGCGGCGTTCTATTACGGGCGGTACATACGAAACTATGACTTCACGTCCTATTACAAGTTCAATGCGGGGAAGGAGAACCGGGAGGGACGATACGAGTATTTGGAAAACGCGATCGGCGCCGGTGTGTCGACGCGGAAGTTCGCGTGGGGAAGGATCTACGCGCAATACGACCTGTCCTTCAGGAACTATCGCTACGCGTACACGAAAAGGGTGTATCGCTACTGGGATGAATTCTCGGAGTATGACGACGAGTGGTACGGCTATGAATATGACGACGAGGGCGCTGTCCCGTGACGACCTATCGGGTATCGACCAAGTCCGATTCGATAGAGCACAAACTGAGAACCGGTATCAACGGGAAGGGTCCGGGAAGATCGTATTGGAATGCGGAGACCGAGGTCAGGTTTCTCGACACAGAGACCGATGATCGCACGGCGATTTTTTGGTTCGGGGAAACCCAATGGGCTCGGCGGCTGAGACATTACACCGTGAGCGGCGATATCGGCTATCCCATCGGCCGAAAAATGCTCGCCACGGTGCGAGCGAGTTATACGACGGGAACGACTAACGGAGAGAACGTTGAGAAGTATTTCTATGAAGCACGTGTCAATTATCGCCTCCTCAAAAACCTGAATCTCCTCGCGTGGTGGCGGATGGAGTGGAGAAATGAGGGGTGGTGGGCTGGAACGCCTGTTGCCGATCCCATGAGAAGGGAATTCGGCTGGAGGACGAGGGAATACCGGATCGAAGTCAACTATGTCGTTTTCAAGACGACGTGCGCGCTGGAATACAACGCGTACCGGTCGGTGCTTGGTCCGTACACGACAGAATATAACCGTCTTTACCTGAAGCTCAGTAGAAAATTGTGAGTATGTCGCAAACGCCTATGGGTCGGTTCGTGCGGTGGGTCATCTTTTGCGGGATCAGTATCGCGCTGAGCGCGTGCGCGACATCGGGCCTTGAAAGAGCGCAGCGGGACGCGAACGGTTTCGATGCGAGGCTCGTGTGGCCGCCTCCCCCCCAGACGGCGCGCGTTCACTTCGAGCGGAGCATCTCCGGGCCGTCGGATATTGGCACGCGGAAGTCATGGTTAAAGAGGGCCATCGATTCTCTCCTCGGGAAAGAGGAAGCCGCTGAACGGCTCCTGAGACCTTACGGCGTTTTTGCCGATTCCGGAAAGATATACGTCACGGACACCGGTTCCCGCGTTCTCCATATCTTCGACACCAAGGAGAAAAAGTATTTCGCGATCCGCAAAGTCGGGCGAACGGAGCTTGTGTCGCCGATTGGCGTCGTTGCCGATAGCGCGGGACGTATCTATCTTTCCGATTCGCTCTTGAAGAAGATCTTTGTTCTCGACGGCGGGGGGCGATA
This sequence comes from uncultured Nitrospiraceae bacterium, assembly GCA_937138415.1. Lineage (GTDB taxonomy): Bacteria > Nitrospirota > Thermodesulfovibrionia > Thermodesulfovibrionales > SM23-35 > JALHSV01. Next base: position 126,407 of record CAKZPA010000001.1, on the reverse strand, counting down.
CCTGATGGAGATCGGAACAGGCGATATGTTGGCGAGGCCCTCGGGCATCTGCGCCGATGGGGAAAGGCTCTACGTGGTCGATACGCACGGCCACAAGATCGTCGTCTTTTCCGAGAAAGACGGGTCTCTTCTCTACACATTCGGCGGGAACGGCAGCGGTGAGGGAGAGCTGAACTATCCGACGAATATCTTCATCGACCGTCAGGGGCTTCTGTACGTCACGGATTCCATGAACTTTCGCGTGCAGATTTTTGACAGAACCGGGCGATTCATCTCGATGTTCGGAAAGCACGGCGACGGGTCAGGCGACTTCTCGAAGCCGAGGGGTATTGCCGTGGATTCGGACGGGCACATTTACGTGGCTGACGCCCTGTTCGACGCCGTCCAGATATTCGACAGGGAGGGACGACTTCTGCTCGCGTTCGGGAGCACGGGGAAGGGAGACGGCGAGATGATCCTTCCGGCAGGGGTATTCATAGACGCGGATGATAGAATATACGTGGCGGATTCATATAATATGAGGGTTCAGATATTTCGTTATTTAAAGGGAGAGGTCGAGTGTCCAGGGGTCCAAGGGGTCAAGTGAAGAACAAGAAGAGGCAGGGATCGAGGGTTCGAGGAGCCGAGTGAAGATGAGAGCATCGATCAGCCGACCGAAGAAGATTTTTTGGGGGGAAGCGTGAGACAGAGGCCGGCACTTGCGCGCATTGTCGTGCGACTGGTGTTATGCGCGCAGATGCTTCTTCCCCTGACATCCGTCGCGGGAATCAAGGAAACGAAGCATAACCTCTCCGTTACCGGTCCCGGGGAAGTGAGGGCGGTGAGCGAGACGCAGATCTGCATCTTCTGCCACACCCCTCACAATGCGTCGCCGGCGCAACCACTATGGAACCACGAACTCAGCGCGGTCGTGAATTACGTGAATTACGCGAGTTCCACATTGCGGTCGTACGCGTCGGAAGCCGAGGCGCCCCCTATCGACGGTCATTCGAAGCTCTGCTTGAGCTGCCACGATGGCACGGTCGCTATCGGGTCCGTCGTAAGCGAGTGGTCCGAAATCGAGATGGTTACGGTTCCGGGCGTGATCGATGCTTCCAGAAAGCTCGTCGGCGGGGCGGGATACCTCGGCACCGATCTTTCCGGAGGACACCCGATATCTATCGTGTTTGACGAGTCATTGGTTCTGAGGAGAAACTCTTCGGAACCGCCTCTCAGCAAGTTGAGGTGGCCCATCGTCGATCCCGATATCAAGCTGTACCCCGCGCAGAATGGGAGAGGAGTGCAATGCACCTCCTGTCACAATCCGCACGAGAACAAGGCTGCCGGCGGCTGGCCGCCATTCTGGAAGAAGACGACGCACGACGAAGTGTGCCTGGTTTGCCATGAGCCGATTCCCCCTGCGGATGCGGAATGGTAAATATGAAGAGTAAGGGTTCAAGAGCTACGTGAAGACAGCGAGACCCTTCGACAGGCTCAGGGTGGCAGGGAAAAGGGATCAAGGGAGAGAAGGGGTAGGCGCGGCTTTCACGACGTGCCAATCTCCGGTGTCACCCCGAGGCCCTGAAAGGTGCGGCTCAATCTCGCCTCCTGTCATTGCGAGTCCCGAAAGAATTCGGGACGTGGCAATCTCATCCGATTCCGGCAGGCTGAGATTTCCTCGCCGCTGCGCTTCCGGTAATGGCAATCCCATTATTTAACGTGGTCGTTAACAGTTATTATCATCGGTATCGTCATTCTCACATCTTCCATTCTGTTCGCATCAAACGGAGAAGAGAGGCCGCATGGCGATACGACGAAACTTCTGAAGGGATGCGGGAGCTGCCACAAGGGTCACGGCGTCTACAATACTCCCATGCTTTCGGAGAGGAAAGAATTGTTCTGTTTCCGGTGTCACGGTCACAGCGTTTACGTCGACAAGACGAAGAGCGAGGGAGATCTGTCGGGAGAAGCAGTTCTCGTGAATATCCAGAGGGAATTCGAGAAACCGTATCGCCACCCGATCGAGAGGTCCGTGCTCCATCGCTACGGCGAGATGCTGCCTGAAATCGATGCTTCCAAGCCGCGGCATGCCGCCTGCGGCGACTGCCATCACCATCATCTCGTGACAAAGGAGAACACGATGTCGGGTCTTGTGGGGACGAGTAAAGAGGGAGCGCGCGTGCGGATCACGGCCGAATACGAACTCTGTTTCAATTGCCATTCATACAGCGCGAACCTGCCCGCGGATCAGACGAATAAAGCGGAAGTATTCAACGCGTCCAATCCCTCGTTCCATCCGATAACCGCCCCCGGGAGAAATCCGAACGTGCCGAGCCTCATCCCCCCTCTGAGCCCCTCCAGCCTCATCAGGTGCACGAATTGCCACGGAAACGACGACCGTGCCGGACCGAGGGGCCCCCATGGTTCATCTTATCGGTACCTGTTGTCGAGGAATTACACGACAATCAATGGCGTTGAGGGGCCTTTTCAGTACGAGCTTTGCTACGAATGCCACAATCGACAAAGTATTCTCCGTAACGACAGTTTCCCGTATCACGCGTTACACGTTTCGCTGAAGGGCTTCTCATGCAGGGCATGCCATAATCCTCACGGGAGCACGCAGAATGCCCACCTTATCGACTTCGATCGCGCCTTCGTCACCCCGTCGGGCAGTGGCGGCTTCGGTTACACCGATCTCGGACCCATGAGTGGCCAATGCGCCCTCACGTGCCACGGCAAAGACCATGACCCCGCAGTCTATCCGCACTGAATGAAGGGGCACTGTTTTTATTTTCTATAAGATATGCGATGCCAAGAAGATCGGGCGCGGGAGGAGATCGGCACAATCTTATGGAAATCGAAGCTCTGCAGTGAGCTCGGATGAAATTCAACCATTAAAAAAGGGGAAGTTAAAAAAGGGGAAGGCCGGTTACGCGGAAGGAGGGTCACGAGAGAAGCGTAACCCGTCTTTTAACCCACCTCGAAGATGAACTCTATCTCGACCGGCGCATCGAGGGGCAGGGCGCTGACGCCGATCGCGGCTCGTGCGTGTTTTCCCGCTTCGCCGAAGATTTCGTGGAGCAAATCGGATGCGGCGTTGAGGACTTTCGGCTGGTCCGTGAAATCGGGCGAAGACGCCACGTAGCCGGTGATTTTGACGCACCGTGCGACCGCATTGAGAGAGCCGGCATGAGATCGCACGACCGAGAGGGCGTTGATGACGGCCCTTCTCGCGTCTTCCCTCGCCTCGTCAACGGTCAGATGTTCACCGACTCTCCCGGTCCTGAGAAGTCTGCCTTCCACAAGGGGCAGCATCCCGCTCACGAACAAGAGATTCCCGGTCTTGACAACGGGAACGTACGATCCTAATGGCGGGGGCGCTTCAGGCAGTTCAATACCGAATTCTTTCAGTTTATGCTCGGGAGACGTACTATTCACGTTTATCCTCCCCATCCCCCCTCTCAAGAGAGAGGACATGACTCACATTTTTTGCCGGTTATCCCAGTTTGATTCCCTCTCCCCTTGTGGGAGAGGGGTGGGGTGAGGGGTGTTTTGAGATGATTCTTTCGACATTGTCGCTTTCATCGCCTCCCTCACTGTTTCAGACGCGTCGCTGACGGTACCCGTCGAACCAAAGCATGACGAAAAATACAGTTTTGGAGAGGATCAATTTACATCCCCAATTCTTCAGGTGTGCCGATCCTGCCGAGCACCGCTGACGCCGCCGCCACGGCGGGATTCGACAAGTACACCTCGCTCTCTGGATGCCCCATCCTCCCCACGAAATTCCTGTTCGTCGTCGCGATCGCGCGTTCGCCCTTCGCGAGGATCCCCATGTGACCACCCAGACAAGGACCGCACGTGGGGGTCGAAACGACCGCTTCTGCCTCGATGAAGATATCGAGGAGCTTTTCTCGCATCGCCTGCCGGTAAATCTTCTGGGTTGCGGGAATGACGATCATCCGGACGTTCGGGTTCACTTTTCTGCCCCGCACTACCTGCGCGGCTTCGCGCAAATCTTCGAGACGGCCGTTCGTGCAGGAGCCGATGACGACCTGGTCGATCGCGACCTCGAAGAGTTCTGCGGCGGGACGCGTGTTCGACGGCAGGTGCGGGCACGCGACGGTCGGCGGGATTTTCGAGCAGTCGTATTCCCGAATGTCGCAGTAGGAGGCTTTCTTGTCGGAGCGGTAAAAGGTCGGCGCGCGCTTTGCCCGCTGACGCACGTACGCCTTTGTGACGCGATCCGGCACGATGATGCCGCTCTTCGCGCCAGCCTCGATCGCCATGTTGCACATCGTGAGCCTTCCGTGCATGGGGAGGGTGCGGATCGTCTCGCCTTCGAATTCCATCGCCCGGTAGAGCGCGCCGTCGACGCCGATGTCACCGATCGTGTGGAGAATCAGATCCTTGCCCCCCACCCACTTGTTCAGGCGACCGTAGTAAATGAATTTCATCGACTCCGGCACCTTGAACCAGCACTCGCCGGTCGCCATCGCCGCCGCGACGTCTGTCGAACCGACGCCGGTCGAGAAAGCGCCGAGTGCGCCGTACGTGCAGGTGTGGCTGTCGGCCCCGATGACGAGGTCGCCCGGCACGACGAGACCTTCTTCCGGCAGAAGGGCGTGTTCTATGCCCATTCGCCCGACCTCGAAGTACAGCCCGAGCCGGTATTCGCGCGAAAAGTCCCGGAGTATGCGGCACTGCTCGGCTGCCTTGATGTCTTTCTGGGGCGCGAAGTGATCTGGTACGAGCACGATCCTGTTTCGGTCGAACACGTCTCGTGCGCCGATCTTTCTGAATTCCGAGATCGCGATCGGTGCCGTAATGTCGTTTGCGAGCACGAGATCGACCTTCGCATTGATGAGGTCTCCCGGCGAGACCGATTTCTTTCCTGCATGGGCTGCGAGAATTTTTTCGGTGATCGTCATGAATAGCCTCCGCGGTGATATCGACTAATATACCATATGCGGAAGCGTGGCCCGCGGGGACACCGGCTTGCTTTTTTGTGGTAGAATATATTCTCTTTGGGTGCGACGGAAGACCATGGGCAGGGAAATTAAGAAGATACTCATCGCGAACCGCGGGGTGACGGCGGTTCGGATCATGCACACGTGCAGGGATAGAAAGATCCCGACGACGGCGGTTTACAGCACGCCCGACCGCCTCGCGCACCACGTCTTCATGGCCGATTCGGCGGTGCACATCGGTGAAGCCCCTCCCATCGAGTCGTACCTCAACATGGAGAAGATGATCGCCGCGGCGCTGCAGAGCGGGTCGGACGCGATTCATCCGGGGTGGGGATTCCTCGCGGAAAACGCGAAATTCGCCCAGATGGTCCTCGATGCCGGTTTGCAGTGGATCGGACCTCCGCCGAAGGTGATCGCGGCGCTCGGTGACAAGATTCAGGCGAAGAACCTCGCGCAGAAGGCGAATGTGCCGACCGTGCCGGGCATCACGGACGTGGCGAACGTCGAACAGATCAGGAAGTGGATGAAGCAGGACAAGGTGCACTTCCCGATCATGGTCAAGGCGGTCGCGGGCGGCGGCGGCAAGGGGATGGTCAAGGTGGAGCAGAAAGAACAGCTCGCGCAGGCATTCTCCCAGGCGCGCTCGGAGGCGATGAAGGCGTTCGGCGACGACCGCGTGATGGTCGAGAAGTACATCGAGCGCGGCAGGCACATAGAGGTGCAGGTGGTCGGAGACGAGGACGGCAATATCGTCCACCTCTACGAGCGCGAGTGTACCATTCAGAGGAGAAACCAGAAGATCATCGAAGAGGCGCCCTCGCCCTCGATCGACGACGACCTGAGGCGGGAAATATGCTTCACGGCGACGCGTCTCATGCGCGAGATCGGTTACACGTCGGCGGGCACTGTGGAGTTCATCTTCGATTCATCGACGAGAAAGTACTACTTCCTCGAGGTGAACACGCGCCTTCAGGTGGAGCATGGCATCACGGAGCTGATCACCGGTCTCGATATCGTGGGCATCATGATCGATGTCGCGATGGGAAAGAAACTGCCGTTCAAGCAGTCCGACATTCACCCAAACCGGTGGGCGCTGGAAGCACGGCTCAACGCGGAGGACCCGAGGACGTTTAGTCCCTCGTTCGGGACGATCACGCGGCTTCAAGTCCCCCATGGGCCCGGCGTCCGTATTGCGTCTGGCGTCTATGAAGGTGCCGACATCCCTCCGTATTACGATTCGCTCTTCATGCTCATCATCACCGCGGGAGCTGATCGTGCCGACGCCATACGGGTCATGGATAGGGTGTTGAGCCGCAATCTCCGTGTGGAGGGTGTGAAAACGCTCGCCCCGCTGCTCCTGAGCATTATCCGGCACCCCGCATTCAAGGCTGGTGAGTTTTCGACGCGGTTCATCGAAGAGAATATGGATACCCTGATCTCAATGTTCAAGGAGAAGAACAGCGAGGACGAGGTGCTGAAGATCGCACGGTATGTTGCGGAGATATCGGCGCTCGGACCACAGCCGTGGATGTAGAGGAGGTATGGTGCGGACGAGGGAAAGCTCTATCTTTGTGAAACCGGGCATGTCGCCGCGGGAGATTGTGGACGCCGTCCGGTCTCTCGACGGGGTCTGTTTTACTTCGGTGGGGATGCGCGACGCGGGGCAATCGGATTTCAAGAATCGGCACCGGATCTACGACCTCGCGACGCTCGCGCCCTTCTACAACAGGATGGGATTGTTCAGCGCGGAGTGCCACGGAGGCGCGCGGTGGCACGTGGGCGTCATGAACAGGAGGGAAAGTCCTTTCGAAGAGATCGAGATCCTCAGGCGGCTGATGCCGAATGTCCTGCTCCAGACACTCATCCGAGAGACGAACATGTGGGGATACCGCCCGTACCCCCGCAATGTGATCGAGTACGTCGTGTCGCAGGTCGACATCGACGTATGGAGATGCTTCTCATTCCTCAACGATGTGAGGAATATGAGGACGGTCGCGGAAGTCATTCTGAAGAGAGGGCGGTTGTTCGAACCGGCCATATCGTTCACGATGGCGGATTGGGCGACCAACGACTATTATCTCGGCGTCGTGAAAGATATCGTCGATCTGTGCGGCGGCACCGATGAGATCATCTTCTGCGTGAAGGATATGGCGGGGGTCGGGAGTATCACGCGCGTCAGCAGCCTGATCGACGCGATCAAACAGAAGTACCCGGATCTCGTCGTGCACTACCACCGTCATATCACGGATGGGCTTGCAATGCCGGCCCTCCTCGCCGCCGCGAAAGCGGGTGCAAAGATATTCGACGTCCAGGAGGATTCCCTGGTCCGTTTTTACGGTCACTCTCCTATCCTCGGCGCCCACGCCTATTTCGAGGAGTCCGGGATTCCGGTGAACCTCGACAGGAGCGAGGCCGAGGCCGCCGTGCAGAAGGTGCGCGAATGGATCAATTTCTACGACTGGGCGGAATCTCCTTTCAAAGGGCTGGATCACACCGTCATCGTCCATAAGATGCCGGGCGGTGCGTTCCCGAGTTCTTTCGAACAGGCGGAAAAAGGCGGATTCCTCCATTTCATGCCGGCCATACTCAAGGTGATGTCGCTCTATAACAGGATTATCCACTACTTCGACGTCACGCCGGGGTCTCAGATTACGTGGGTGACGTGCAGCGGCATCGTGAACAAATACGCGAAGGCGAAGGGGGAAGCTGGCGTCAGGCATTTGATCGATCTCCTCACGAAGTTCGTGGACGAAAAAAATGTCGATTTCGATGCGATGAGTGACGAGGAGAAAGAAGAGCTGCTCACGCTCTTCAGGAACGCGCCGGGTGACTTCAGAAACCTCCTCCTCGGGCACTACGGAAAGTTGCCGATGGGCTGGCCTCCGGACTGGGTGTATCAGAGCACGTTCGGAGAGGAATGGGAGAAGAAGATTCGCGAGCGCACGGAACTTTCTCCTCTCGATTCGATCGAGGACGACGACCTCGACAAACTGAGACGGGAGCTCGTTAACCACCTCGGGAGGAACCCGACCGAGGAGGAATTCATTCTCTATCTCATGCACCCGAAGGATGCGATCGAAATGATCGAGTTTCGGGAGAAGTACGGCGAGGCGCCGCTCGTGCTCCCGACGGACGTGTGGAGGAAGGGGTTGCGGAAACCGGGTGACAAGGTGGATTTCGAGCTCTGGGGGAAACCGTACAGCATCGAACTCGTTTCGATCGGCGCAGAGCACGAGGGCCTGGTGCACGTCGTCATGCGCGTGAACAACAAGACGCGTGTCTATACGGTGGAAACGCCGAGGGCGAAGAAAGCCGAGATCCGCATGGCGAAGACGATGAACGAGATCGGTGCGCCCATTAACGGCAATATTTGGCGAATCGGCAATCCCGAGAGAGGGAGCCTCAAGGTCGGCGATATCGTCCATAAAGACGAGGAGATCGCGAATCTCGAGGCGATGAAGATGGAAAACGCCATCGTCGCTCCATTCGATGCGCAGATCGTCGAAATTTGCGTCAAACTGAATAGTTTCGTCGTCGAAGGCCAGCTCCTTTTCGTCCTCGAGAAGATGTAACCCGCCCGCGCGGCGTGCCGTGTCTCCTTTCCTTTTGCGGAATCGATCTCGAATGCTATCGTGCGTCGCGGGGAATCGCCGTTGTCCCGGTACTGTGATGCGCGGCGCGCCGGCCGATCGCTGCCGCTTTCTCTTCGCATGAACTGGCATCAGAAAGATATAGACTCGGTATGCCGCGAGTTGCGGTCCTCGCCGCAGGGGATCACCGAAGGCGAAGCTCGCTCCCGCCTCTCCTGTTTCGGCCCTAACGCGCTGGAAGAAAAAAAAGAGGAAAACGCCGCTCGCGCTTTTCCTCGACCAATTCAGGGATTTCATGATCCTGGTCCTTGTCGGGGCCGCGGTCGTCTCCGGCCTGATCGGGGAACTTTCCGACACGCTTGCCATTGTCGTCATCGTCCTGTTGAATGCGGTGATCGGCTTTATCCAGGAATACAGGGCTGAAAAGGCGCTCTCTGCTCTCAAAAAAATGGCAGCGCCGCATGCGACGGTTATGCGCGGCGGCATGCCGGCGGACATTCTCTCATTTGGCCTCGTGCCCGGCGATGTCGTCGTGCTCGAAGCCAGGAAGATCGTGCCTGCCGACATGCGTTTGCCGGAGGTTGCGCAGCTCATGACCGAGGAGACCGCGCTCACCGGCGAGTCGGTGGCGGTCGAGAAAGACATGCGCGCGCTCGGCGTCGGGGAGATCCCCATCGGCGACCGGAAGAATATGGTCTTCAAGGGGACGACCGTCTCGTTCGGGAGGAGGAGGGGGCTCGTCGTTTCGACCGGTATGCAGACCGAGATCGGGAAGATCGCGGCGATGCTCCAGGAGGAGGACGAGGCCAGAACACCGCTCCAGAAGAGGCTCGCAGCGTTCGGGAAGAAGCTGGCGATCGTGGTGATCGTCCTTTGCGCCTTCATCTTCGGCGTCGGCGTCGTCCGCGGGGAGCAGCCGTTGCTCATGCTCCTCACGGCGATTTCGCTCGCTATTGCGGCGATCCCCGAAGCACCGCCCGCGGTCGTCACCATCGCGCTCGCCATCGGTGCGAATAAGATGGTCAAACAGAATGCGCTCATCAGAAAACTCCCGGCGGTCGAGACCCTCGGCTCCGTCACGTACATATGTTCGGATAAGACGGGCACGCTCACGCAGAACAAGATGACGGTCATGGAACTCTATGCGGACGGAGAACTCATGAAACGTGGGGCGCCGGAGGAGAAGGACGTGGACGCGCCGTTTCCGCTGGCGGGCGGAGGAGTCGCGAACCTCTTGATGACGGCGATGGCACTGAACAACGATGTCCTCTCCGACAGCGAGGGGAAGGTCATCGGAGACCCCGCGGAGGTGGCTCTCTACGTGGACGCGAGAGAATCGGGGTTCGACCGGGAAAGGCTCGCGAGAGAACTCCCGAGGATCTCGGAGATTCCCTTCGATTCCGATTGGAAGTGCATAACGACGATTCATCAGATTTCGAACGGTCAAGGGTTGGATGGCTCGAGCGAGCGTAATGATGCTGCATGCGAATCGCCGCTCCCCGGAATCATTGGACCCGTTCGCTAAGTCTCTTTCTTGCGCGGGCATCGGGCGTTCCGACCCCCGAGGGACGGAAAGCACTCGACCTTTGGGGAGATCGCGAAGGTCAATGAACGGATGGCGGCCGATGGTCTGCGGGTCATCGGAATCGCAGCGAGGTGGTACGACGTGCTTCCGTCGCGGATCACACCGGATGCGATCGAATCGGAGATGGTGATCCTCGGTCTTGTCGGTCTCATGGACCCCCCGTGACGGCGTCGAGGAAGCCGTTTCGTCGTGCAAGAGCGCCGGCATACGGCCTGTCATGATCACGGGCGACCATCCGATAACCGCAAAGACCATCGCCCGGAGGCTCGGCATGCTCGAAGACGACTCAAGGCCATCATAACCGGTAAGAAGCTTCAGGAGCTCCCCCTCGACGAGTTCGAGGAGAGAGTGGAGAAGATTCATGTGTACGCCCGCGTGGCGCCCGAGCAGAAGCTGAAAATCACAGGGCGCTCCAGGGAAGGGGACAATTCGTCGCGATGACGGGCGACGGTGTCAACGATGCGCCGGCACTGAGGAGGGCGGACATCGGCGTCGCGATGGGCGTGACCGGAACGGACGTCGCGAAGGAGGCGTCCCGCATGATCCTCCTCGACGACAACTTCGCGACGATCGTGCGTGCCGTGAAGGAGGGGAGGCGGATTTTCGACAATATCAGAACATTCATCCGCTATACCATGACGAGCAACTCGGGCGAGGTGTGGACGATCTTTCTCGCGCCGTTCTTCGGCCTGCCGATCCCCCTCTTGCCGATCCACATTCTCTGGATCAATCTCGTGACCGATGGCCTGCCGGGTCTCGCGCTCGCTGCGGAACCCGCCGAGAAGAACGTCATAACGAGGCCGCCGAGGCACACGCGGGAGAGTATTTTCAGCGGCATGTGGCTGGATTATCTGGATAGGGCTCTTGATGGGTGCGGTGTCGATCTTCACGCAGGCGTGGTCGATCGCCAAAGGGATAAGGCACTGGCAGACGATGGTGTTTACGGTGCTCTGCCTGAGTCAGATCGGCAACGTTCTCGCGCTCCGATCGGAACGGGAATCGATTTTTTCGCTCGGCTTCCTGTCGAACAGACCGCTCATCGGTGCCGCCCTATTGACCGTCGCTCTGCTGATGGCGACCATTTACGTGCCTTTCCTGAATCCTATCTTTAAAACCCAACCGCTCTCGCTTCTCGAGCCGCTCATCGCCCTCGCATTGTCCTCGGTCGTCTTCATTGCCGTCGAGATCGAGAAGACGGTCAAGAGGTCGAAGGGGCGGACGTGAGGACGGAACTCCTTTATCCCGAACGTTTCTTCGGCTCGGTTTCATCCGATTCAGGAATGATGAAGTAGAAGTTGTTTCCGTACAGCGTCGGTTCGTAGCCTGCGACTCCGCCGTGGATTTCGACGGCGTTCTTGATGAAGGTGAGGCCGTGCCCCGTGCCTGGTCTGCTGAGCGCTCCCTTCGCTCGGTACCCTTCTTCGAAGATGCTCGACCGTTCTTCGGGAGGGATGTGCGGGCCGGTACTGAAGACGTTGTATTTGATGCCGTCTTTTCCGGGTCCGAAGAAGTCTTTCAGGCGTTCGCGGCCGTACGAAATGTATTTTTTGCGTTCGCCCGAGGCGGTCACGACCTCTTGCGTGTATTTCAGCGCGTTCGAAAAGAGATTCGCGTAGACCTGCGCGATGAGCCCGACGTCGACGACACTGATGATGTCTTCGTCCGGGATGCCGCTCAGTCGGTCGTCGACCGCGATGCCCGCGCGTTCGAACTGCTCGAGGTACCGTTCCAGTTGCGGCTGCACGACGTCCGTCTTCATGTTGCACGCTTTCGTCCGCAACGTGAGCCGTCCCTGATCGAAGTGATCTCTGCGGAAGAGCGTCTCGAGGAAGAGGCTCATGTTCTTGTAGTGCTTTTCGATGTTCTCGAGTTCTTCGCTCAGGCCGGTGTTGACCTCGCGCATTTCCTTCAGCACGTCGCCGAGGAAGGCGTCGGCTTCCGGAGATTGACTGCTCACCTGCGCGAGGTAGCTCTCCAATTCGCGGTTCTTGGCGATCTTCCCGCGCAGTCTCCTGAGGAACAATTTGTAGATGATGTTCGGGACGATGACGTTGTGCTCGATATCGGCGACGAGCGTCCGGATGAACCGCAGGTGTTCGATATTCTTCTCCGCGAGAAACTTGTTGTGCATGTTGAAGCCGATGCGATTCGCGTATTTTTCGAAGAAGAGTTCGGTCTTCGTGTCACGCTCCGCTACCGGGAACAGCTCGAGAACTCCGAGAACGTTCTCTCCCGTCGGGGCGTTCGCCTGATCGGCGAGTTTCTTCCCGCGAATCGGCAGGATGAGACTCCCCTTCGAATAAAGGGGTTCCTCGAGGCGTTCCGCGCTCTCGCTGAAGAGGGTCGGCGGAGTCGCGCCCGATGCCTCGGTCTCGGCGACGAGGTGGAGCGCATTCGATTGATGGTCTCTGAGGAAAAGACGGGCCTCGAGATTGAAAAAACTTAACGGGATAGCGACGCAGAGGTGGTAAAATTCGGTGATGTTGTCGAACTCCTGGGCGAGATCGAAAAAGGTCATCATTGTGGTATATTCGACCTCCGAGAAGGCGTAGCGGCCATAGTCCTGTTTCTTCGCCGCTATCCGGCCGAGAACTCTTTCGAAGGTGCTCATCTCGCTTCCACGCTTTTCCGTGCGTGCGCGGCACCTGCAGCGCACGCCTTTCCCACTGTCGTCATTCTATCACAAGTTCTTCGACGCGCAAGCGCCGCCTCGGCGGCGGCGATTCGTCCGGGAATCCGACGGGGAGAAGGGCGACGACGAAAAGACGATCGTCCCACCCGAACAATTCTCTCACCTTCGCTTCGTCGAACAACCTGACCCAGCACGTGCCCAGGCCGAAATCCAGCGCCCTCAAAACGATGTGCTCGACCGCGATAGCGACATTGAATGCTACTCGAGAAGCAACGTGCTCTCTCGCCATGAGGGCCATCTGTGTGTCCATTTGCTTCGCTCTCTCCTGAAGTATCCGGATGACCGTTCCGTCGATTGTGCCCGAGTGCGCGAGTTCCTCGATTCCCGAGCGCATTCCTTCCATGTAGCCCTGAATATCGGCGCAGCAGACGAGCACGACGGGAACTTGTGAGAGAAACACCTGGCCGTAAGCGGCCTGCGCGAGTTTCGATTTTGCGGCCTCATCGGTGACGATCTTGAAGCGCCAGGGCTGCGCGTTACAGCCGGACGGCGCGCGTCTCGCGGCATCGAGGAGGGCGAGGAGGATCTCTTGGGACACGGGATCCGGCTTGAATTTCCTGATGCTCCTCCTCTTTTCGATTGCTTCTTTCGTCGTCAAAAGCATGTGGTTCGCGGTGTCGGTGCGCGATCGTTCCGCACGTTCTGTGAAAGCGCGGTCGGATGTCGGGGCGAGAGAATATCCCCGCGGGACCGCAGGCGACCGACGTTTTTTACGAGGCCTTCGGTAATTCCTTGAACACGCGCCACGTCTTCAGGAGATCGATCGCCCTCTGGAGCTGAGTGTCATCCTTTTCATCCATCTCGATCGGTATCATTTCCTCCGGCTCCGTCGGTTTGTCCTCGGTCTCTTCCCCGTTTTTCAGGTGGCGTTCGAGATCTTTCTCCCGGATGACTGGCCGTCCTTTCTCTCCGTTCTTCACCTCCGCCTTGACGAGAATGTCAGGCGTGATCCCTGTCGACTGAATCGATGTTCCCTTCGGCGTGAAGTACTTGGCGGTGGTCAGTTTGAGAGCGGACCCGTCCGTGAGCGGGACGACGGACTGCACCGATCCCTTTCCAAATGTCTGGGTGCCGATGACGACCGCTCTGTTCCAGTCTTTCAGAGCGCCCGCGACGATCTCGGAGGCGCTGGAGCTCCCCTGATTGACGAGGACGACCATCGGCAGTGTCGCGTTGCCGTTCGCCTTGTTGCTCCGGTATTCCACTTTTTCTCCTTTCTTGTCCTTGATGAATACCACGAGCTTTCCGGACGGGAGAAAGTGGCTCGACACGTCGATGGCGCTGTTCAACAGGCCCCCCGGATTGTTGCGCAGATCCAGGATCAGAGAGTTGACGTTATCCTGGATGAGCTTGTTCATCGCCTGCGCGAGGTCAGCCGATGTTTGCTCCTGGAACTGGTTTATCTTGATGTACCCGATGCCGTCGTTGAGTATCTTCGATCTCACGCTCTTGATCTTGATGATTTCCCGCGTGATCGTGAAGTCACGCGTTTCCTTCCAGCCTTCCCTGAGGATCGTGATCTTGACGGTCGAAGAAGGGACCCCCCGCATTTTGCTCACCGCGTCCTGCAGGCTCATGTCCTTGGTGAATTCGTTGTTGATTTTGATGATCCGGTCTCCGGCTTTGATGCCGGCCTTATACGCTGGCGTATCCTCGATGGGGGCGATGACCGTGAGCATGCCGTCCTTCATGCCGATTTGGATGCCGACACCGCCGAACTCTCCCTTCGTGTCGACTTGCATCTCTTTGTACTGTTCCGGCGTCATGAACGAAGAATGAGGATCGAGCGAACTCACCATGCCCTTGATCGATCCGTAGATGAGGTCTTTCGGTTTGACGTCCTCGACGTAATTCTTCCTCACGAGGGAGATGGCTTCCGAGAACAGTTTCAATTCTTCGTAGAGATCCGCCTCGGCATTGACCGACGACACGGTCAACCGGCCGACCGAGACGCCCGCGGTCGCCACCGCGAAAATGACGAAGAGTATCAGGATCGACTTCTTGTTCAGCATCTTTTTGACCATACGTTCTTTTCCTCCGCGTGTATCTTCTTTTCTATCGTTTCCTTAGCCATTGCAAAGGGTTGAGGGGTTTCCCCTTGTACCGCAGCTCGAAATAGAGGCCGGGCAGATCTATGAGACCGGAATTCCCGACCCTGCCCAGAATTTGGTTCTCTCTTATTATATCGCCAACTTTCGTAAAAATCTCCGAAAGGCTCCCGTAGAGCGAGTGGTACCCCTCGCCGTGGTTGACGATGACGAGCTGCCCGTACCCTTTGAACCACTCGGCGAAGACAACCTTTCCGGCATGGATTGCCCTCGCTACCGCATCCGCAGGCGATTCGATGAACGTCCCGCTCCGGAACACCGGCGTATTGAACTGGGGATCTCTCTGCGACCCGTACGGGACGACGACTTTCCCCTCGACGGGCCACGGCAGGCGTCCCTTCAGGGCTGCAAAGCCGCTCCCGCTCACCCGATCGCGCGCCTCCGAGGCGCTCATGATATCGAGGAGCCTCTTCGCGGCGGCTTCCATCTCCCGTATCATTTTCACGCTCGATGATTTTTCCTTCTTCACCGATGTGAGGACCGACTCTTTGTCTTTCCTCTTCGCGGAGAGGGCGGCCTCCTCCGCGAGGACTTTCTCCCTCTGCGCGACGAGATCTTTTTTGAGCTGCGCGAGCTGTTTCTCCCTCGCGTGGAGAATCGTGAGGTTCTCCTGATACGTCCGCAGGCGTCTCTGTTCGTATGCGGTCAGGTATTCGAGATTCTTGGCGGTCCGGATGAGCTGGGGAAGGTCCTGCGCCCCGACCAAAAGGAGCATGACGTCGGTCGTGCGCCCGTACTTGTACATCGTCCTCAACTTCCGTTTCATCCACAGCCTGTGGCGTTCGACGGCGGCTTTCGAAGCGGCTCTCTCCGCCTCCACCTGTGCCATCTGTCTTTCCGTATTCCTGAGTCGAACCCTGTACTTCCGGAGATCGTCCTCAATCCCCTTCATCTGTCTGTTTATCTCTTCGATATCCGAGAGGATCGAGGACTCTCTCCTCTTTGCTTTTTCCAATCGTTCTCTTTCGGCTTTGAGTTCTCTCTGAATTTTGTTGTACTCGCTCTCCGGGGATGAAGCTTCGCAGCGCGCCGCAGACGCCCACACCGTAAACAAGGAGAGGGAAAGGAGCCCGATCAGGCAGGAGAACCGAAACCGACGCGTCCTCAATACCGAATCCTCCCGATCGCGATGGCCGCGCCCCCGATGCCGATCAGAAGTCCCGAAAGCGGGAGAGCAAACGCCAGGCCGGGGGGGAAGGAAAGCACCTTGAGGAGCGGGAATGCGGCGCTCAATTGGCGGACGAGAACGGAAGCGAGGGCGAACAGGACCGCGAGGCTCACGATACCGCCGACGGAGCCGATGAGGGCTCCTTCGATGAGGAACGGCGTCCTGATGAACCGTTTCGTGGCGCCGAGGAGTTTGAACGTCTCTATCTCTCGCTCTCTCCGGTAGAAGAGGATCTTCACCGTGCTGTAGCTGACGAACAACATCCCGACGATCAAGAGAACGGCGACCGCGACGCCCGCCGTCCTGAGGCCTTTCCTCAACGCGTGGACGGCGGAGAGGAATTCTTCTCCGTACTCGACGTCCTGGACGCCCTTCATGTCCTTGATGGCGGTCTTGATCCGTTCGACCGCTTCGGGTCCGAACGATTCGCTCTTGAACTTGATTTCTATCGCGTCGGGGAGCGGATTCTCCCCGATACCTTCGAGGAGGAAGGCCGAATCCTTCAGCGTGCTCTTCAGTTCTTTCAGGGCGTCGTCGCGCGATATGAAGACGGTCTTTTCGACCGCACTGTCTTTTTGTACGAGGGCGACGAGTTTATCGCGGTCTTCCGGCGATACGCTCTCGCCGAGGTAGACCATGACGGAGAATTTTTGGGGAAGTTTCCGGGTTGCGGAGTCGACATGGACGAGGAGGAGGACGGTCAGCGCAGTAAAGAAGAGACTCGATGCGATCGTGCATACGGAGAGAAGATAGATCCATTTTTCGCGGAGAATGCTCCCGACGGCAAACCGGAGTGCGTAGGACGATCCCATCTCTCAGGCGGCCTCCTCACCGACGAGATTTCCGAAATCGAGTCGGAGCACCCTCCTTCCGGTATTCCGGAAAAGCTCCCGGTTATGGGTTGCAATGAGGATCGTCGTTCCCCGCGCATTGATATCCTTGAAGGTTCTCATGATTCCCGCGGACGTGTCGGGATCGACGTTGCCGGTCGGCTCGTCGGCGAGAATGATGAGGGGTTCCGCGACGATTGCCCGGGCGAGTGCGATTCTCTGTTGCTCGCCTCCGGAAAGTGCCGGCGGAAACGAGTCGGCTTTGTGTCTGAGATTGACCAACTTGAGGGCCTCGAAGACCTTCGCCTTAAGCTCTCTATCCTGCGTTCCCCGTATTCTCAGGGCGAGGGCGACGTTGTCGAACACGGTGCAGTTGTCGAGGAGACGGAAATCCTGGAACACGACGCCGATATGCCTCCTCAGGAGCGGCACGTCCGAGTCTTTCAAGGCGTTCATCGTCCAGTCCATGACCTGGATAATCCCTTCGTCCGCCTTTTCGGCCCGGTAGATGAGCTTCAGGAGCGTCGACTTGCCGGACCCGCTCGGACCGGTGATGAAGACCATTTCGCCCCTGCCTACGGCGAAGGTCACCTTCCGCAGAGCGGTCTGGGAATCGTAGTGCTTCGAGACATCCTGGAAACGAATCATCCGGGGAGGAACTCCTGTACCGGGTTTCCTGGTGCGGTCGGGGTATCTGCCGGTGTCGAGGGGACTCCGCGCAATCTATGCAATCGCCTCCCGTATGGTTTGGACGAGGTTCTCCGCGGTCAGGCCGTAAAGGCGTAGGAGTTCGGCGGGCGACCCGGAGCACCCGAACGTATCCTTGATGCCGACCCGCAGCACGCGTATCGGGTTATGTTGGGAGAGGAACTCGCTCACGGCGCCACCGAGGCCGCCGATGACCGAGTGCTCTTCGGCTGTGACCAGGAGCCCAGAGTGGGACGAAGCCCTGAGGAGCGTCTCCCCGTCGAGCGGTTTCACCGTCGACATATTGACGACGCCGACATCCACGCCATCGGCGCGGAGGAGCGCGGCGGCTTCGAGTGCGGCGGACACCATGACGCCCATGGCGATAATAGTTGCGTGACGGCCTAGATGAAAGGTGTATGCTTTTCCGATCTGGAACGCGTACTCCTCCGGCATCACAATGGGAACGTTCGCTCTGCCGAGCCGGACGTAGACCGGCCCTTCGTAATCGGCGATCGCGTGAATAACCTGTTTCGTTTCCCGAGCGTCTGCCGGAACGATGACGGTCATGTGTGGGAGAACGCGCATCAACGCAACGTCCTCCGTTGCCTGGTGGGATGCTCCATCCTCGCCGACGGTAATGCCGCTGTGGGTCGCCACGAGTTTTACGTTCAGCCTCGAGTAGCAGACCGTCTGCCTGATCTGCTCCCACGCCCTGCCTGTCTCGAAGACGGCGAAGGTCGAGGCGAAAGGGAGCTTTCCCGCGAGGGAAAGGCCGCTCGCGGTTCCGATGAGGTCCTGTTCGGAAATGCCGACATTGAAAAACCGGTCGGGGAAGGCCTTGGCGAATTTTCCCGTCTTCGTCGAGCCCGAAAGATCGGCATCGAGCACCACGACGTCGGGTCGCTTCTTGCCGAGTTCGAGGAGCGCCTCTCCGTACGCGTCTCTCGTTGCGCGCGCCTTTTGAGGAGCTTCGGGTGCCGGTGGCGAGGAATGGATCCGCTCTCCCATCAGGCGCGAAGTTCCTCCAACGCGGCGTTCAGTTCCGCCTGTGTCGGCGCGATCCCGTGATACTCGACTTTGCCTTCGAAGAAGGAAACGCCTTTCCCCTTGACCGTTCTCGCGACAATCATGGTCGGCTTCCCCTTAACACTAGCGGCCTCCCGGAACGCGCCAACGAGCGCGACCACATCGTGCCCGTCGCAGTCGATCACGTGCCAGCCGAAGGCTTCCCACTTTTTCACGATCGGTTCGATGTGCATCACATCGCAACAGTGCCCGTCGATCTGGAGGCCGTTGTTGTCGATGATGGCGCACAGGTTATCCAGACGGTAGTGCGCGGCGGTCATCGCAGCCTCCCAGACCTGCCCCTCCTGAATCTCTCCGTCTCCGAGCAGGCAATAGACGCGCGACGGAAGACCGTCCATTTTTATGCCGAGCGCGATGCCGTTCGCAATTGATAAGCCTTGTCCGAGAGAGCCCGTCGAGATTTCGACGCCCGGTAGCGCGCACGAACACGGATGACCCTGGAGGGGGCTCCCGATTTTTCGCAGCGTGTTCAGGATCTGCCTGTCGAAATACCCCGTCATCGCGAGTGCTGCGTAGAGGACGGGTGCTGCGTGACCCTTGGAGAGGATAAACCGGTCTCGCTCTCGCCACTTCGGATTGGAGGGATCATGCCGCAAAATGTGGAAATAGAGAACGGCGACAATATCCGCCGCGGAGAGGGATCCGCCGGTGTGCCCCGAGCCCGCGCACGCGAGCATCGTGAGGATTTCGATCCTGAGCCGCCGGGCTTTCTCTCTCAGTTCATCCGCGTTCATCGGACGGTCTGCCGTTGGACATATTTCTTCTCCAAGCGATAACGTCATTCTCTCTGTGCAGTGCGCTCACGGAATCAGGTATTATTCTAAAACAGGATGCGGTTTAAGATAAAGTGCGGAAAGACGCGCGAGGAGAGCGTTCCTCCATGCAGGGATACGTCGTATGGATAACCGGACTTCCGGGGAGCGGCAAGAGCAGCCTTGCCGATGAGATGAAGAAGATTCTCGGGAATCTCGTCGTGCTCCGGATGGACGATTTGAGAAAGATCGCGACTCCCGAACCTTCGTATTCGGAAGGCGAGAGGGAAATCCTGTACCGGTCGCTCGTCTTTTTCGCGAAGGCGCTTTCCGATCTCGGTCACAACGTCGTTATTGACGCAACCGGCCACCGGCGAAAGTGGCGCGACCTCGCGAGAGAGCTCATACCGGTGTACTACGAAATATATCTCCGGTGTCCGCCGGACGTCTGCGCGGCGCGGGAGCGAAAACGGTCGGACACGCGCGGAGCGCCGAGAGACGTTTACAAAAAAGGCGCGGAAGGATGGCCCGTGCCTGGTGTGGCGGTGCCATACGAGGAACCGATCAATCCTGAATTGATGATCGATATGGAGAGCGCTACGGTGGAGGAAGCGGGCGAGCAGGTGAGACGGGCGCTCCGCTCGGCCGGCCTACATCGTTAACGCTTTCGTGATGCCTTTCAGCTCGACGAGGAACGACACGGAGAAGTCATCCGGCCTCTTCACGAATCCCACGTTGATGCCCCAGCACCCGCTGAGATACGTCAGGGTGAGGCTGATTTCTCTCGCCTTCCACTCTTCGGCATCGTACCAGACACCGCCCTTGACGGAAAGGCGGCGGAGGGGTTGAGCGCTGACGCCCGCGACGATAGTGTTCACGTCGTTCAGTCTGCGGTATCTCTGTCCGGCCGTCACCGTGACGCCGGACGTGCTCACGGTGATGTCTGAATTCAGCTGTTCGATCTCTCCGGCATGGACATCGAGGAGTGCGCTCACTCGAAGCGGCAGAGGGCGCCGCAGACCGATATCCAGAGCTGTCGGCAGAAAGGGTCTGTCGCCCCTCGAGAAATCGATACCCTGTGAAATCCTGAACACCGCCTCTTCTCCGCGATCGGAAAAGAGTCTGTTCACGATCGCCACATCCGCTGTGGATGTCTTTCTCGAAAGCTCCGCGGAATCGAAGAGGGGCAGGTCCTCCTCCGAGTTCACGATATGGGTGTAACCGATCGTCGGCTCGAGCGCGTGGGTGACGGATGCGTACCGCTTGACGAATCTGCAGTGGGTCGCGATTCGGTATTCGAGCGACTCGCGATGGATGGCGTTGTCGTTGTAATGCCTGAGCGCATATGCAGTTTCACGCAATCCGATGCTCTGCAGTACGACGAAATCGTTGCCGAATGAGTGCGTTATGCGAGGGAAGAAATCGATCCTCTGCCCGGAGGCCCCGTCTTCGCGCGAGAAGTGAGCAACCGACGTCGCGCCGGATACCATGAATGGACCGACCGGCATCGGGTTCAGGACGAAACCTGCTTCAGGAAGTCTCTGGGCGGGGTCGGGGCTGTCCGGCTTCAGATCGATCCAGTACTGCGACAGGAGGTAGGCCCGTGCGCGTGAAAAGGGGATCGTTATTTCGCCCGTCGACTCGAGAAAACGGTTCGTGCGCGCTACGAGATCGGTTTTGAACTCGCGGAAGTACTCTTTCTCGTTCACGTAGTTTATCGTGAGGTACCCCCCGACGCCTGTGGCCGATCGCTGACTATGCCGCGATCGCACTTCGAAGAAGTCCTTGACGAGTTTTCGGTCGCGAATGGCATAGCCCCACCATGTTCCCTGTATGCGTTCGGGCCACACGTAACGGTACTCGATGCCCGTGCCCAATCCTCTCTTCGAGTATCCGTCGAGGACGAAGGTTGCATCCTGGTTTTCCGCGATCACCAGGTAAAAGGGAAGGGCGAGCTGGAAGCCTCGCGCATCGCTGTACGAAACGGTGGGGATGAGCAACCCTGTTGTCCGCTCCGTCAGGATGGGGGCCAAGAATACCGGTGTGTACAAAACCGGGATGTCTTTGATGCGAAAGGCCACGTTCCGCGCGACGATCGTGCTGCCGAGCACCGCATGGACATCTTTGCCCCGGAAAGACCATGCGGGCGCAGGGGGATCGCACGTGGTAAACGTCGCCTCTGGACCCGAGAAGTCTTTTCCGCCGGTCCTCCGGAGGAGAGGAGCCGAAATCCGGCAATTTTCTTCCTTGAAGAGGATATCGGCATGGATGAGGGCCCCCGTTTTCTTGTCGAGATTCAGTTCCGCCTCGTCAGCGGTGATGAGCAGGTCAGGGTCTTCGTATCGGACATGTCCTGTCGCGGCGATGTCCGCGGTCTGTTCGCGGTAGATGACGGAGTCCGCGCGAATAACAGTGTCTCCCCTTTCGATCACCACGTTTCCCTCGAGAGTGTACGTCCGTTCGCGAACGTCATACGACATGCGTTCGGCGGTAATGAGCATTTCCCCCTCGGCGCGGCACGTGGCGAGGAAGGGCGGCGAGGCGAAAGCGAAGAGGAAGACGACGAAGACGGCGATGTGCCTGCGCGCTGTTTCTGAATCCCGCATGTTCCGGCGAATGATCCTCATTCCCGGAGCCGCGTGAGGATACCCTTGTGTCCGAGAGACTCTTTGGCCTCGCCGATCGTGTAGAAAGATCCCGTAATCACGATGAGGACATCGCCGGAGCGACGATCGCGCGCGATGCTGCGCGCCGTATCGATCGCCTGACCGACGGATGGTGCGGCGTGTACGTTCTGATGCCCGATACCCGTGGCGATACGCACCATCGTTTCTACAGACGCGGCCCTCTTATAGGAGGGACGGGTGAGGATGACGTCGGATGCGAGGGGGAGTAACGGTCTCATGATACCATCGATATCTTTGTCGCCCATGATGCCCAGGACGAGCACGATCGATCCGTACCGTGCGAGAAAGATATCGGAAAGCGCGCGGGAGAGCGCGAGCGCGGCGGGTGGATTGTGCGCCCCGTCGAGAAGGAGCGGCGGGTCTCCGTCGATCAGCTCGAGCCTCCCCGGCCACGCCGTTTTCGCCAACCCGTCGCGAACGATCTCCTGGAGAGAAGCAATCTCTCCGAGGAACAGCTTGGACGTCCTGATGGCGAGCGCCGCGTTTTCGAGCTGGTGGGCTCCTGCGAGCGGCAGAAAGAGGTCGCGGAGAGACACTTCCGAATCCGCGTAGTCGAAAGAAATCCCGCGTGTCGTCGCCTCGGTGAGACGGGCGGAAAACGCATCCCCGAACACGCCGAGAGGCGCGTCATGGGATCTCGCGGCCGACGAAAGCACCGCGAGCACTTCGGGCACCTGGGAGGCGGTGACGAGCGGGACCCCCTTCTTCACGATCCCGGCCTTCTCGCCAGCGATGTCGGCGAGTGTGTTGCCAAGGTAGTCACGGTGATCGTCGCCCACCTGCGTGATAACGCAGACATCAGGCCGGATGATATTCGTCGCGTCGAGTCTTCCCCCCATGCCGACTTCCATGACGGCGACATCGACCTTCCGCCTGCTGAAGTGGAGGAGTGCCATGGCCGTGACAACTTCGAAGAATGTCGGTGACAGGCCGTCATGGCGCGACGCGGCGACCCGCACGTCCTCCGCGAGTCGGATCACGGCGGATTCGTCGATTTCCTCGCCGTTGACTCTGATTCTCTCGGTGAAATTGACGAGATGGGGCGACGTGAAGAGTCCGACGGTCAATCCCGCCGACCGCAGGATGGAAGCGATTATCGCTGAAGTGGACCCTTTTCCGTTCGTGCCGGCGACGTGGACGGAACGGAACGAAGCGTGCGGATTTCCGAGCGATGCGGAAAGGATCCTGATGTTGTCGAGGCCGAGTTTGATGCCGTGCGTGCGAAGACTGTAGAGATAGCGGATTGTCTCATCGTAGCGCATGTCTCACGTGAGCAGGGCGAAAAGGCGGACAATCGTTTCTTTCAGGTGTTTCCTGTCCACGACCAGATCGATGAGGCCGTGGGCGAGGAGGAAGTCTGCCCTCTGGAAGTCATCGGGCAAAGGCTGTTTCATCGTCTGTTCGATGACCCGGGGGCCGGCGAAACCGATCAGACTCTTCGGTTCGGCGAGGATGATATCGCCGAGCGACGCGAAACTTGCGGTGACGCCCCCGAACGTCGGATCGCACATGAGGGAGATATAGAGGATGCCGTTCTCCTTCAGGCGACCGACCGCTGCCGAGACTTTCGCCATCTGCATGAGCGAAAAGATGCCTTCCTGCATGCGGGCACCGCCGGACGACGCGACGGCGATGAAGGGCTGCTTCTTCTCGATGGCCCTCTCGGCCGCGCGTGCCACTTTTTCCCCGACGACGGAACCCATGCTCCCTCCCATGAACGAGAAGTCCATTACGATGAGGCTCGCCGGGTATCCGCCGATCTGTGCGTCTCCCGAGATGACCGCTTCTCTCAATCCCGTCTTTTTCTGATTTTCCTTCAAGCGCTCCTTGTACGGCATTGTGTCCCTGAAGTGGAGCGGGTCGACAGTGACGAGGTTCTCATCCATCTCGACGAAGGTGCCTTCGTCGACGAGGAGTTTTATGCGTTCCCGGGCGCTGATTCTGAAGTGGTAGTTGCATTTCGGACAGATCTTGAGATTCTTGTCTATCTCCTTTTTGTAGACGATCTCCTTGCAGCCGTCGCACTTGACCCACAGCCCCTCGGGTATTTTGCCCTTCTTCTCCCCGCGTACCTCCTTGGTCTTCTTAAACCATGCCATCTCGTATCCCTCCTCGTCTTCTCATCGGACGCGCGCGATCATCCCGTTCACGCAATGGCCTGCCGCAGGGCGGTGAGGTACCGCTCGAGGGATTCGCGCGTATCACCGAGCCTCTTCACGATCGCACTGCCGACGATCACCCCGTCGGACAGTCGAGCGACGTGTGCGGCTTCATCCGGCGTCGAAACGCCGAAACCAACCGCGATTGGCATCGTCGTCCTTTGCCGTATCTGCGCGATCGATCTTTCCATCGAACCGTCGAGGAGGAGTTCGGCCCCGGTGATCCCAGTGATCGACACGTAGTAGATAAAGCCGGATGAATAGTGTACGACCTTCCTGATTCTCTCTTCGGTCGACGTCGGCGCGAGGAGAAAGATCGTATCGAGCCGGAGCCGGCGTGCGGAGCGAACGAAGTCGGTCGCTTCCTCCGGAGGCAAGTCGGGAATGACGACCCCATCGACACCGGCTCCTCTCGCGTCGCGGATAAAATCCGATGGGCCGTAGCGGAATACCGGATTGAAATAGGTCATGAGCACGATCGGGATCTGCGTCGCTCCCCTCACCTCGCGCACGAAAGAGATGACGCTCCTCAGACTCGTCCCCTGCCGGAGCGATCTCTCGGCGGCCCGCTGGATGATGGGTCCGTCTGCGAGCGGGTCGGAGAACGGAACGCCCAACTCGACGATATCCGCCCCGCATTTCTCGAAGAGGAGAACGATCTCGCGCGATCTCCCGATGGACGGGTCGCCCGCCATGACATACGGGATAAACGCCTTCCCCCCTTCTCGGCGCAGCCGGGCGAACGTCTGCGAAATGCTCGTCCTCACAAATCTTCGCCTCTTAAACGCGCGACGTGCTGGACGTCCTTGTCCCCCCGACCGGAAAGGTTCACCACGATGATCGTCTCCTGCGGCAGCGTCCGCGCGCGTTTGACGACCTCTGCGAGCGCGTGCGCGGATTCGAGCGCCGGAATGATTCCCTCCGTTTGCGAGAGCAGGTCGAACGCGGACAGCGCCTCGTCATCGGTCGCGTAGGTGTACTCAACGCGGCCGCTCTCTTTCAGGAACGAATGCTCCGGACCGACCGACGCGTAATCGAGACCTGCGGAGACGGAGTGAGTGCCCACGATGTTCCCGTTGTCGTCCTGCAGGACGTAGCTCTTGCACCCCTGGAAGACACCGACCGAACCGCCCGCGAAGCGGGCAGCGTGCGCTCCGACTTCGAGTCCCCTCCCGCCCGCCTCGACGCCGATCATCCGGACCGGATCTTCGAGGAAGGGCGCGAAGAGGCCCAGAGCATTGCTTCCGCCGCCCACGCAGGCGACGAGGTAGTCGGGAAGCCTTCCCTCGGCGTCGAGGATCTGTCGTTTCGCCTCTTTGCCGATCACGGACTGAAAGTGCCGGACCATCAAAGGGAACGGGTGAGGCCCGAAGACCGTCCCCATTACGTAGTGAGTCGTCCGGACGTTGGTCGTCCAGTCGCGGAGGGCTTCGTTGATCGCGTCTTTCAGCGTGCGCGAACCCGTCGCAACTTCCGTTACTCTCGCCCCGAGAAGTCTCATCCTGTACACGTTCAACGCCTGACGGGCCATGTCGTCCGTGCCCATGTAAATCTCGCAGTCGAGTCCCACGAGTGCCGCGCCCGTCGCCGTGGCTACCCCGTGCTGACCCGCGCCGGTCTCCGCGATGACCCGGTTCTTCCCCATCTTTTTTGCGAGGAGAACCTGCGCGACCGCATTGTTGATCTTGTGCGCGCCGGTGTGGGCGAGGTCTTCCCTCTTGAGGTACACGCGCGGCACCCCGACACGTCTGCCGAACCGTTCGGCTCGGTAGAGTGGCGTCGGTCTGCCGATGTACGTTCGGCGAAGATGCGCGAGTTCCTGCTGGAATGTTCTGTCCCGGAGCGACGAAAAAAAACCTTCCTCCAGTTCCTGGAGCGCCGGCATGAGCGTTTCGGGAACGAATCGCCCTCCGTACGGGCCGAAATATCCTTGTTTTCGTGACGAAAACGTCCTCATTTCTCCTTTCGCAACCTCTTCCTCCCGGGATCGGTTGAACGATCAGCGCATCGAGAAAAAAGAAAGAGATGCCGAACCCCAGTATTATATCCAATGTCCGCAAAATATTCCCCGTACCTATGCCTTTTCGGCACTTCTGTTTGACATCGCCGAAAAACTGTCTTTATACTTATTCCGTGTACAGGGTCGCTGTGGTCGACGGGCAGGGAGGCGGCATCGGAAGCCTCATCGTGAGGAGGTTGCGCGACGAATTCGGAGACTCGATAGAGATCATCGCGCTCGGAACGAATGCAGCGGCCACGACAGCTATGATGAAGGCGAGGGCGAACAAAGGCGCGACGGGAGAGAACGCCATCGTCCTCAATGCGGCGAAGGTCGATCTCATCACGGGACCGCTGAGCATTGTCCTCCCGAACGCGATGCTCGGCGAGATGACGGTGCGCATGGCAGAAGCGGTCGCATCGTCGGGAGCGAAGAAAATACTCCTCGCTCTCAATCAGGAAGGAATCGAAGTGATCGGGGTCGAAAAAGAGCCGCTGCCCCACATGGTAGAGAAGATCATCGAGTCCGTGAGACAGGTGGCGGGAAAGGGGTCACGCGATGTGTGAGGCGAACGCATACATTTATCATGACGGGAAAGAGGAACTCTACCTGGAGAACGTCGATGTGATGCGCCCTGAGGGCGGAAAGCTCTATCTGCGGAGCCTTTTCGGCGAGCAGAAGATGTTCGACGGTGAAATCAGGGAGATTTCACTCCTCAATCACAAGATCGTACTCCAGAAGAAGTAGGGGGGCCGACTCTACTTCCTGTCCTGACGGCGTTCTTTTGCGGGATCGGCCGTCTTTTCGTGGCTGTCCGCGCCGCTTTCGTCCCCTTCTTCGTCGGCTGCGACGGCACCTTTTTCGACGGTATCTCCGCGACCTCGATTCCGCAACAGTAAATCGGGCTCAGTTCTCCTTCCCCGGTCGAGGTGACGACGATCTTCGATCCGCACTGCTCGCATCCATACGTGACGATCGTCTTCTTTGGCACGATGGTATCCTCCTCCCGGTTTTTTATTTTGCCCGTCTATAGTATAGTAAAATTTACGCGGCCATGGACAACGAACTGATACGTATTTTTTCTGAGGTACGGGAAAGCTTTCCGGAAGTCCGGCACAAGGTCTCCCTGTTGAAGCCGCACCTCGAACTCATGCTCTTCGCGCCCTCGTGGGCGTTGACGCTCGATGAGTTCGAAAAGATTCTCATGCGGAAGCCGGTGGTGCTTCTCTGGAGCGACGAACGCGTTTACGGGATCAGCGCCCAGTACCGCGTCGATGACGCGCTCACGGCGGGCGTGCTAGCCTTCGGTTTCTCCGAACTCATCGCGCGCGAGCGCGATGTCACCGATGGGGATCACATCGATGCCATATGCGTCGAACGGGGCTTCGGGAGGCATCTGTTGCACGCCCTTCAGAACGACGTGGCGCCGGGCATGGTCGTGAGGGAGTTCGTCTTGAGGGAGCATCTCGAGGCGAGAATGCAGCACGTCGCGAAACTACTCGAGACGGTGCGAGGATGAGAGAACCTTCCGTCGGGATTGCGTCGTGCGTCCGGTGCGGTACGTGCTGTGAGAGGGGAGGGCCTGTTCTCCACGTCGAGGACATGGGCATCCTCCGCGATCACCACGCGATATTCAGGCACCTCGTGACCATCCGGGCGGGAGAGCCGGTATTCAATCCGGTCACGAATCGGGTTGAGCGCGCAGAACGGGAAATGGTGAAAGTAAAGGGCAGAGGGGGAAGCTGGTGCTGTTCCTTCTACCGTCGAGAGGATTCGTCATGCACGATCTACGACTTCCGTTTTCTCGAGTGCCGCCTCCTGAAGTGCTGGGATCCCTCCGATCTCATGCGCGTCATGGGGCGCGGGACAATCCGCCGTTCGGATGTTCTCAACGAAGGGGACCCGATACGGAGCGTGATCGCTCTCCACGACGAGGAATGCCCGCTGTCGGAGCTGAGCGCGCTGGTGGTGAGAGCGTTCGTGGAAGACGAGGACGGCACAGCCCGCAGGCGCCTGTCAGATCTCATCCGACGCGACAGCGCTCTACGATCTTATGCACTGAATGATCTCGGCGTGGAGTCCGCATTCGAACTTTTCCTCTTCGGGCGCACCGTGCGCGATATCGTGAGCGACGCGGGCCTCGTCTTTGGGACGGGTCGCCGAGACTCGGTGCGTCAGGGAAGGAGAGGTCCGGATAAGGCAGGGGCAGTAGATAAGGGAGAGCGGATGTGTTAGATCCGAAAGATCGCATCGTTGAAGAGAATGCGAACGGAGAGGAATCCGACGGTGAGCATTTCACCGATGAGCAGCATGCCTATATCAGGAGCATGGTGGAGAAGCTGATGGAGAAGAGGATACTCGTCGTCTACGGAGATGAAGATGGGAACGGGAGCGAGGTCTCCTATGACGACGACGGACGGAAGAAACAGTGCAAGGCTGTCTGCTGCAGCTTCGTCTTCGCCCTCACGAAGAGAGATGTCGAACGAGGGGTCGCGCGATGGAATCCGAAGAGGCCGTATTTCATCGCGAGGGATGAAGACGGGTACTGCCCTCACCTTGACAGGAAGACCCTCCTCTGCACTATCTGGGACGACAGGCCCGAGCGCTGCAGAAATTACGACTGCAGGAGCGATGGGGCAGTCTGGGAGGACTGGGAAAAGAGGATCTTGAAAAAGGGAGTTTTCGACCATCTCCCCGAAGCGAAAAAGGACAATGGCTCAGGAGGTGACGATGTCGAAGGTAAAGACCGCTCTTGAGATCGCGCTCGAGAAGGCGGGTCATATCTCGCCGTATACCCCGGAGGAGCGGGAACGCGTCAAAGACGAGGAACGGCTTCTCTCGGTACTTCGCGAGTTCTACCAGGGGAAGATCGATTCGGGCGGATTATGGGAACGTCTCAGGGGGAGCAAGCCGCCCGTGCTGAGAGAAGCCCAATTGAATCTCATCAATACGTTGGGCATCGGCATCTCGAACGAAGATTTTCTCGCGCGCAAGAAGGCGATACTCGCGATCGAGAGCCTGAAGGAAAAGCGGAACACGGCGATGATCGAAGCTGATCTCAATGCGTTCGAGTCGCTGCTCAAAGACTATCAGGGTGTTAGAGAGAAAGCGGTCGAGGACTTGAGGAGGCAGCTCGAGATGCACCCTCAGCTGAGAATGCGGCCGGTGAAAACGCCCGACGGGAAAACGGTCATGCAGATGACCGTCTCCGTCGATGAGGCCGTGAAAGCGCGGTTGAACGAATTCCTCGCGGAACAGGAGGAATACTTCGCCGGCGAGTGCGCGGCCGTCATCGCCGATCTGAAAGAACAGATTCAGTAGCGAGGGGCGCGGTAAAAGCGAAAGGCCTTCCGCTCAGCAGCGGGTGAACCCGCAGTTGTGGCAGACCGCGCATCCCCCTTCGTGCTCGACGGCGCCGCCGCATTCCGGGCATGCGCCCATCAGCATGACGACTTTATGGCTGTCCCCGTTGCCCTTCGACCCTTTTTCCCGGTACCGTTGAAGGGCGCTCGCAATCGCATCCGAGCAGGAGAGGATGCGCCCTCCCTCGTGCCATGTCGGCGAGTGGCACATGATCCCCTTGAGTTGTTTGATGACCTCATCCGGTTCGATGTTCGATCTGAAGGCGAGGGAGACGAGCCGACCGATCGCCTCGGACTGGCTCGCAGCGCAGCCTCCCGCTTTCCCCATCGAGGTGAACAGCTCGAAGAGATGTCCTTCCTCGTCTTCGTTAATGGTCACGTAGAGGTTTCCGCAGCCGGTCTTCATGAGCCGCGTCGTTCCTTTTATCACGGCAGGCCTCTTCCGGGGCACGATCTTCTGTCGTCCTTCTTCGGGCTGTTTTTCGCCTTTTTTCCCTTTCGTGAGGACCTGCTGCTGCCTCGACCCGTCGCGGTACACGGTGACGCCTTTGCAGCCGAGTTCGTAGGCGAGGAGGTACACGTTTTCGACGTCGCGCGGGGTCGCGTCTTTCGGAAAGTTGACGGTCTTCGAAACAGCATTGTCGACGTATTTCTGGAACGCCGCCTGCATCATGACGTGGTCGGCGGGCGATATGTCGTGTGCCGTCACGAAGATCGCCTTGACGTCATCGGGTATCTCATCGAAGCCCTGTACCGATCCCGTCTCGGAAATCTGTTCCATAAGCCTCCGTGACCAGAAGCCACGTTCTTTGGCGACCTGTTCGAAGTACGGGTTGATCTCGATCAATTTCGTCCCTTCCATGACGGTTCTCACGTAGGAGACGGCGAAGAGCGGTTCGATGCCCGATGAACAGCCCGCGATGATGGAAAGAGTCCCCGTCGGGGCGATGGTCGTGACGGTCGCGTTCCGGAGGCGGATCTTGCCGTCATAGATGCTCCCTTCGTAATTGGGGAATACCCCCCGCTCTTCAGCGAGTGCGGACGAAGCCTGCTTCCCTTCTCTCTGAATGAATAACATCACCTCTTCCGCCAGGCGAACGGCACGCTCCGAATTGTAGGGGATTCCCAGCTGAATGAGCATGTCCGCCCACCCCATAACCCCGAGCCCTATTTTCCTGTTCGCGAGGGTCATTTCTTCGATCTTCTTCAGTGGGTACTTGTTGATATCGATGACGTTGTCGAGAAAATGGACGGCGTTCCGCGTGATCTCCCCAAGTTTCTCCCATTCGATCTCCCGGCGCCGCGCGTCGACCATGCGTGCCAAGTTGATCGAGCCCAAATTACATGACTCGTACGGGAGGAGCGGTTGCTCGCCGCACGGGTTCGTCGATTCGATGGTTCCCACCTTGGGCGTTGGGTTCGATTCATTTACCCTGTCAATGAAGACGATGCCGGGCTCGCCGTTTTTCCATGCATGCTCCACGATGAGGTGAAAGACGTCTTTCGCTCTCAGTGAGTTAACCACTTTTCTCGTTCTCGGATTGATGAGGTTGTACTCTTTATCTTCGAGCACCGCCCTCATGAATTCTTCGGTGATGGCAACGGAGATGTTGAAATTGTTGAACTTGTTCAGGTCGTCTTTGCACGTGATGAAACTGAGAATGTCAGGGTGGTCGACCCTCAGTATGCCCATGTTGGCTCCTCGTCGTGTACCTCCCTGTTTGACCGCTTCGGTTGCGGTATCAAAGACGGTCATGAAGGAAACGGGGCCGGACGATATGCCTTTCGTCGAGCCGACGATGTCGCCGTTTGGCCGTAGCCGCGAGAAACTGAATCCCGTACCGCCACCTGATTTATGGATGATCGCGGTATATTTGACCGCATCGAAGATCGATTCCATCGAATCTTCAACGGGAATGACGAAACACGCACTCAATTGCCCGAGCCGTCTCCCTGCGTTCATCAGGGTAGGACTGTTCGGGAGAAACTCGAGCGATGTGAGCATTCCGTAGAACTCCTGCTCGACCTTCTCGACCTTATCCTGCGATTTCCTGTAGCGTAGATCAGCGGCAGCGACGCACTTCGCGACCCTCCTGAAGAGGTCTTCGGGCGTCTCGATCACCCTGCCTTCCTCGTTCTTCTTCAGGTACCTTTTTTCGAGTACTTTGAGAGCGTTCTGCGATAGGTTGAGAACCTTTGTAGCGTCCATGTGCCCTCCTTTATGAAATTGCGATTGACTATACGTTGTATGGTTACGTTTGTGCTCCGTCATTTAACCACAATATATTGTGGAAGTCAAGAGGAAAATGCCGGCGACTTAATGGGTTGATTTTAAACGGTTTTTACGAACTGAGGGAATGCCTGCCAATACGAAAGCATTACTTTATGGTATCTGCTGTAAATATATATAATTCCGAATCTTTCCATGCATCTTCAGGCAAGCCTGCCTTTGTACAGATCTGGGCAAGGAAGGTCTTCCTATCCCAACGTTGCTCTACGGGCACCTGCGGTAGCAGCAGGCCGCTCCTGAACCCTTTCCTGATCACGAGGCCATGCTTGCCTATTTCGATGTCTTCGACCTTCTTCAATTTCTGGAGAGGAGAAAGGATAGAGATTTCTACCTCGATATCCTTGAGCTCGCTCTGTCTGAGCGGGGGAAATCTTGGATCGGATATAGCGGCAGCAATGGCATTTTTTATGACGGATTGATAGAGCGGCATAACCGCCTGCACGTGTCCTATGCATCCTCTGAGAGCGCCTTTTTCCTTGATCGTGACGAAGACCGCGCCGTCCGAGCGAAGCTTGGGATTGTTTATCTCCGGCTCGATCACTCGCCCGTCCTGAACGTACGTAGCGATCGCGGAGCGCGCCAGTGAAAGGAGTTCGTTCCGCTCATGAGCATTGAGAGGACTGGCGAAAAGACCGATCGAGGCGTATCCGACGACTCTCTCTTTCTCGCCTATCACATCTCCCGAATTCGCGTAGCGAAAGAGAACACCACGGTCTGCACCGCGTCTTTTGGCCACTTCCATCGCGATCATCGCTGCGATGGCTCCGCACATTTCCGATTCACCGCGATCGATTAGTTCTCCCACCGTCACGAGAGAGAGACGTTCTATCGCGTTAATGACCTTGCCATCCATTTCGAGAGCCCTCTGATAGCTGTGATAGTGAGAGAGATCCGTGCTCGCCACGATGAGGGTCTGTTCATCCATCATCTCGCTCAATGCCGAAACGAGATGATTGTACGTTTTCTTTGTCGGGGACCCGAGGATGATAGGTACTATCGTAAACGACTTCACGACGGACTGGAGGAATGGCAGCTGCACCTCGAGGCTATGCTCTTTCGCAAAAGCCTGCGGATAGTACCTTACGTCGGCATTCTCGTCGAGGAGCTTGTTCGCCGATGCCGTATCGATCTTGACGGTTCCAAGGGGTGTTCCGAAAGATCCGGACGTGTACACAGACGCCCCCCTGAACGCCTCGTGGTGGCTCTGGCCGATCAGAATAATTCTGCGCAGGGCGAGGTTCTGAAGCTGCTTGTATCCATGTGCGGCGACGCCTCCGGAATACCGATATCCCGCATGAGGCGAGATGAGAACAAGGAGTTTCCCTTCATGCGGAATGAACGGTGCACTCGCCAGAAACATATCGACGATGTCATGCAGCTCTTTTTTGTCGGAGGGGTAAAAGGTTCCCGCGACCGAAGGTTCCTTCACTGTCTGTGCGCATCCGTTCGCGATGAGACACGACAGGATGAGGAAGAACGAAAGGGCAAGGGGGGAGAGGCGCTTTTTCATGACTATTCCACCCGACGCCAGAACATCGCCTCTGTGAGGTGCTGCTCGGGCTTCCCGCCGGCGTCGACCGCCGCCGACAATAAGAGAGCGAGAATCCCTGCTCCAACAGTTTTGAGGAAGTCCCTCCTGCTCATGCGTTACTCCTTTCGAGATTCACGAGTTCGCGGTATGCCTGACCGGAAAGGAAGACGAGTCCCCTGTCAATTCCACACGCCCGGAATCGCGGTATTGCAGTAGCGGCACTTGCCGTTGACGACATGGTTCCCCTTCACGACGTATCCTGTCCTTTCGATGAGTACTTTCTTGCAGTTCGGACAGTATGTGTTTTCAGCCTCGTGGCGAATGTTGCCGATATACGCGAACCTCACTCCCGCGTCCAACGCGGTCTTCCTCGCACTTTCGAGCGTCTCTATAGGTGTCGGCGGCAGATTGGTCAATCTGTAGTGGGGGAAAAAACGCGAGAAGTGGAGGGGAACGTCCCTGCCCAGTTTATCGACGATCCACCTGCACATCTCCCTGATCTTCTTTGCGTCATCGTTCAGAGTCGGGATCACGAGGTTCGTGATCTCGAGCCATATGCCTTCTTCCTTCAGAATGACGAGGGAATCGAGGACCGGTTTCAGCCTGCCGCCGCACACGTTGCTGTAGAAATCTTCAGTGAACGCTTTGAGGTCGATATTGGCAGCGTCGAGATACTTCGACAGTGTCCTCAAAGGCCTTTCGTTTATGTAACCGCAGGAGTGCATGGTATTCTTGACCCGTTCTTTCCGGGCAGCGAGGGCCGTGTCGTACATATACTCGTAAAAGACGGTCGGTTCGGTGTATGTGTAGGCGATTGACGCGCATCGGTATGCGAGGGCGTTGCTGATGACTTTCGCGGGCGGGAGATCGTAGGTGTCCGTGTCTTCCGGTTTCGACTGGGAAATTTGCCAATTCTGGCAGAATTTGCAGGCGAGGA
This sequence comes from uncultured Nitrospiraceae bacterium, assembly GCA_937138415.1. Taxonomy (GTDB): domain Bacteria; phylum Nitrospirota; class Thermodesulfovibrionia; order Thermodesulfovibrionales; family SM23-35; genus JALHSV01. Next base: position 91,992 of record CAKZPA010000001.1, on the reverse strand, counting down.
CGCACCCTGCCGTCGCTATGGAGAAGGCGGTCGTCCCCGGAAGAAAGTGGAAAAACGGTTTTTTCTCGATCGGATCGACGTGCACGGCACACGGTCTTCCGTACACGAGGCTATAGAGTTTCCCGTCCGAGTTCGTACGGGTGCGACACCTGCTCCTTTGACCTGGCCCCAGAATGCATCCATTCGGACAGAGTTCGCACTGAACTATCTTCTCCATACTCCATTATAGAACGAATTATGCGGGAATGTGCGGAAAGCGAGGAGCAGGATCGCGGACGCGAGTTTAATCAGTGCGACGATGAGTGCGGCGGCCTGTACGCCGTAGAGGGGGACAATCGCGATCGAGGTGATGAGTGCGCCGATGAACGACCCTGAGAGGTCGAGAGCGTAGAGCAGTCCCGCGACCGATGATCCGACCGTAAAACTGGCAGCGCTGAATTGTGCGCCGCAGAGTATGCCCGCGAACAACGCGACGAAGAAAGGCATCAGAGGTTCTCTCAAGAGGAGCGAAGAGGCGACGGCGAGAAAAAAGAGGCCGGTGTCCAAGAGAATCAGGGGCGTGAACGGTTTGTGAAAGGTCCGGGCCGCCGAAGCGCCGACCCATACCCCCGCCATGAACAATGCGGCCAGCAAACCGATCATTTCGTAGATATACCCGTGGAGAGATTGAAAGACGAGGATTGCGATGAGTGAGAGCGAGAGACTCGCGAATCCTGTCGTGAATATCGTGAAGGGAACGGTCTTCTCCTTTTTTCGGAAGAGGACAAAAGCCATGAGAGAGAAGAAAAGCACTATCCCACCGACGATTACCCATGCTCGGGCGCGCATCAGGTGACCGAGCCACATTCCGCCGTGTACTTCCGTCCAGAGGACGAGATTATAGAGATAGGCGGAGGGCCTCGCATCGGTATTCACTGGGACAGTGAGCCGGAGGCGGTCACGGACATAGTGGACCCCGAATGACGAGAAAGCATCGCGGAAGAGGGACGAAGGGAAATAGGTGACGGGAATGGATCGTGTGAGGAATCGCGCTTCGAGTACGTGCGCGTCCGTCACCATAGGGGCGTCAGAGGCAAAGAGAAACCCGTACTCCTGTGAGGTGACCGCAACGTTCGGGAAGACGGACGCAAGCGCATTGAAGACGGAACCGTTCGCGATCTGCATGCTCCTACCCATGTAACCCGATGAGGAGAGCAGTTTTATCGAGATGATGCCGTCTTTTCTGAGAACGCTTTTCGCTTCGCGAAAAAAGTCCCGTGTGTAAAACCTGTTGATGCTCGCGGTCGTCGGTTGCGGCAGATTCACGATCACCATATCGTACGCGTCTTTTGCGGCGGACTTGACGAATCTCCTGCCGTCCTGAATGACGATGCGAACGCGCGGGTCTTTGAGGAACTGCGGGCCTTCAGCGGCATCGATCAGCTTCTCCGAAAGAGCGGCGAGTTTCGGATCGAGTTCAATGAAATCGACGCATGACACGGTATATTTGAGGATTTCTCTCAGGCAGCCGGGCGAACCGCCGATGACAAGCAGAGAGTCCGGGGAGGGGTGCATTGTCATCGGGACGTGAATGCCTCTTTCTTCAGTCTGAGGGTCGGGGTGGCTGTAGGCGAACTGGCCGTTTATATAAACGTTCGACTGCGTGCCTTGGCTTACGACCGTGATCTCGCCGATCTTCGATTCCTGGGAGAGCACAGTGGCTCCTCCTCGCATTGGGACCGAAGGAACCTGCGCACGGAAAGCGAAAAAGAGGATAAGGGGCACGAACCCGAGCGAAAGGAGGGCTTTTCTTTTCCCGAGGTACGTTGCCGCAATGACGTTGCAAAGCGAGACGACGATGCAGAGTTCGAGGCTGTCGATCCTGGAAGCGAGGGCGAAGGTGAACAGGATTCCGCCGCAACATGCGCCGAGGGACTCGAGACCGTAGACTCGACCCGCGGGATTGCGAGATCCCGCGTATGAGACGGCGAGGGGAAACTGGACGCCAAGGATTAGGCAAATGGGCGCCAGTATGACGGCTGTCGCAATGATCGTTGCCGCCAGGGACGTAGCCTCTCCCGGTGTGAGCCATGACGAGGAACGGCATAACTTTATGGCGAGAGCGGTCGGTACCGCGAAGAGGGCTGAGACAATGAAGGAATAACAGAATGCGTCCGCTCGCGAGAACCGTTTTCCGAGAGCGCTCCCGATTCCGACGTAGAGGAGCCAGAAGGAGAGCGTGATACCGATAGTCAGCTCGTTCCCGGAGAATGTGGCAAGGAGAAGTCTCAGCACGGCGATCTGGAGGAGTAGTGAAGCGGCGCCCATGAAGATGAAGAGGAACGGCGAAGGCACGGATGCGGGGGGCATGTTTGATTATACTGGATGAGAGAGATGGAGAAAAGAGCGAGCCGCCACACGCGTGGCGGCTCGGGTGATGACGGGATTACTCCGCTTTGACTGGAATCTTCTTGGTTTCTTTGATCGCTTTTTCTGACTTGGGGAGTGTAACCGTCAGAACGCCTTTCTTGAATTCCGCCTTCACCTTATCCACATCGATTTCGGTCGGCAGCGGGATCGTGCGCGTGAAGGAGCCGAATGTCCGCTCCATCCGGTAATAATCCTTTCGCTTCTCTTCCTTCTCCTCCTTCTTCTCTCCCTTGATGGTAAGCGCATCCCTCGTGAGGGAGACGTCGATATCCTTCTCATCCATGCCCGGCAGCTCCGCGATCACCGATATATCTTTATCGGATTCCTTCACGTCAATACTCGGGGTGAAGGCACCGAAACGCCCCCTGAACGGCTCGATCTCAAATCCCCGGAAGAAATAGTCGAACAGTGAATTGATCTCCTGGCGGAGGAGCAAAAAAGGATGAAACTCTTCCCTCCGAACAGGGACACTCTCCCTCTTGACAGGTACCACGTTTTTCTTTGCCATCGTAACGCCCTCCTTTCTCTGCTATGCCTCTGCCTTAACCGATATTTTTTTCGTTTTGACGATATCGGCCTTGGGAAGCACGATTCTTACGACACCGTTCTTGACGGTTGCCTCGATTCTTTCTCTATCGACTTCATCGGTAAGAGTGAAGACCCTCTGATAATCACCGATACCATATTCCGAAAGGGAGAGGGTATGCTTTTCCGGTACGTCGGGTTCGACCCTCCCGTAGATCGTCAGAATATTCTTTTGGAGAGTAATATCGACCGACTTCTCGTCGACACCCGGCATATCGGCGATTACCACGATATCGTCTTTACGTTCGACGATATCGACGGCCGGGGAGTAAACCTTTCGTTCCCGGGTGAGTTCGCCTTTTTCCGGGGTTTCCGCTTCTTTTTTCTGGACATCTTTCGTTGTGGATGCCACAGTGTGTCACCTCCTTGTTTGCGATCAATCGGATTTTACCGAGATTTTCTTCGGTTTCTCGGCTTCTGCACGCGGCGCGATGATGCGCAAGACCCCCTTGCTGAATTTTGCTTCTACCGTGCCGGCTTCGATGGCGAAGGGCATCTCGATTGTCTTCGTGAACTGCCCTGTCCATCTTTCTCTCCGGTGATACGATTCCCCATCCCTGAGTTCCTCGGGGTCGCGAGAACCTCTGATCGTCAAAGTCTTTCCGGTAACCGAGATGTCGATGGATTGAGGATCCACGCCTGGTATTTCTGTCGTGACAATTGCTTCTTCACCGGAAGCCCAGACGTTTACGAGGGGAAACTCCGCGAAAGGCGCGGTCGTCCACCGATACAATGCTCTCCTCATACGCTCGAAGTCTGCCCAGGGGTCCCAAAGTCGTCCAAACCTTTCAAAATCTGACCATACCATAATCAGTCACCTCCTACGACGTTAATTTTTGTATTAGAGAGATTTCGTTAGCACTCTAGATACGTGAGTGCTAACATGTTTTACTTTAACACATTTTTGGAAAATGTCAAGAGGTTTGTTTTAGGCGGCGACATTATGGCATGGAAAGTGCTAAAAATCGTGAAGATTACGATTTTAACGTAAAGAGGTGGTTATGGAGGCAATAGCAAGAGAGCTGAAACAATTCAATTTTCCCGAGATAATCGTCGAGCTTTACAAGGCTCGAAAGACGGGGACGCTCATCGTTTACACCGGAGACGTTACCAAAAAAGTCTATTTCGACAGGGGAAATGCTGTCTTCGCTGCGTCGACGGACGAGGACGAGAGGCTTGGAGAAACCCTCATCAAGCTCGGGAAAATTACCCTCGAACAGTACGAAGAATCGGTGAGAATTCTCAAAGAGACGGGTAAGCGGCAGGGGTCGATTCTCGTTGAATTAGGGTACCTCGCCCCGAGGGATCTCGTCTTGGGCGTAAAATCGCAAGTGCGCGAGATCATCTATAGCCTTTTCCAGATCGAAGATGCCGATTTCGAATTCAATGAGTCGGAACTGCCGACCCGCGAGGTGATCACCCTCCAGATGGGGATAGGGAATCTCCTCTACGAGGGTATAAAGAGGATCGGCAACGTGGTACGCATCAAGCGATCGATACCGCAAATGGATGCGGTCCTGGAGCTCTGCCACGAATCCGAGCGACACTTTCCGGATATCATTCTGAGTCAGAAGGACAAGGTGATGCTCTCGATGATCGACGGGGAAAAAACGGTGAAAGATCTGATCGATAGCACTCCGGCCGCGACGTTCGAAGCGATGAAGACTATTTCCGTCCTCCTCGTTGCGGGATTCGTAAGAGTAAAAGAACGAAAGAGATCGAATTCTGCTTTAGACATACCTTCGACGGCAAGTGACCCATCGGTTCCTGCCGATAGGAATGACGGGGAATCTTTCGAGGACCGGGTCGCGAACTTCTTTGCGGATCTCTACGCACGTGCTCCGCATGAGATACTCGGCATTCATGAAGGGAGCGATACCAAGAGCGTCGAGGAGACGTATCATCAGCTCGTCCGGGAGTTTCACCCCGACCACGCCCTTGAGTCGAGCGACCCTCTGATGCTCGATAAGTTGCTTGCCATTACGGAGGCGGTGCAGCATGCGTATGACCTCCTCAAGGATGACATTTCGAGGCAGTCCTATTTCCACAGGTTATCACGAGAGACGGAGGGAAAACGTGTCGAGGAATGGCAAGAGAGCGGTGAACCGTTTGGTTCTTCTGCAGAGGGCTCAGAAACGTATCCCCCGGACGATGAACCGGTCGAACCGGATATCGGAGAGAGAAGGCACGACGTTCTTTTGAATGGGTTTTCGCTTGACGAGCCACCGGCTTTCCCGGATTACACATTCGAGGAACAGTGTGAAGGCATTGTGGCGGTGGGGAAGGAGGATTCCGACATTTCCTTGACGCCGGAGAGCGGTCCCTTCGGGGCGTACGGAGGAGAAGGTGCTCCGCGCGAGGGGGAATATGCTCACACACCCGATAACGTATCGGGAGAGGTCTCGGATGAGCGGTGCAGCGGCTTCAACAACGACCAGTCTACCTTATCCTGGGAGGAGAGCAGCGCGATCGAGGGAAGAGCGGAAGGGACGGAGGAAGGTGACACAGGAGATCAAGCGGTCGAGCCTGTCGTTACCGATGAGGGCGCGGATTCAGAATCGTACGGTATGCCTGCCCCATTGTCTCAGAATGACGAGAACGAGCGGCCGGAAACGGGCATCAACGCGCCGGAGAGGAGAAGACATAAGCGGTATAAAGTGCGGGATGCGCGCATGAGCGGGGAAATGGTATGTCTCAGAGAAGCTCAGATCGTCGATATGAGTGTGAGCGGCATCGCACTGAAGGTGGACAAGCAATTGCGGGTCGGCAGGGAGTATCTCCTCAATCTCCAGGGGAACGGCTCAGTGATTACGGTCAAGGCTGAGGTGGTGAGATCGACGCTGATCGAATCGAAGGTCAGTCAATCCGGAGACGTCGTTCCGCTCTATCTTGTCGGGATGGCCTTTAGAAATATTAACGATGAAGTGAGGGAGAACCTCGAGGAGTTTATTAACACTCGCAAGATCGAGGAAAAGCGGACCGGGAACGGCAAAGAGCGCGACGGGAGCGAAGCGCAGGCGAGATTCCGTGTCGATGCCGCGACGACAGTTCTCGATCTCAAGACGCGGTGTGAAGTAAAGGTGTTAAGTCTATGCGGAATGCTCATCGAAAGTCAAAACACCGCCGGCATCAATGATACGCTGCGAATGACCATATCGCTCGCCCATGGCAGAAACGTCGACATTTCGGGAAGGGTTGTTTCGTGCAGGGCTCTCCCTCACCGCGGGGAACGGTATGAGATCGCTATAGAGTTTATGGAGTTCTCCGGGGACGGCAAGGAGATTCTCAGAGAATTCCTGGATTCTATCGATCGCGAGAGCGTGATGCGCGGTGGAATCGAGGGGCGGGAGACGGAGATCGTTAATTCCGTTGCACGGCTGGAAAGAGACGTCGGGGAGCAACCACCTCTCCAAGACGAAACGCACTCAGAGACGGGCAGCACAGTGGACGGAGAATCCGTGACCTTCGGAATAACCCACGACCGCTTGATCGAGCTTACGGAGGAGATAAAGACATTGATTGCCGAGTTCCGAGAAGAGGTCGCTAAACTCCGCGCTGTCACTTCCGGTAAAGATGTCGTCATTCCTGAAACACGGGATCTCCGTGGGGCTGTGACGGCTCCGAGATCGGAGGTATCGGAGCGAGATAGTTCGCTTCCATCCGACGAGGTGTGGCAGGACGCATTTGTCGACATACCCGAGACTGTGGAGAAATACCTAGCGGAAGAGCCCGCCGAGCGCTCTTCGGAAATGAACGCCGACGTTCCGCGTGCGAGGCGTGCACCGAAGAAGAAGAGGCTATGGTATATCCTCGTGCCCGTGCTCTTTTTGATGGCGGCAGGCGTATCTTTCTTCTTTATCTCGTTGCCGGATGGGCAAAAAGCGGTGGTCGAGCGTGCCCGACCGATCGGGGGCACGGCCGTGACGAGCGGGGTCGAACCACAACGCAGTGGGCCCAGCTCTCCGGATGCAGCGAAAACACCCCCTGCCGTTGCCCCGGGCGTTGCACTCCATACCGTTAGCCTTATCGCCTCCGATACGACATGGGTATCTGCGACGTTTGACGAGAAGACGACCAAGGAGATGCTCCTCAGGCCGGGCGACAGGATATCATGGACGGTGAAAAGGAACGTCTCTCTCGTCATCGGTAATGCAGCCGGTGTGAAAGTGGTGTTCGACGGACAAGAAATCGTTCTGCCGGGAGGAAAGGGGAAGGTTGTGAGGACAAGATTGCCGCAGTCGGCACATTGACTTCTCTTAAGAACGTTTCCCGTGCTCCCCTCATCTTTCAGAGGGGATCTCTTCTGGCGCGATGTCTTGATCGGCAAAGTAGCGGGTCTTATGCGCAATAATCCGGTTTCTCCCTTCCTGTTTGGCGCGATAGAGCAATCCGTCGGCAAGCTGAATCGTTCTGGAAAGGGAGTCTGCATCGTCCGGGAAGACGGCTACCCCTCCACTGATCGATATGCACCCCAAAGGCTGCGATTCACGATTTTCGAACGGATGATTGGAGATCGTTTCGCGGACGCGTTCAGCATAAATGAGCGCGTCTTGTTTCGAGGTTCCTAACATCATAACGATGAATTCCTCACCGCCATAGCGCGCAAAAACGGCGTGTTTTCGCGTGATGCTGCTCACTAAAGACGTGAGTTCGATGAGGAGTTTATCCCCCGCGTCGTGTCCGTTCGTGTCGTTATAGTTCTTGAAATGATCGATGTCGAAGAGGAAGATGGCAATCTGGCTGCCGTCGCGTATGGCCTTTTCGACGAAAGAGTGCCCCATTTCGATGAAATAATTTCGATTGCTGATACCGGTCAGAGGGTCGGTATTGGCCTGTTGCTTGGCCTCTCCGAGCATTGTTTGGTTCACGAGTGCCACCCCCGCAATGTCCGCGATCATCTTGAGAAGGCTGCTCTCGTTCCCGGAGATGTTCTGTGGTTTTCCGATGCCGATGACACCGAGGACTTTTTGCCGGAAGAGAATCGGCGCAGCCATCCAGTATTCGTATGCGGTCGAGTCATCCCCGTTCTCCCGGAGGGGCGCCCTTCGTATCTGATTCCTCGTCCTCACGATCTTGTCGCGTGCAGCGCGCTCGATCAATTCGAGGTTGTTCGCGTCATCGGCGGAGCACTCGGCGGAACCGCTTTGGGACTGATATCGACGGAGTGTGCCGTCCGAAAAATTGTACAAATAGAGTGCTACAAAAGGAGCTGGAATGATGTCCTGAATGAGGAGGGTAACGGAGTCGATTATTTGCCGTAAGGTCAGCGTTGAGTTCAGATGCTGGATGATGGTCGGGACCTTGAACATGAACATCAAGTACTGGGAGTTGAGCGCATTGAGCCCATCGATTTTCCGCTGGAGATTCCTGATTTCCCTGTCGCGGGAGAGGATCTCCCTGACATAGGTGTCGTCTTTTTCTTTCCGCTCGGTCACCTGGCCTTCCCGGTTTCCGAAATATTTTCCGATCCGGAATGCGGCGACGAAGATTCCGATCAGCACCAGTACTCCTGCTCCTATCACGAAGGGGGTCATCCTATCTGTCTCCTTTCGCTTAGTATAAGAAGAGGATTGTGCCGGCCAATCCTACGGAGGTAGGACGCAGGAAAAAACTGGAGGGATGAACTCGGTTGGTGCCGAAGGCGGGACTCGAACCCGCACGGAGCGGACTCCGAGGGATTTTAAGTCCCTTGCGTCTACCAATTCCGCCACTTCGGCACGCTTGATTGTAAGGGATTGCCGGAATATGAGTCAATCGATCGAATCCCGGGTCAACAGCGCGAACGGCGCGAGCGCGGGTGTCCCGCTGATCCGTGGTCTTCCGGCAACGTTGCTCTTATAATAGGACGACGATGTCGACACATGGCCGGTTACGATTCATCGGGCTCATACTCTGTGCGCTCGGCGTCATCGTTCCTCTCGTCAGTATTCCATCGTCGTCAGCGTTCGACGGTGACGATAGTCTTCTCTGGCGAGTCGTGCGTGGAATCTGGACGGGCGAGGTTGTCCTACGGGAAGGAAGGATGAGCATAGAGCCGGATCGGGACGAAGCATTATACGAGGAGTTTTTAAACTTTAGCGGGGCGCACCCGTATATGAAATCGCTCTCGGAAGAAGAGCGGATCGACGTGTTCTACGACGCGCGTTATAGAGGACTGATGCCGAGGATGACCTTCATCACGAAACTGACCAAAAAGAAGGTGGTCACTGTGCAGAAGAAGGTAGCCGTGTCCAATCGGTCACTTTTTTTCGGCGGACTCTTCTTGATCGCGACCGGTATCGGACTCCGTGCCGTGGCGTCGAAAGAAAAATGGCGGTCAGGTCATCGATGAAGGCGTGCCCTTCCTGAACAAATTCTCGAGCGCCTTCCGGGCGTCTGCGTTCGTTGCATCCTCGGACGCAACCTGCGATTCCCCGAACGTGAAGAAATCACAGAAGTTTGCCTTGTCCCGAACACGCTGATATTCCGCTTTCGGTTCTCTGCACTTGTTATGACTTTTCTCGGAATAGAACGTGCAGTTCAGACAGATGTGGAGATCACCGCCACAGTGAGGGCAGATCGATTTCCTCGAAAAATACTTATCGAGGGCGATCTGTTTTCCGCACAGTGCACATGTTTTCATAGCGCACTCCGCTCTCTCCCGCGATTCACGCGCTGCGCGAAAAGCGACCGATCGTGCAACGCGTCATTCGCTACTCGACCTTCTTTATGAATTCCTCGACGGGGAGTGCTGCAAGTGTGAGGAGTTGCACCGAACCGCGGGACCCCAGTTCTACAGACATTTTCATGATCGTCGTGTTGTCGGCGGCCTCGACAATATTGACGAAGTCGTATGGTCCGAGAACGGCGTACTGTTCTTTGACCTTAACACCCATTTTTTCCAGTTCTTTGTTTACCTCCAGTATCCTCTTCGGATTTTCCTTGATCGTTTTTCTCCCTTCGTCGGTGAGTGTGCTCAGGACGACATAATATGCCATTCTCTCCTCCTTGTCTTATGATATCGCCTGCTAGAAAACGACGTATCGATTTTCCCCAGGCGTGCTCTCATTATACCAGACAAATATTCGATTGCAAGGTCCCGGCGCATCACGATGGTCACAAATGTCTCCCTGCTCGGTCGTCAGTCAAATTGACATCTCTCTGAATCGTCTGATTAAATTAAGCATGTGGGAATATACGGAGAAGGTTCGGGAATTCTTTCTCCATCCGAAAAATATCGGAGAGATCGAGAATCCGGACGCGGTTGGCGATGTCGGCAGTATCGTGTGCGGCGACGCACTGCGACTGACCCTCAGGATCGATCGTGAGACAGATACCATACTGGATGCGAAGTTCCAGACATTTGGTTGTGCGAGCGCGATCGCAAGTTCTTCGGCGCTCACCGAGATGATCAAGGGTAAAACGATCGATGAGGCGCTCCGGATATCGAACCAGGATATCGCGGATTACCTCGGAGGGCTGCCGAAGGAGAAGATGCACTGCTCTGTCATGGGGCGTGAAGCCCTCGAAGCCGCAATCGCGAATTATCGTGGCATTCCGCTCGCTGCCGAGGAGGAGGGGAAGGTCGTCTGCAAGTGCTTCGGTGTGACGGAAGAGAAAATCAGGCGGGTCGCCCGGGAAAACGACCTCACGAGCGTCGATGAGATCACGGATTATACGAAGGCAGGCGGAGGATGCGGCGAGTGTCGCGGTGAGATAGAAGCCATTCTGAAAGACGTCTGGTCGTTCGCACCTCCCGAGAAACCGGAAAAGAAGAGAGCGTTGACGAACCTCCAGAAGATTGCACTCATTCAAGAAATCATAGAACGGGAAATCAGGCCCACACTGCAAGCTGACAGCGGCGATGTGGAATTGATCGATATCGAGGGAAATAAGGTGACGATCGCACTCCGCGGCATGTGCACCGGGTGCGTGATGTCGGGGGTCACGGTGAGCGGCATCGAGGCAAAGCTCAGGGAACTGGTCTCCGACGGTATTTCCGTCGAGGCGGTATGAAGACCGTCTACCTCGACAATAACGCGACGACGCGGGTCGCGCCCGAAGTGCTCGAGGAAATGATCCCCTATCTCCGCGAGTGGTATGGCAATCCTTCGAGCATGCATACCTTCGGGGGCCAGTTGCACCGGACGATCGAAGAGGCGCGGGCGAAGGTCGCGGCCTTCATCGGAGCCGAGGCCGAAGAGATTATTTTCACGAGCTGCGGGACGGAGAGCGACAACACGGCGATTATGAGTGCGGTCGAGTCTTTTCCGCAGAAGAGACACATTGTCACGACTCGCGTTGAGCATCCGGCGGTATTGAATTTTTGCAAGCACCTCGGTCGGAAGGGATACCGAATTACGTTCGTGCCGGTGAACGGTCAGGGCCAGTTGAACATCGCCGAACTTGTCAAATCTCTCGATGATGACACAATTCTCGTATCGGTCATGTATGCGAACAACGAGGTCGGCAACGTTTTCCCGATCGCCGAGATCGCTTCCGTGCTGAAAGAACGCCGCATCCTCTTCCATACGGATGCGGTGCAGGCCGCCGGGAAAATTCCGCTGAATATGAAAGAGCTGCCGGTCGACATGGCGTCATTGTCCGGACATAAGCTGCACGCGCCCAAGGGGATCGGCGTGCTCTATGTCCGCAAGGGAACCCGTTTTTTTCCGTACCTGATCGGCGGGCACCAGGAGCGGGGGAGGCGTGCCGGCACGGAGAATGTTGCATCCATCATCGGTCTCGGGAAGGCGTGTGAAATTGCGGCAAAAACGATGGAAGAGGATGTATCTCGCATGTCCCGACTGAGGGATAAACTCGAGCGAGCGCTCCTCGAGCGCTGCCCTGACGTGCGGATCAACGGCGATGTGTCGAACAGATTGCCGAACACGACGAACCTGAGCTTCGCTTACGTGGAAGGTGAGGCGATTTTGCTCCGGCTGAACGAGCACGGTATCTGCGCGTCGTCGGGGTCCGCGTGTTCATCGGGTTCCCTCGAACCGTCGCACGTCCTCCGCGCTATGGGCGTCCCCTTTACCATGATACACGGGTCCGTCCGTTTTTCACTCAGTCGCTCTACGACGGAAGCCGAGGTGGATCGGGTCATAGACGTGATGCCGCAGGTCATCGCGGATCTGAGGAGGATGTCCCCCTTCGGCAAAGCTCGTTCGGAAACGTTCACGCGTCCGTGACGCGTCTCGCCGCTCTCCGCAGGAGCTGAGCCGGTCTCAGCCGAATCGGTCTGAAGAGAAACGATGTGAACTGCCCGTTCAGAAAGCGTTTCCTGTGCGCGCGACCGGTCGGATTCAGTTTGAGTGCCACCGAATGCTCCCAGTGCTGGAGAAAGTCCACGATTCTGTCGAGTGACTCCCGGTGCAGTTTCTCGATCTGCTCCCTGTCGGGCAGGTTCGTGACGAGATTTCTGTCGATAAAGTCGCCCACGCGCGGCGGGTAGCAGATCGTGAGGTAAACCACTCCCCTGAGGATTCTCTTGTTCGTCTTGAAGGAAAAGATGAAGCGGTCGAGAGAATTCTGGAGAAAGATGTCGTTCCTCATCTGAACGTCCGGCTCGATGAAAACGGCCTGCTGCCAGTATTTTCTGTCGATGATCGCGTCCGCTTTCATTTCGAGCAGCGTATGGCGCACGCTCTTCTTGTTCGCCGTGTACACGTTGTGGGCAACCGTGTCCGCCGCGAGATGGCAGAGGTACCCATACACGAACGCTTTTTGCTGGTTCGTCTTTGCGAGGCTCAGAAGGTTGAACGCGAATCCCCAGTTGTGCGAGTTCCTGTGGTCGGGAAGATACTTCTTCCCCGCGACGATATCCGCCATGAGATTACCGTAAATGAAGTCCTTCCGGTGACGCTTGATTATTCTGTAAATGCTCGGAGGGATGAGCGCACCGAGCGACAATACCTCATTGCCCAGATACGTGTGGGTCAGCGGACCCCAGGCAAAGGCGAGTGACGGCACGCACAGGAGGGAGATGACGAGGAGAAGAATGAATGCCATTATCGTGCGAAGTCCCTCACGAGGGTCGCGAGCAGTCTGACGCCGATGCCCGAAGCTCCTTTGGGAATGTAGGGTCGTTCTCGCTCCGCCCACGCGGTTCCCGCTATGTCGAGGTGAACCCACGGCGTGTCTCCGACGAACTGGGAGAGAAAGTACGCGGAGGTGAGGAGCGCGCCACTTTTCCCGCCTGTATTTTTGAGATCAGCCACGTCGCTCTTCAGATACTCGGCACAGTCTTCGGCAAGCGGCATCTCCCACACCGTCTCCTGTGTCTGCTCGCCCGCTCTTTTCACTGCGTCGAGCAGCTCTCTCCTATTCCCCATCATTGCGATCGCGCAATGGCCGAACGCGATGGCACACGCGCCCGTCAGCGTCGCGATGTCGATAATCGCTCTCGGTTTATAGCGTAATGCGAAAGCGATCGCATCTGCAATGGTCATGCGTCCTTCAGCGTCGGTACTGATGATCTCGATCGTCTTGCCGTTGAGCGAGCGGACGACATCTCCCGGCCGGGACGCTGATCCCCCCGGCAGATTCTCCGTAGCGGGCAGAATCCCGATCACATGGACCGGCAACTGCGCCAGAGAGATCGCCCTCATGACACCGAGCACCGCCGCACCTCCCGCCATGTCGTACTTCATCTTTTCCATGCCGTCCGCCGGCTTCAGAGAGATCCCGCCGCTGTCGAAGGTAACGGATTTCCCGATGAGAACAATCGGTTTTCCCTTTGATCCCCTGTACTCGAGTATGATGAATCGGGGAGGTTGATCCGATCCGCGCGCGACGGAGAGGTAAGATCCCATGCCCAGACCTTTGGCATCCTTCTCGTCGAGGATCGTCACTCTGAGCCGGGAAGTCCGGAGGGAGCACGCCGCCCGGGCGAGGTCCGATGGCGTCATATCGTTCGCCGGGGTGTTCACTAAATCTCGCGCAAAGTGAACGGACGATGAAAGCGTCCGTATCCAGTTCACTTTCGTCCGAAGGTCTGTCGACGGCTGCGCGAGGACGGTACAGCGCGCGATCTCGCTCGTCTTTTTTTCGCTGGCGTACTTTCGGAATCGATAGGTGCCGAGGAGCAATCCCTCGAGGAAGTCGGCCTCGGACAATCCGTGCGCACGCAGAAGAGTCGTTGACAGGGCAATGTCGTTCATACGGACCTCGCGGAGGCTCGTCCCTGATTTTCCGCCCGCCTGGCGGACTCGCTCCGGAGAAAGATCCCCTTTTTTGCCGAGACCGATGAAAAAAATTCTCTGCGGCTTTATCTCCGGGGGCGCCGGAACGAGGAGCGATTCGTTCTTCTGGGCGCGAAATTCTCTGCCGAATACCCTGCCGATGAGAGCCGCGAGCGAGGGATGGAGATCGGCGTATCGCTCTCTTTCGTTCTCGACAAAAGGCAGGATTAACGCGTCACAGGCGCAATCGGTTTCTCTCTGTTTCCGGATCGAAATATCCATTGCGGTAAAGATATGGTTCATTATAGCGGATTCCCGCAAAAAAGGTCGCGTGCGGCAGCGAGCCCCGGCGGAGGAAAGAGCATACGAACGGGCAGATCGAGGGCCGTCTCTAAACGTCACGTCGCACGTAGACGGGAGGCGACGAGAATGGTCAAGCGGGAGATTCGGGGACGTGCGACGAATTGACAGGAGCCTTTTTTTTCGTAATCATGTCTTCATGGCGGGTGGGACACGTTCTCTCGAATTGACGCGACCGGCGATAGAAGGCCTCTACGGGTTTCCCTTTACCGACGGCAACAGGGTGACACTCCTCTGGAAAGGCGCCGATTCATTTCGCTCGATCTTCGATGCCCTCGAATCCGCGCTGCACCTCATCTGTCTTGCATTCTATATCTTTCGCAACGACGAGACGGGAACCGAGCTTGCGGCGATTTTGAAGAGAAAGGCGAAGCAAGGGGTACGGGTGTGCGTCCTCTACGATCACTTCGGCTCCTTCGGCACCCCCCGCCGATTTTGGGCGGAAATGAAGGAAGCGGGGGTCGAGATCAGAGCGTCGCGTCCGTTCAAATGGTCGAGACCGTTTCGCTACATTCACCGCGATCACAGAAAGTTGATTATCGTCGACGGAGTGAAAGTTTTTACCGGGGGATTGAACATCGCGAACGAGTACAGAGGGTTTCATCGCCTGCGGCAGGTGCGGGGCTGGAGAGATACTGGCATCCTGCTCGAAGGACCGATCGCGAGGACACTCCTGTCGATATTCGAGAAGAGCTGGCGGGCGTGGGGGGGCGATCCGATCGGTTTTGAAGGAACAGTTTCTCCCGTGGTGGACGGCTTGCCCGTCATTCCGATCTTCGCCGACTCGGCGAGAGGTCGCCGGAGAATGCGAAAACTTCTCTATTTCAGCATCGCGGCGGCGCAGCGCTGTATCTACCTGACGACGGCGTACTTCGCGCCGAGCAGGAGGATGCTCCACGCGTTGGCGGAAGCCGAGGCCCGTGGCGTGGACGTAAGACTCCTGCTCCCGGGAAAGTCGGACGTCGTCGCGGCGTACTATGCGGGAAGAGCATTTTTCACGAAGCTCTTGAAGGCAGGTGTAGACGTGTATACCTACGAGGGGGAAATCCTCCACGCGAAAACGGCTGTCTTTGACGGTGTCTGGAGTGTGATCGGGTCTGCGAACCTCGATTTCCAGTCCCTGCGAAAGAATGACGAGGGGAATGTCGGCATCATCGATCGGGATTTCGGAAACCGGATGACGGCACTCTTCTTCGAAGACCTCGCACATTCGTCGCAGGTGAGGCTTGAAGAATGGAAACGGCGTCCCCCGTGGGAGAGGGTGAAGGAACGGTTCTTCGGCGTCTTCAGGAGATGGTTGTGATCGCCGTACGCTCTGCTTACTGCTGCGACGCGGGAAGCTTCTCAACGATCATGTCGATGACCGGAAAGTAGATATCAAAGGTGGTTCCTTTGCCGGCGACGCTCTTCACATCGACGTATCCCTTGTGATCTTTGACGATCCCGTAAACAGTAGCGAGACCGAGACCGGTACCCTTTCCTTTTTCCTTCGTCGTAAAGAACGGATCGAATATTCTGGGCAGGATCTCCGCTGGTATGCCCGTCCCGGTATCGGATATCGACAGGACGACGTATCGCGCGGGCGTTACAAAGGCCGGTATGTCGCCGTGCCCGGTTTCCGCGTCCACGAAGCACGTCGACATGGTCAGAACGCCTCCCTCCTGCATAGCGTCTTTTGCGTTCACGAGGAGATTCATGATAACCTGTTCGAGTCGGTTAGGGTCCCCCCTGATAATATACGTGTTCTTGTCGAGGGCGAGGTTGAATGTGATCGTCTTTGGGAGGGCCCCCTCGAAAAGCTTAACGGTGTCATTGATCACATCGTGGAGATCGATCGTCAGCATTTCATGGGGTTCCCGCCGCGCGAACCGCAACATTTGAGCGATCATGATTCCCGCCTTGCGCGCGGAGCTTTCGATATTCAAGACCCTCTGTCTCGACAGGTCATCAAGATTCCCGAACTCGAGCAGGATCTGCGCGTAGCCCAGAATCGAGGTCAGGATGTTGTTGAAGTTGTGGGCGATGCCGCCGGCGAGAATGCCTAGCGACTCCATCTTCTGCGAATGCATCAACTGTTCCTCCAACCTCTTCTTCTCGGTGACATCCCTGTAGAATGACTGGATGTACGTGTCACCGGCGATGTCGATTGCTTTTGCGCTGACTTCGATAATGACGGTACCGCCCCTGTCTTTGTCGAGGGCGATTTCGTAGATGATCGATTCCGAGGCGAGGATCCTGCGCATTCTCTCACGGTGACGTTCAGGGTCATTCGTGCCCTCGATCGACGCGATATCGTTGCCGATCAGCGCCTCTCTCTCAAGTCCCGTGATCTCGCATGCTCTCTGATTCACGTTGAGGATCCGGCCGTTCCTGTCGAGAATGACGATGCCGTCGGTAGCGTTCTCGAATATCGACCGGTGCCACGACTCGGAAACGGCGAGATCTTTTGTGCGCTCATCTACTAATTTCTCAAGCTGTTCCGAATATTCTTTAAGTCGAGCTTTATCCTTTTGTAATTCATATTCGAGCGTAAGGTTCCTAAGTAGTTGTTGGTGGCTCTGATATCTCCAGAAAAGTCCAATACTGATTGAAGCGATTAAAAAAACATTATTCATCAAGAACAGCCTATGATCGGTGATGGTGTCAAATATAAGGATAGGTATGACGTAAACGCCGTAGGCAAAAAAAGCAAAAAAAGCGGTTAACAGAGGAGAAACAGGAACAAATCCGAAAATGAAAATGAGTGCGAGAATTATTCCGGCATAGTAAGGCGAGCGGTGACCTCCATATGCAAGGATCATCAGTTCAATCGTCACGCACGTAACAATGACGGCAAGAGATATTATCACTGATTGGAACGCGATGTTTTTTCTCAGTCTTATAAGTAGTGCTAGGAAGATGAGCAGAAAAAAAGCGATTAACCGATATATCAAAAAAAGCGTGAAGTTTGCGGGGATCACAAAATAATCAAGCACAGCGAGCGAGAGGAACGTCACAGCTCCGATAATGAGGAGGATAGGTCCGTACGTGTGAGTCAGATCGACGATTGCCCGGCGGGCATGAAGATGTTTCTCGTCATCGATTGCATAAGTGGCTAAAAATTTGTGCACCATAAAATTTCTATAAGAAACAATTAAACAGTGTCTTTTCTTTTTAGAATCCTTTGCGCGGTGTCATAAGCGGAGTATATTACCCCTGGAATTCCTAACCCTTGTGTTGTCCAGTGTCCAACACTGTATAAATTCTTTATTATGGTGGAAAGTCTAAAATCAGTATTTGCTATTTGTGCTGGCGTACTTGCCCACCCGTAGGCGGCTCCTCTGTAGTTGAGCGTATAGCGGAAAAGCGTCATCGGAGTCGCTGCATCGCAGAAGGAAACAGCGGAGGTCAAACCCGGTATTACAGTCCGCTCTATCGATTTCATAAACAGATGCAGATAGTTCTTTTTATTCTGTTGCCAGAAGTGTTTGTTTTTGAACGATGAATTGACAAGAGCCATGATACACTTCTTGCCAGGTAAGACGCGAACCATGAACCTGTCGATCCCGAAGAGGTCGCCCTTTTGCGCGGCAGAATAAGCTTTGTCCAAGTCGTATTCCGAAAGAAACCATATATTGCTCCCGGGCAACGGTAGCATATCGATATCCTTGTTCAGGCCTAGGTATGCAATGAACATCGAAAGTGAGGGCACCATTTTTTTGATCATTGTGATGAAAGCTTCATGGATCGTCTGTCCCTTAATGAGGAGGAGGCACGTCTGTCTGGTATCACAATTCGCTATGACATATTTTGCGGGATAGAACCTCTCTCCTTTAATCCGTATACCTTCTGCTTTCCCGTCCTTGACGGTAATGGTATCGACGTGGGCTGACAACTTTAAGTCCCCGCCATATTCGCGGAATCGCGCAGCAAAAGCATCCGGTAAGCTTTGCATACGATCGTTTGGATAATAGCCGCCATCAAGCATGAATTCACGGAATATGTTAATGCCAATGAATGCGGACATCTGTGACGGAGGGAGTCCGCCATTTCCAAATAACGGAAAAGCCAGGATGCTTTTTAAATGTTGGTCCCTGAAGTATTTATCGAGAAGCTGCTTCATGGTCCACTTTCGCATATGAGCCAAAGACAGAGGATCAGGGGCGATTAAGAAGTCAAAAAAATCTTTCAGCGCACGATGTTCGTGTGGAAAAGCGCTTCTGAAGTCTTCCGTTGTCCTGGCTACATCGGCCCAAAATGAAACGTGGTAATCAGGGGTGACGATACTATCGGACGGATCATATCGCGCAATCGATATCAATTCGTTTATTGCAAAAGTGCGAAAAACGCGATTGACCAGTCCACCATCTCGATATCCCCCGAAAGAGTGTGCGGCGGCATCAAATGTGAACCCACCTCTTCGGAACGACGTGCAGTACCCGCCGGGCTTCGCGTGTTGCTCTGCGATGAGTACTTTAAGCCCCGCTTTTGCGAGATAGCAACCGCAGACCAAGCCGCCGATCCCTGCACCGATTATGACAGCGTCGTAACGGTCGGCATCACGCTTCTGCATGCGTCTCCTGGGCAGTGAGCAGGTTGTTGACGAGACTGATCGCCTGTCCGACGGTCGTGATCGACGGGACATCTTCATCCCTGATCTTTAACTTATATTTCTTCTCGATGGCCACGACGATCTCGATCGCTTTGATGGAGTCGATTTCGAGGTCCTCCGCGAGTTTCATATCGGGACGTATCTCTTGGACATCGAATCCGGAGACGTCTCCGATGATGGCGATGACCTCCCGTTCCACGCTGTTTCCGTCCATGAGCACATTTTCCTCCTTCACGCTATGTATTTTTTCAGAACCAGTGAGGCGTTATTGCCACCGAACGCATACGAGTTGTTCAACGCGATGGTGACGACGTGTTCCCTCGCCCTATTGGGCACGCAGTCCACGTCGCACTCGGGATCGGCCGTCTCCCAGTTTATTGTCGGCGGGATGATGTCATGTTTCACCGTGAGCGCACAGCAGATGGCTTCGAGCGCCGATGCCGCCCCCATCGTATGCCCGATCATGGACTTGATGGAACTGATCGGTATCTCCCGGTACCGATCCCCGAACACTTTCTTGATCGCGGCGCATTCGGTTTTGTCGTTCGCGAGTGTCCCAGTGCCGTGGGCGCTGATGTAATCGACGTCATTCGCGTCGATGCCGGCCGCCTGAAGCGCCTTCACCATGCATGTCGCGACGCCGTCGATCGAAGGATTCGTCATGTGACCGGCGTCGCAGCTCAATCCGTAACCGAGCAATTCAGCGTAGATCGGCGCGCTCCTCTCGCGCGCATTGTCGAGCGATTCGAGGACGAGGATCCCAGCGCCTTCCGCCACCATCATTCCTTTCCTGTTCTTGTCGAAGGGCTGGCATTGTTCGGGAGCAACCGCCGAGAGCTGGTTGAACCCGGTAAATGCCACTTTCGAGAAGGGGTCGGAACCGCCGACGAGGACGATATCCGCCTTTCCAAGCTGGATGAGGTCGAAACCGTACCCGATCGCGTAGTTCCCCGCCGCGCACGCTGTCGAAAACATCATGAGGGGGCCTTTGATGCCGAAGTGCCGGGATACGAGAGAGGGTGTGGAGTGCGTCGGCACCTGGCCGATCAATTCCGCAGGGATCGTCTGCTCTTTGCGGATGACGTCCATCTCATTGATGATCTCCACGCTCTGCACGGACCCGAGGGTTGTCCCCATACAGATGC
The DNA here is from genome assembly GCA_937138415.1 of uncultured Nitrospiraceae bacterium. Lineage (GTDB taxonomy): Bacteria > Nitrospirota > Thermodesulfovibrionia > Thermodesulfovibrionales > SM23-35 > JALHSV01. The sequence continues at coordinate 71,737 of CAKZPA010000001.1, read as the reverse complement.
CTGTCCCGCACCGCGAAAGATCATCGTCGGTGAGGCGGCTGTCCTCGAGCGCGAGCCTGGCAGCGGCGACAGCGAAATGGGATGCACGGTTGTGGAATTTCACGTCTTCTTCGGGCATGAATCGCTCAGGGCGGAACTGTTTGATCTCGCCGCCTTTTCGCGTGAAGTGGTCCGAGGTATCGAAAGACGTTACGGGGCTTATGCCCGACGTGCCTGCGAGAAGACTATGCCAGAAGTCTCTCCACCCGATGCCGATGGACGACACGACTCCCAGTCCCGTGATGACGACCCTCTTAGTCATTTCTTTTCACACTGAAAACGAGTTCAGCCTCGGAAACCTTTTGATCTCCCACTTTGGCCTCTGCTGCGACATAGGCTCCGGCGGGCAGAGACTTCACGTTCACCGCCGTAATGAGTATCTGATCGCCCGGGACGACGGGATGGAAAAAGCGTGCTTTGACAGAGCCGAGAAAATAAAGATTGCCCCGCGAATCGTGTCTGTCCGCTGAGGCGAAAAGGACGATGGCAGTTTGTGCCATAGCCTCTATGATGCCCACGCCGGGCATGATAGCCTTGTCGGGAAAGTGGCCGAGGAAGAAAATATCGTTGCCGCTGATGTTCTTTACCGCCACCGCGGACTTGCCGGGATCGAGCTCGAGGATCCTATCGATCATGATGATCGGGAACCGCTGCGGGAGCAGGTTTTTTATTCCTTCGAAATCGAGCGTCATCCTCGTCTATCCATTTCCGGGAAAGGTTCCCACGATAACGGCAGAGTTGTTTCCATAGGGATCGGCTGCAAGGACGAGCACCGTGCCGACGTTCTTTTGCCTTGATTCGTTGGGGACGCAGTCAAGGTCGCACTCGGGATCTCTTTCCCGGTAATTGACGGTCGCCGGAATGACGTGACGCGTGACGATGCCGGCAGCGGCGACCACTGCCAACGAGCCTGAGGCGGAAAAGGACTCGCCGATCATGGATTTTATCGCGGTGACCGGTATCGCGTACGCACGATTTCCGAACATCTCCTTAATGGCGCGCGTCTCCAGCCTGTCGAGCCCTTTCGTCGAATTGGCACCCGCAATTATACACTCGATGTCCTCAGAAGCGATACCGGCATCGTGCAGGGCGAGCGCGATCGCCTCCTTCAATCCTTTCCCTTCGTGGCTAAAATCTCTCTTCGCTTCCGGGTCGAAATGGTTTCCGCATCCGAGTATCCGTGCCGTGATGTGCGCCCCCCTCCGCACCGCCTGCTCCTCATCCTCGAGAATCAGAACGGCCGCGCCTTCGGAGAGCACGGTCCCGTTTCTCCTCCTGTCGAAAGGGCAGCACCGCGGCTCGGAACCATCGGACCCCGAGAGACATCCCAGGGCGTGGAAACCATGGAACGTCTCCTCGCACAATTCTTCGACGCCACCCGCGAGGACGCGATGGACTCTCTTTAACCGTATGAAGTCGCACGCATACGATATGGCATCGAGTCCGGCGCAGAATCCTGTGGAGATGGTCGTGTTGAACCCTTTGATTCTGAAGCGGATGGAAATTCTGCTCGCCGGGGAATTGAGAACGGTGTTCGGAAAGAGCGAAGGATTGACGTACCGCGGCCCATCGATGAGACCCTGGCGGTCGAACTGGGAGATGCTGTGGAGACTGCCGAACGTCGAACCGACAGAAACGCCGGTCGAGTGCGTATTGTCTTCCGTAATGTCGAGGCGGCCGTCGTCGAGGGCGAGTTTTGCGGCCGCATTGACGAGTCGCGTGCTCCGGTCGAGTTCGCGAAGTCCTTTCTTGCCGAGGAGATCGACGGGGTTGAAATCGCTGATCTCCCCGGCGACATGGATACCGAACGGCGCTGTTTCGAAGAGCGTGATCGCTTTGAAACCGGTTTTCCCCTCGATCAGTCCTTCCCAGTACGCATTCTTGCCGATGCCGATGGGCGAAACGACGCCGATTCCAGTTATCACGATGTTTCGCTTCTCGTTCATCTATTTGTCGACGAGGTAGAAAACGATCATGCCCGATTCCTCTCGAAGCTCCGATATCGATGATTCGGGAATGCCAGCGTAGCGGAAGATATCCCGAAAATCTTTCACCGTCCTCTGGAGAAACCCGTCCCAGTCACCGATCCAGTGATAATCCTGGTGGCGGTATCGGTCGGCGTCTTTGAAGGAAGCGATCAGGCGACCGCCGGGGTTCAGCAGATCGTAGAGTGATCCGAAGAGGTTGGAAAGGAAATCGGAATTGAGGTAATCGAAGAAGCCCACACTGTAAATGATGTCCTGCATGCCGAATTCTGCGAGGTTCAGTTCGTGATCGAACATTCTGAGCGCATTGTACCTCCTGAGGATTACCTGCTCGGAGGAGAGCAGAGACATGCTCGAGAACAGCAAACGGTCGGCAGCGAACGCGAGGGCGTTGTTATCGAGATCAATGCAGGTTACCGTGGCGTCGGACCTCTTGATATCTTCAGCCAGTTCGAATACTTCACGGCATGAGCCGCACGCAATATTCATGACGGACGGCCGCTGCCGGCGCCGGAACTCGTTCCGCAGGATGCTCTCGAGGAGTTTCAGTCGGTTCCTCACGGCGATGGCGAGTTGCGCGTTCAAACAGCACAAATCCAGATAGTATCCTATCCCCTCCGAAAGGGGGGTATTTCGGTACAGGTTCTCGAGCATTTTATAGTCGCCCTGGTACCCTTGGGGCCAGGTCCTCGTATGAGTGACGAGAACGCTTTTCGACAAGATTGGATTCGTCTTTTCCCGGAATCGGACGCGGGCATCATGGATCATGGCCTTATCCCGCACTCCGTTCTCGAAGATTTTGCACGCGGCGAGCACGTCGTCGACGGCTTTCGATGTTGCCTTGTAGAGGTCGTCCGGAGCTTCATGGGGATTTTGGCACCTCTTCTCTATTTCGAGGAGTGTCTCGTTGAAGCGGGTCGTTGCGTCGTCAAGTATCTTGACGTAGGTTTTTTCCAATTCGATGCCGATGCGATAAAGCGTGTCGAGCTGCCGACACCAGCGGACGATGCCCACCATCGTTCCGGGTGTGCCGTCAAGCCAGACCACGTGCCCGGGCGAAAGCGGGTGATCCGTTCTCATGCAGACCCCCGTCTCGCTCACGTCGACGAGTTCACCCCTGCGGGACAACCACGTACCATTCTTCGTTTCGATCGCGCTCACGGCGTACGTGACCGGCTGCGCGGCAGGGTGGCGCATGTGTCTCCTCATATCGTGTGCCTTTTGGCTCGAAACGTTGTTCATAGTGCACTACTCCCCCTCTTAGTTTTATGTTTGTGGCGCGATGCGCCCTTTCACAGCGGTCTGTGTCCTCCTCAGCCAGGAAACATGCGTGGCTCACTCCTTTCTTTCTGGCGGTGGTTACGGATGTGGGGATCCTTGGAACGGGCTGGCACCCGGTTCGTGTCCCGGCGCCACCGACGAACCCCTTCCGCCAAAGTGCGACGGTGAGGGTCGTCCCCATGCCGACAGGTATGGTGCCGTTGCGCGGAGCTATTTCTGTTCTCCCGAAGACTGGGGTGACACGGTCTTCTGTTCCTGCGTGAGGAATGGCTTCAAAAGGTCGATGGGCACGGGGAATATGATCGTGGAGTTCTTCTCGGTCGCGATTTCGGTGAGCGTCTGGAGGAATCTCAACTGAAGGGCTGAAGAAGCGGTCGAAATGATGTTTGCCGCGTCGGCGAGTTTCTGTGACGCCTGGAATTCGCCCTCTGCGTGAATGACTTTCGCGCGCCTTTCCCGTTCGGCTTCCGCCTGTTTCGCGATCGCCCTCAACATCTCCGCTGGGAGGTCGACGTTCTTGACTTCGACTGCCGTGACCTTCACGCCCCACGGTTCGGTCTGGAAATCGATCACCTTCTGAAGTTCCGCATTGAGATCTTCCCGTTTTGTGAGGAGGTCGTCAAGCTGGCTCTGGCCGAGTATGCTTCGGAGGGTTGTCTGCGCTATTTGCGATGTGGCGAAATAAAAGTCTTCCACTTCAGTAATCGCCTTGATGGGGTCCATGACCCTGAAATAGACGACGGCGTTCACCTTCACCGTGATATTGTCTTTCGTGATGATGTCCTGCGCCGGGACATCCATCGTCACGATCCGGAGGCTCACCCGTACCAGTTTGTCGATGATAGGCCAGATGATGACGAGGCCGGGCCCTTTGACGGGAATGATCCGCCCGAGCCTGAAGACCACCCCTCTCTCGTACTCCTTCAGAATCTTTATCGCGCTCGAGAGGAAATAGACGACGAGGAAGAGGATCAAAAGAAAAGTCATGAACGATGGTGCAAAAAAAGGCATTTGTACCTCCTTCTTAAGGTGTTTTTCTCCGTAGATGCGAAAATCGAACCTGGTTCACTCCGATCTCCTCACTTTGACTTTGAGGCCGGATACTCTATCGACGACGACCCGTGATCCCTTCGGAATCGGTTCATCCGAGAAGGCTGTCCACCGTTCGCCGTGCAGTGACACCATACCCCCTTCTTTGGTGACATCGGTGTCAGCGATGCCCGATTCACCAATGAGACCTTCGACCCCGGTCACCGGCTTCCTTCGCTGCGCCTTGAATGCGAGGCTGAGCGTGACCGTGAAGAAGATGGCGGTGACGACGACCGCCGGGAGGACGAGCGCCAGAGACAGTTTCATGAACGGGGCAGGGGATTCGAAGAGCATGAGTGAGCCGATGATCATCGAAATGATGCCTCCAAGCGTCAGGACGCCGTGGGACGTTATTTTTATCTCGAGGATAAAGAGAATGAGCGCGAGGATGATGAGGAGCAGGCCCGCATAATTCACGGGAAGGGTCTGGAAAGCGTAGAAAGCAAGGATGAGGCAGATGCCGCCGATGACGCCGGGGAAGATCGATCCCGGATTCGTCAGTTCGAAGAAGAGGCCGTAGAAGCCGAGGAGCATGAGGATGTACGCGATGTTCGGATCCGAGATCAAGTTGAGTATTCTGTGCCGCAGTCCCAATTCTTCCCGGACAACCTCCGCGTTTTTCGTTTTCAGCACCCGCTCGCCCATGACGGTCAGCACGCGCCGCCCGTCAATGTCTCTTAGCAGAGACGCGAGGTCGTTCGCGACGAGATCGATAACGCCTTCCCTGAGCGCTTCTTTTTCTGTCGCGGAGATGCTCTTCCGCACCGCGTTTTCGGCCCACCGCGCGTTTCTCCCTTTCCGCTCGGCAAGGGATTTTATGTACGCTGCCGCATCGTTGGTGGCTTTCTCGGCCATCGTCTTGTCCATTTTTTCACCGATTCCGACAGGGTGCGCGGCGCCGATGTTCGTGCCGGGTGCCATCGCCGCGATGTGCGCCGCGAGCGTGAGAAAGACCCCGGCTGAGGCCGCGCGGCTTCCGCTCGGCGAAACGAAGACGATGACGGGTACCTCGCTCCCGATGATATCCTTGACGATGCTCCGCATAGAGGTATCGAGTCCGCCCGGCGTATCGAGCTCTATGACCAACGCTTCGAAACCTTTCTCCTGGGCTTTCCTGACACTTCGTCCGATGAATTCGGCCGAAACCGGGTTGATGACACCGCTGATCGTGATCACAATGACCTTCTGATGCCTTTCCTGTTGTGGATGAGAAGGTCGAGAGAGGAGAAAGAGAGACGCAAAAGAGAACACGAAACCGATAAAGATAAACCTATGCTTTAAGATTACATTCTTAATGCCCATTTTTTAAAAAGAATTATAGAACGTTACCTAAAAAGAAATCAAGCGACAAGGAGAAAGCGGGGGTTGCTACAGTTCGAGCAGCTCTCTGATCGTCTGGAGAACCGAATCGCCGAGGGCTTCAAGGTCGTATCCTCCTTCCAGGGCAAAGACGTAAGGCATCGGCGGGAGGAACGTCGATGTGGAGCGGAGAAGTATTCCGCGTATGATGTTCCGCATCCCTTCATGAGTGACCCTTATGCCGGAGAGGGGATCCCTCATGTGGATGTCGTACCCGGCCGATACGAGCATGATATCGGGGCGGAAGTTCTTGACGAGGCGCGGGAGAATATCGCGGTAGGCGAAGAAAAAGTCTTTATCGCCGCTCCCCCACGGCATGGGAATGTTATACGTATACCCTTCTCCTTTCCCTCTTCCCCGCTCGGTATCTCTGCCGGTTCCGGGATAGTGCGGGTACTGGTGGGTGCTGAAGTAGAAAACGGAGTCGTCCTCTTCGAAGATATGCTGCGTGCCGTTGCCGTGGTGAACGTCGAAATCGATGATGAAGACCTTTCGGTAACCGAGCCTCTGCGCGTAGCGCGCGCCGACCGCGACGTTATTGAAAATACAGAACCCCATGGCGCGGTCCGCCTCCGCGTGGTGTCCGGGCGGTCGCACCGCGCAGAACGCCCTCTCGATGTCCCCGTTTTTGCAGCGGTCGATCGCTTCGATGACGGCGCCCGCCGCGTACTGCGCGGCTTCGAACGAGTTCGGAGAAACATAGGTGTCGCCGTCGTAGAATCCCGTGAAAGCGCGGATGCTGCGGAAATAGTCAGGAGTGTGCACCGCGAGGATTTCCTCATCAGTTGCTGGTCTCGGTCGGATGTGGACGAGCTTTTCCCAATACTCGGAGTCTTTCAGCACCTCGACGATTTTCATCAGCCGCTGCGGCGATTCCGGATGCCCCGACGGCATCTCGTGCTTCAGAAAAATGTCATCGTAGACGAAACCGACTTTTTTCATCGCGTCAGAAAAGACCTCTCACCTTTCCGGTTTCGACATCGACATCGATCCTCCTGAACGCGGGATCGGATGCCGTCCCGGGCATGAGTTTAATTGCACCCGCGACGGGGACGACGAAGCCCGCTCCCCGGTAGGTGAGGACGTCCCGCACGAAGAGTCGCCACCCTTTCGGCACGCCCTTCAGGAGGGGATTATCCGACAGGCTCAGGTGCGTTTTCACCATGCAGATGCCGAGCTGCGACGTCTCGGGATCTTCTTCCAGTCTCCGAAGTTTCGCGAGTGCGTCCGGCGAAAACTCGACGCCGTCTGCACCGTAAACCTCGAGCGCGATGCGTTCGATGCGCGCGCGGAGGGGAACCGTCATGTCGTAGAGAAAATGAAAGCGGTTCGGTTCTTCGCACGCGTCGATGACGGCGTCGGCGAGCTCGAGTGCGCCGGCACCGCCAAACTGCCAGTGTTTCGAAAGGGCGACACGGGCGCCCGCAGCCTCCGCGAGGCGTCTCACAGTGCGGATTTCCTGATCGGTATCGGTATAGAACGCGTTAATGCAGACGACGGGATTGATCCCCGCTTTCTTCACCGTCTGAATGTGGTGGATGAGGTTTTCGCACCCTTTCTCCACCCACTCGATGTTTTCGGTTTTGTACTCGGGCGGCAGCGGCCTGCCGGGTATGGGCACGGGGGCACCACCGTGGCACTTCAGAGCCCTGATTGTCGCGACGATGACCGCTGCGTTCGGCCTCAATCCGGAAAATCTGCACTTGAGATTCCAGAATTTCTCGAATCCGATGTCGGCGCCAAACCCCGACTCGGTGACGTGGTAATCCGCGAGCTTGAGGCCAACCCTGTCGGCGATGATGGACGATTGTCCGATCGCGATGTTCGCGAAGGGCCCCGCGTGCACGAGCACCGGCTGCCCCTCGATCGTTTGCATGAGGTTCGGTTTGATCGCCTCGATCATCCACGCAGTCATTGCGCCCGCAACGTCGAGATCCTCGGTGGTCACGGGGCGTCCGGTCTTGTCGTACGCGACGACGATCTTCCCCATGCGCTCGCGGAGGTCCCGCAAATCGGTCGAGACCGAAAGGATCGCCATGATTTCAGAGGAGACCGCAATGGCGAATCCCGACTGCATCATGAACCCGTCGTTTTTCCCGCCGATGCCGATGATGATATCGCGGAGCGATTGGGCGCAGAAATCGATGACCCATTTCATCTCTACCGCTCGGGGATCGATGTTGAGCCTTCTCAGTCCGCGTTTCGCCAGTTGTTCGTCACTGTAGTTGAATTCATGCTGGATGCGCGAGGTGAGCGCGACCATCGCTAAGTTATGCGCGTTCACGATCGCGTTGATATCGCCGGTCAGACCGAGGGAGAATGGCGTGAGCGGAATGCATTGGGAGAGACCCCCGCCCGCCGCCGATCCCTTGATGTTCATGGTCGGCCCGCCGGACGGCTGTCGGATCGCGGCGATGACGCTCTTCCCGCGTTTGCCGAGCCCCTGCGTGAGACCCATCGTCGTGGTCGATTTGCCTTCGCCTAATGGCGTCGGCGTGATGGCAGTGACATCGATGTACTTTCCGTCGGGCTTCGAGTGGAGGCGGCTCACTATGCTCTTGAAATCGAGCTTCGCGATATAGTGCCCGTGAGGGAGGAGTTCGTGTTTCGCGAGACCGAGCTCGTCGCCGAGCTGGTAAACGGTCTTCATGTACGGCTCGGCCGCTTCCGCGATCTCCCAGTCCGCGTGTTTCGTTGGATCGATGATCGTGTTCATTTCCGTTCTTTCCTCCTGGGTGGAAAAGCTGCATGAGGCGGGCAGGGGGAAGTGGTCAACGAATGTTCCCGCCGTCGAACAGAGAAGGTCGTTCGCTTGCCGTTGCCCCGTTTTCTGCCGTCTGCCACGCGCCTGCCGGAGAACAATTGTTTCAGTAGCTGATGAGTGCGCTCAAAAACTTGTCGTTCATTCGCCGGAGGTTCTTGCTCATCGTTATGGCGAGCTTAATGACGATTTTCAGAGCCAACGCGCATTCTTCGCGGACGAGTTCCTCGAAATCTTCTTTCGGGATGAGGAGCAGATCCGTGTCCTCGAGCGCCGTCGCCGTCGCGACGTGCTTCCTGTTCTCCAGGATGGAGAGTTCCCCGAAGAAATGTCCTGCGGTGAGCACGACGAGCGTCTGTCGCCATCCGTCGGCGGTGATCCTCGATATTTCTATTCTGCCGGAACGGATCAGCCACAGGCCCTTCGTCTCGTCCTTTTCCTTAAAGAGCTGCTCGCCTTTCTTGATCGAGACCTGCTGCGCAATCTTGGCAATCTTTTCCAGCCCCTCTTCGTCGATGTCTTGGAGAAGAACCTGCTGTTTGAGTATATCGGTGGCAACCATCTGTCAATCCTCCTTTTGACGTGTTGTCGCGGTTGATTGCGCCACGCGCTCGATCTTCACCGCGCAGACTTTCAATTCCGGAATCCTCGAGAGAGGATCGAGCGCGCTGTGCGTGAGCGCGTTCGCTGCCGCGTCGCGGTAATGGAACGGGATAAAGACGACCCCTTTGATCGGCCTTGCCGAAATGCGCGCTTCCAGTTCGATCGCCCCACGGCGGGAGCTGACACGGACGTTCTCGCCGTGGAGGATGCCGAGGGCCTCCGCGTCAGCCGCGCTTATCTCAACGTACGGCTTCGGTTCTATGCGGACCAACGACTCGACGCGTCCCGTCATCGACGCTGTATGATAATGAAAAAGATGCCTCCCTGTCGAGAGGAGGAGTGGATAGTCCTCGTCCGGCAGTTCGAGCGGTGGCCGGAAGCGGACTGTCTGAAATGCCGCTCTCCCTCTCGGGAATGAACCTTTGAAGAGGTACCGCGTTCCGGGGTGATCGCGTGTGGGGCAGGGCCACTGAAGACCTGTTTTCGCGATACGCCGGTACGTGATGCCGGCGAGTGCGGGCCAGAGGCGACCTGCTTCTCGGAACACGTCTTCGATACTATCGTAGGTCAGATCGAAGCCGAACCGGCCCGATAACTCGGCGATGATGCGCGCATCGTCTCTCGCTTCGCCGGGGGGCTCGACGGCTTTCCGCACGCGCTGGACCCTGCGCTCGGTATTGGTGAACGTACCGTCTTTTTCGGCGAAGCACGCAGCAGGAAAGACGACATCTGCGAGTGCCGCGGTCTCGGTGAGAAAGATATCCTGAACGACGAGGAGGTCGAGCCCTTGCAAGGCACGTATCGTCCGGTCCCTGTCGGGATCGCTGAGTACCGAGTTTTCTCCCATGATGTAGAGGGCCCTGATGGTTCCGCTGAGGGCTGCTTTCACCATATCCGTCGCGGTGAGGCCCGGCCGATCCGACAGCGTGACGCCCCATGCTTTTTCGAACTTCCGCCTGATTTCCGGTACGGCAACTTTCTGGTATCCCGGGAGAAAATCCGGAATACATCCCATATCCGTCGCGCCCTGCACGTTGTTCTGACCTCTCAATGGATTCACTCCCACACTCTTTTTCCCGAGATTTCCGGTCATCAAAGCGAGATTCGCGATTGCGAACACGTTCTCCGTCCCATGGGAATGCTGTGTGATTCCCATGGTGTAGTAGATGCCGGGGTGGGACGCATTCCCGTAAAGCCGTGCCGCTCGGACGATGTCGCCCGCGGGGACGCCGGTCACGTCGGCCGCCCATTCGGGCGAACAGTCGAGCAGCGATTCCCGGAGCGCCTCGAATCCCTCCGTTCGGGCGTCGATGAATGTGCGGTCGATCAGCCCCTCGCGGATGATGACGTGCATCATGGCATTGAGGAGAGCGCTGTCGGTTCCGGGTCTCAACGGCAACCACAGGCGAGCGAACCGTACGAGGTCGATTTTCCGCGGGTCGGCGACGATGAGAGTGGCTCCCTTCCTTACGGCTCTCTTCATTCGGAGAGCGATAATCGGGTGTGTTTCCGTCGTGTTCGAACCGATCACGAAGATCACGTCGTGGTGTTCGATCTCCTCGATCGAATTCGTCATTGCACCGGATCCGAAGACCGCGGCCAGACCGGCCAGCGAGGAGCTGTGTCAATATCTCGCGCAGTGATCGACGTTGTTCGTCCCGATCGCTCCCCGAATGAATTTTTGAAACAGATAGTTCTCCTCATTGGTGCAGCGGGCGGACGATATGCCTCCGATTGCGTCGGATCCATGGCGCTCTTTGATTTCTCCCAGCCGCGCCGCAACAAGATCGAGGGCGTCATCCCAGCTCACCTCCCTGAAGAACGAGGCGGCGCGCTCGTGGCTCCATCCGCTCTTCACGAGAGCGGCGGCCTCCGACTTAGGAACGATTCGTACGAGGGGTTTTTTGAGACGGTCGGTTCTGTGGATGAATTCGTAGCCGAAGCGGCCCTTCGCACAGAGCCAGCCCTCATTCAGCGTTTCCCGCCTCGAGGAGACGCGAATGACCTCATTGCGGCGGATATGGAGGGTGAGCGTGCATCCGCAGCCACAGTACGGACAGATCGTCTCGACGTCGCGCATGTCCTGTCTGCCTTTTTGCGCCCACATCGCACCAGTGAGGGCACCGGTCGGGCAGACCGCGACACACTGGCCGCAGAATTCGCAGTCGAGCTCCCGTTCGAAGGGCGGTGTGACCATTGTCCGGAATCCGCGGTACGCGAAGTCGATCGCTGCGACGCCCTGTATCTCGTCGCAGACACGGACACACAGGCCGCAGAGGATACACTTCTCCATATCCCGTGCGATGCACGGATTCTTGTCCTTTGTGCGGTATATTCTCCGTTCCCCCTCGAATCGGGGGTCGCGGATGCCGTAAAAGTACGCGAGCTCCTGAAGTTTGCAATCGCCCGCTCGCTCGCAGGTCATGCAATCTCTGGGATGATCCGAGAGGATGAGCTCGAGCGTCGTCTTCCTGAGACGCTCCAACCGGGGGCTCGAGGTCGTTACCTCTAATCCGTCTTTGACGAAGGTGGTGCAGGACGCAACCGGTCTGGGCGCTCCTTTGATTTCGACGAGACACAGGCGGCACCCGCCGTACGGCACCAGATCGGGATGATGGCACAACGTCGGTATCGGAATCTCGAGCGTGCGCGCGGCATCGAGGATCGTCGAGAATTTCTCGACGGTCACGTTCCTGCCGTCGATCCTGAGAGTCACTGTCGTCGACATTTCACACTTTCATGATTGCGTTGAACTTGCACGCGTCGAGACACGTTCCGCAGCGGACGCACAGATTCGCATCGATCCGGTGGGGTTTCTTTCTCGTCCCGCGGATGGCGTCTGCGGGGCAGACCCTCTTGCACGCGCCGCATCCGGTGCAGGCGCTTTCCACAACCGAATAGGTGAGCAGCGCTTTGCAGACCGCTGCCCTACATCTTTTCCGTCGGATGTGTTCCTCGTACTCATCCCTGAAGTAACGGAGAGTGCTGAGAACGGGATTCGGAGCGGTCATCCCGAGTCCGCAGAGAGACGTCTCCCGTATGGAGTGTGCGAGTTCTTCGAGCAGTTCGAGATCTCCTTCCTTCGCTCTGCCGCCCGCGATTCTCTCGAGAATTTCGAGCATCCTCTTCGTGCCGATCCGGCACGGCGCGCACTTCCCGCACGACTCTCCCTGTATTACTCCCACGAAGAAACGGGTCGTGTCGACGATGCAGCTCGTCTCGTCGAGGACGACCATGCCGCCCGACCCCATCATGGATCCAGCCTGGGCGAGCGATTCGTAATCCACCTCCATATCGAACCGCGCAGCGGGGATACAGCCGCCCGTCGGCCCCCCTATGTGGACGCCTTTGCACGCTTTTCCCCCTTCGATGCCTCCGCCGATATCGAATATGATTTCCCTGAGTGTGGTGCCGATCGGTACCTCGATCAGACCCGTATTTCTCACTTTTCCGGAGAGAGAGAACACCTTCGTCCCACCGCTCCTCTCCGTTCCGAGACGGCTGAACCACTGGGATCCCTTCTCGATGATTTTCGGGATGTTCGCGAACGTCTCGACGTTGTTCAGGACCGTCGGCTTGTTCCACAGTCCTTTTTCCGCGGTCCGCCATATCTTGGCGCTCGGCATGCCGCGTTTCCCTTCGAGGGAGCGCAGGAGCGCTGTCGCTTCTCCACAGACGAAGGCGCCAGGTGCCGGGAACACCTCCACGTCGAAGTCGAAGTCCGAACCGAAAATACCTTTTCCGAGGAATCCCGCCGCATAGCAGTGCTCGATCGCCCGGTTCAGCCTTTTCACCGCGAGGGCATATTCAGCCTTGGTATAGATGTACCCGCGGTGAGAACCGACGGCTTTCGCGCATATGATCATTCCCTCGATGACCGAATGGGGATCGCCTTCCATGAGCGAGGTGTCCATGAAGGCGCCGGGATCGCTCTCATTCCCGTTGCAGACGACGTACTTTGTGTCCGCCGTATGCCGGGCGCAGAGTTCCCACTTCAGCCCTGTGGGAAAACCGCCCCCTCCGCGGCCGCGCAATCGGGAGCGTTTTATGACGGCAATGATTTCTTCCGGCGTCATGGAGAGAACCGCTCGTTCCGCTGCCCCGTATCCCCCGACCGCACGATATGACTGGATCTCTTCCGGGTCTATGACACCGCAGTGGGAGAGCACCACTTTTTTCTGTTTCTCGTGGAAGGCGTGGTAGCTTCCATCCACGACCCACTCCGCGACGGGCATTCCCGCCACGATGTGTTCGGAGACGATGCGCGCAACCATGTCGGGGCGCACCTTCCTGTATGTCGTTATCGCGCCGTTCACGGCGACGTCCACGAGCACATCCTGCGAGCAAAACCCCTTGCAGCCGACGCGCTGCACGCGACATCGTTCGCGGCAGCTCGCGGTGATGCCGGCCGAGGAGAGAGCCTCGCGAAAAGCCGCGAGCACGTCTTCTCCGCCCGAAGCGATACCACCGGTGCCGGTACAGACCGTGATGAGAACCTCTTTGCTCATTACGATCTCTTCTTGAGCTCCCTGATGCCGTTGAGTACGGTGTGGAGCGTTGCGTTGCCGACAATCTCATCGTCGAGAACAGCAACCGGGGCGATGCCGCAGGCGCCGACGCAGTTGATTTTCTCGATCGTGAACGTCAGATCCGGGGTCGTATCGTCGTCGGGGGGGATATCGAGTTCCATGAGAACCCGCGAGATCAGTTTTTCGGAGCCCTTCACGTGGCACGCAGTGCCGCGACAGATGCGAATCGTGTGCCTGCCTCTCGGTTTAAGATGAAACTGAGAATAGAACGTCGCGACACCGAAGAATCGGCTCGCGGGAATGTCGAGCGCGCGCGACAACCAATAGACCGCGTCCTCAGGGATGAAGCCGAAGTGATCCTCGACACGGCGAAGGAGAGAAACGATATTTCCGCGAGTGTCCCGGCATTCGTCAACCAAAGCTTGGAGGGTTTTTTCCATCGTACGTTCTCAGCTACATCTCAACGCGCCCGGATACTGCTCCCAAATTCTGGGGTAGAGAGGAGCAACGCATCCCGAAGACACTTGTGACCGCAGGCTACGTGTATAGTAGAATACCTTGTCATGAAAAACAACCGGACATATCATCTCATCAACATTTTTTATCGTGCCGGGAAAAGAATCCTCGGCAGGGTGCGCGGGACCCTCGCTTGGCGGTCGGTGCCTATGCGGACGTTTGGAGCAGTGCTCATCGTCACGTGCTTGTGCCCGTGCTCGACGCTCCGTGCGGCTATTTTGCTCGATCGGGTTGTGGCTGTCGTGAACAATGAAGTGATCACGTGGAGCGAACTGTACGGTGTCATGCAGTCCGAGGCGTCGGAAGAACTGAAAGCCCTGCCGGATGAAGAGCGAATGAGAGTTTTCAAGAGTAACGAGGCAGTGTTTCTCGAAAAACTCATCGACATGAAGCTTCAGATACAGGAGGCGAAGAGGCTCGGACTGCAGGTGCGTGACGAGGAAGTGACCGAGGCGATCGAAAAAATCAAGAGGAAATACGAATTGACCGATGGCATGCTTCGCGAATCCCTCCAGAGAGAAGGGCTCACGTTTGACGAGTACAAAAAAAGGCTTGCCGATCAGATATTGCTCAGCCAGTTTGTCGCCCAGCAGATCAGAAACAAGATTATCGTTCCCGAGGAGTCTGTCACGAGCGCCCTCCAGGCGCAGGGCAGAGCCGGTGGAGAAGAAGAGTTCAGGTTACGCCAGATATTTTTCAAAAAGCCTGCGGACGAAGGAGCGAGACAAGAACTCGAAGAAAAGGCGAGGCGCATCGTGAAGAGGCTGCAGGGCGGCGAGGATTTTACCGCGCTCAGCTGGGAATTTTCCGACGACCCCGCGTCGAAGATCGGGAGCGATCTCGGCTTTGTCAAAAAGAGCCACTTGGCGAAAGAATTCGTCGACGTGCTGACACATATGAACGTCGGCGATGTGAGTATGCCTTTCTGGACCGATCGCGGACTGCATATCGTGAAACTCGAGGAGAGGGTTGCCACGAAGACGAGCGAAGAACAGAGGTCATCGATCCGGGCACGGCTCGAAGAAGAGGCGTTCGCGGAGAAGTACAGGAGCTATATGAAGGGTCTTCGCGAGCGGGCTCGGATCGAGGTGAGACTGTAGGCGGGGCGGTCGCGATCATGAATATCGGCGTCCTCGCGTCGGGCAGAGGGTCGAATTTCCAGGCGATCATCGATGCGATCCGGGAGGGGAAACTCTCCGCGAAGATCGTCGTTCTCATCACCGACAATCCGCGAGCCTTTGCGATCGAGCGGGCTTGCAAATACGGCATTCCCCATATCGTTCTGAACCCTGCAGACTTCGCCTCGCGGGAGGCATTCTACGATCGGATCGCCGCGGAGTTGCGGGATCGGCGGACAGAACTCGTCGTTTTGGCGGGATTCATGCGCATTGTGGGGAGACCCCTCATCGCTGCGTTCCCGAACAGAATCATGAATATCCATCCGGCGCTGTTGCCAGCGTTTCCCGGGCTGCATGGCCAAAAGCAGGCAGTGGACTACGGCGTGAAGATCTCTGGCTGTACGGTCCACTTCGTCGACGAAGGCATGGATACCGGACCCATCATCATTCAGGCGGCTGTGCCGGTGTATCATGACGATACCGAGGAGACATTGTCAGAGAGGATACTGAAGCTCGAGCATAAAATTTATCCGGAAGCGATCAGGCTCTTCTCGGAAGGCAGACTCGAAGTGCACGGGAGGATCGTGCGGATTGCCGGGGGGGAGCGGGAGGATTTCTCCGTCGTGAACCCCTCTTTTTGAGAAGGACGTCTCTTCTTCCTCCGATCACCCACAACCGCGCAGTTCGATCTGCCCCGCGATGGCCGGGGAGCACATCTTCGCCGGGGGAAGTTGGCCACGAAATGGTCTGAGCGGTCGTTTGCGTCGAAAGGGACGTCTGATCGTGCAGCGAGCTCGGCGGGGCCGAGACCATTGTTGCACACGTGAGGACGATGCAGGCACACACTCTATAGCATCGAAAGGAGGGCGTATGCCGCAAGAGTTCAAGCCAGGGTGCGCACGGCCGACAGGTGGCGTGATCGGCGAAACGTCGGAAGAGAAAAAACCGGAAGGCGAACAACTTGTCAAAAAGGAGGGAGAACGCATGATTCTCATCGGGAGAAAAGCGCCGGATTTCAGCGCGCCGGCATACTATCGGGGAAAGTTCGTGAATGTGCAGTTGTCGGAATATTTTGGGTAATGGATACTCCTCTGTTTCTACCCCGGGGATTTTACCTTTGTTTGAGCGACCGAGCTCTCGGCAGTTGCCGAGAGGTATCCCGAATTCAAGAAACTGGGAGTGGAGATCTTGTCCATGAGTATCGACAGCGTGTTCGTTCACAAGATGTGGAACGACCACGAGTTGTCGAAGATGGTGAAAGGCGGTGTCCCATTTCCGATGTTGTCGGATGCGGGTGGCAAAGTGGGGACCCTCTATGGCGTCTACGATGAGAACACGGGCGTAGAGACGAGGGGGAGGTTCATTATCGACCCGGACGGAATTATCCAGGGCTCCGAGATCCTCACCCCACCGGTCGGACGGAATGTCAGCGAATCCCTCAGGCAAGTTCAGGCGTTCCAGCTCGTGCGCAAGAGCAAAAGGACGGAGGCGACTCCGTCGGGGTGGAAACCCAGGAAGATGACCCTGAAACCGGGAATAAATCTTGTCGGGAACGTGTGGAAGGTCTGGAACACGGAAATGGCGTTTGATGAGACGGCATTCGGCGATTCCGTCGGACGGCGTGCGGGGGCGCGTCACGGTATCGCTTGCTGGGGAGATCGACCGGTGCTGTCGTCTTTGTGAACACGATGAGGGCGGGAGCGATCTCGTCCTCTTTCGAGAAGCGACGGCTTATTTGAGGAACCATATCTGGAACGGGTAGTGGAATGGTATGCCCCGATAGGACTGGACCGAGGCGAGGACGACGAGGATCGCGTTGAGAGCGGCAAGGACGAAAATAATCATCATGCCGATCCTCACGGAGATCATGAGCGCCGCGAAGAGGACGAGGATCGTCATCTGAAAATTCAAAGATTCTTTCCCCTGCAGGTTAAGAGGTCATACGTCTTTCTCTTAAAAAGCCAAATAATGAGGGGTCCGATGATGTTCCCGAACGGGATGCCGGCGAGCCCGAGGAGCGCGGTGAGATGACAGAGCATCCCCAGATCCGTGCCTGGCTCTCTTCTTCTCTCTGTGAAGTGGGCTCAGTCACGACATATTTTCCGCGCATTTCCGTGGAATCATGAGCGATCTCCCTCCTTCGTGCAGAATGAACGGTACCGCTCACGAAAAAGGACGAATGATTCTATTATAATGACAGAATGAAAAAAGGCATATATCTCCTTCCCAATACCCTCACGCTGTGCGGAATGCTCCTCGGGTTCTATTCGATCCTCGCTTCTCTGAAAGGCAACTATCTTCACGCATCGTGGAGCATCCTCTTCGCGATCATTTTCGACGGCCTCGATGGATGGGTTGCCAGGCTCACGCACAGCACCACACGGTTCGGCATCGAGCTGGACTCGTTGTCCGATCTCGTCGCGTTTGGCGTGGCGCCGTCTGTTTTGCTCTACAAGTGGGCGCTGATCCCTTTCGGCCGGGTCGGGTGGGTTGCGGCGTTCTGGTTTCTCGCGTGCGGTGCGCTCAGGCTTGCGCGCTACAACGTGCAGATGGGCTCCACCGAATCGAAGGCGTTCACGGGCATGCCCATCCCGGCTGCCGCGGCGATCGTCGCGAGTCTCGTGCTCTTTTACCACGAGATGTGGGAATCGCTCCCCGGTAAAAATTACGGTATCCTCGGGCTGACGGTTCTGCTCGCCTTTCTCATGGTCAGTACGCTTCGTTTCCACGGGGCGAAAGAAATCGATTTCCGGAAGCGCAAGCCGTTCTGGATACTCGTCGCGTTCGTGATCATCCTCATGATCGTTATCATGCATCCGCCGGTTTCTCTCTTCCTGTTTGCAATGATTTACCTCGCTGGGGGTATAATTGAGAACGTCATTCTCTATATGCGAAAGAGGAAGAGCGAAAGGAAAGGCGAGACGAGATGATGAGGACAATCAGGATATTCGACACGACCCTCCGTGACGGCGAGCAGTCTCCCGGAGCGTCCATGAACGTGCAGGAGAAACTCGCGCTGGCGAAGCAGCTCGCGAAGCTCGGCGTTGACGTGATCGAAGCGGGCTTCGCGTTCAGTTCACCGGGGGATTTCGAGGCGATCAGGACGATCGGCGGCGAAGTCGAGGGGCCTATAATCTGCAGTTTGGCGCGCGCCCGCGAGGAGGACATCACGAGGGCGTGGGAGGCGCTCAGGGATGCGCCCCGGAAGAGAATTCACACGTTCCACTCGACTTCGGACATACACCTGAAACACCAGTTCCGCGTGACGAGGGAAGAGGCCCTCAGGAGATCGGTCGAGATGGTGCGTCTGGCGAGGAGCTATGTGGATGACGTGGAGTTTTCGCCGATGGACGCGACGCGAACGGATATCGCTTTTCTCTGTGAGGTTGTCGAAGCGGTCATTGAAGCAGGGGCGTCAACCGTGAACATTCCCGATACCGTCGGGTACGCCGTTCCGTCGGAGTTCGGCTATCTCATCAAGACGCTGTTCGAAAAGGTTCCGAATATCCAGAAGGCGGTGATCGCGGTGCACTGCCACAATGACCTCGGGTTGGCGACGGCAAATTCGCTCGCGGCGGTTCTGAACGGTGCGGGACAGATCGAATGCACGGTGAACGGGATCGGCGAGCGTGCAGGAAATTGTTCGATGGAAGAGGTCGTCATGGCATTGAGGACGAGGCGCGACGTGTTCCGGGCCGACACGAAAATCCGCACCGAAGAAATCATGCGGACGAGCAAGCTCGTGACGAAGATAACGGGCATCTCCGTGCAGCCCAATAAGGCGATCGTCGGGGCGAACGCGTTCGCCCACGAATCGGGAATTCACCAGGACGGGTTGCTCAAGGAGAAGTCGACGTATGAAATCATCAGGCCTGAGAGCATCGGCCTCCGCTCGGCGAAGCTCGTTCTCGGCAAGCACTCGGGAAGACACGCGTTCAAGACGAGGCTGAAGGAGCTGGGATATGTGTTGAACGATGAAGAGCTGAACAGAGCGTTCGAAAAATTCAAGCGACTCGCGGACCAGAAGAAGGAAATCTTCGACGAGGATGTCGAAGCATTGATTTCAGAAGGGGTCGCGAAAGTGCCGGAATACTTCCGTCTTGCCGACCTCCACATCATCAGTGGCCTCAATCAGAAACCGACCGCCGCGGTGAAGCTGACGGTGGGTGACGCGGTCCTCGATAAAATTGAATACGGCGATGGGCCGGTGGACGCCACGTACAAAGCGATTGTCTCGCTCACCGGTACCCGAAGCAAACTCCTCAAGTTCGAGGTCAAGGGTATCACGGGCGGGACGGACGCAATGGGTGAAGTGGTGATTTCTCTCGAGGAGGACGACCGAACGGTGCGCGGTCACGGTGCCGACACGGATATTATCGTTGCGGCTGCGAAAGCGTTCATCAACGCATTGAACAAACTCGAAGCCCGCAGGAAACAGTCTTCGTAGATCCACCGGGAGTTCTTCCCACTATGGTAAGTATCTTCCCATCGGGCGCAGGGTATCAATTCCTGCCGTACGGCCCACCGTGGAGGCAGGGCACCTTTCTCACCACGACAGGGCACTGCAGGAGAGAGCGCGAGGGAAGTGGCAAGTGGCAAATCCACAGGTTTAGATCTGGCCGCTTGTCGAACGGTACCCCTCTGCTCACCCTCTGAACGATCCTTCGCTCGAGATGGATACAGTCTGTCTCGGCTGTTCGTGCTGCGGCGGTATCATTTTCGGGAATTCTGTCCATGCCTCCACCGTTTTTTTTTCGTAATGTTCATTATACCCGTGCTCGACCATTGCGTGCCGCTGAGCGCACGTGACGAGTGTCCCTGCCATGCACGTTAATACCTTGACTCGCTTTTTTCCTATCCGATATACTCAGGGCTCGAACCTAAGTATTTGTAAAGATTTGCTCTCACTTTTTCAGTATGGATTCATCAAGAACTAGAAAGGTGACATGGTATGCCGAGGAGAGAAGATATCGCGAAGGTAATGATTATCGGATCGGGCCCGATCGTGATCGGTCAGGCCTGCGAGTTCGACTACTCCGGCACGCAGGCGTGTAAGGCCCTCAGGAAGCTCGGATACGAGATCGTGCTCGTCAATTCGAATCCCGCAACGATCATGACGGATCCCGGCATGGCGGACGTGACGTACCTCGAACCGCTTACTGTGGAGTACGTGCAAAAAATTATCGAAAAGGAGAAACCCGGCGCGCTCCTGCCGAACCTTGGTGGGCAGACGGGTTTGAATCTATCGTCCGAGCTCGCGCGGAGCGGTTTTCTTGAGCGGCACGGCGTCAAAATCATCGGTGTGCAGGCGGATGCGATCGAACGCGGTGAGGACCGCATCGTCTTCAAGAAGACGATGGAGCAGTTGGGGATAGAAATGCCGAGGAGCGAGCCGGCATTCAGCGTCGAGGAGGCGGAGGCGATCGCATCGCGGCTCGGGTATCCCGTGGTCATAAGACCGGCGTATACGCTGGGAGGGACCGGTGGCGGGCTGGTCTACAACGTCGAGGAATTGAGAACGATTGCGAGTCGCGGGATATCGGCGAGCCTCATCGGGCAGATTCTCGTCGAGGAATCGGTGCTCGGGTGGGAAGAACTGGAGCTCGAGGTGGTGAGGGATGCGAAGAATCAACGAATCACGGTCTGCTTCATCGAGAACGTCGACGCCATGGGGATTCACACCGGCGATTCGTTCTGCACCGCTCCGATGCTGACGATCGCTCCATCCCTTCAGGAACGCCTCCAGAAGTACTCGTACGACATTGTCGAAGCCATTCGCGTTATCGGCGGGACGAATATTCAGTTTGCCCATGATCCGAAAACGGGTCGGGTCGTCGTGATCGAGATCAACCCGAGGACGTCGCGCTCCTCCGCGCTTGCCTCCAAAGCGACCGGTTTTCCCATCGCGTTCGTTTCTGCCTTGCTCGCAGGCGGGCTCACGCTCGATGAGATTCCTTACTGGCGGGATGGCACGCTCGACAGATATACCCCGTCCGGAGACTATGTCGTTGTGAAGTTCGCGCGGTGGGCCTTCGAAAAATTCGAGGGGGTGGAGGACCGTCTCGGTACGCAGATGCGCGCGGTGGGCGAAGTGATGAGCATCGGGAAGACGTATAAAGAAGCGTTCCAGAAAGCGATCCGGTCGCTGGAAATCGGTCGTTACGGCCTCGGATTCGCGAGAGATTTTCACGAAAAGTCCCTGCAGGAGCTCCTCGATATGCTCGGCACGCCGACGAGCGAGCGCCAATTCATGATGTACGAGGCGTTGCGGAAAGGTGCGGGCATAGACGTGCTTTACGAGAAGACCCATATCAAACCGTGGTTCATCCAGCAGATGAAAGAGCTTGTCGAATTGGAACAGGCGATCCTGGCGCACCGGGGGAAGGACTTGCCCGATGCGCTGCTCGTCCAGGCGAAGAAGGACGGTTTCGCGGACCGATACCTCGCTCGACTCCTCGAGGTTCCGGAACGGGCTATCCGCGAGAAGAGGATCGCTCTCGGGATGACCCACGGGTGGGATTCCGTGCCCGTGAGCGGCGTGGACAACGCCGCGTACTACTACTCGTCGTACCACGTCAGCGACCGCGTTCCCTGCAGTTCGAACAGAAAGATCATGGTCCTCGGCGGGGGTCCGAATCGCATCGGCCAGGGCATAGAGTTCGATTACTGCTGTGTGCACGCGGCCTTCGCCATCCGGGACGAGGGATACGAGTCGATCATGGTGAACTGCAACCCCGAGACGGTTTCGACGGACTATGATACGTCCCATAAACTTTACTTCGAGCCGATCACCGTCGAAGACGTGCTTGCGATCTACGAGAAGGAGAAGCCCGAGGGCGTCATCGTGCAGTTTGGGGGGCAGACGCCGCTGAATATCGCGCGGGAACTGGCTGATGCCGGTGTGCGCATACTCGGCACGTCCGTCGACACGATTGACCTCGCGGAAGACCGTGGCCGCTTTCGAGAGGTCATGAAGAACATGGGCATTCCCATGCCCGAGTCGGGCATGGCGAGCACTTTCGAGGAGGCACTCGCCGTGGCGGAGAAAATCGGATTCCCTCTCATGGTGAGGCCGTCCTATGTGCTCGGCGGTCGCGGCATGGAGATCGTCCACGATCGGGAGATGCTCGAATGGTACATTGCGGCCGCCGTCGGCGTGACGCCGGACCGACCGATCTTGATCGATAAATTCCTCGAAAATGCGATCGAGGCGGAGGCCGATGCGGTGGCCGACGGACGGGAAGCGTTCGTCCCTGCCGTTATGGAGCACATCGAGCTCGCAGGCGTCCATTCGGGAGACTCCGCCTGTGTGATCCCACCGATCAGTATTCCCGAGAAACACATCGAGACGATGTATGAGTACACGCGGGCGATCGCCGTCGGCATGGGCGTCGTGGGACTGCTCAATGTGCAGTACGCCATTGCGAACGATGTGGTCTACGTCCTCGAGGCCAACCCGCGGGCGTCGAGAACGGTCCCGATCGTCTCCAAGGTCTGTAACATACCTCTCGCCTGGATCGCCACGCAGATCATGCTCGGCAAAACGCTCGAAGAGATCGGGGTGAGACGTCGGACCATACTGCACTACGGGGTCAAGGAAGCCGTCTTTCCCTTCAACATGTTTCCCGAAGTGGATCCGCTCCTCGGACCGGAGATGCGTTCCACAGGCGAAGTGCTCGGGATGGATACATCGTTCGGACGGGCGTACTACAAAGCACTCGAGGCGGCGCAGCAGCGGCTGCCGCTCCGCGGCACGGTACTCATGACGGTTGCCGACAAGGATAAAAACGAGGCGTTGACGGTCGCACGGAGGTTCGCACAGCTCGGATTCCGGATCGTCGCTACCCGAGGCACCCACGCGTTATTGAGTCAGAACGGTATCGAGTCCGCCGTTATCGAGAAGATACACGAGGGGAGGCCGAATGTCGTCGATGCCATCAAGAATAAGCAGATTCACCTGGTCATCAATACGCCGAGCGGAAAACTGAGCAAGCATGAAGATGCGTATATACGGCAGGCGGCTATTAAATACAGAGTACCCTACATCACGACGATGGCCGCTGCGGTCGCTACGGTGAGGGGTATCGAGGCCTTCCGTCGGCAGCAGAGTGACGTAAGGTCGCTCCAGGGGTACCACGCGGACGTACGGTAAGAGCCGTTTGCTGCATCGCGCGCCTTGCAGGAATTTACCTTCCTTGCTATCCTAATCCAAACGAAGTAGCATTTCCCAGTGCGTTTGTTCTGCTCGTGGGGAAAGAATCCAGGGAGGTCGTATGAACGCTATCGAAATGGCAATGAAGATGGAACAGGAAGCGGCGGATTTCTACGCGCAATGCGCGGAAAAGACGGAGAACCCGATAGGGAAGAAAATGTTCCTGAGCATCGCGGAGGACGAGAAACACCACATGGTCTGTGCTGTTCATATGAATGAGAAGAAAGAATTCGCTCCTCTCGAAACGAGGCCGATCGAGGATATGAAGAGGATATTCGAGGAAAACAAGCAGATTATGCTCGAACGCGTCTCCCCGACCACCGACGAGCTGCAGGCGCTCGAGATGGCGATGAAGATGGAGGAATCGGCGATTCGCTTCTATAGAAATGCGGCTGCGCAGACGAAGGATCCTGCGGAGAAGGCATTCTTCGAGTGTCTCGTGCGGGACGAAGAAGAACATTTCTCGATTTTGCAGAATACGCACTCGTTCCTCTCCGATACGGGCAATTGGTTCATGTGGGAGGAGCATGGGATCGTCGAAGGCTGAGGTGAAGCTCTCGGAGAACGCGCTCACGGTCCTCATGGCACGATATCTCCTCAAGGACGAGAAAGAGAGGATTATCGAGACTCCCGAGGAGATGTTCCGGAGGGTGGCGAGGAAGGTCGCTTTGGCGGAAGCCCTGTACGGAGGCAGGCCTTCCGAATGGGAAGAGGCGTTCTGCGAGATCATGACGAACCTGCGATTTCTGCCCAATTCGCCGACGCTCATGAATGCCGGCAAGGAATCGGGTCAGCTCGCTGCATGTTTCGTCCTCCCCGTCGGCGATTCGATGACGTCCATTTTCGAGACGCTGAAGAACGCAGCCTTAATCCTGCAGAGCGGTGGCGGGACGGGATTCTCGTTCTCGCGGTTGAGGCCGAAGGACGACATCGTCCGGTCGACGGGGGGTATCGCGAGCGGTCCGGTTTCCTTCATGAAGATTTATAACACGGCGACGGAAGTGATCAAACAGGGTGGGGCGCGCCGGGGCGCGAATATGGGAATTCTCCGCGTCGACCACCCCGACATCATCGAATTCATCAGGATAAAGAGATCGCGGGACGAACTCACGAATTTCAATATTTCGGTTGCGGTGACGGACGCGTTCATGGAGGCGCTCAAACGAGACGAAGAATACCCGCTCGTCAACCCGAGGACGGGCGAGCACGTCGGGAGCAAGCGAGCCCGCGAGGTGTTCGATGAAATGGTGCAGAGCGCGTGGGCGACGGGTGATCCGGGAATCGTTTTTATCGACAGGATAAACAGGGCGAATCCGACTCCGCATATCGGACACATGGAATCGACGAATCCGTGCGGGGAGCAACCGCTCCTCCCATACGAAGCGTGCGTGCTCGGTTCCCTGAACCTCGTCGCGTATGTGAGACGGCGGGAAGCGTGGCTGCCGTCCCCGGTCGGTGCGGGAGAGCTGGAGCAAAGAGAGGGCGCGGCGCCAACAATCGATTGGGAGGCGTTTGGGAGAGATGTCAGGATCGCCGTGCGGTTTCTCGATGACGTTATCGACGTCAACTCTTACCCGATCGCGGCAGTCGAACGAATGCACAAGGGGAACAGGAAAATCGGAATCGGCGTGATGGGATGGGCGGATATGTTGGTAGTGCTCGGCATACCGTATGACAGCGAGGAAGCGTTTCGCCTCGCGCGGGAAGTCATGCGGTTCATCACGACGACCGCCAGAGAAGAATCCGTTCGGCTCGCGGAGGTGCGGGGTGTTTTCCCTAATTTCTCGGGCTCGGTCTATGACGCGCGCGGGATGCCGCACCCGAGGAATGCGACGGTGACGACGATTGCCCCGACCGGCACTCTCTCCATTATCGCAAATTGCTCGAGCGGTATAGAACCTCTCTTTTCCCTCGCTTACAAGAGACGCGTCCTCGATACGGAACTGCTCGTGGTGAACGAGTATTTTTTAGAGCTCGCGAAACGGCTCGGCTTTTATAGTGATGAACTGGAGGAGCGCATTATCCGAACGGGCGACGTGAAAGGGGTGAAGAACGTTCCCCGGAAAGTGCGAAGACTCTTCAGGACGGCGCATGAAATATCGCCGGAGGATCATATCGAGATGCAGGCGTGTTTCCAGGAGTTCACGGACAACGCCGTCTCGAAGACGGTCAATATGCCGCACCGGGCGACGAAGGATGATGTTGCGAGAGCTTTTCTCCGTGCGTACGAGAGGGGGTGCAAGGGAATTACCGTATTCAGATATGGCACAGCAAAAAAGGGAACGCTCGTCAGGTTTGCCGATACGGATTAGCGAGGGTTATTTTTATACGTTCAATGAAAGGATATAGTCTTCTCGCTCATTCCCGGCTCCCCCGGTGGGGCGATTTCGCCTCATCCGTATCGAATCCACAGTATTTGCATATCGGCAAAATAGACCCGCCCGAACACTCTGTCCTGTCACTATCCCCGGAATTCACGAATCGAACCACTCAGGAGTGAACGCGCCGGCGCACGTGAGAGTGCGCTGATAGCGTATCCTGCCAGGCAGAAGACGCTCGTCTAACGCCGCCCCCCGTACTTTAGGTAGTAATGCTGGCGGCCTCCGTCGAAGTACCCGTGGCGAGGATACCAGTGGTAACGGCCGTCGTACGAAAGGAGCGAATACGAGAAGGACAACGAAAAGGGAAAAAAGAAAGAGGGATACCATGAGTAGTACGGGCGGTAATAGGTATCGTAATCGGGGGAATAGACATCCTGCGCAAGATATCGCTCCACACTTCCCCTGTTCCAGGTATCGTAGTAAGAAGGGGGGTAACAACCCGCCAGGGCAGCGCAGACCAAAATCGCTATCGTTATTCTTCGCATGATGAACCTCCTTGCATCGATGTCGTAAGGGGAACCGAATCTCTCAAGCTTGGCTCAAGAACTCCTCCATGAATGACCCGACTTTCGAACCGATCTCGTCTCGCGCCCGCCTGAAGTCGATCATGATTGTTTCTTCGGAGCCGATCGTGCCGACCGGATCCCTGATGGGCCAGTGGAGCCGCACAGTCTCCGACGGCGTCCTCGGACAGCATGCTTCGGCATGACCGCACAGCGTGATCACCACATCCATCTGCTGCAGGAGGGATTCATCGAGTTCTTTTGACTTCTGCTGGGAGATGTCGATGCCGATTTCTTTCATGACCGCGATCGCCTTCCGGTTGATCCCTGCTGCCATCAAACCTGCGCTGTGCACCTCGACCATGCCGCGGGAATACGCGCGCGCAAATCCTTCGGCCATCTGACTCCTGCAGGAATTTGCGGTACAGATGAACAGTATTCTTCTTCTCAGTCGCGACGCGGTTCCCGATCTGCTCTCTATCATCCGGATGCTCTCAGTCTGTCGGTCACGAAAACGACGGTCAGGGATACGCACAGGGCACCGATGAGCAGTATAAACGAGAGGAAAGCGTTGCTCAGGACGACGGGATTGATCAGGAGAACGACGCCGAGGGCGAGCATCATCGTGCCGGATATCAATTTCATGATTCTCCCCTGACGCTCGGTCATGTGCTTCTTCCCGAGTGTCACCGTGAAGATCAGGACGATCGTGGCGAGCGGAATGACGTAGACGACGTTATAGAAAGCCAGGTAGAGGTAGTACAAAGACGACGCGAGGTTGTTGAGCGTGAGAATCCTCGTGAATACCATGGGGAAGCCGGCGGTACAGAGCAGTTCGTACGCATTCGCCGCGATGGCGAGGACCGCTGTCCCGACGAGTACGGAGATGAAAGAGGTGGATTTAAGGAGTTTCCTCATGCGGTCGAAGAGCTTCGGCTTCGCCCCGTCCGGAATGGTGAGCGATATCCCTTTCTTGAAGAGGAAAAAATCTTTTATGTTGATAAGCGCGATCACGACCGCGACCGCGCCCGCGATCTTGGTGATCAGGGCGACCTGTCCCATGACGAGGAAGAGGTTGAGCCACGCCGCCATGAAGAGAAAATATATGAAGCCGGAAAAAAAGACGAAGACGGTGCCGATCAAGAACATTTTCTTGCGCGACTGCGCGTGGATGAGCAACCCCAGGAGCGAGAAAAGCACGAAGAACGCGCATGGGTTGAAGCTGTCAAGACCCGCGACGACGAGCGTGATGACGGGGAGGGACATCTGCGAGGAGTCGAGGTTGCCAATCCATGGAATGTAAACCGCTTTGCTCTTTTCGGTACACTCGTATTCTTGTTGTTGCGATGCTTTCACTTCTGCGGTGGCTTCGGCGGAAGAGATCTTTCGGAGCATGAGGTCAGCCGGGTCGATGCACTCCGTTGTCGAACACAGACGGAAGAGGCGCGTGAGTTCATTCCTCGTGTGCTCGGAGAATCCGATGACACTCTCATTCCCCACGAAGGTGACCGGTACGCCGGCCGCGCTGATACGATACGCCTTCGCCATCTTCGCGAGCAGCGCCGCGTTTTCCTTATCGTACCAGACTTCATACGCCGCGACCTCCATGAGCGGATACTGCTTCTTCATCTCCTCGAGGAAGGCGCGCTCTTCTCTGCAGTGCGGGCAACCGCTTCCCCAGAAAAAATGAACGATGAAGCGGCGATGCGAGGAGCCGTCACCCTGAGCCTTGGTTCTTTGCTCTTTCTGACCGGGGCCGGATGTCACCTCACTGGTATCGGGAGCTCGCTTCTGACGAGAGATGGAGGAAGCACCTTTTGAGATCGGTGCAGGAGGGGGGCGATTCTCCAGCCAGGGAGGCAGTGTGTGGGATTCGTTCGTGCGGGACGGCTCCGTGCATTCGTATGCGTTCTGCGCTTCCGGTCCGCACATGCCTTCCTGTTCGGGGTTTGCTCCATGCGCGAAAGGACAAAAGATCAAAAAAAAGAGCAACAAATACCCATAGAACATGGTTATAGTATGCAGACTCGCGGAACTGACAATCAAGACGGCTCTCGTTTCTATTGCCATTCCGATGAGGATTTTTCTATAATGGTGCGCAAAAAATATTTCGACGGAGGTTCGTATCATGAAACACGCAGTTCGGGGCATGGGTGTGATCGTCTGTATTGTCGCGTTGTCGCTCGTCTTTGGGTGCGCAAAGCCGCCCACGAAAGAAATCGCTGACGCGGAGAAGGCGATCGCGGATGCGAAAGCGAAGGAAGCGGATCTTTACGTTTGGGACATATTCGCAAAAGCGCAGGATCATGTGAAGAAGGCGACGGAGATGGTCGCGGCGAAGAAGTACGCGGAGGCCAAGACGGCTGCTTTGGAAGCGGCGAAGGCGGCGCAGGAGGCGACAGGTCTGGTGGA
Source organism: uncultured Nitrospiraceae bacterium (assembly GCA_937138415.1). Lineage (GTDB taxonomy): Bacteria > Nitrospirota > Thermodesulfovibrionia > Thermodesulfovibrionales > SM23-35 > JALHSV01. The sequence continues at coordinate 42,949 of CAKZPA010000001.1, read as the reverse complement.
GGCGAACAAGAAGAAGATGAAGGAGGACGTGGAGGCGATGCTGCCGGATCTCCAGAAAGCATTGGATGAGGTCAAGAGCCTCGCAACAGTGGCGATCAAGAAGAAAGCGGTCGCGTCGAAAGAGGAGTTGCAGTCGGCGGTCGGCAAGTTGGAACTCGACATGACCTCCGTGAAAGAGCAGATCGAAGCGGGAGCTGTTCGGCAGGCATACGATCTCGCAAAATCGCTCATGGATCAGGCGAATGCGCAGAAGCAGAGCCTCAGTGATGCGATGGCGCAGCACGCAGCGAAGAAGTAGAACGTTCTGCTTCCCCTCGTCCTTCCGCCCCTCGGTATGGAGAAGCGGAAGGACGATCTTGTTTCCGGGCATCGACGTGTTCTGCCCTCTTGCCTACGGGGACACGCCAGTGCGATCGGGTGGCCACGGATAGGGGCATTTTCACGCGGAAACAACTTCCAAACTACTTGAATAACTTGTCGTAGTTGTTTATCATTTAAGGGAAAAAGGAGGCCACATGCTGAGGGAAGACGTGGAGAAAGTCCTCGATCAGGTGAGAGTGGGACTGCGGAGGGACGGTGGCGATATCGAACTCGTTGACATACGGGATAACATCGTCTATGTGCGTTTGAAAGGTGCGTGCGGCACATGCCCGATGTCGACGCTGACGCTGAAAAATTGGGTCGAGGCGAACCTCAGGAAAGCGATACCTGACATACGTGCAGTCCAGTCTGTATAGACAATAGGAGGGAAGCCGGAGGTCGCAGCTTGATCTCACGCTTCGACGACAGAAGCCGAACAATCCTCGCCTGTGTGGCTGTCGCGCTCGTCACGCTCATTCCGTACTTCGCTGAAGCCGCTTTCGTTGAGGTGAAGGATATCAGATTCTGGTCATCGGAACAGTACACGCGGGTTGTGATCGATTTGACCGGCACCGTCGAGTTTCAGAAGAACCGCCTTTCGAATCCGGACCGCCTCTATTTCGATTTGAAGGATTCGGTCATTTCGAAAGAAATAACGAAGAACATCCCAATCGGTGACGGGATCCTGAGGGGCGTGAGGGCAGCGCAGTTCAACAAGACGACGGTGCGGGTCGTCCTCGACCTCGAGGAGATATCGGATCTTCAAACCTTTGTTTTTGATGGGCCGCCGAGGCTGGTCGTGGACGTGTTCGGCAAGTTGGCGGATCGGAGGTCGTCCGTACAGCTTGTCAAACGACGGATCGTCATCGATCCGGGGCATGGCGGGCACGACCCGGGTGCCGTAGGGCCTCGGGGCGTATTCGAGAAGGATATCGTGCTCGACATCGCGCTGAAAGTGAAGAAGATCCTCATGGAAGATCCGCTCAACGAAGTCTTTCTGACGAGGGAGAAAGACGTCTTTCTCTCTCTCGAAGAGAGGACGGCTTTCGCCAACAGGAAGAACGCCGACCTGTTCGTCTCGATCCATGCGAATGCGAGCCCGAGGAGGGAAGCACGAGGGATCGAGACGTACCTGTTGAACTGGACCGATGACGAGGAAGCGATGAAGGTGGCTGCTCGGGAGAACGCCATATCGCTCAAAAAGATGAGGGCGATGCACAGGGAGATGGACATTGTCGACGTCATTAAGGGGGATCTGATTCGCGAGAACAAGCGGGACGAGTCGATCAAGCTGGCCAATTACATTCAGCGAGCTCTCGTTGGACATCTGTGCGATAACCGTCGTACCGTCACCGATCTCGGTGTGAAACAGGCGCTCTTCTACGTCCTCTTCGGTGCGAAGATGCCGTCGGTACTCGTCGAGGTCTCTTTCATCAGCAATTCCGAGGAAGAGCGGCTTCTCTCCGACGAGGGATATCGCAAAGAGATCGCGCACGGCATCGCGAGAGGAATGATGACGTACCTCACGTCTTCGCCGGCTGTTCAGAAGGTCGTTGAATACAGGGAACGTTCACCTCTCTACAGGTAGCGGTTTGCCTCCCCGGTTGGCAATTGTCCTCTACTCTCTTTTTGCCGTGGGTCTTTTTTTCGTCGAGAACCCCTTGTGGTATGGGGTCTTGATCGGGCTCTTCGTCATCGTGTTTTTTGTGGCGCGCGTCCGTGTAGCGAAGAAGGTATGGATTCCTCTCCTCGTTCTCCTTCTCACGACATTGTTCGGCAACCTTTTTTCCGGGCATGGGAGAGTGGTTTTTTCGGCGGGGCCACTCCTGATCACGGAAGAGGGGGTGAGCCGCGCGTGGGTGAGGACGGCGAGGTTTCTCTGCATGGTCGCCGGTGCCCGATTGCTCACTACTTACCTCTCGGTCGAATCCCTCGTGCGCATGATAGGGCTGGTGCTGAAACCCCTTCAGCGTTTTGGCATCCCCGTCCGTGATTTCATCCTCCAGATGGAGATGACCGTTCAGGTCCTTCCGATTCTGAGAGATCGGTTCCTGCGTCTCTACGGAGAACGCCGACATCAGGAGGACCTCGCTGGATTCGGAAGTCGCGCGCGCCTCGCTGCGGAATTGCTCGCGCCGCTCTTCGTGCAGAGTGTGCGCTCTCCGGAGACGGTTCTGAAAGATACGGGGCGCGACGACCACTCCGCGGCCGGGTCGCGATGATATGCGTACCGCATGCGATCTCTTGATCAGAAACGGTACAGTGTGCGACGGGACAGGGGCCGAACCAGTCTGTGCGGATATCCTTATCACGGGAGACCGAATCTCCGGAATTGTGCCGAGGCAGGACGGGGGGGCAAGTCCCGGATCGATTCGGGCGGGCCGCACTATCGATGCACAGGACCTCATGGTGGCGCCGGGGTTCATCGACGTTCATGGTCACTCGGAGTTCACGCTCCTCGCGGATCCCAGGGCGGAGGGAAAACTCTGCCAGGGCATTACGACCGAGATCAACGGAAACTGCGGTCTCTCCGCGGCGCCGCTCTTCGGTGCGGTTATGGAGCGAAGGCGGTCGGACCTGGACGACTACGGTATCGAGGAACGGTGGTCGAGCTTCGAAGAGTATTTCGCTCTCCTTGGGAATCGCACGATCGGTCTCAACGTGTGCACGCTCACCGGCCATGGAAACCTTCGCGGTTGCGTAACGGGGTACGATGACCGGGGTCTCTCGCCCGAGGAATTGCGGCAGATGGGGATGCTTCTTCGACAGACGGTGAGGGAGGGCTCGATCGGCTTGTCGACCGGCCTCATTTATCCCCCCGGCATGTACGCCGACAGACAGGAGCTGATCGATCTCTGCACAGTCTTGATGAAAGACGGCAGCTCGCCGTGCGTTTACGCGACGCACATGAGGAGCGAAGGCGACCGCCTCATCGAAGCGGTCAGAGAGACGGTGGACATCGGGCGGCGAGCCGGGATCGCGGTGCACATCTCCCATTTGAAGACGAGCGGCGAACGGAACTGGCACAAACTGAGCGAAGCCCTTTCGCTCATCGAAGCGGCACAGGCCGAGGGCATCCGCGTCACCTGTGACCGGTATCCGTACACCGCTGCGTCCACGGACCTCGATACGGTGCTCCCCTCCTGGACGTATGAAGGAGGAACGGAGGATGAGCTGAGGCGTCTGCGAGATCCCGAAGCACGAGGAAAGATCAAGGCGGAAATCCAATCCCGGGTTACCGATACCACGTATTGGGAGCGGATCGTTATCACGTCGGTCGCTTCGGAGAAGAATAGATGGATGGAAGGAAAGGATCTGCTACGGATTGCACGCGAGGAGCGGTGCGAACCTGTCGATCTGCTCCTCGGGATTCTCGTCGAAGAAACGCTGAGGGTTGGGGCGGTCTTTTTCACGATGAGCGAGGAGAACCTGCGCACGATTCTCTCGCGATCGTATGTCATGCTCGGGACGGACAGTTCGGCTCGATCGTTTGGCGGACCGACCTGCAAGGGGAAACCCCACCCGAGGGGGTTCGGCACTTTTCCTCGCTTCTTAGGCAGGTACGTGCGGAGGGACCTTGCGAGTGACATGAGCGAAGCAGTCCGACGAATGACGTCTCTGCCGGCCCGGACATTCGGCATCGTCGGACGGGGGGTCCTCCGTGCGGGAGCATATGCGGATGTGACCATTTTCGATCCGCGGGCCGTTTGCGACAGGGCGACGTATGCCGAACCCTTTACGCGACCGGACGGCATCCATTTCGTCATCGTCAATGGCGTTCCCGCTGTCTGGGAGGGCGAGTGCACCGGATCGAGAGCGGGCAGAATCCTGCGCAACGGTCGGTGAGGATGCGACACGAGGAGATCACCCGCGGGTCGCCGTCTCGTTGCGCGTTGCAGAAAGAGATCGGTTCGAGGAGGGTATGTCGAGACCATTCATTGGGATTACGGCGGACGAACGAGACGAATACGTACAGTCGAAGGCGCCATACTGCCGCGCCGTTGAGTTCGCGGGCGGGGTTCCTTTCCTCCTGCCACCCGTAAAAGATTTCGAGACCTATGGAAGCCTCGTCGATGGACTCCTCATACCCGGGGGAGGCGACGTCGACCCGGCCTACTACGGGGAAAAGCGCCGAAAGGCGACGCGACCTGTGGACCGGAGGAGAACGGATTTCGAGCTGTCTCTCCTCTCGTTTATGGTGCGGGCGGACAAACCGGTACTCGGTATCTGTTACGGCATGCAACTCCTCAACGTTTTCTTCGGGGGACGTTTGTATCAGGACATCGCCACCGAATGTCCGGTGGCAATAAATCACAAAAACAATTATCATATGATTGTGGTCGCAGAAAACAGATTTCTCACGAGAGGTTCGTTTTCTGTCAACAGCTCACATCACCAGGCAGTCAAGTCGCTCGGCGCTACGCTGTCACCGATTGCCCACTCCGACGATCGTATTATCGAGGCGCTCTGCGGGGAGGGTCGTTTTTTTCTCGTGGGGGTGCAGTGGCATCCGGAACGCATGCCGAAGGAGAAGCTGAGCGAAGATCTTTTTCGTCGATTCATCGACGCGGCTCGGTCGTCAAAGTATCGGAACGAATGACCATCTGCCGGACCTGCGACGCCGGAAAAGGTGCAGTGTTCATGCACGGTCCTGTGGGCGGATGTATTTTATGATGGTGAGAGTTCATTCACGGGAGAGGAGGATCGTATGATCAGCAGGGAAGAACTGAAGAACATTGCGAAGATGAAGGGCGAAGGCGCTTATTTTGTGAGCGTTTACCTGAACGTCAACCCGATGACGACGGTCAAGGACAACTACGTGATCCACGCGAAAAACATGCTGAGAGAAACGACGGAAACACTGGACAAGACGGTGCTCAAAAAAGTGAAGGGCGATATCGATAAGATCGAATCCTACATCATCACGAACAAACGCGTTTTTAAAAAAGGTCTCGCTCTCCTCAGTTCGCAGGAACGGAAGTTCTGGAGAGAGTACCACGTTGCGGTCCCCTTCAAGAACGAGATCATCGTCGATACGACCCCCTACGTGAAACCGCTCCTCGATGTTCTCGACAATTACCAGCGGTCTGCTATCCTCCTGGTCGATCGGGAGTCCGCGCGCCTCTTCCTCGTCTATCTCGGCGAAATCGAAGAATATGCCGAGGTCCACTCCGAGGACGTGCCGGGACGCCATAAGAAGGGCGGGTGGTTCTCGCTCGCGGAAAAAAGTTACGAGCGGCATATCGATTACCACGTGGGACTCCACCTGAAAGACGTGATGCGGGAACTGGAGGCTTTCCTTTCGGGCGAGTATGTGGGACGGCTCATCATCGGCGGCTCCGAAGAAGCGGTCACGAAGGTGAAGGCGATGCTGCCGCAAGGGATAGCCGACAAGGTGATCGGAACATTTCAGGCCGAGATGTTCGCAAATACGAAGGAGATCATGAAGAAGGTGGAGCCGTTGCTCCAGGCCTACGAGAAGAAGAAAGAGACGGAGGACATCGACGAACTTCTCACGAAGGCGATGAAGAACGAGAACGCCGTCGTGGGGATAGAGAACGTCATGAACGCGCTCCAGGAGGGAAGGGTCATGAAATTGATCGTTCTCAAGGATCTCGCGCAGGCGGGGATTTCCTGCACGCAGTGTGGATATCTGAGCATCCAGAACGTTCCGTCGTGCCCCTTCTGCGGAGGCGCGATCCAGAGGGAGAAACATCTCGTGGACCTCGTCGCGCAGAGGGCGGTCGAGCAGGGGGCGTTCGTCGAAGTTGCATCGGAGAATGGAACATTCCGGGAAGCGGGCGGTATTGGAGCATTCCTTCGGTTTTAACCGGTCCGCGCGTGGTCTCGCGCTGAGCCCCGTACGGGGTTCTCTCCTTTCGAACGGTTGTGCCTGAATACCCGTGATCGGGGATGACCGAGCGAGGGCCGCGCCGGATGGGAAAATGGCACGATCGTCGCGTACGCGTGCCCGACGTCATTTCCTGCGTCGTCGCGATATGCTGTCTCATATGCGGTGCCTCCTGTTCGACCCGCGAACGGCTTCCGGGCTACGTGTATTACCGCCTGAACGCGACCCCGACCACACTCGATCCCGCCCATATCGTCGACGTGAGTGGCGGTACCATCGCCGCGAAGATATTCAACGGCCTCGTGAAGATCGGCGATCGACTTTCCGTCGAGCCCGATATCGCGGATCATTGGACCGTCGCCCGACGGGCGTCACTATGTGTTTGCCCTGAAGAAAAAGGTCGCGTTCTCCAACGGGCGATTCGTCGGCGCTGCGGATTTCAAGTACTCTTTTGAAAGAGTGCTCCGGCCGTCGACACGATCTACAAACACGTGGGTGTTCGAAAAAATTGCCGGCGCGGATGAGTTCATGGCGGGAAGGGCGGCGGAGGTCCGTGGGATACGGGTTATCGACGAATACACGCTCGGAATAGAGCTGGAGAAACCCTTCGCGCCTTTCCTCAACCTGCTGACGATGACGGCGGCATACGTGGTTCCTGTCGAGGAAACGGAACGGTGGGGGAAGGATTTTTCGAGCCGTCCTGTTGGTACGGGACCCTTCACCGTGAAGGAGTGGAGTCCGAATAGAATGATCCAGCTCGACAGGCGGGACGGCTACTTCGGTCGCTGCGCCAAGGTGGCAGGCATTCTCTATCGAATTATTCCTGAGGACCTTACGGCCGTCGTGGAATTCGAACTCGGCAATATCGATGTGCTGACGTTGCCGGCGTCGGAATATTCCCGGTATCGGGACGACGTTCGGAGGAGTGCGTATATTTCCTCCCTCGAAGGCCTCAATACGTACTACCTTGGCTTCAATTGCGGACGGCCATCTCTCGACGATGCAGGATTGCGACAGGCGCTCTTCTCCGCCATTGACAGAGAGAAGATCCTCGGTACGATTTACGAAAAACGCGGGCGGCTCGCGGCGGGTCCTGTCCCTGACAGGCTCAGGAGGTGGAAGAAACCGGTCTCTGCGCGCTTCGACCCGGGCACGGCGAAAACATTCATCCAGAAGAAAGGGTATGAAGGAGTGAAGCTCCGTTTCTTTGTCACCGCGGATCAGGAGGTCGTGGACATCGCGGAAGTGATCCAGTCGTACCTCAGGGATGCCGGTATTGCGGTCGAGATCAGGCAGCTCGAGTGAAGCGCTTACAAGGAAGCGATCAATCGCGGTGAGGCGGACCTGTTTTATCTGAGCTGGTGGGCCGATTATCCTGATGCCGAGAACTTCCTCTTCCCCCTTTTTCATTCGGCGAATCATGGGCCGGCTGGGAACAAAACTCTCTACACGAACTCTCTTGTCGACTCGCTGATCGAGAAAGCCGAGGGGATAGGGGATGAGAGTGAGCGATGGATATTGTACGAGAAGGCGGAACAGGCGATCGTCAATGATGTCCCTTGGGTGTACCTCTGGCATAAAACGGATTTCGTGCTCCGCCAACCGTGGGTCGGCAACTTCACGATTTATCCAATCTACAGCATGGACAAAGGAACGGAGATAACGCTCCGCGATGAAGATCGGGATGAGCGCGCTTGAAAGCATGGCGGGGCGAGCGGAGAGATGACGTCTTACCTCGTGAAAAGGGTAATCCTGATCATTCCACTGCTCTTCGGTGTCACCGCACTCACCTTCGGTCTCGCTAAGGCATTGCCCGGGGACCCCGTGTACAGTCTCATCGGGGAGAGGGCCTAGCCAGAGGCCATCGAAAAGATACGGAGAGAACTCGGTTCAGATGAGAGTATCGTGCGACAGTATATCGGCTACGTCACGTTGCTGCTCAACGGAGAGTTCGGCAGATCGTACTATACGAACAGGGAGGTCCTCGATGAGATCACGGCAAAGTTCCCCAACACGCTGGCGCTCGCCGGTTGCGCCATGCTCATTGCGGTGCCGACCGGAGCGGCCTTCGGCTATCTCGCCGCGCGAAAGAGGGGAACCGCGCTCGATAGAATAATATCCGTCGGCGCTGTTTCCGGGATGAGCATGCCCGTATTCTGGAGTGGACTCATCCTCATGTTCGTCGTCAGCCTTCAATTGAGAATGCTCCCCCCGTCCGGAACGGGTGGGTTGAGGTACCTCATTCTGCCTGCTGTCACGCTATCGCTCCCCGCGATAGGCGTTTTGTCGAGGATCACGAGAACGACGGTGCTCGAGACGATCGATGCGCCATTCGTTCGCACGGCACAGGCGAAGGGTATCCGAAAACTGCGTATCGACCTCGTCCATATCGTGAGAAATGCGCTCATACCGATCGTCACGGTCGCGGGAATGGAATGCGCCAGTTACTTGAACGGTGCCGTTCTCACCGAGACGATATTCGGCTGGGACGGTATCGGACGGTATACCATGGAGGGCATTCTGAAGAGGGACTACCCGGTCATCATGGGGTGTGTCATCGTCGGAACGGTCACCTTTATCTGTGTCAATGTCGTGGTCGATGTGCTCTATCACTATCTCGATCCGCGGGTGAGGCTAGATGACCGGCGGGAGTAAGGTCTGTCTCGCGGTGCTTGCGATCATTGTGCTCGGGGCGCTCTCTGCCCCTTTCGTAACGCCGTACGAGCCGGACGCGATAGACCTCGACAGTATCAGGGTTCCGCCCGGCAAAGATCACCTCATGGGTACCGATAATAAAGGGCGGGACGTCTTCACGAGAATCCTCTACGGAGGGAGGATCTCGATCGGCGTCGCTTTCTTCGCCGCATCCCTGTCTCTCGTGATCGGCATGCTGAGCGGTCTCTGCTCGGGGTATTTCGGCGGGAAGGTCGATCTCGTCATCATGGGATTCGTCGACGTGGTGCTCTCGTTCCCCTCGCTCCTCCTCGCTATCGCGATCAGCGTGCTCCTGCCATCCGGCGTGCACACGGTGGTCATTGCGATCGCTGCCGTCGGTTGGGCCCCATTTGCGAGGATTGTTCGGGGGGGAGATACTCAGTCTCCGTGAGCGCCCGTTTATCGAATTGGCGCTGGCGCTAGGGTGCGGCCGCGGAAGAATTCTCTTTCGACATCTTCTCCCGCAGTGCGTGCCTCTGCTGCTCGTCATGGGTGGATTGAAGATGGGCACGTATATCCTCACGGAGTCGGCCCTCAGTTTTCTGGGACTCGGGGCTCAACCTCCCGTGGCGACGTGGGGTCAATGATCAGTGCAAACAGGGTATATCTTGCGACGGCGCCGTGGACGGTCTTTTTCCCGGGGTGCATGATCGTCGTGACCGTGCTCTGCTGCACCGTCGTGGGAGACGCGCTGCGTGATATGTTGGGTGGCGAAACGAAGGAGCGATTGGGGTAAACCGCGACGAGGGATTACACCTCTCTCAGGCGCTCTTCCTCTTCTTCGAGTATTTTGCAGTCGATGCACATGGTTGTCACGGGTCGGGCTTCGAGACGACGAATGTCGATTTCTTCCCCGCACTTTTCGCAGATGCCGAATACGTTCCGGTCGATCCGCTCGATCGCTTCGTCGATCTTCTTGAGGAGTTTCCGTTCCCTTCCTCTCAGCCTGAGCATGAAGTTTCTGTCCATCTCCGCTGTCGCCTGATCTCCGAGATCCGGAAAGACCGTCGGGCCCGGGAGCTCGTTGAGCGCTTCGAGCGCACCCATCAGGAGGGCCTTTTTTTGCGCAAGGAGATTCTTCTTGATCTCCTGAAATTTCTTTTCGCGCTTGGTCACCGTTTTCTTCGTCGCCGCCTTCTTTGCAGCGGTGCGTTTTGGCGATGGCTCCGAGACGCGCGGTTTTACCCTCGCGCTCGTTCGCGCAGGTGTGTTCCTGGAGGAGGTCGCTTTCCGTGTTGATTGTGTCGCCGATGATTTCGGTTTCGCCGTCTCACGTTTCCTCATAAGGGCTCCTCATGAATACTATATCAACTACATTAACAGAAGGCAGGAAATTTCGTCAACGAACCCGCACCTCCTGCGAATAATTCTTGACCTTTGGCTTCTCCTCGTGCCATACTAAGGGCGAAGTATCGGACGTAACGTATGTAGCTTCAAGGACTTTGGACTTTGTAGCTCCCATACTTCGATTCCGTAATCTTCGATTTTTATTATCAAGGAGGTGCAGCAGTATGGCCAAAGGAACCGTAAAATGGTTCAACGAGTCCAAAGGCTTTGGATTCATTACCAAGGAAGACGGCGGAGATGTGTTCGTGCACTATTCGGCGATCCAGGGTAACGGATTCAAGACGCTGGCTGAGGGTCAGGCGGTAAGCTTCGATGTTGTCGATGGCCCCAAAGGTCCAAAGGCGGAAAACGTCACAAAGATCTAACCAAAAACGTGCGGGTTCCTCCCGAGAGGAACCCGCACATCAGAAACCCCCGCACTCTTTCAATTCGATGTTTCACTCGTCGCGTCACTCTGTGCACTCTTCGCCGGTACGTTTTATGCTGAACCGCTCCCGGTAACGGCGCGCGCATCCGGCATACGGCGCGGCGAACGCTTTTGGACAGCCGGGATTCCATGATGTGAGACGATGAGATGGAATCCGAAGAATATTTAGAAATAGTGGACGAGAGGGGAAATGTCATCGGACACGCGCCGAGAAAGGCTATTCACGGCAACCCATCGTTGATGCACAGAGTGGTTCACATCCTCGTCGTGAACCGCTCCGGTGATATCCTCCTGCAGAAACGCTCCATGAAGAAAGATGTTGCGCCCGGCAAATGGGACACGTCCGTCGGCGGTCACGTCGGAGTCGGAGAGGATCTCCTCTCGTCCTCGAGGCGAGAAATGTTCGAGGAACTGGGCATCGACGGGCGCGATCTCGAGCACCTGTATTCGTACGTGCACACAAACGCCTACGAGACGGAACTCGTCACGACGTTTCGCTGCGTGTGCGAAGACGGCTTTTCGATCAATCGGGAGGAGATCGACGAGGTGCGCTTCTGGACGCACGAAGAGATTCACCGCGCCTTAGGGCAACGGATCCTGAGCGATAATTTCGAGCATGAGTTCAGGATGTATCTCAGATACCCCATGGACAGTTCCCTGTAAAGGGGATCGCGAAAATCATCCCTATGCAGGGTGGATGGAAATCCGCGCGGTATCTTTTCGTAACGAGGATCGCTTACGTTACTGCATTGGCGCAAAATCGACATCTCTGATTTCGGCCGGTTCGCTTTCCTTGAGAGGGCCGACCGCCGTGACCCGGTAACTTCTCCGCCCTCCCGCTTTCTCGCCATCGAAAAAAGCGGGTGTCTGAGGGGCACCGATAGAAACGTACGCAGCGTCGCCCGGTAGCTTCCTGTACACGTTATAGCCTGTCACCCACGTCTCGGGCGGCTCTTTCCAGAGGAGATACACGCCGTCCGATGCGGGCAGAGCGACGAAGTTCTCCGGCGGCGAGGGGATGAGTTCGACAGGATTGATAGCGAGTTCCTCGGAAGGAAGCCCCTCGTCTCGGAAAGGGCTCTCCGTCGCTGTTCTGACCGTATAGAACATGGCGCGGTTGACATCGAAAGCATCCCGAAACGATGGTTCGCGGAGCGGCACCGCATTGAGGGGGGCGAGAGGGTACTGTCCGGGCGAGGTGCTCTTATAAATGTAGTAGACGTTTTTTTCGGATGACTTCTCCCACGTGATCGTGAGGATATCGTGGGCTATCGTGAAGGAGAGCCGCCCGGGAGGGTTCGGTGCCGCGAGCGGCAGCAGACGCAGTTCGGAGGAAGCGCGCGTGACACCCTTCAGACTTTCCGAGACGATCTTGTATCGGTGTTCTCGATTCACTATCACGTGAGGATCGACGAAAGAGCGGGCGTTCTTCTCGAGAAAGGCTATCTTTCCGAAGTCGCCTTCGAGGGCCTTGAGGATATGAAATCCCTTGAGGTTCTCTTCATCGGCTTGCGGAAACTCCCAGAGGAGGATAATCTGTGATTCCCTGTGGATTGCCTTCACGCCAGACGGAGCGGCAGGTTTCTCGTACGAAGCGAGTGTCGGATCTCCCTTCTTCCCACAGGCGAGGGTGAGGAGAGCGAGGAGGAAAACGGACAATTTCAGAGAGGAGACGAGCGCGCGGTGGGGAGGAATCAAACGGGAGACCCTGACGAGACAGGAATACGTCATCCGTCAACCCTTTATGACAGCCTGTCGCGAATTCGCATGTGGGCTCGTCGCTCTCCACCGGCTATCGATGGCTGTCAACGGTTTTCTTGAGCCTCCTGATTTGCTTCTTCACCTCGTCGGGCCCTGTCCCGCCGGAGGAGAGCTTGTTCTTGATCGACGCATCCGCATCAAGATAGCGAAAGACGTCCGATGCGATCGATGGCGAAAACCTGCGGAGTTCCTTCAGCGAAAGTTCATCGAGACGCTTTCGGGATGACAGGGCGTAACGAACGATTTTGCCGGTAACCTCATGGGCGCGCCGGAACGCCACCCCTTTTCTTACGAGGTACTCTGCGAGGTCTGTGGCGGTCGAGTACGCATCGCCTGCGGTCTCCCGCATGCGTTCGACGTGGAAGGTGATAGCGGGGAACATCTTACCGAGCACCGTGAGACATGACTTGATCGTATCGACCGTATCGAAGATCGGTATCTTGTCTTCCTGCATGTCCCTGTTGTAGGAGAGCGGCAGTGCTTTCATGAGGGTGAGCAGCGCCATGAGATTGCCATAGACGCGACCCGTCTTTCCCCTGATCAGTTCCGCGACATCAGGATTTTTCTTCTGCGGCATGATGCTGGAGCCGGTCGTGAACGCATCCGGCAGCTCGATAAAGTTGAATTCCGTCGTCGACCACAGCACGAGTTCCTCGGCGATCCGGGAGAGGTGCATCATGAGAAGAGCGGATGCCGACACGAATTCTATCGCAAAGTCCCTGTCCGAAACGGCATCGATACTGTTCCGGGCTATGCCGTCGAACTGGAGCAGATCCGCGACGTAGCGCCTGTCGATGGGGAGTGTCGTCCCCGCGAGCGCGCAGGCGCCGAGTGGCAATTGATTCGCACTCGCGCGTGCCTTTTTCATCCTCTCCGCGTCTCTCTGCAGCATCTCGACGTAGGCGAGGAGGTGGTGCGCTAGGAGGACCGGCTGCGCTCTCTGCAGATGGGTGTAGCCCGGCATGACCGCATCGAGATGTTTCGAAGCGGCATCGAGGAGGCTTTTCTGGAACCGTTTGATGAGCGAGATCGTCTCGTCTATCTCGCTTCTGAGGTAGAGCCTGAGATCGAGGGCCACCTGATCGTTCCGCGATCGCGCAGTGTGAAGCTTCCTGCCGGTGTCTCCGAGCTTCGAAATCAGGGCATGCTCGATATTCATGTGGATGTCCTCGAGATCCCGCCGAAACACGAACGTGCCCGCCGCAATGTCTGCCGCGATGTTTTCCAGTGTCGCGGTGAGGCGATTCGCCTCTTCCCGGGTGATGATTCCCTGCTTGCCGAGCATCTTCGCGTGCGCGATGCTGCCGACGATATCGTGCTTCCACAGCCGGTAATCGAAGGATACCGATTCGGTGAAAGACTCGGCCGCCTTCGAGGTCTTGTCCTTGAAACGTCCCGCCCACAGTTTCTTCATTGGTCGTAACCTTCGTAACTTCGCGAAGCCGTAATCATGATAAGGGTCGTCGTGAAGGCTGTCAAGGATGGCGAACGTTGTCATCTGCCCGGTTGCCATGATCCCGGGGGCTCAGACGTTCTCATGTGCGAGTCTGAGGATGACACTCAGCAGCGCTTTTGTCACGTTGGCGATGAATGCGAAGTCGAGAGTCTGGAACGTGTCGTGGCAGGTGTGGTAGTGCGGGTTTCTGAACATCGCCGTGTCCGTCAGCATGAGAGCCGGATATCCGGCGTTCCAAAACGAGGCATGATCGCTGAACCGCGTCTCAGGAACGAGTCGGCCCGAAAAGGGGACTTTGTACGTGACGACTTCGAGTTCGGGCACGTGCTCGCGCGAAAAGCGATGGAAAGCATCCATAATCGGTTTCGATCTCGCGTTCGCGATTACGCCGAGGAATGTCCCCCTGCGCGGTACAGGCGCCCTCACGAGCAGGGGAACGATCTGGCTTCCTTCGGCATCGTCGGTGTAGCCGACTGATTCGAGAACGAAGACAGCGCGATAGTCCATGCCGCGCCTCCTCGCCTCGCGGGCGAAGGTTTCGCTCCCGATCAAAAAGTGAATCGTCTGCGGCTGGGGCTCCTCGAGGGTGAACGCGACGCATTCCACGGTTTTCCTGAGAGGGAATCTGCACAGAATACCAGCCATCTCGAGGAGGACGGCGACACCGCTCGCGTTGTCATCCGCTCCGGGGCTTCCCCATGCGGCATCGTAGTGAGCGCCGATGAGGATCCGATCGTGTGCGTTCGGGTCTCCTATCGAGCCAATAATATTCCGGTATTCCCTCCCGTGGAAGAGGAACTCTTGTCGGGTGACGGAGCACTGAAACGATGCGAGCGTATCCTCGATGTACCGCGCTCTCTTCTCGAGTTCGTCATAATTGTCCCACCCGTGGCGCAACCCCTCGATTCTCCTGACGTACTCCTTGAGCCTCTCGGTGCTGACCAGGGATAGGATGTCTGCGAGTACTATGCCCACAGTCGAAGCGACGCGAACTCTTTGGGGTTGCTTGGGTCGTGACGCAAAAGATTACTGCTTGAGCGTTTCTGCAATGATATCGCCGATCGATTCGAGGGCGGCGTTCAATTTTCCGATGTCCTTCGTTCCGCCCTGAGCCATCTCGCGCTTTCCACCTCCCTTTCCCCCGGCCAATTCCGAAAGTTTCCTGACGATGTGTCCGGCGTGATAGGCAGTGGTCAAATCTTTCGTCACCATGCAGAGGAGCGCGGCATTTCCGTCATTCACCGAGACCGCGATGACGATGCCCGATTTGAGCCGGTCTCTCACGTTGTCCGCGAACAGTCGGAGCTCGTTCGGAGTGAGACCGTCCTGCCGAACCGTCACGATCTTCACGCCGTCGATGTCACGGGCTGATTCGAGGGCGTGCTTGATCGAGTTGCCGGGCACGGAGGTCTTCAGCCTCTGAATCTCCTTCTCCATCGTCTTCGTGTCGCTCAAAAGCTTTTCGATTCGCTCGATCGGATTTTCTGTTTTTAGGACAGCCCGGATATGATCGAGTTCCGACTTTTTGGCCCTCAGGTGGTCGAACGCGCCTTTTCCCGTGAGTGCCTCGATTCTGCGGATGCCGGATGCGACGCTCCCCTCCGAAAGAATCAGGAACAACCCGATCTGTCCGGTCGAGTGGCAGTGCGTTCCGCCGCAAAGTTCGGCACTTACGCCGGGAACCCGCACCACGCGGACCTGTTCGGCGTATTTTTCACCGAAGAGGGCGACCACTCCCGTTTCGAGGGCTTCCCGGATGCCGGTAATTTCGGTCTCGACCTTAATATCCTCGAGGATCTTCTCGTTCACGAAATCTTCGATTGCTTCTATTTCCGATGTGTTGAGGGCGTAAAAATGCGAAAAATCGAACCGGAGGCGTTCGGGCGAAACGAACGAACCGGCCTGCTTCACGTGGTCCCCGACGACGGCGCGGAGCGCGGCGTGGAGGAGATGAGTCGCCGTATGATTGCGGGCGGTGGCCATCCTTTTTGCGGCATCGACGGCACAACGGACCGTATCCCACACGGAAAGACGTCCACGCGTTATCTGAACGACGTGCACGTGGAGGCCGGCTTCCTTCTTCGTGTTCAATACGAGCGCGTCGAGTTCCTCCGACGACAGAACGCCCGTATCTCCCACTTGTCCGCCTGACTCGCCGTAGAATGGCGTTCTGTCCAGGATCACCTCGACCGTCTGCCCTTCGCGCGCCTCATTGGCGACCTTGCCTTCCCGGACAATGGCCCTGACGATCGATTCGGCATGCAGGGTGTCGTAGCCGATGAAGTCGCTCGCTCCGATCTCGGCTTCGAGTTCACGATAGATCGAGGCGATCGCCGCGTCCTCGCCGACCCACGCGGCCCGGGCGCGCTCCCTCTGGATCTCCATCTCGCGGTTGAAGCCATCCTCGTCGATTCTCAATCCGTTGTCCATCGCCATGTCGCGGGCGAGATCGAGGGGAAATCCAAAGGTATCGTAGAGACGGAAGAGCTCGCCCCCGGGAATAGTGGTTTGACCGGAGGCCTTGAGAGTGTCCATCGTCTCATCGAGCATTCTCATGCCCTGTTCGAGCGTCCTCGTGAATCGCTCTTCCTCGAAGAGGAGGACTTTCGAGGCGCGCGTCTTCTCGTGGATCAGCTCGGGATAGGTATCGCCCATGACTTCGACAACCGCGTCGACGAGACGGTGGAGAATGGGACCGTCCGCGCCCAAGAGCTTTGCGTGACGCGCGGCCCGCCGCATGACCCTCCGCAAGACGTAGCCTCTGCCTTCGTTCGACGGCATAAGCCCTTCGCAGAGGAGGAAGACGATCGCCCGGATGTGATCGGCGATCACCCGCAGAGAGACGTCTTTTCGAGGATCTCTCCCGTACGGTGCGTTCACGATGCCCTCTATGGCGGCGATGATCGGCGCGAAGAGGTCGGTGTCGAAGTTCGTTTTTTTCCCCTGGAGAACCGCCGATATCCGTTCGAGGCCCATCCCTGTATCGATGCTCGGCTTCGGGAGGGGCGTGAGCGTACCGGTATCGTCTCGATTGAATTGCATGAACACGAGGTTCCAGAGTTCGAGGTACCGGTCGCAGTCGCATCCGACGGCACAGTCCGCTCTCCCGCACCCCACATGTTTTCCCTGGTCGATGATGATCTCCGAGCACGGGCCGCACGGTCCCGTGTCCCCCATTTGCCAGAAGTTGTCTTTTGCCCCGAGTCGCACGATTCTCTCCTCGGGAATGCCGATATGGCGAGCCCACAGGTTCGCAGCTTCATCGTCTTCTTCGTAGATGGAAACGGAGAGCTTTTCTTTCGGCAGTCCGAAGTGCTCTGTGAGGAGCTCCCAGGCGAAGGACATCGCCTCTTTCTTGAAATAGTCTCCGAAGGAAAAATTGCCGAGCATCTCGAAAAATGTGTGGTGGCGGGCGGTGTGTCCGACGTTCTCTATGTCACTGTGCTTTCCGCCGGCCCTCATGCATTTCTGGCAGGACGCTGCGCGCGTGTAGGGGCGTTTTTCTTCGCCGAGAAAGAGCGCTTTGAACTGCACCATGCCCGCGTTGACGAAGAGCAGGGACGGGTCGTGTCGCGGCACCATGGGCGAGCTTTGCACAATGGCATGTCCCCGCGCCTTGAAGTAGTCGAGAAATGCGGAGCGGACTTCCGAACTCTTCACGAACCGTTTTTCCTCGAGCGTGTCGCCTTCTCTACTTCACGTAGACGAGTTTTCCGTCGAAAAAGAAGAGTATCCTCGTGCCTACCACTCCCATGGTCACCTGTTCCGTATAGATCCACTCTTCCCTCGATTTTCCCTCGAACGGCTCGAGCATCCTGATAGAGCTCGGCGCCCCCCAGGCGTACCGAACCTGATCCTTCGTCATGCCCAGGTCAATGGTGCCCTTCCGAATCTGCTCCTGGATGCCCGCGGGGTAGCCTTTGATCTCATCTTCGGTGTACCGGACCGATTGCGCGCAGCTAACCACTGCGACGCAGATGAAGAGAATCGTTGCCGCAAACGCTTTTCTCATCGCTCATCCTCCTTCTTCTTTTGGTTGTCCCTGAAAGCTTTCATGATGACCTCCGGCGCGTATCCTCTTCGCGCAAGCTGGCCGAAAAGTCTCCTCTTGACGGTCAGCGGAGGATAGCGCTCGAGCGCCTTCGCCTTCTTCCCTATGAATTTCAGCGCGTTCTCGATGTCTGTCGTTATATCGTCAGCGAGGAGGGCATCAGCAATGTGCGTAGGGATCCCTCTTTTTAAAAGGACGTTCCGGACGCCCGCCCGGCTCAGCATCTTATGCGTCAGCGCGTTTCGTTTCAAGGATTCAGCCAGCGCGACGTCGTCGATGAGGCCGCTCTCCCGAAGAGAGCGCACCGTGGCGTCGATCACCGCGGGGCTGAAACCCTTTTTCGACAGACGCTCCTCCATCTCCTTTTCGCTCCTCGCTCTGTACGCGAGGAGTTTCAATGCGTAGCGCCGTGCCTCATATGCCGAATCGGTCGATCTGGATCCCATCCTTTCCCTGCGTTTTTTCGGGCCTGAACGAGAGCTGCTCCTCCACGCTCATGTCGCTCGTGGACTGAACCCCCTTCACCTTCAGGACGAAATCGTCGGGGTTGGAGGCCCTCCTCAGCGCTTCTTCGTACGTGATCAAGCCGGACTTGTAGAGTTTGAGAAGCGACTGGTCGAACGTCTGCATATTGTAGTGAATGGCGCTCTGTTCGATGACATCCTGAATCAGTTTGGTCTTCTCCGGATCGACGATGCAGTCCTTGATCGTCGCGGTCGCGATGAGGACTTCCACCGCGGGGACTCTTCCCCTGCCATCCGCCCTCGGCATGAGCCGCATCGATATGATCGCCCGCAGGACAGATGACAATTGCAGACGGACCTGCTTGTGCTGATACGGAGGGAAGACCGTAATGATGCGGTTGATCGTTTCGGTCGCATCGATCGTGTGCAGGGTGCTGAGAACGAGGTGTCCCGTTTCCGCCGCGACGAGCGAGGTATGGATCGTCTCGAAATCGCGCATTTCCCCGACGAGGATAACGTCGGGGTCCTGCCGGAGCGCCTGTCTGAGCGCCCTGCCGAACGATTCGGTGTCGGAACCGATCTCTCGCTGATTGATAATGCTCTTTTTGTCCCTGTGAAGATACTCGATCGGGTCCTCGATCGTAATGATATGGCGCGTTCTCGTCGTGTTGATGAGGTCGATCATCGCGGCGAGCGTCGTCGATTTGCCGCTGCCGGTCGTGCCCGTCACGAGGATGAGACCCCGCTCTGCGGCGGAGATTTTCTTGATTACTTCTGGGAGGAGCAACTCATCGATAGTCGGGATCCTCGTCGGGATCACACGGAAGACCAACCCCGCGGTTCCCCTCTGCATAAAGACGCTGCAACGAAATCTCCCGAGGCCCGGAACGCTGTAGGCGAGATCGATGTCCCGTTTTTTCTTGAAGAGATCAGTTTGCCCGGGCGTCATGACGGAAAGCGCCATCTGCATGGCGTCCTCATGGCTCACTTTTCGCTCGGTCGTCAGCGGCGACAGATCGCCGTGAACCCTGACGATGGGGGGGGATCCGACTTTTATGTGGAGGTCGGATGCCTCGAGTGCCTGCGCTTTCTGGAGTAATTCGTTGACGTCCATGGTTACCTCCCCTTTTTTGCCGACTCGAGGATTTTCGCCTCGATTTCCCGGGCAATATCGGGGGAATTCTTCAGGAATTCCTTTGCGTTTTCCCTGCCTTGCCCGATGCGGTTGCCCCCGTAACTGTACCACGCTCCGGATTTCTCGATGATCCCCCGCTCCACGCCGAGATCGACGAGTTCCCCGAAACGGGATATCCCTTCGTTGAAATAAATATCGAATTCGGCCTGTCGGAAAGGCGGCGCGACCTTGTTCTTGACGACTTTCACGCGAACCCTCCCGCCGATCGTTTCCTGGTTCTCCTTCAGGTTTTCTATCCGTCGGATATCGAGCCGCATGGATGCGTAGAACTTGAGCGCGGTCCCTCCCGTCGTCGTTTCCGGACTTCCGAACATGACCCCTATTTTCATCCGTATTTGATTGATGAAGATCACCGTCGTCATGGACTTCGAGATAGCCGCCGTCAGCTTTCTAAGTGCCTGGCTCATGAGGCGTGCCTGCAAGCCGGGGAGCGAGTCCCCCATCTCTCCCTCTATTTCGGCTCTCGGGACGAGCGCGGCAACGGAATCGATCGCGATGATGTCGATCGCTCCGCTTCTCACGAGGACTTCCGCGACTTCGAGCGCCTGCTCCCCCGTGTCGGGCTGCGACACCAGCAAGTCTTCTATTTTTACCCCGAGCTTCTGCGCGTACGTGACGTCGAGCGCATGCTCCGCATCGATGAAGGCGGCCGTTCCTCCCTGCAACTGCGCCTGCGCGATCGCGCTCAGCGCGAGCGTGGTCTTGCCGGACGCCTCCGGACCGAATATTTCGATAACCCGGCCCCTCGGGTATCCGCCGACGCCCGTCGCTATGTCGAGGGAGAGGGAACCCGTGGGGATGACCTGTATCCCTTCAGCGACTCCCTCCGCCCCAAGGCGCATGATGGCTCCCTTGCCGAAGTTCTTCTCGATTTGGTTGATGGCAACCTCGAGTGCTCTCACCTTATCTTTCGATATCATCTTTCCTCCACATATCCGATACGTTTTTTGCGTTCATTACGCAGTGGCTGCGCCTCCGAGTGGAAACGAATGGAGACAGGTATACAGCGGTCCTCCGGGTTTCAGATCACTCTTCATGAGGTGGATCCGGTCGACGAGGACATCGCCGAAATGTTTGTTCCGCGCCGATAGAAAGTCTTTGAGGAGCATGAGCATCCCGCGCTGGTTTCGTACCCGTCCCAGGGTGAGGTGCGGGTGGAAGGATTTCGTATCCCGCTGGATTCCGATCGAGAAGAGGGCGTCTTCTATGTCGTTTCTCAATTTCTCGAGGTGGTCTGAATTCTCGATACCGACCCAGAGGACCCGCGGATGCCTCTCGTTTGGAAACGCGCCGGCGGATCGGACACGAATGAGAAACGGAGCGCAGAGGGAGAACACGCGGGCGAGGCGATCCCGAATCGCCGAAAGCAGCGTTTCGGGCGTTGCGCCGAGGAATTTGAGCGTCAGGTGGAGGTTGTCACGGACTACCCACGTCACGTTCGCGTCGTGTTTTTGCAGGATGTCGATCAGGTCACCGAGTTGACGTTTTATCTCTTCGGGGATGTCGATGGCGATGAAGAGCCGCAGATTCATGAGAGAGAAGAGAAGAACCCGGGATGTGCCAGGAACAGAATCCGGAGCACGCAGTTCGTATAGAGCGCTGCC
Source organism: uncultured Nitrospiraceae bacterium (assembly GCA_937138415.1). GTDB lineage: Bacteria > Nitrospirota > Thermodesulfovibrionia > Thermodesulfovibrionales > SM23-35 > JALHSV01. The sequence continues at coordinate 21,718 of CAKZPA010000001.1, read as the reverse complement.
AAGAGATCATCGGCCATAATGCCAAACCCTCCGCGTAACGACGATTCAAGGAGACGTATCGGAAACGGTTTTAGTATATCGAAAAGCCTGAATAAAAAAAAAGCGGCGAGGAAGGAGGGTGCGCTGAGCGGAATGAAGAGCAACGAGCAGAGACAGCCGCATAATTCATCGATGACAATGTGCCGGCTGTCTTTCGCGTCGAGAATCCTCTCGGCGCGGTGTGACGCAACGATTCCTCCAACGAAGAGGACGAGCGATAACAGGACATGGGTGAGGGTGGTTGGCCGGAGGATCGTCAGGATAAGCAGCCCGATCACGGTCGCATACGTTCCCGGCGCTCCCGGAATATAGCCGATGACGCCGAGTGTCGCGATCCATTTTAGTGCGATGTTTGAAAATCCGTGCACCGGTAACCCCGCGCTTTCCTGATCCCTCATCTATCGTGTTACTTTATGAGAGGACGGTTATTTTGTCAATTAAACTTTGCATATTGAGGGGTTATTTTTTTGTATTGCAAGTAGATTCTCGATTCACTATCATAATGATATCGTTTCAAGGCGAAATACTTCGATGGATGCGGATCACGTTCGGCGACATTCCGGTATCGACGCATTGATTCTCGCGGGAGGTCAAAACAAAAGAATTCCTGTTCCAAAGGGGTTGCTCATCGTAGATGGCGAACGTCTTATCGACCGAAACGTGCGTCTTCTGCGGCGCGCATGCGATCGGGTCTTTATCTCTACCGACCGTCCTGACGTCTATTTTTACACCGGAGCCCTTCTCGTTGGGGATACCCTGCCGCAGCGAGGCCCGATGACAGGGATATGCTCGGCACTGAACATTCCGGACGTTTCACTCCTGTTCGTCGTCGCATGTGACATGCCATTTATTAATGTTATACTTATGCAGCGCCTCATTGGAGAATGGGATAAACGGTGGGATGCCGTCGTCCCGATGCACAACGGGAAGCCGGAGCCTCTCTTCGCCCTGTACGGGAAACGGTGCGCCGCCCTTATGGAGGAGAGGGTGAAAGGCGGTGACAGGAGTGTGCAGCGTTTTCTCCGCACGGTGCGCGTCCGCTTCGTGACGGAGGATGAGGTGAGGAAGTACGATCCTGAAGGAAGGACTTTCGTGAGCATCAACACTCCGGAGGATTACCGGAGAGAGACAGGAGGAGATATATGTTCGGATTAGGCACGCAGGAGTTAATCATCATCCTGATCATCATCGTCGTGCTCTTCGGGGCAACGAGACTGCCTCAGATCGGGAGTGGCATAGGGCAAGCGATCAGAAATTTCAAAAAGAGCGTCCGCGAGGGTGACGAGATTGACGTAACCCCGGAGAAAGAGTCGAGGGAAAAGAAAAAAGAAAAAATAGAAAAAGAAGAAGGTGCGTAGAGGACCTATCGCAGAGATCAACCTTTCGGCGATATCACACAATCTCCACTTAGTACAACGGCTTGTCAATACCCGGCCCGTCATCGCTGTGGTCAAGGCTGACGCGTATGGCCATGGCGCAGTTCCCGTCTCAAGGAAACTCCTCGAACACGGAATAGCCATCCTGGCGGTCGCTTTCGCTGGCGAAGCGAAAGAATTGCGCGAATCCGGGATCGACGCACCGATCCTCGTCCTCTTCGATCACGGAGACGTCAAGGACTACTTCGAACTCGATCTCATTCCTGCCATCTCCACGGTCGATCTGGGCATCCGCTTCTCGGAGGAGGCCCGAAAGAGGGGCAGACCGATCTGCGTCCATGTGAAAATCGATTCGGGCATGGGGAGGCTTGGTCTGTTCGGGGACGACGTGGTCGAGAATGTGTTTCGTATTTCCGAAATGCCGGGAATCGAATTGTCGGGTCTTTTCAGCCATTTTTCGGAGGCCGACCTCGCTGACAACGCGTTCGCCCGCGAACAGCTGGGGCGGTTTCTTCACGTCAGGGAGCGCGTGCGCAAACGAGTCGGCAGACCGTTTCTCGCGCATATCGCGAACAGCGCGGCGGTATTGACATTCGAGCAGGCACACCTCGACGCGGTCCGTCCCGGTATCATTCTCTATGGGTGCTCGCCATTTCCCGCCAGATCCGATCCTCGATCCCGGAGGTCGTCCGTTGAATTTCGCGCGTCGGGAACGGACGACCGGCGTCACGAGGAATTTGGTGAGAACGCGCAACGAGAGGGGGATTTTCTGCCCGCGATGACGATCAAGGCAAAAATTCTCGATATACGCAGGGTGCCGGCGGGAACGCCGATCAGTTACGGGAGGACGTTCATCACGAAGCGGCCGAGCACGATCGGCGTCCTTGCGATCGGATACGCTGACGGCTACAACAGGTTTTTTTCGAACAATGCGGACGTCATCGTCAACGGGCAGCGGGTGCCCGTCGTGGGGAGGGTCTGCATGGACCTGACCATGGTGGACCTCACGGATGTGCCGGGAGTAACGACAGAAGACGATGTGATTATCATGGGGCAGGACCGCGGCTGCAAGGTCACCGCGGACGAACTTGCCCGGCGAGCGGGGACGATATCGTACGAAATTCTCACATCCCTCGGACGGGGAGCGCATCGCGTTTATGTTGAGGCTCGTTGAACTCGTTGGCAGGATCCTGATGCGGTTTGCCGAGAATCTCGGCAGCATCGTGATTCTCTTTGCCGTCACGATGAAGCACCTCGTCGTTCCGCCCTACGAAGTGAGGAATACCTTTAAACAGATGCTCGAGATCGGCGTCCGCTCCATCCCCGTGGTACTGATCACCGCGGTCTTCACGGGTATGGTGTTTGCGCTCCAGACGTTCACGGGATTCAAGAGATTCGGGGCAGAGGCACTCGTCGGGACGGTCGTTGCGCTCTCGATGACGAGGGAACTGGGCCCCGTATTGACCGGGCTGATCGTGGCGGGGAGGGCCGGCGCTGCCATGGCCGCGGAGTTGGGGACGATGAGGGTGACGGAGCAGATCGACGCTCTCGAAACGCTCGCGACGAACCCGGTCAAATACCTCGTCGTTCCGCGTTTTGTCGCGGGGCTGCTGATGTTGCCCGCTCTCTCGATCGTCGCAAACATCACAGGGATCGTCGGAGGATACGTCGTTACCGTCGGTCTGTTTCGGGCGAGTTCCGTTGTCTACTGGAATAGGACGTGGGATTATCTCGAGGCAAGCGATATTTACAATGGATTGATCAAAGCGGCTTTTTTTGGAGGGAGCATCGCGCTCATTAGTTGTTACAAAGGATTCTATGCGAGCGGAGGCGCCGAAGGGGTGGGGAAGGCGACCACCGGAGCGGTCGTCCTGTCGTCGATGACGATCCTCATATCGGACTACTTCCTCTCCGCATGGCTATTCAAATGATGGGCGAGCGAAGACTGTGTCGGTCGTACCACCCGGGGCCATTACGAGCATGAAGGAGCACGTGATCGAAATCGTCGACGTGCACAAGTCGTTCAACGCGAACCATGTGCTCAGAGGCGTTTCTCTCACCGTTTTCAAAGGCGAAAGCATGGTCGTGATTGGCGGCAGCGGGTCCGGGAAGAGCGTCCTCCTCAAGCACATCATCGGGATCCTAAGACCGGATACGGGGAAAGTGTTGATCAAGGGCGTCGATCTGACGACACTCTCGGAACGCGAACTCTATGACGTTCGGAAGAAATTTGGTATGCTGTTCCAGATGTCGGCTCTTTTCGATTCGATGCCGGTCTGGGAAAATGTTGCATTCGGCATTCTCAGAGAGCGGAAATTGTCGGAAAGGGAAGCGAGGGCGATCGCTGCAGAGAAACTGAAATTGGTCGGATTGAGCGGGGTCGAGGATCTTATGCCGGCAGCGCTGTCAGGCGGCATGAAGAAGCGAGTCGGTCTGGCGCGAGCCATCGCCCACGAGCCGGAAATCCTGCTGTACGATGAACCGACGACGGGTCTCGATCCCATCATGGCTGACGCGATCAACGACTTGATTATCGAGATGAAAAAGAGACTCTCGGTGACGAGTGTGGCCATAACGCACGACATGAACAGCGCGTACAAGATTGCTGACCGTATCGCAATGCTGTACGAGGGGCAAATCATCGAAACGGGTTCGCCCGAAGAGATCAAGAATACGGCGAATCCTGTCGTGAGGCAATTTATCACGGGGAGCGCAACGGGGCCAATCAAGATAGAAGGAGTTCACCATGAGAGGGTTGTCAACAGAGCTTAAGGTCGGTGCATTCGCCGTCTTGGTTATCGCAATTTTGGCGTTCATGACGTTCAAGGTCGGAGGCATCTACTGGATGAGAGAACAAGGGGATGTCTACCACATATACTTCAAGAACATCGCCGGCCTCGAGGAGAAGACGAAAATAAAGATAGCCGGCGTCGACGCGGGTGTTATCGAGAAGATCTCGCTGGAAAAGGGAATGGCGAAGGTGTCAATCCGCGTTCAGAAAGGGATTCGCCTGTTCAGCGACGCGAGCGCCGCCATTAAGGCGACGGGACTTTTGGGGGACAAGTACCTTGAGGTCAAGCCGGGCTCGATTGAGCCACCACTGAAGGATGGCGATACGATAGGGCAGGTTGTGGAGCTCGTGGACATTGACGATATGGTCAAGAAGCTCTCGAGTGTCTCCGAGAATATCAGCACGCTCGTGAGTTCGCTCAATGATGCACTCGGGACCGAGGAGGCGAAACGCTCGTTGAGGGAGACGGTGAACAACTTGAGTCGCGTGACGGCGAACCTCAACGAAACGATTATCGTCAATGACGAAAAATTGAGGAACGTACTGGACAATATTAAGACGCTCACGGCGTCGCTGAGCGACCTCGTGGAGAAGAATAAAGGGCCAGTCAGCGACACCGTGGGGAATCTGCGTGACTTCTCGGCCAACCTGAAAGCGGACGGACCGGCGCTCATCGCGAACCTGAACAGTGCGACGAGGGAACTGAGGGAGATGATCGAAGAGAATAAGCCGGCCCTCAAAAGTACGGTGGAGTCGCTCGACAGGATCACGAAACACATCGATGAAGGGGAGGGGACGCTCGGAAAGCTCGTGAAGGATGAGCGGCTCTATGAGAACATCAACAAGGCCGCGGCGGGCGTGGAGAAGACCTTTGGGGCGATCGAGCGGTTCAAGACGTTCATCGCCTTTCAGGCGGAATACCTGAGCAAAGTGAAAGACGGAAAAGGCTACTTCAGCCTCACCCTCCAGCCACGGCCCGAGCGGTACTATATCCTCGGCGTCGTGGGGGACCCACTGGGGAAGGTGAGAACGACCGAGACGGTGACCACGATCGACGGTGTCACGACCCGGAAGAAGGAAGAGGAGACGAAACAGGAGATAGAGTTCACGGCCCAGTACGCGATGCGGTACAGGGACGTGGCCCTGCGCCTCGGTTTGACGGAAAACACGTTCGGGGCGGGTGCCGACTATTTCTTCGACGGGGATCGGGGAAGGATTGCGATCGATGCCTGGGATTTCTCGAACAACGAGGAGTCGGCAAAGAACCCGCACATGAAGGCCGGCGTCGATTACTTCATTTTCAAAAACCTCTTCGTGTCGGCAGGTGTCGACAATATTTTGAACAGAAAGTGGCGCGGGGGATACGCGGGCGTCGGAATCAGGCTCGAGGACGAAGATCTGAAATACATTCTCGGAACTATGCCGGCAGTCAGATAGCCTGGCGTGGTCACATATATCTGTAATGAGTCATCTCGTGAGAAAGGAGGTGAAACAATGAGGATCCCCTTCATGAAAAGCATTTCGTGGTATCTCGTGATCGTGGTGTTTCTCCTGAGCATCGTGCCGCGCGGAGAGGCAGCCCTTGCGCCGTCCGAAGTCATGAAGCTCGCGACCGTCGAGAGAGGAGCGGACATCCAAAAGATCCGTCAGGTTCTCGAAATGAAAGCAGTGAGCGAACGGCTTGGACAGATGGGACTGACTCCCGGAGAGATCGAGCAACGGCTCGCTTCTATGAGCGATCAGCAGATTCATCAGATCGCCCTTCAACTCGACGATCTCAGGATCGGGCAGGCTGACGCTCTGGGAGCAATCATCGCACTGCTCGTCATCGTCATTCTCGTTATCGTTATCCTGAAGTTGACGGGGCATAAAGTCATCGTCACGCGATAGATCCAATCGAATGCGCATCTCCCCACTTCGCATGAAGAGGGAGATGCGCGGAAAAGGGCGGTATTTTTCGGATTTGGTAATACAGCGGAACGGTGCGAAGGTGTCATGGTGATCGTGCCGAACCATCATACGGCTCGGAGGGGTCAATTGTGCAAGGAGCTGCCTCGCAGCCACCAGGGGCTCGTGTCGAGAGCGAACCGTCTCCTCGTACTTTGTGTGGCCTTGACGGTTGCGCTCTCGTGTGCGGCCACGCCACAGCGCATCAAGACGCACAACGCTCGTGTTATTTTCGATGTGCCGTTCTACCCGCAGGAGGAGTTTCAGTGCGGCCCCGCAGCGATGGCGAGTGTGCTGAGGTTCTGGAACGTGACGGTAGAACCGGATGAGGTCGCGGGCGCGATCTTCAGTAAATCGGCCCGTGGGACTCTCACCCTGGATATGGTGGAATATGCCCGGGGGAAGGGCCTGGTGACGGAGCAAGTGAGGGGAGACAGGGGTGTGTTGGTGCGGACGATAGACGCCGGGCGCCCCCTCATCGTCCTTGTCGATTTGGGCTTCTCTTTTTTTCAAAGGAATCATTATATGGTCGTGACGGGGTACGCGGACGACGGCGTTGTGGCGCACTCGGGGAAACATCCGCATAGACTGATTACCTGGAAGGAGTTTCTCCCGGCCTGGGAGAAGACCGGCTACTGGACGCTCCTGATCGCAGAGCCGTGAAGAGCAATCGTGCGGAAATTCTCTCCTCGCTATTGTGCTTGTTATTCGCTCTTTTCCTTACGATGACTATGAGTGGATGCTCGTTCCCCAGAATTATTGTCCTCGACGATCCCTTGAGTCCCGAAGAACATTTGAATCTGGGCGTCGCGTACGAGCGGAACGGGGAATACGACAACGCACTGAACGAATACGTTACGGCTTCGAAGAAACTTCCTGTCGCCTTCCTCTACATGGGAAATATCCATTTTTTGAAAGGTGAGTACCCGGAGGCAGAGCGTTACTACAGGAAGGCGATCGATAAAGCCCCGCAGAACGCTGACGCGTACAATAACCTTGCATGGCTGTACTACGTCAAAGGGGAACGGCTGTCTGAGGCCGAAGAGCTGGTTCTCACCGCTCTTCGCTTGAATCCGGAGAGAAAAGATATTTACGAGGATACGATCCTGAAAATACGGCAAGCGCGACAGAGGAAAACCGAAGAATAAGTATAAAGTAATACTTTAAGGTATACTGCACAATCATCTGTTATTGAAGAACATAAATTTAAAATCTCTCGATAAGACTGGCATCGAAGGATTTATCCGCAGTCTCGATCTCCCGAGGTATCGTGCACACCAGCTCATCCTGAGGTTATACCGACACGGCGCGGCCGATATGGACGAACTCACCGAGTTTTCCCTCGGTCTCCGCGCCACGATTCGGGATAGAGCCTTCATCAGCAACCTGAGGCTGGACGATCGGGTTCGATCATCGGACGGGACGGAAAAATTTCTCTTTGGGCTCGAGGATGACGCCGCGATCGAAGCGGTGCTCATACCGGAGGGGGGACGGAGAACACTCTGCGTGTCTTCTCAGGTGGGGTGCGCAATGGCATGCCGTTTTTGCCGGACCGGTGCCCTCGGGTTACGACGAAACCTCAAGGCGTACGAGATCGTCGATCAGGTCATCGCCGTCAACCGGATGATCTTTCCGGAGCGGGTCACGAACGTCGTTCTCATGGGCATGGGGGAACCGCTCGCGAATTGCGACGAAGTGATAGACGCCCTCTGGAGGATGGTCGATTTTATCGGGATCTCGAAGAGGAGGATAACGGTATCGACGGCGGGTATCGTGCCTGGAATTGCGGCCTTGAGCGAGAGAGCACCTGAGGTAAACCTCGCTATTTCCCTCAATGCGACGACCGACGAGGTGAGGAACCGGATCATGCCGGTCAACAAGCGATACCCTCTCAGAATGCTCCTCGGGGCGTGCCGCAAATTCCCGTTATCGCGCGGGAGGAGGATTACAATCGAATACGTCATGATGGACGGCGTCAACGATTTTCCCGAGGACGCGCGAAGACTCGTGACATTGCTCGCCGGCATCCGCTGTAAAGTGAATCTGATACCGTTGAACCCGTTTCCTGGCTGCGACTTCAGGAGGCCGCCGAGTGAACGGGTCCTCGCGTTCCAGGCGATTCTCATGCGTCACAAGGTGAGGACGCTCATTCGCGAAAGCCGGGGGCAGGACATCCTGGCGGCATGCGGACAACTCGCCGCCGCGCGAGAGGGCGGCGGATCGTGAGAGCGCTTCTTCGATGGCTCTTTGGAAGGAAACGAGCAGGAGATAGTTCTTGCCTTTTTTTGTATGGACGGTCCGATGGTCGAGAACGCACTCTCTCTTTTTTGGCGGCGCCTTGTTTCCCTGAGCCTGTCGAAGGGTAAGTGCCTCCTTATGCTCGTCCCTTTTTCTATGGTCGATTACCGGATGCGGTGGAAAGCGGGATTGACGACGATGCCTTTTTTCGTCGCGAATCCGGATGGCATGAACTCTGTCGTATGCAGGATCGAAAACGTGCCATGGCGATTGAGCACGATGACTCCCGCGTGGCCCCCGAGGCGGAGGAGTTTCCGGAGAGAACGCTCCGCTGCGCGGAGAGGGGTGAGGCGCCGCATACTCATGCAAATCTCTTTGGCGAGGACGAGTCTGATGATGAACTCGCCGATGCCGGTGCACGCGACAGCGCCGAGGGAATTGTCCGCGTAGAGGCCTGCGCCGATGAGGGGGGTGTCGCCGACGCGGCCGGGCAGCATCTGGGGAACCCCACCGGTCGATGTCGCGACCGCGAGGTTTCCACATCGGTCACGAGCGACGGCGCCGACGGTCGAGAAATACCGCGCGTAGAGGTGCGCGGCGGTGTCGCCTTGCTTTTTTAGCCGCTGACGTCGGCTGCGAAACCGTGCGTCTCCTTCGGGGAGAGGGATGAGGTGGTGTGCGTCCGCGATCCTTCTCGCGCCGGTATTGGTGAGTGTGACATGGGGGAGTTCCATGACGATTCTCGCGGCCAGGATGGGATTTCGTACCCCCTCGAGGTTGATGACGGATCCGGCCTGGAGATTCGACCCGTCCATCACGGCTGCATCGAGTCTCCTCACGCCGTCCAGCTGAGGGGTTCCTCCCATCCCTGCGTTGAACGCTCCCGAGTCTTCCAGCCTCTTCACGGATTCTGTCACCGCGTCGAGCGCCGTCCCGCCCTCGAATAGACGACGAAAACCAGATGTCAACGCGGCGGAGAGCTGTTCGAGCGCTCTTTTCCGCGGTTTGCGAAATCCTGCACCGCCGTGAACGAGAAGCAGGGGTCCGTCGCTCTTCATCGCGGCACCACGCTCATGGCTCTACATCTCCACTAAGAGCGGGAGGTGGGTGAAGAGGAGGTAGGCTTTTGCCGGAAGAGAAAATATTTTTTCCGCGGCCTCCAGGTAGATGTCCATCTGAAAACGGTAGCGGTCGATCAGGTGAGGGAGCTCCCTGCGGTCGATGGGGTAGGTCTTGTAATCGTAGATGTGCGCGATCGCGTCCCTGAAGAGAATCCTGTCGATCCTCCCCCTGTAGACAGTCGTCTCTTTCCGGAGGACGAAGGGAATCTCGGCGAAGGCATCGCGGGAAGGAAGGATAATGTCCGCGAGATAGCCGGATGTCTCGAGTTTCGTAAAATCGTCGAGGACGGTGCGAAGAAGACGCGCGATCTTCTTTTCATCGGCAAGTTCCCTCCCGAAAAGAATCTTGATCCTTGACGGCAGATTCGCGGGGGACGTAATGCCTTTCGAAAGTTCCTCGAAGAGTGTGTGAAACACTCTCCCGATCAATACCCAATCATCGCCGTGCGTGGCGCGAATGTTCAGATCTTCGGTCACGTCCTGCCAGCGGAGAGGGGGCGTGTATGAGATCGGACCGGGAAAGTGCAGAGATGGCGCCGTTCGCTGCGGCGGCGATTCTCCGGCACCGACGTGCGCGGTCTTTCGGCAGAGCGCATCGACGTCAGCCTCCGTCAGAATCGTCAGCGAGTTCAGGTGTTCTCGGTTCTCCAGAATAGAGGTCAGCCGGCTGGTCCGCGGCTTCCCCGACCCCCGCACCCCGGTCATGCATAGGAAATCCTGTGCTCTCGTGACGGCAACGTAGAAGAGTCTCTTTTCTTCTTCGAGTTCTTTCTCCTTCCTCGCGCGAAAGTGATGGCTCTCTCTTCTCCTCCGCGCGTCGTCCTCGTAGGCAAGTGCGATGAGGTCGCCATTTTCATGAATGACGAGCGGGCCGCTCCGAGGAGTGCTGTCTTCATCGAGTGCGGGCAGAAAAACCATCGGAAACTGGAGGCCTTTCGCGGCATGGACGGTCATGATCTGGACCGCGTTCATTCCCTCGGCGCTGACGTGAGCCTTCGACTCTTCCCGCGTTCGCGAATGGATGAGTTTCTCCCGTATCGCGAGACGGGAGAGGCCCCGCGACTCGTATCCTTCGACGAGCGAAATGAACTTCCTGACGTTCGCGTGTCTCTGGCGATCGCGAACATACCGCCAGGCTCCCGTCTCGGTCAACGCATCTTCGAGAACGACAGCGAGCGGAAACCATTCGGATTTCTCGAGCCAAGTCGATAAGAGACGGTGCGCTCCGAGGACGTTCCTGTTCTTGCTCGTCGCGATCCTCCGGAAGAGGGGGTCTCCTTTCCGCTGACCGGCCGTCGCGAACACTGTCGGATAGTCGATAGCGAAGAGCGGCGAACGGAGCACGCAGAAAAGGCTGTAGTCGTCGCGCGGGTCGACGAGGAAGAAGAGGAGCTCCCGCAGCATCGCGACTTCCGGCTCGTCATAGAAACCGATTCCCTTCACGACGAGGAACGGGATGCCATGGCGCCGCAACGCATCTTCGTACACCGGGAGGTATGTCCGTCTCCTGAGGAGGATGGCCATGTCGCCGTATCGGCATTTCCTTTTTTCCGCGTGTTCCCATATTTCGTAGTCGTTGTTCAGCGAAGCTATTCTCCGCGCCAGAACCGATGCTTCGCGCTCTCGTTTCTTTCTCATGCCCTCGCCCTCGTCACCGTCGAGGAGAATCAGTTCGACACGTCCCGACCCATCCCGCGTCGCTTCGAACGGAGAATACGTCACACGCCAGGGTTCGGAGATTCCAGTCGGCATGAGGCGACCGAAAAGCTCGTTGACGAAATCGACGATCCCGGTGAGACTCCGGTAATTTTCCTTGATCGCCTCGAAGTGGAACTCCTCGCCGAGCCACGCAGCGAGTTTCTGCTTAACCTCGTGGAAGAGACCGACATTCGCCCCCCGGAACAGGTAAATGGATTGTTTTTCGTCGCCGACGAGGAAGAGGGTCGGAACTTTGCCCCGCTCTCTTTTCGAACCGATGCCGGAACGCCATTCCTCCGTCAATTTGTCGATGATCTTCCACTGGAGCGAACTCGTATCCTGAAACTCGTCGACGAGGATGTGGTCGGTGTGTTCATCGAACGAGTAGAGGATGTTGTGCCACTCCGGATTATTCACGAGTGCTTCGTACGCGAGGATCTCGATATCGTCGAAGTCGACCCATCGTTTCGCGCGCTTTTTTTCGGTGTAGCGATCGAGGCACCTCGCGTAGAGAGAGAGAATGTTCTTTTCCTCCTCGCCCACCGGATGCTGTTCCCTGACCAGCAGTTCCGGAAATGGCCTCATCTCATGGAGTTCGTGGACGATTCTCAGGACGCTGTCCCACCCTTTCACTCCTCTGTTCGTGATCATCGAGAAGAAGAGGTCGGGGCGATCGCGCTCTTCCATGAGGCATTCGTACACCGCTTCGGTCCAGAGGGTCGACGCGGCGAACTCGTCCAGAACCTCTATCGTGGGATCTATCCCGAGCTCCATGGCGAAGCGCTTGAGGAGCTTCAGGCAGAAAGAGTGAATGGTCGAGATTCTCATGAAGGGTATCTTGTCCCGGACCTGGGAGAAAAGTTCGGGGAACTCGGCTTCGATGATGCTCAAAATCCGCTCCTTCATTTCGGCCGCCGCCTTATCCGTAAACGTGATGGCGAGGATGTGTTCGATGCGCGATCCGCTTGCGAGCAGCGCGACGTAGCGTCGCGCGAGCTTTTCGGTCTTTCCCGATCCAGCCGGCGAAGAGATCATGACGCTCTTTCGAGCGTGCAGGTACTGTTCCATCTTCTCGATCCTCACGTCATGCCGTCGGTTTTTGTATGAACGGGCAGTACGGCCGTTCCGGGCAGTTTCTGCACGTCTGTTCCGTCAACGGAACAGCACGAAATTCCCCGCGACGCATCTGCTCGACGGTCGTTTTCAGAAAGGCGAGGCCGGCTGTTCCATAGTCGTCCATCGTGCATCCGGCTCTTCGGTCGTCACGGTTCGGGATCCACGTCAAGGACAGGTCTTTTAGGGAATAGATGCCGGCGCGCTCGACGACGAACCCCTGCTGTTTCAACAAAACCGCATAGAGAGGCAACTGGAGCGTGCTCCCCAGTTCCCGGATCTGCTTGCCGCTCAGCTGGTACGCGCCGGTTTTGTAGTCGAGAAGTTGGACGGTTGCGTTGTCGCTCGGTGACGGGACGTCTCCGGTCGTCTGTTCATCCCCGAGGACGCGAACGTCGCTCCTTTTATGCCTATCGACTTTCCTATCGACGCGGTCTATTTTCCCCGTGAGGGTAACACCCGGGAGAACTTCGCCGGTCAGAGAGAGTTCAGAGGCCATGAAGACGTACCCCTCCTCTGCAATGTCACGTTCTATTGCGCAGATTTCAGGGAGCACCCTGCGCATGGTTTCTCTCAGGACGGCCTTCCAGTATTCATCGACATGGACATGAGCGAGGATGTCGCGCAGTATTTCGTCGGTGCGCAGCCAAAGCGTCTCATAGTCCGGGAGTGGTCCCCTCACGAGCGCTTGCATAATTCTGTGCAGAATGGTTCCGAGAAGGGCCGCTTCCACCTCGAATGTCGCGATCTCGATCGGCTTCAGTGCGAGGACGTTTTCGATGAAGAATTTTCGCGGGCACGCACGGTAGCTATCGATGTCCGTGACGCGCAGAGCGGAGTTCTTCCCGAACAACGACTGTATGCGACGGTTTTTCATGCCGGTGATTTCCGAGATCGACGGACCGTGTTCACCGGAGTGCTTCGAGAGGAGTACCTCTTCCCTCGAGAGAATCCCGTAGGAAGGGAGCGAGAGCGCCTCGTTTCGCGCGAGGAACGAGGATGGCAGATAGCGCCTGTCCCCGTCCATCATCGCATAGCTCAAAGAATAGTGTTTCGCCACGGAGAGCAGGCGGCGAAACATCGCTTTCTGGAGAACGAGCCTCTTCTGAAGATTCATGAGGCCGAGCTCCGTCCTGACACTGTCCGGCAAGAAGTGGTCGATATCCGGTTGGGAAGGAAAGTCACCGTCTCTCAGCCCCCCGAAGTAGACGACGTCCGCATCGCAACCCTGTGCGTCCGCAAAGCGCAGGACGCGCACACCGGGGGTATCGGCAAAGGAAACGCTCGTACTCATGAGGCAATGCCGTAATACCTCCGTAAAGAAACGGAGGGTTACCGGCCGGCCGCCGGAAAAAACGTCCATGATGGGGAGTCGCGCGAGCAACTCGAGCACGTGTTCCTTCCCCTCGGCGGGCAAATGGCCGGGGTCGAAATCCAAGTCGGTCAGCAGTCGCGTGATGGATTCAGCGATGGCGCCGAATGGAGCGGACGACCTCATGGATTCGACGCGCGAGAGTTTCCTGAATACTTTCGCGAGATCTCTCGCGATCGTGGGAGACGCCTCCCGCGTGGTGGTGTACGTCTTCGTTCTCTCTTCGCTGTTCCTGACGAGGGACTCCCATTGCGCTTTCCCTTTGGCGAACGCGGAGGCGATGCTGAGAGAGGGGACGAATTCTCTCAGAACGGATGGGAGTTTTCTGAAAAAAGGAGAAGCGAGAAACTGTGAAAATTCGAGTCGGGGATAATCATCCGATACGGAATCGAGCAGGGAGAGAAGATCGTCGAACGGTCTCATCTCGGCGAGCGCCTTTTCCGATTGAAGAGAAAACGGGATGCCGTATTTCCTGAAGATGCGCGGCACCATGGCCTCGTACCCTTTCAATTCCGGGAAGACGACGAGAACCCGGTCAAGATCGGAAAGGCCTCCCGAGAGGTACCGGTGCTTAATGTCCCGCGCGATACCCTCGACTTCCTCCTCCACGCCCGGATACGCGCAATACGCGAGGCGTATCGTCTCTTCGGGGGGCTCCAAAAAAACTGTTTGAGATATAACGTATCTGTTGATGAAATCACTATATCTACTTGATAGAGAAGAATAATCAGATATTCCCGGCAGAGAGATGAGCGTTTCGCGTGCATTCCCGATCAGTGCCGCGATGATCTCCTCCTCTCCTTTGGAGGGTTCGACAAAGCCGTCGACGATGAGGACATCGTAATCGATCTTCCCATTTCTCACGAGCGACGGACATGCGCCAATGGCGTCATGTTCGTCGGCGGCACCGATCGCGAGGAGCCTGTCGCGATAGTTCTGAACCACCTCCAGCGCCTTCATTGCCCGCGTAGTCACATTGTCCGGTATCCCGCAGCGCGCGAACACTGAACGGATTTCGGTAGAGATGCCACTGACATCTCTGCCGGGATATTCCCGTGCGAGTTCTCGCCATACATGCGCGATATGGCACGAGTAACCAAGGGTCTCCCCGGACACAACCGAAAGTATTGCGGGAATGAGAACGTCCGGAACGAGATTGCGGTCTCCGTGCCAGGAGAAAAGTCTCCTCGCAAGCTGCGGTATCGTCACCATGACCGGCGGGATATAGCAATCCCCGGCGATCGAGCGAAATATCCTCTCCGCATGTCGGAGCATCGGTGGATCGGGCGCGAGGTAGAGGATTTTCGAGTAGTCCGGACCGCGTAGTATGTCCGTCGCTTTCGAGAAAAGGCAGGCGGTCGAATCTCTCTGCGAGGAGGAGGTATGGCAGAGCGTAATCGGCATAAATACCCGTGTTTCTATTATACCATCGGGCTTCCGCCCTCCTCGGGGCGTCGAACGCGGGGGTTCTCCCGGAAGCAGCGCGATCTTGCCATTTCAGGATAAATCGACGATAATACATGAAATTATTCATTGCATTCCCTGTCGTCGATGATGAGGAGTAATGTGATCGTCGGAAAGCCGTTCCTGAGCGCAGGTCAGATCCAGACAAAAGTAGGCGAACTCGCAAGGGCTATTTCGCGGGATTATGCGGGGAAGAATCTGCTCGCGGTGGGAATTCTGAAGGGATCCTTCATGTTCTTCCCCGATCTCGTGCGGTCCATAGAGGTGCCGTTGATGCTCGATTTCATCATCGCATCGAGTTACGTGAAGTCGCAGACGACGGGCGAGGTGAAGATCTACTACGACGTTCGCGAAGACCTCTCGGACAAGGATGTCCTCCTCGTCGACGACATCGTCGATACCGGCATAACGCTCAATCACATCCGGGAGAGGATCCTCGCGCGCGCTCCGCTGAGCCTTAAGATATGCGCTCTTCTCGATAAGAAGGAACGGAGAGAGGTCGACGTGCCGCTGGATTACGTGGGATACGTGATTCCGAACCACTACGTCGTGGGGTACGGTCTCGACTATGACAATAAGTATCGCAATTTGCCGTACATATCGATCTTTCGCAAGAAAGCCTGAGGTCGCGAATGTTTGAATTGATGATCGAAACGCACTTCTCTGCAGCGCATCAACTGAGAGGGTACAGAGGGCATTGCGAAAAGCTTCACGGCCATAACTGGAAAGTGCAGGTTTACGTCATGGCGGAGAAGCTCAATGATGTCGACCTCGCGATCGATTTCCACGAATTGAAACGCTTGACCGACGAGGTCCTAGAGCCCCTCGATCACGGTTTCCTGAACGACGTCTTTCCTTTTACGGAAAAGAATCCGTCTTCGGAGAATATCGCGAAGTGGATCTACGACTCGCTCAAGAAGAAGCTCCTCGACACGAACGTGACGCTCTCCGGTGTCACGGTGTGGGAATCGGAAACGGCATCCGCGACCTACTTTGAGGAATGACCGTCGGCTGATGTGACATGCCAATCCGCGTCGCGATAGGGTGCCACAGTTACCTCCTCGGCGAAGGGATCAAGAAGCTTTTTCGGGACGACGACGGCATCGATGTGATCGGTATCTTCGACGAGGGGGGAGACCTCGGCGAGATACTCAAACTGGAGCCGGACGTCATCCTCGCAGATTTCAAGATTTTTCGCTTTTTTCCGATCGACTTGCCCGGGGAGTCGACGTCGAAGGTTCTTCTCATCGGAGATCGGGCGTCATTTTCCGAGTCAGAGAGGTGCCTGCCCGAGCTGCTCATGAGAGGCGTCTCCGGGATTCTCCCCCCCGATGCCGACGCCGGTGCCCTCAGAAAAGCGATAAAGGTAGTTGTGGCGGGAGAGTTGTGGATCGATCGTAAGCTGATGAAGGATGTCCTCTACACGATGACGCACACGGATCGCAGGATCGATCTGACGAAGAAGGAGAAGGAGATCGTGGCGCTCATATGCCACGGGTACCGAAACAAGGAAATAGCGCAGAAGCTTGCGATTACCGAGCAGACGGTCAAATCTCACTGCAACCGCATTTTCAAGAAGGTCGGTGTGTCCGACCGCTTGCAGCTCGCTCTCTATTCCCATCGTATCTGGCCGGGAAACATCTGAGGGTTTAAAACGAAAGTTGCGACCGCGTTCAAACTAAATTCTCTGCCGTTTCATCCTAAAAGGTTATTGCAAAAAAACGTCGTTTCGTGTAAAAGGGATGTGACTCTGTGTTCGTGAGAAAGCGCGGTATCTTTGCGAAACCATTGGCCGGGAGGGGTCACGGTGTGATCTTGCGTCTGACGTGTCCTCAATGCAGGAAAGACTCGTACAGCGCATCTGTCGAGAGGTTCAAGCCGTGCCCGTATTGCGGCGTGCTCTCAGCGGGAAATACGGACCAGAGAAGAGGAGAGAGGAGCGCCGGAAGGCAGAGACTCCTCTCTCGATGACATACCGGGGCCAACATCTTCGGGCCTGCACTGTGGACCTCTCCGGGAGCGGTCTCTGCGTGAAAATATTCGATGGGGCGCCTCTTTCGGCCGGCGACGAGGTGCAGGTCACACTCGATGAGAGAAACGTGCACGCAAAGGTGGTTTGGTCGACCGACGACGATGCACGGTCGTCGCTGCTTGCCGGTTTGAAGATCGTAGACGCTCCGTAACCCCCTTTTTCTCACCCCACTGTACTGACTTCCCCCGTGCGAGGAACAACGAGAAGGGCTATTTTCGTATTTAAAACGACAATCCGATAATGGTAGAATTAAGTCCCATAACGCACTGTCCGAACGCGGAGGAGGGAGAATGGACTATTTTTTGAACGATGACCAGATCATGATACGGGATCTCGCGAGGCAGATTGCTGACGAGAAAGTCGTTCCGGTGAGGGCCGAGCTGGACGAGAAGGAAGAGTTCCCCTGGGAGATTATGAAGGTGCTGGCGCAGGCCGATCTCTTTGCGCTCTTCATTCCGGAAGAATACGGCGGACTCGGTAAGGGAGCGCTCGAACTGTGTCTGGCCGTCGAGGAACTGTCGCGGGCATGTTTGGGTGTCGCGACGACGTACGCAGCGAACGCACTCGGAACGTATCCCATTCTGCTCTTCGGATCGGAGGAGCAGAAAAAGAAATATCTGCCCGATATCGCCGTCGGCAGGCGACTGGTCGCATTCGGTCTGACGGAGCCGAACGCGGGAAGTGATGCGGGCGGCATTCAAACGACGGCACGGCTCGACAATGACGAGTACGTTTTGAACGGGACGAAACAGTGGATTACGAACGGCGGGGAAGCGGACATCTATACGATCATTGCGTTGACCGACAAGGCGAAAGGGGCGCGGGGAGCCTCCGCTTTCATCGTCGAGAAAGGCACGCCCGGCTTCCTGTTCGGAAAGAAGGAGAAGAAAATGGGAATTCGTGCATCGTCGACCCGAGAGTTGATATTCGACAATTGCCGGATTCCCCGCGAAAATATCATCGGGAAAGAAGGTAGCGGGTTCATCGTCGCGATGAAGACCCTGGACAATGCGAGGGTCGGAGTCGGCGCGCAGGGAGTCGGAATCGCGCAGGGAGCGTTTGACGAGGCGGTGAGGTTCGCCCGCAAGCGCGTCCAGTTCGGACATCCGATCATCAGTTTCCAGGCGGTTCAGCACATGCTTGCCGACATGGCAACCGAGATCGAAGCGGCACGGGCGCTCGTGTACGCGGTCGCCAGATACATGGACTCGGGCGCCAAGGATGTTTCAAAAGCGTCGGCGATGGCGAAGGTCTTCGCGACCGACATGGCCATGAAGGTGACGACGAACGCGGTTCAGGTGATGGGAGGGTCCGGTTACATGAAGGAATACCCGGTCGAAAAGATGATGCGCGATGCGAAGATTCTCCAAATCTACGAGGGGACGAACCAGATCCAGAGGAACGTCATCGGGCAGGCATTGATAAAGGAAGCGGCGAGGAAGTGAATCCGAGCGCCGTGCACGTTTTGGGAGGAAACGCGATGAGCCCCGACGTCTCGGGGCTCATCATCGGATGGTGAAAAGTACGCTTACTGTTTCTCTCCCGTCAGGGCATCGGGAAACAATTCGGTTTTTGCGTCCCGCATCGCTTTTTCGATGAAATCCGCGACCTCTTTCCTCGTGCGCTCCTGAAGCAATCTCTGTTTCAACCTCTCTTTGACGGCGTCGAAGGGTTCCGTTGCTGCCTCTTTTTTTTCCTCGACTTTGATAATGTGATACCCAAACTGCGTCTCGACGATGCCGCTCACATCGCCGACGTTGAGCGCGAATGCCGCGTCCTCGAAGGGCTTCACCATTCGCCCTTTCGGGAAAAAGCCGAGATCGCCGCCTCGCGACTTCGATCCCGGATCGTCGGATACGTCCGATGCCAGTTTGGCGAAGTCCTCCCCCTCCTTGATCTTTTTCAGGAGAGAATCTGCCTTTTCCCTCGCCTTCTTCTTGTCGTCATCAGGAGCCGACGCGTCCACTTTCACGAGAATGTGACGGGCCTTGACCATTTCCGGCGTTTTGAATTCCTCTGCGTGGGTGTCATAGTATGTTTTCAGCTCGTCGTCAGAAATGGATATCTTTGCGGCGACCTCTCGCTTCAGATACTCGTTCGCGATGAAATTGTCGGAGAAGAATTGAAGCTGTTCTTTGATCTCCTTGTTCTTGTCGAACCCTTTTTCCTTCGCCAGATCGGATATGACAATGCTCTGGACGAATTGCTTCAAAACAGTCTCTTTCAGCTGGGGGTTCGACTCGAGCATTTTCTGACGGTCGACATCGAAATAATCGATGATCCTCTTGAACTCCGAGAGCGTGATCTTTCTGTCACCGATTTTCGCGATGACCGCCTCGTCTCCGGCACAGATCCCTGACCCGGCGAGCGCGGCGACGAGAAACAAGCTACCGATGGACGACAAAAGAATGCGCATGGGAAAGCCTCCTGAAAAAGTGGTACTCACCTGGCCGGTGAGCGCTCTCGCCACAACCACGTTGTGGTGAACAGCCATCTTTACACATGGTTCCTCAACATCAGTTCCATAGGATGCGGGTTGAGGTAGTACTGCTTCTGCAGATACGGGTCATTCAATTTTTTTACATAGTGATTGATGAGAACGAGCGGGACGATCAGCGGTACGTACCTCCTATGGTACTGCTCGGTGATCTCGACGAGCTCGCGCCGGTCATCGGGAGAGAGGCTCTTCTTGAAAAAACCGATGATGTGAAGGAGGACGTTCGTATTCTTTTTGACCGTGGCGATCAACTGGAGTGCTTCTGTGAGAATCTGCGCGTAGCGCGAAAGGAGTTCTTTCCGTTCATAGCGTTTCGCTTCCGCGACGAGACGTCCCAGCACGCTCAAGTGTTTCGGACTATGCGCCATGATCAAGAGTTTGTGGGACGTATGGAAGTCCACAAGGTCTTTCACCGAGGGTTCGTTTTTCGAGAAATCTTTCCATCTCCGGCAGAGGAACACTCTCTCGACGAAATTCTCGCGCAGCGGCGGGTCGTGCAGTCGTCCGTCGTCAATCACGGGAACCTGGGGAAAGTGCCGAACGAACGCTCCCCCGAAAAGACCGCTTCCTCGTCGGCTCGGCATGCCCGACGGCGTATAGACTTTGACGCCGGAGATGCCGGAACTGGGCGATTTCGCCTTGAAGATAAAACCGCAGAGCTCCTCCACCTCCAATTCTTTCAGTCTCTTATCGACCCATCTGCGCATGCCGTCGGTGTGGTCGATACCGGATCTGACGGTGACGAGTCGAGGGTTGTCGGGGTCGCCGACGAGACGCAAGGCCTCTCTGGGCACGGGAAGTCCGTATTCGACCTCCGGACAGACCGGGACCCACTCGAAATAGATTCCGAGCGTGTCCGTGATGTAGCGGTCCCACTTGTGCCCACCGTCGTAGCGGACATTGTTGCCCAGGAGGCAGGAGCTGATACCAATTTTTATTTTTTCCACCGCCCGGATATTGTATGCCCGAACAATCGTTCCGCGCAAGGAGATTCGCGACCCGGGTAGTTGACGGCACAGAGATTAACCTGCCGTTCAGAGCGTCTCTCGCTGTCCGCAGGGAACGCCGCCAGGCGGTTCGATAACAGCGACTCTCATCGTGAAAGGGGGCATCGTCCCGCACCGGAGAGGAAAGTTGTGATACAATTCTGCAGAAAAAAGATCTCGGAGGCTGCGTGATTCTCAAAGAATCCATACTCATACATGCGCCGATGGAGAAGGTCTGGCAGACGTTCATCGATCTGGCACGATGGACGGAGTGGAATTCGGTCATGCGTGACATCGAGAACGATGACGCGTGTCTCATCGACGGGAAGAACATCACGTGTCGCTTCCGGCCGTTCCTCTTTCCGGTCAAGGTGCACATTAAAATCCACGAGGTCGTGCCGCAGAGCCGCGTTGTGTGGTCCGCACAGAAGAAAGGATTGTTCGCGTTCCACGAATTCTTTTTTGAAGAGAAAGGCGGCGGGGTCGTCGTTACGAGCAAGGAGACTTTTTCCGGGGTCCTGAGCAGCGCGGGGGGCGTCCTGCTTCCGGAAAAGCGAATGAGGGAACTGACGAGGACTTTTCTCCTCGATCTGAAGCATGCCGCGGAAGGCCCACCGGTGCCGGCAGGACCGCTGAAGGGAGGAAGGCATTCGGTATGCTAGCGATCAGGATTGTCGTGGGGGACATCGTCATGGATGCCGAGCTTCTCGATACGAGGACGGCGCGTGCGATTTCCGCCGTGCTGCCGATAGAAGCGAAACCCCACGAGTGGGGTGACGAATTCTATTTCGAGATACCGGTGCGCATACCTCTGGACGAAACGGCGACGAAAGACGTGAGGGTGGGAGACATCGGCTATTGGCCGCCGGGCAATGCGCTCGCCATTTTTTTCGGGCCGACGCCGATGAGCAGCGGTCCGGAGCCGGTGCCCGCGAGTGAGGTCAATCTCGTGGGCAAGATCATGGGTGATGCGACGGTTCTCCGGAAGGCGAGGGGGGCACGGAACATCAGGATCGAGAAGAAGTGAGAAGCAGTGAGAAGCAG